>CAXXXG010000017.1:0-114169 GCA_963662565.2 Sedimentisphaerales bacterium | reverse complement strand
ACTGGATGACTCTCCATTTGAAGCTTGGCTGGTGCTCAAAAATGGCGACGAACTCAATGCCAATACAAACACGATTACCATCGCAAATCCAATTTTCTGCCCGATTGTAATTGTGTCATCCATTGCTAGCTCCGATCAATACCGTTCAAGTCGTGTTCATAATCACGTAATACGATGTGTATATTATGGATCATGGCGAAGAGATCCCAAGCACGTATTCATAATGCAAAGTGGAAATCCGCAGAAAACTAGAGAGTATAGGCCACTTTGAAGGCTGAAAAGAGTATGTTATCGGGAACTATCATCGATTGACACAGGCTTTTTGTATGTGGGTACCAGGAAGTGTCATTGTTGGTTGTTTGCGTCCCAGATGATTCCTTGCTTGTAACCTGTCCGTTGAAGGGTATAATCACAGATGCTCATGGAAGAGAATGGAGGACCTGGCCTAGGTGCCGTATTGCAGGGATGTCTTCGTTTATAGTTTGTTGGGTGAGTTGATTGTTTTGGAGGTAGGGTTTTGCATTACGAGGTCTTGTTCGTCGTTTATCTCTACTACTTTTTGGTGACCAATCTATTGGAACTTCCTGTGGTGCTGTTGTGGTCACGCCTGGCCTTTGACAAACCACTGAAAAGGGCAGTTTGGGTTGGGATTCTTTGTCAGGTAGCGACGCATCCGTTTTTTGTGGGGCTGCCGTTTGTGGTCACCGCGATCATGGGGGAGTCCGCTCCTTATTGGCTTCGTTATTTGCAGGAGCATGACCTCTTGAAGGAAACGCTATTGATTCCCCTGATCGAAGCGGCAATCTATTGGGTCTTACTCAAGCCTCTCAAGACATGGCAAGCCTTAGCCATTTCCTATAGCGCGAATCTGGTCAGCTGGGGAATCGGACTGTTTGTCCCAGGTGCCTGGATTTACCACCTGATGCTGGACTAATTACTCATACTGAGCGCGGGTGGCGGCGATGAGTTCCAGCATTTGATCGGCTTGGGCCTTGATCTTGGGGTCGGGGTTGGTGACGCGGGAGTTCCACTTGGCGTATTCTTTGTTGAGTTGCTGACGGATCTGTTTGGGGCTCATCTCTTCGGTGATCCCGAGCAGGACGCCGGTATCGACCACGGTGTGTTGAGCCACCGGCAGGACCTTGGAGAGCATGGTGCGGAAACGATCGCCATCCACTTCGAGCCAGGTGGCGACGTCGTTGAGTTGACGCAGTTGTTCCACGTCGATCAAGGGGGAGAAGCTCAAGAGTTCCAGGGTCAATTGGAGCACGTCGTAGCGAATAGCAGGCGGTGCGATCTCGGCCAGCTTTTTGCTAACGGCCTTGAGCGGGACTTGCCCATGTTTGTGTACCATCTTGAGCATCTTCTGAAAGGACTTTTCAAAGTTGCGTTTGCTCTTGAGGGACACGGACTGCAACTTGATGTCGGCCAGGGCCCAACCCCGCATCAGACCCACCTGACGGTCGTTGTACCGCATGTCATTACAGGCCAGTCCGGCAGAGAGTCCTAGTCCGAGCACGCGAGCCTGTTGCAGGTTTTCTTTGATGTCTACGTAACCGAATTTCGGATTTTGGTAGTCCAACAGATAGCGTACGCTACTGAGGACGGTGTTGTCCGGACTGGAGATGATCTCGACTTGGAACAGCAAACTGCGGCGTCCCTTGCGGGCAAAGAGCAGCCAGTCACATTCGAGTCGGGCGACGGTGGTCCAGTCCTCGATACTGGTTTCGCCATCGATCTCGCCTAGGATGCTCTGATGAGAAAAGACCGGGGCCTGGGCCAGTCCACGACGACGGCGTTTCTCCAGGACCGGTTGGATCTTGGCAATGCCGTCGGTGACATCGTCGATGGTGACCTTGAGAATGGCGTTACGGCGTTCTCCGGAACTCAGAATCGAACCGCAGATTTCCACCACAAACCAGGAGGTCTCAACGGAATCCTCGGTCTGTTGGTCCATGTGGACACTGCAATGGAGTTGTTGCGGTCGTGTTTTAAGTTCCTGTGCACTCATAACATCCGTGGTTTTAATTCACTTTCAATTCTTCCATTTGTTCGGCGGGCGCCCCATCCTTCAGATTACCTTGGCTATCCACCGAGAAGTCGACCTCCAAGACCTTGCCGGATTCGACGTCTTCAAAACGACAATGCATGCGTTGGTTGACGTCGTAGCTGTAGGTCACCTTGACCGGTTGTTGAGCAGCCCGTCCAGGCGGGAGTTCGAACTTATAGGTGGCGATCTTGTTGACGTATTCCGGATCGGAATCTTCACCCTGAGTCACGGTTACGGCCAGTTCGGTCTGACCTTCACGCATGGTATAGAACGTTTGGGTCTCCTCGCAGGGAAGAGAGGTGTTCTTCTTGAGGATGATGCGGTTCTGAATCACGCGACGTCCGCTCTCGCGGTCGATCGGGGCACAGATGGTGCCATAACTATGGTTGCAGACATCGGTCAACTGCACGTCACCGAGTCCACCGACTAGTCCGGCATCGACTTCATCGGGATTTTCCCGCAACACGGTCAGGCCGGCATGAATGGCGGCACCCAGGGCCACGCATTCGTCCACGTTAACCGCGGTCTTGGGCTCGTGGCCGAAGAGTTTTTCCAGACGGGCACGCACGGCCGGTACGCGGGTACTGCCTCCGACCAACAGGACCTCGTCGATATCTTCGGGTTTGAGCTTGGCTTCTTCCAAGGCTACTTCCACGAGAATGTCGGTACGAGCCAGCCAAGGGGCAATGGCTTCTTCGAACATCTCACGGGTGATCTCGACCTTGAGGCTACCGGCCGGGCCATAGAGCATCTTCTTGGCGGCAGGGCGGCGAGACAGGGTTCGCTTGATGTCTTCGGCCTCGTCTTCGTATTTGGCCCGATCTTCATCGGTGGTTAAGAGCTCTTCGTTGTAGTGTTCACGATAGGCCTGTTCCAACAGCTTGAGTACGGCCTGATCGAAATCGACACCACCGAGCTTGTGGTCGCCGTGGGAGCAGACAATATCCATCTGATGACCCTTGACATCCATGATGGTGACGTCGAAAGTACCCCCACCGAGGTCATAGACCAGCACCTTGCCGTTGACTTCATGGCTGGTCGCGTAGTAGAGGGCCGCAGCCACGGGTTCGTTGACGATACCCACGACGTTCAAGCCAATCAGCGAGCCCGCTTCCATGGTGGCCTTACGGCGGACCTCGTCGAAGTGAGCCGGTACGGAGATGACCACGTCATGGACCTTGCCGGTGACGTTCTCGGCATCCTGCTTGAGTTTCATCAGGATCAAGGCGGATAGCTCGGTGGGAGTCCAATCGCGACCGTCGATGGTCTTGATGAAATCCTCACCCATGTGACGTTTGATCCAACGCACGGCACGGTCGGGGTTGATGTGGCGCGAGTTAATGGCCTCAATACCGACGCGGATGACCTCTGCGTCCTCTTCGTCGAAGAAGATGGCCGAGGGGGTCAGCCGTTCTCCATCGGTGTTGGGCATGATCTGGGGCTTGCCCAGGCTGTTGAGAATGGCCAACGCCGAATACGTGGTTCCAAGGTCGATACCTGCTATGTTCCTCATAATAAATGCCTCATTCTGTCCCCTCCCTGGGGCTAGTCATACAGTTTTACACGTGCCATGCGAACGACACGCATATTGTCTTCATCAATCACATATTGATAGCCGGGGGTAATCACCGCGGCAATACAGCCCTTGAGATCCTCGGACGGGCAGGGCTCTTTGTCCTTGACCGCCTCGGCGCGACGTTCCTGGCCGCGGAAGGGGCTGTTAATATCCAATTCATATTGCTCGACGCCACTGGATTCCAGGGCAAAGATGAGCTCGTCGCGTACATCGGTCAGATTGTCGATGTCCTGACCCTCTTCTTCCTGCGTGATGATACGGCTTTCCAGGTTGTCGATGCAACGGATGATTCGTAAACAGAAGGTGCGGATGATATTCCAGTCGTAGCCACTTTGCAGTTTTTCCACCCGGTCCTGTTGGGTGGCAGCAAAGGTCCGAATGGCTGAGATCTGTTCACTGAGGTTTTTCAGGGCGTCATTGACCGGTTCGGAGTCGTCTTTAGATTGTTTTTGGGACTGATTTTGTTGGCTCAACTCCGCCACCTGGGCGGCGAGGGCTGCGGTTTGTGCCTGAAGATCAGTTTGAACATCAACGCTGGACGCCGCCTTGGGATTGTCCGAAGGTCGCTTGAGTGCGAACTGTTGTTGCAGTCGTTTTTCCGGGGGGACTGATGATTCGTCCGATAAGAGGTTTTCAACCTGCTCTTCGTCAAAGTTTTGGTGAGCGAAGCCGTAGTCCACTGAAGGATAGTTCCGTCGAAAAGTGGGTTTGTCGATACTGCCGCTCTCCGGGCTACGGTATTCCGCCGCAGGGTCCAATCCTACCTTGGGGCGTGGAGGTGGCGGACTGGCCGGTTGATCCGGATCCACCAGACGTCCGCGCTGTTCTGGTTTTTCGGATGTCTTGACGACTTCAGTGGTGTGAGCGGGCTCTTCGCTGGGGGCCTCGGCCTCGACGTCCTCTTCGCTATCCTCTTGTTCGTCTTGGTCTTCAGTTTCAGCCCTCAATTGTTTAATCTGTCGGGCCAGACCATGGGCCAATCCCGTTAAGGAGGTGGTCATGACAGTGATCAGGCCTAGCAGGGTCAGTACGGTCGACCAGGTGGAGAGTGTTTCTTGTTGGGCCAGCTTCTTTTTATAAGCCTCGACTTCGGCCTGCCAATTTTCACCATAGAGGGCCTCGGCCAGTTGGGAATCTTCCGGGGCATTGACGATGAGGAAATGCATATTGGCTTGTAGACGACGCTGTTGTTCCTCGGCCGAGCGTTGTGAGAGCGTGTTCAGTAGGTTGGGATCGGACAGGTCGGGGTTGGCCCATTGCGGATTTTGTGCGGAAACCAGATCCAGGTGATTGCCTTGTCCCAAGAGGTGTAAGAGGGGTTTGAAGGAAAAGCTGTCTTTCCAGCCATAGACCGAAACCAGGGCACTCAGGCCGAGTGTTAACAGTACTGCTCCGAAAATAGCCCATTTTTTTAGCATATTCACCAAACAACTCTTTATGACAAACAACCCTTCTCACTCATCTAGAATTGAGGTTGATGATTTGATGGTTCGAACAATCACTCCTCGTTTTTGATCGCTAAGATTAGGGGTCGATAAAAATATAGGAAATATTCCTAAATCAACCAAATAAAGATCGTCAACCTGAGGCGGGGGCTTCAGTGGCTTTGTGAGGGAAAATGGAGATGCAATTTGAAATCGAAAAAAAGGCCCATCCTCGCTCGGATAGGCCTTTATGACGAGTTGTGCTTATTTTAAGAAAGTTGGATATTCAGGAACTAAGTCCCAAAATCATTACCACCAGGTTTCCAGTTGAAGTCCGAAGGAGAGCCCATCAGAGCTGTTGGCATAGTCCGAACCGCCTACCTGGCCCTCAAAGCCATGGGTCCACCAGGCATAGGTGACAAAGGCACGCAGAGCGGGGCGACTGAGGAAACTGGTTTCTGGAGTGATTTGCGGGGCAAGGGTGACTTTATAAAGGGTGCCGCAGACGCCCTGGTCGTTATCGGTATAGTCCGCTCCGAATTCAAGGGCCAATGAACGATAGCGGTCGATATGGTAGATGGGACGAATGCCCGCCGATAACCAACGGGTCGCTGAGTCGCCAGCTAGGCCATAGTCGCCTTCTTCATAGACCAACAGGGTCATCAACGTAAGAGGATCGGCGATGTCATAGAGGACACTGTCTACCAGTCGCCAGCGTTTCCAATCGTCCACGTCTACCGTGGTGTCGCCATTGATGGTCATTCCTGTAGGGACCACCATCAAAGAGCGGAAGTTGGAAGCCGCGCCTTGGCCGTATTGAGCGGCAAAGGTATGGGTGACCTTGGGGGAGAGTGACGTCTGGTGGATCAAGGATCCGGCCCAGCCTGTACTGTCTGTTAGGGTGATGTCGTCGCTATCGGATTCCGTGACCACATCTCCTTTAAAGTCGGACAATGAGGCGAACAGGCTCAGTTCACCATCGAGACATTCAATGTTGGAGAGTCCCAGGTCCAGGGTGTTCATGTTGAGGTGGTAGCTATCCCTATCATAGGCCGAACCCGAAGGACGCAGGCGGTCCACCGAACCGCCCAGCCAGGCCAGGGACAGCTGTGCCCGGCCATCCCAGACCTCGATCCCCTCGACACCGCCACCGAAACCACTCATGTCACGATAAAAGAAGTCATTGATATTGATGTCGTAACGGGAATAGAACCGCTGACCGGCCCACAACTTAGCCTTGGGCTGTGTGGTGAACAAACCACCGACGACCCCGAAGGTCTCTCGCAGGGAAGTCTCGGTTTCGCTGGTGTTGGTACTGGAGTGGGGGACACTCAAGGCCAGACGGACCTGGGTGTCGAAGGTGACTCTGTCACTTTGAGTCACTTCTTTCGGGGTGTCGGTTAGAAAAATCATTTCCAGGAAGGTCTCGGCTTCATTGCCCAGTCGATACTTCGCCGGTGAGGACGGGGCCTGAAAGGCTGTCATAGAGTTTTTATAACCGTTGATTCCAAATCCCGAACGCATGTAACCTTCGTATTTGAGATGTTGGGTGGTGTGCTCCATCTGTTTCTTGAGCTCGGCGATATCGCGGGCGTTTTGCTCAATCTGGTCGGATTCCGAAGTTTGTTTGGCCAGTGTTGTGTTCCATAGGCAGGTTGTGCAGAAAAAACACACACAACCCCCAAAGATCTTGAATCGTTTCATAGTCGCTCCTTTAGTAGAACCAGATCATTGCTTGGATTCATACTATGTCATGACGAAATCCGGCCGTCAAGCGGTAAATTGCGTGGGGATTCACCGGGGATTCCAGTGGAATTTACTCTTAAGATGGGGTATGGTGAACGAGCGGAAATGCAAAAGAATAGTAACACTTGGCCGAGTAAAACGTCTAACTCTTTAGACATGATTAGCTAAGGAACCTTTGTGCGAAAAGATACCCTACATCGCAAATTGTCACAGGCTCGCTGGCGTTGGGCCATCCATTTATTTTTAGGCCATTTAGGCGTCTTGGGAGTGGTCTTGGGGGGCGTGGGGGTGGGGGTGGTCTGTAGCCTGCGGTTGTTTGCCATCCCGCTGTTGAACGTGACGGGGGCCATCGTTTTGGGGATGGCATCACTGGTGGGTGTGGTGGTGTGGTGGGGATTCAAGTTTCCTACTTTAACGCAGGCCGCTTTGCTGCTGGATGAACGATTCAATTTAAAGGAACGTTGTGTCACGCTACTGACCCTGGCCCAGAGGCAGGATCCCTTTGTGGATAATGCCTATCAGGAGGCCCTCCCGCATCTAGAACAGGTGGTCCCTAAGGAGCGGATTCGGATTGCCCCGGGACGTCAGTGGAGGGGTGTTCTGCTGGTATGGTTGATGGTCGGAGGGCTCTATGGATTCCTGCCGCAACAGGATTGGCTCGGACGCTTGCGCGAGCAACAACAACAGGACCGCCAACAGAATCAGCAAGCCCAGGTCCAGGCCGACATTCGCAATACCGCCTCCGTAATAAAGGCGCAAGCCCAACAATTGGATCGTGCAGGTTTAGAGGAAGACCTCGCTGAATTGAATGCCGCCCTGCAACAGGCCGATCCCAATCAGGCTCGACGTCACGCCATTCGTGCCATGGGTGACATGAGCCAAAAGCTGCAGCAGAAGTCCAACCAGGATCGCCAAGCCTTGGATCAACTCAAGCAGGTCCTGCGTCAACTCAAAGGTACGCCCCAGGCCTTGAGTCAGCAACTCTCTATGGCCCTGGCCCAGGGCAAGTTCAGCCAGGCTGCCGCGTTGACACGCCAGCTCCAACAGCAGCTCAACCAGGGACAGTTGTCCCCAGACCAACGCCGTCAACTGGAACAACAACTTCAGGATTTGGCCCGTCAGCTCGATCAATTGACCCAGCAACGTCAGGAACGTCTGGGAGAGGAACTGGCCCAGATGGGATTGAATCCCGAATTGGCCCAGATGTCCCCGGACAAGGCCCGTCAAGCCATGCAACAGGCCGGATTATCAGCTTCACAGATCGAAAAGATGCTGGAGAAGATGGCGGCCAATCAATCGGCCATGGCCTCGGCGTCGCAACTGGCTCAGGCTATGGGAGCGGCGTCAGGTGGCGGAGGGGGTGACCTCTCGCAGATGATCGAGGCCTTGGACCAGATGGATGCCTTTGCCCAGCAGGGGGCCATGAGTGCCGCCATGCTGGCCCAGCTCCGTCAGAGTATCAATGCCATGGGACAGTATATGGGACAAGGACAAGGGATGGCTATGGGGATGGTGACTCCCTCGGATATGGAACAAGAGGGCATTGGCCTGGGGATCGCCAGTGGATTTAACGTTCCCGAGGATGAGCCCGTAACCTATCAGAAGACCCAGTCTCAAAGCAAGACGCAGGACGGTCCTGTGGTGGCTAGTTGGTATTTCCAGGGACAGAATGTCAAGGGACAGGCCCAACGGGCTCTGCAACAGGTGGCGACCGAAGCGGCCCAACAAGCGGCCGAGGCCGTGGAGGATCATCGCATTCCCAAGAAATATGAAGCTGCGGTCAAGGGCTATTTCGGTCAGTTACAACAGGGGCATGACACAGAGGACACCTCGGCATCCGAGCCATCATCGAATCCATGAACAATCCGAGTTTGATATCCCAATGGACTCTCATACAACCCGCCTGGCTGGTGCTGTTGCTGCTTTGTGTCCCCGTAGTCTGGTTGGGCCAACGCCGCATGCAGAGCCTGGGACCGGTGCGTCAGTGGACGGCGATCATTTTGCGTTGTTTGGTCCTGTTGGTCTTAACCCTGTTATTGGCTCGCTTGTGTCGTGTGGATCGCAACGAGAATCTAGCCGTGATTGCGGTCTTGGATCGTAGTCAGTCCATCCCGGCTGAACGGCAAGAGCAGGCCCTGGACTGGCTGGGACAGGCCATGGAGAACAAGCCGGTTGAGGCCCAGTTTGCCTTGGTGGATGTAGCCGAAGCCGCCAGCATCAGCAGCCTACCCTCAATCAGTGACGACCTGGTACGTCGCAACGCCTCCTTGCAGGGACATCAGACCCGTTTGGATGCGGGCATCGAGATGGCCATGGCCATTGCCCCACCTGATACACCCGTGCGTTTGGTCCTGGCCACTGAGGGCAATCAAACCACCGGTGATCTGCGGCGGGCCGCCCAAGTGGCGGCCACCAACGGTATCCCCATCGACGTACTGCCCTTGACCTATCGTTACGATCGCGAGGTGATCCTCAAACGCCTGGTGGCCCCGGCCCGTGCCCGACCGCAAGAGACCGTGTCCCTGCGGTTTGTCTTGGAGAGCACGCGCGCCGTCCGTGGCAAACTGAACCTCTTTGTCAATGGTCACGCCATTGACTTGGCCCCGGGCCGGCCGGAGTTGTCCCGATCCATTGAGTTGCAGGCCGGGATCAATGCCATGCAGGTATCCCATCAAGTGGCCGGCAGTGGGGCCTACTCCTACGAGGCTGTGTTTATCCCGGATAATCCCCAGGCCGATCGAGTCACGGCCAACAACAAGGCCACGGCCATGGTCCTGGTCAGCGGTCCGGGACGCATTGTTCTGGTCGATAACGATGGTCTGTCGGCCGCGAATCTCGCAGCATATCTATCCGATGGGGACATGGAAATCCAGGTGCAATCCGCCTCGAATCTGCCGCAGGATCTGGCCCCGTTGCTGGGGATCGATGCCTTGGTTTTGATCAATGTGGACAATAGCGTCCTGACCTATGCCCAACAGGAAATGCTGCAACGTTATGTCACGGACCTCGGCGGTGGCTTGATCATGATCGGCGGCCCGGAGTCCTTTGGGGCCGGGGGGTGGATCGGTTCGCCCGTGGCCGAGATTCTCCCGGTGGAACTCGACCCTCCCGACAAAAAGCAGATGCCCAAGGGCGCCTTGGTGTTGGTCTTGGATCGAAGCGGCTCCATGACCGGGCCAAAGATGATGATGGCCAAGGCGGCTGCCATGGGTGCGGTGCGTCTGCTCAGTCATAAGGACATGACCGCGACGATTCTATTCGAAGGCCGTAGCGAATGGCTGGTGCCCTTGACTGAGGTCGGCGACAAAAAAGAGATCCTCAACGCCCTGCGTCGCATCGGAGCCAACGGGGGAACGACCATGGGCCCGGCCTTGCTCATGGCCTTGGAGGCCTTGCGTGAGGTCCAGTTGGGCGTCAAGCATGTCATTGTCCTCAGTGACGGCCAGACCAGTGATCCGCCCCAATGTGCCAGTTTAGCCGAACAGATGGCTGCTGAAGACATCACGGTTTCCACTGTTGGCATTGGCGCCGATATCAATATCGACCTGCTCAAATACATGGCCCAGGTGACCAAAGGGCGGTTCTATCAGGTCAACGATCCGGCCCGCATCCCGCAGATCTTTGTCAAGGAGGCCCAGGTTGTGCGGCGGGCCATGATTGTCGAACGTCACTTCGTGCCCCAGGTTGACTATGGTCTCAGCGAGATCCTCAAGGGAGTGGGGGGGACGCTACCCCCTCTTGACGGATATGTCCTGACGGCTCCCAAGGGAGGGCTCAACCAGGTGGTCCTCAAGAGCGACCAGGCCGATCCCATCTTGGCCGTGGGCCAGGCCGGGTTGGGACGTTGTGTGGCCTTCACGGCCTCGGCGGACGGACGCTGGGCCCCGGCCTGGTTGCAGTGGTCCGGCTTTGCCGGGTTCTGGCAGCAGGTGGTGCGCTGGGCCGCCAAACCCCAGCAGCCCACCGATATCGAGGTGGTGACCGAACGACTGGGCACCGAGGTCACGGTCGAGGCCGAGGTTCATGACGCCCCGAGTGTCACACGCATGGCGGCCCAGGTGTTGGCCCCCAGTATGGAGGTCGAGACCCTCATGCTCAATCCCATCGGGCCCGGACGTTACCGAGGACGGTTTCAGGCCTCGGCTCCAGGTAGTTATATCGTCAATGTGTCCCAAGCGGGCGATGACGCCCAGTCCCGTCCAGTCAGTGCGGTGGTGACCGTGCCCTTTGCTCCGGAGTTTCAAGATCTGCAAGACAATCGGCCCTTGCTGACCGAGGTCGCGGCCTTGACCGGGGGGCGGGTTCTCAGTGACATGCCGGCCTCGCTCTTTGATTTGAGCGGGGTTAAGATCCCCGAGACCCATATGCCCCTGACGCGTCCTCTGTTGATCCTTTTCCTGATCCTGTTTCTGTTGGACGTGGCCGTACGCCGCGTGGCCTTGGACCTCGTTACGGCCTGGCAGGATCTACGTCAATGGGCCCGGCGTCGTAACGATGTTCAGGACGATCCTACCTTGAGTCGCCTGCGTCAACGTCGTCAAGATCTCAAACAGCAGCTCTCCAGCCCACAGGTCAAGCAGGTGATGGCAAAGCGTTATGAGGCCCCCTCCGAGTCTCAAGTGACCCCGCCTCCAGTGGCCACTGATTCGCCGACGCCCAAGCCGCCGGTGGCTGAACCGACGCCCGCAGAGCCTTCCGAATCCGAGGCGACCTCTCATATTCAACAACTACTCAGGGCCAAACGCCGGGGACGGCCAGGGCCCGATGATCCTTCTCAAGGGAGACCCAACCCATGACACGTGAACAAGAACAAGTCAAAGAGCAATGCCAGGACTTTCGCCAGACTTTCGATCGCTTACGTCAGGAGATCGCCAAGGTCGTGGTGGGCCATGGTGACATCGTCGAGGATGTCCTGATCAGCCTGTTTTGTGGGGGACACGTCCTGCTC
The DNA here is from genome assembly GCA_963662565.2 of Sedimentisphaerales bacterium. GTDB lineage: Bacteria > Planctomycetota > Phycisphaerae > Sedimentisphaerales > Anaerobacaceae. The sequence goes on along the minus strand of CAXXXG010000017.1, from coordinate 102,425 downwards.
GAAAGTGTCCCCGGCCTGGGCAAGACCCTGCTGGTGCGAACCCTCAGTGACGCCTTGAGCCTGGAGTTTCGACGCATTCAGTTTACCCCGGACCTCATGCCCGCGGACATCATCGGCACCAACGTCATCATGGAAGATCCCAAGACCGGAGCCCGCACCTTCACCTTTCAAAAGGGGCCGGTCTTTGGACAGATGATCCTGGCCGACGAGATCAACCGGGCCACACCCAAGACCCAGTCCGCCATGCTCGAGGCCATGCAGGAACACTCGGTCACCAGCGGCGGGACCATGCACGCCTTGCCTGAGCCGTTTATGGTGCTGGCCACGCAAAATCCCATCGAGCAGGAGGGCACCTATCCCTTACCCGAGGCTCAGTTGGATCGTTTTTTCTTCAAGTTGCTGGTGCCCTACAGCAATCGGGAGGAACTGGCCACGATTCTGGATCGCACCACCACGGCCGTGACCCCCAAGGCCCAGCCCGTTCTGGATGGTCCCGGTATTCGTAAGCTGCAAGACCTGGCTCGTCGGGTGGCTGTGGCTCCGCATGTGCAGGACTATGCCATTCGTTTGGTATTGGCCACGCATCCCGAGGGCGAATTCAGTGGGGATAGGGTTAACCGTTTCGTACGCTACGGTTCCTCACCGCGTGGAGTCCAGGCCCTGATGCTGGCCGCCAAGGTACGGGCCCTCTTGGACGAACGCTTCCACATTAGCTTCAGTGACATCCAGACCTCAGCTCTGCCGGCCCTGCGTCACCGAGTCTTGCTCAACTTCGAAGGACAAGCCGAGGGACTCAGTTGCGATGATGTGGTCAATGAAATTGTGGAGAAGACTCCCAAAACCGTTGAACAAAGTTAACGACGAAGTTCGAAGTGGTTTATGAAAACAAACCAAGCAAAACTCACTGATCTCCTCGATCCAGGCTTCATGGCCCGTCTGGACTCCCTGGACCTGGCCAGTCGCAAGATGCTGCTGAGTCGCTTGCAGGGCGAGCGGCGTTCCAAACGTCGCGGTCAGAGCGTGGAGTTTGCCGATCACCGGCCCTATGTCGCCGGTGACGACCTGCGTTTTGTGGATTGGAATATCTATGGTCGTCTGGATCAGCTTTTTCTCAAGCTGTTTTTGGAAGAGCAGGATCTGTCTGTGACCCTTGCCTTTGATTGCAGTGCATCCATGGCCTGGCCCGATGAGGCCAAGCATCGATTCACGCGGCAACTGGTCGCGGCCCTGGGCTATATCAGTTTGACGCATAACAACCGAGTGACGGTCTGTGGCTTCAGTGACCATCTGCATACGCCTCTACGCAATATGCGGGGGCGGGCCTACCTGCCCGCCTTGACCGAGATGTTGACAAGCGTTCCCAGTGACGGAGTCTCCCTTTTCGATGCGGCAGCCAAGTCCTTGGAGAATCTGGTTGTCAGCAAGGGGGTGGTGCTCTTGATCTCGGACTTCCTATTCAAGGACGGCTATGCCTCCGGTCTCAAACGCCTGGTGGCTCGGGGACATGACCTCTACGTGATTCAAACCCTGGCCCCACAAGAGATTCAACCGACGGTTAGTGGTGACCTGCGTCTGTTGGATACCGAAGACGGTGACATTGCCGAGGTCACGGTCACCCGTGCCTTGCTGGCGGCCTACCAACGCAATCTTACCGCTTACTGTCAGGAACTCCAGGACACCTGTCATCGCCACCAGGCGACCTATATCAGAACCTCCACGGATCAGGCCATTGAGCCGTTGGTGTTGAAGACGTTAAGACGAAATGGATTGTTGAAATAAGATGGAATGGCTAACCCCCATCACCGGATTGATCGCTGCGGCTGTGGCTGTGCCCACGCTGGTGTTGCTTTATTTTTTGAAGCTTAAACGCCAGAATCAGACGGTCTCTAGCACGCTGCTATGGCAGCGGGCCGTGCAGGACCTGCAGGTCAATGCCCCATTTCAACGGCTGCGACGCAATCTGCTGTTGCTCTTACAGTTACTGGCCCTGTTGGCGGTCTTGGTGGCCTTGGCCGGGCCTATTTGGTCGTTACGGGATGGAGCCGGTCGACGCTTGGTCTTATTGATTGATCGGTCGGCCAGTATGTCGGCTCGCGATGTTGAGGGACATGCGCATCGTTTGGCCGCGGCCCAGGTCCAGGCCCAGACGGTGATCGACTCGTTGCGGAGTGGCAGCCTGTTCGCCTGGCAGGAACAGCCGGATCAGGCCATGGTGATTGCCTTTGACGATCACGCCCAGGTCATGTGTAATTTTACCTCGAACCGCGAGCAATTGCTGCGTGCGGTGCGTGCCATCGCTCCCAGCGATCGCGGAACCTCTTTGCAAGAGGCCCTGACCGTGGCCCGGGCCTACAGTCAACCCGGCCAGAACGGCGAAACCACGGCGAGTCTGGCACTGTTCAGTGACGGTCGCATTGAAGATGTCAATCAATTGGATCTGTCCGGAGAATCCTGGACCTATCATTGTATCGGGACTACTCGCGATAATGTGGCCATCACGGCCCTGCAGGCCCGGCGGTCCTTTGAAGAGCCCGATCAGGTGGCGGTTTTTGTACAGGTCGCCAACACCGGGACTCAAGCCATGACTTGCGATATTCAAGTCGCCCTGGACAATAATATCGTAGCCATACGCCCCTTGACTTTGGAGCCGATGAAGGAAGGCCTGCCCGGAACCGGGGCCTTGGAGATTCAGATCCAATGTCCGGCTGGAGGATTGCTGGAGGTCCGTCACCTGGCACAGGATGCCTTGGCTGCTGATAATCAGGCCTGGGCCGTGATCGATCCCCCCCAACCCCTGCGCGTGGCCCTGGTCACGGCGGGCAATGCCTTGTTGGAATCGGCCTTGCGTCATTGCCCCCTGGCCCGTTTGGATTTAGTGTCACCGGAAGATTTCAACGGCGTGATGGATTGGGATTACGATGTGACAATCCTGGAGGGTTGTTCTGTCGAAAACGTACCGCCGACCGGACGCTTCGTTATCTTTGGCCCGCCACCCCGGGATTGGCAGGTCGAGTCCGACGTGATCCTTGAGAATCAATGGCTGGTGGATTGGCACAGCCATCATCCCCTGTTACGTCACGTCAACCTGGCCAATCTCTTTGTGGCCCAGGCCCAGGCCGTGACCTTGCCGCGTGACGTGCAGGTCTTGGCTCAATTCAGTCAGAGCCCGGCCGTGGGTTTGCAGCAGCAGGGGGCACGCACGGTGGTATGGGTGGGCTTCGATCCCCTGGAGAGTAACTGGCCCTTTGATCCTGGCTTTGTGCTGTTTTGTTACAATTGCCTGGACGTCTTGGGGGCACAAGCCGTTGCGACCCAAGGCCGTCAACTACTCAGTGGGGATACCTTGTTGGTGCAGGGAATAGCCCCTCATCAGGAGGTGACCGTTACGAGTCCGGATCGAAGCCAACAGGTCCTGCAAACCGATGCTGCCGGAACGTTGCGTTTCCCCGGCACCGAGAATGTCGGTGTTTACCGACTCACTCTGAAGGATCAAACGTCACGAATTTATCCCGTGAATCTTTTACGCATGCAGGAAAGCGTGATCGCTCCCCAACGCGAGATGGCGTTCGGGGGGGATCTGCTGGAGGCCGAAGCCGGAGACGTGCAGCGGGCCAATATCCCCTTGTGGCCCTGGGCCGTCGGGTTGGCCTTGATTCTGGTGTTAATCGAGTGGTGGGTTTACAATGGTAAGTTACGACTATGACAGCGAACAGCCCTCTGCCTACAGCAGAAGACTGCCACACAGGGTAAAGATGTGTGGCGGTTTCTTGCGCAGCAAGGAGCCGAAGACCTGGTTATTTTAAAGAGGATCGATAATGAGAAACCTAATATGGATGTTGTTGGTACTTCTACTAGTCGTACCGGTGACAGCGGAGTCGGAGAATCCCTTTACGGTGACCTGCTTCCCCGGCTGGGGAGGGCGATATCGTCCCCTGGACTGGACGCCCTTGGAACTCGGCTTGAGTACGCAGTTGACCGAACCCTTTGACGGGGTGATCCATATCAGTGTGGATCAGGACAGCTACCATCGGTTGCATGTGGCCCATCCCGTGGTCCTTACTCCCGGCATGACGACGAACCTGTCACTGAGTACGCGGATTGCCTACAACGCCTCGATGATGGAAATTCGGTTGACCGATCGCAAGGGACGTACACGCCTACGTGAGGAATTGGGGCTTTGGGACTACAGTAATGAAAGCCAGATCTTGCTGCCTGTGGACCAGGAAGATCTGTTCGTGGGACTGGTGGGCCGACGCAGTCAGGGCCTGTCACGATTACCTCAACAGGCCTGGGCTCATTTGACTACAACGAATCGCGAAACGGCCAATGGTAAGATCGTCATTCAAGAAAAGCGTCCTCAGGTTGTGCCCTGGGACTGGACGGGCTTCGACGGGTTGGACCTCTTGATCTTGAATGATCCGGACTTTTCGGTTCTGCGCGCTGAGCAATTGCAAGCCATGGTCGATTGGGTACGTCAAGGGGGACGGGTGTTGATCGTGTTGGGACGCAATGCCTTTGATACGCATAGTGACCTGGCTCGCCAGTTGCCCGTGAACGTGGGGGCCTTGCAGGAACTCCAGATTGCCTCCGATGACTTGAGTAGTCTGGATGTGACCTTGTCGGGCGAGCAAACCGTGGTTGGGTATCCCTTGGAAACCCGTATGGGGGCCACCCTGTTGCATCGTGTGTCTGCCCATGGCTCCTTGATTTATGCCTCTTGCCTGTTGGGTTTCGGACGCCTGGGCATGGTGGGTGTGGACCCAGGTTCATTGTCCGAACAGAGCGAGGGGCTCTGGTTGGGGCTGATCAATGCCCTGTTGGATGGGGAGCAGGCCAGTGACGCCCGAACCCATCGGCGGCGTGCCTTTAGCGAGGATGTAGTGGGCAAGTCGCAGGCCTGCGTACGGAGTCTGGAGTTCCATGGATTGGACCCGCAGGAGGCCGAGAAGGTCATTCTCGAATCCCGCCGTTCCCATCAATATGAGTTGCTCAATGACCAGCAGGGCTTGCGTGAGACCCTGGACTATCTCTATGGTATCGAGGAACTACGGCCCATGCACATCGGTTGGGTGGTGCTGCTGTTGGTCCTATTGGCCATCCTGTTAGGGCCGGTGGATTACTTGATCCTCAAGAAGTTGGATCGCCAACCCCTGACCTGGTTGACCAGTCTGGGGTGGATTGCCTTGTTTACCATCGGTGCCTATTACGGAGTGCAGGCCTTGCGTGCAGGTGATCTACAGATTCGTACGGTTTCGGTGATCGATGCAGTCCAGGGACAGAACCAGGGCTGTGCCACCTATCTGTCGGGTATCTTTGCCCCCAAGAGTGACGATTACCGGTTCGAGCAGATGCAGGAAGACCAATGGTTCGCCGGCGTGTCACCGACTCAGGACGTGTTACACCGTTATCAACGCGGTTATGCCCAGCGTCACGTCTACTGTTCCCAGCACAACGGTAATAACTGGATCGGTTCCTTGCCCGTTAACATCTGGACCATGCAGTCTGTGCAGATGGAGAACGCTCGCGAGCCGGTGGGAGTACAGGCGTCAGTGACCTTGAATGATGATCAGATCCACCTGACCTTGTCCAATCAAACCGGTCGCCGAGTTCTGCGGGGTTGTTTGCTGTTGTCCGATGGACGGGGGATGGGGTTCGATGAGGTCGAAGACGGCGAGCGGTTGGATTTGGCTAAGCCCATCGGTCCCTTGAGTGGATGGTCGGGTTTGGCCCGAAACTGCCAGGGACAACGGCGTTTGCCTATCAATCGGATCTTTTCCACGGCCCGAGCCCAGCAGCGTTCTCAATCCATGGTGACCTATCTGGAACAGGGAGCGGCCGTCCTCTGTGTGGAATTGGACGAAGGGCCCACTCCCTATCAACTACAACAATCCGATGCGAAGACCCACCACCTGAGTTTTGTGCGGATGGTGGTGTTCCCCAACCCTCAGTGAGGAATGCGAACATGATTGAAATTCAAAAACTAACCCGTTATTACGGCAGTCTGGCGGCCCTGTTCGAATTGGACCTGTCCATCAAGGCCGGTGACATCTTTGGCTTCATTGGTCCCAACGGTGCGGGCAAGACCACCACCATGCGGATCCTGGCAACCCTGTTACAACCGAGCAGCGGGCTGGCCACCATCGATGGCCTGGATGTCACCAAACAGGGCAAGCACGTTCGTCGCGTGGTGGGTTACATGCCCGACTTTATGGGCGTCTACGACGACCTCAAGGTGTTCGAGTACCTGGAGTTTTTTGCCGCGGCCTTTGGCATCGAACCCAAGAAACGCAAGGGCATTGTCGAGGGCGTACTGGAACTGACCAACCTGGAAGGTAAGAAGGCCTTTGCCGTGGACAGCCTGTCACGCGGGATGCAGCAACGCCTGGGGTTGGCCCGCGTGCTGATTCACGATCCCAAGGTCCTGATCCTGGATGAACCGGCCAGCGGTCTGGACCCACGGGCCCGTATCGAGATCCGCGAATTGCTGCGGGAACTCAAACGCATGGGCAAGACCATCATGATCTCCAGCCACATCCTCAGCGAGTTGGAAGAGATCTGCGATCACGTGGGCATCATCGAACACGGCAAGCTGGTCTTCAGTGGGACCATGGACGAGATCGTGCAACGTATGGGTCTCAACAGCAAGGTCAAGATCCGCATCAAGGGAGATCCGGACCAGGCCCAGGAGCTTTTAAGGGCCTTGCCGCAGGTCGAGCAGGTGTTGGCCCAGGGCGATTTGCTGGACGTGACCTTTGGTGACGGTTATCAAAACGATGGCATCCTGGCCCGGACCCTGGTCCAGGGACAGATCGATATCGTGTCCATCGAACCACAGAAGCTCAAACTGGACGACGCCTTCTTGCAGTTGACCCAGGGTTTGGTGAATTAGAACGACGTGACGGCTATCGCGAGGCGAACTGTAGTCTGGAATGATGGAATATTGGAATATTGGAATGATGGGGTGTGAGTCTCTTTGGCAAGGGATTGAGCGATTCTTTGGTCCTGTATTAATCAGAGAGTTGCGCGTGCTCGGGCGACAGGGACGAACCTATTGGATTCGCAGTGGGTATGTCTTGCTTATGTTGCTGATGTTCCTGGGGCTGTGGATCAGTCTTTCCATTCAACGTCCTTTGGCGACCTGGGATCATACCCTGACCACACAGATGGCTCGTCAGATGATCGATCGTTTGGTCTGGCTGCAATTTGCGGTATGTCACGGTCTGGCCGTGGTGGTCTTGGGGCACTGTCTCAACACCGAGATACGCTCGCAGGGATTGGCGGTGCTGTTGAGTAGTCCGCTGCGTCCTCTGCAGATTGTGTGGGGCAAGTGGTGCAGTGGCCTCTTGTTGCCCTGGGGGTTGATTCTGTTGAGTCTGCCGGTCTTGGCTGCGATCCGGGTCTGGGGTGGGATTTCCTGGTCTTACCTGGGGCTGTCCGTACTGGTGATGATGGTGGCCACGGGGTGGGTGGGGGCCTTGAGCCTGTGGATGTCACTATGGTTCAAACGATCGCACCATGGGGTGATCGTTGTGATACTGGTGACCTTGGCGGCCTATGGGGCCTGTGACCTGATTTTACGTTGGGGTATGGAGCAGGAGGAGTTTAGTGATTGGTGGATTATCTGGTGTCCCTATGGCATGCAGAAGTTGTTGGAATTGGAATTTCATTACCCCGGTATTTTTGGAGGGGCCTTACCTTGGCCCAGACATTGTGCCATGGTCTTGGGGGCGACGTCCCTTTTGCTGGGAATTTCAGCCCTGGTGCTGCGACGTCGCGCCATCGGTCGACTATGGGCATTGAGACGTTCTCGCCAGGTGATCGCGTACGCGGCCACCATCCAACGTGCCCCGATCCTCTGCCGCGATTTGCAGGGACGGTCCTGGGGGCATCACCTGATCCGTCAGTTGCCGTTGATCGTCTTGACGACCGGAACGATGGGGACCCTGGCCTGGCTCAGTGCCAGTGGTGCGGCCCAGGCCCGCGTGGTTAAGGTCTATCGTGTGACGATGATGGTCTGGTGGTTGGTGGTGTGTCTGCGTCTGGCTCTGGATGCGGTGGTCACCATCACCCGGGAGATACAGGGACGCAGTTGGCTGGTCTTGTTGGCTACTCCCCTGAGCAGTGGGGCGATTCTGCGACAGAAAGCCGAGGCCGTACTTTGGCGTAATGTGGCGGGGTGGTTGCCCTTGTGTGTGGGGCCTGCCTGTTATGGGATCGTGATGGCCCACCGTATGTTCAATGATCCAGGGTTGTTCCTGCGGGCTGGCCTGGGGCTGACCTTGACCCTCGTGACCTTGGGTTGGTTGATCACCGTGGGGATGCATTGGGCCTTGCGTCTCGGTCATGAGGCTGCTGCTGTGGAGGCGACCTTGGCCTGTGTTTTGGTCTTTCATACCCTGTTTGAAAGTCTGGGACGTCCCTTGGCTCTGATGGGATTCGGTTTACAGCGGGCCGATCTCTTTGGGACGCGACTGCTGGGATTGCTGTTGTATGGTATCACGGGCTTGATTCTGTGGGCCTGGAATCTCAAATGGATCAGGCAGGTTCGATGTGAGTGAGCGGAGGTTCGTTATGGCGTTTTCTGTGCATCCATCTTCGGTTTGGCATCCCCGTTATTGGTTGGGTGCGATCTATACCAAGGAATTACGTGTGGCCAGTCGGCGGCGGCGTCACTACGTGTTGCGTGTGGTGCTGATTTTGTTATTGACGGCCTTTTTGGGTGTGGTTTGGGCCAACATCGACGTGACCGCGACCTCTTATGCGGATCGGACCATCCAGATGGCCGAGGCGGGCAGGGAGGTGGCCATGACCTTGATGGGATTTCAATTCGTGGTCGCCCAGGTCCTGGCGGTCATTTTGTTGAGTACCGCCATCAGTGATGAAGTCTCGCATCAAACCCTGGGCGTGCTCATGACGACCCCCTTGACCAGTATGCAGATCGTCACGGGTAAGCTGCTCAGTAAGTTGGTGCAGTTGGGATTGATGCTGTGCATGACCCTGCCGGTGTTGGGTTTGGTGCGGGTGTTGGGAGGCGTGCCCTGGAACATGCTGGCCGCAGGGCTGGCCGTGACCTTGACCGCTACCCTGTTGGCCGGATCCTTGAGCTTGTGGTTTTCCATTCGGGGGCGTCGCGCCCACGAGGTCATTGCCCGTACCCTGTTTGTGTTGGCCACGTTCTATGTCTTTATCCCGGTCATGGGTTGGGCCATCCTGACGGGATTGATGCATTCACGCGGTTGGGGACTGAATCATGTACCTGCCGTATTGCAATGGGGGTATATGATCTTCAATCCCTGGATCATGATGAGTCAGGTCCTCAGCCAGGCGGTCGTGCCAAGCTATTGGCCGGGACTTCCCATCCTTTTGCCGTTGCACTGTTTGCTCATGACCGTGTTTTCGATTTTGTTGTGGTTGGGCAGTGCTGTGAGTGTACGCAAGGTCGCGCTAGGACAAATCAATGGTCAGCCTCAACGTCGCCCGCGTTGGTGGCATGGTGAGCCCGAAGCGGCAGAAGGGTCGGTGAAGGGCCTACGTCGCGTTCATGGCTCGCCCGTGGTGTGGAAAGAACTGCGTCATCCCCTGATCAAGGGCGGCAAACGCCTTACCCTGATCGGGTTGGTCCTGGCCTTGGGTCTGCAGGTTTATCTCTACATCGACTATGGGCGCAAGGGGCTCCTGGACGAGAACTTTACTCACGTCACCTGTGGCTTGGTCTTTTTGACCATAGCCCTGTTGGGAACCCTGCAAATCGCGGCCACACCCCTGACCTATGAAAAGGAGCGGCGTAGTTGGCCCATTCTCTTGACCACGCCCTTGAGTGATCGTGAGATCCTGATGTGCAAGACCATGGGCACCTGGCGTCGCAGTCTACCGGTGTGGTGGTTTTTGGGTTGTCATCTGGTCCTGTTTGTAGGCTTACGTTACATTCATCCGGCTGGGTTGTTGTTGATGCTGATGGTGGTTGTGGAAGTCGTCATGTTTTTGACGGGTGTAGGGCTGTACTGTGGCAGTCGCGTTGGGAAGACCAGTTCCGCGACCGTAGCCAACGGCATGACCGCGGTGTCGCTCTGGTTGATTTTGCCGATGATCGTAGGTTTTAGCAGTGCGTTGACACATAAGATGGGGGCCTTTGGTTGGGTGTCCTTATTGAATCCCTGGGTGCAAACGGTCGTTGTTTTGGATGCGACCGGTGGAACGGATCAGGCCCGTGATGCCTGGAGTCAGTTACGTTTTCGAACCCCATCGAACCAATCCTTTACCGTATGGCGGTTTGTTCAGGTGATGGGGATCTATATGGCTCTGTATACCACCGTGGGATTGGCCCTGTTGGCCCGGGCTCAGCGACATTTACGTAAACGTATTTTCTAAGAGGGAGATCTGATGGCAGCGAGTTTGACATCCATCTTGACGGGCTCCTGGTTAACCGGCCCGATTCTGGGTAAGGAACTGCGTATGGCCAGTCGACGACGACGGCACTATGTCGTGCGTTTTCTCTATCTAATGGTTTTGGTGCTCATGATCTCTTTGTTCTGGATGCAGGTGGGGAACTATCACACCAGTGCGGTGAGTTATCTCAATCAAATGTCCGAAATTGGTCGTGTCATGACCTTAATGATCGAGTGGTTCCAATTTGTCCTTTGTCCCATTATTGCGGGAGTCATGCTCAGCACGGCCATCAGTGACGAGGTCTATCACAAAACGTTAGGGGTCCTGATGACCACCCCCATCACCAGTTTGCAGGTGGTGATGGGCAAGCTCCTGGGCAAGCTGCTTCAAATGCTGCTGTTGATGGCCATGAGTCTACCCCTATTGGCGGTGATTCGCGTTTTTGGTGGCATTCCCTGGATGTTCTTGATCAGTAGTTTTTGCCTGACCCTTTGCTTGGTGCTGCTGGCTGGCTCGCTTAGCTTATGGTTGTCCATCTCACAACGCCGGGCCTATATCGTGATTATTCAGGGGATCTTGTGTTTTGTTGTCGCCTTTGGCCTGGTCCCGTTTTTGGCCTTTCTCTTTGGACATCGTGCCATTGGCGAACGTGCATTGGTCGAGTTCTTTCTCGTAACCAATCCCTATTTTTGTATGGCCGGTTGTACCGAGCAGATGATCGTGCCGGGGGGCCATGGGCACGGCTCAGGCCGGGCACTGGTTGATTCAGTGTGGCCTGTTGTTAGTAACGACCTTGTTGTTGATGGTTTGGGCCACCGTGCGGGTGCGACGCCTGGCCTTGCAGCAGATCGCCGGTGGGGTAGTGACTTCTCCAAAGAAGGCCAAGCGTCTCGGCGAGAAGACCTCACAGGCTTCGAACGAGAAGTTGCGTACGATCAAGGGATGGCCATTGTTGTGGAAGGATCTACGCACTCCGGTATTGGGATGCAAACGATGGAAAAAGATCGTGACTGGCATTGGGGGAGGGCTCTTGTTGGTGGTGGTCTATACCAAGATCGCTATTGATGGCGGATGGGACGAACAAGAATCGCATATGGTGTTGGGGGTCATCTACGCCTTGTTGGGGACCCTCTTTAGTATCATTATCCCTGCAACCTTGATCACTCGCGAAAAGGAGTCACGCAGTTGGCCCGTTCTCTTAGGGACCATAATACCGGATCGTCAAATTCTCTGGAGTAAAGGGTTGGCGGCTTTGCGATGGTGCTTGCCCAGATGGGGATTGTTCTGGGGGCATGCCGCGTTGTTTTGCATGATGGGGTTTATCCACCCCGTGGCTTTGTTGTTTTTATTGATGCCTATGGCCGGGGTGTTATTTTTGGTCATCGGCAACGGGCTCTACTGGAGTGCCCGGCTCAAGCGAACCACGACCGCGGTGATGGCCAATTTTTCTGTGCCGGTGGTTTTGTGGGGGGTATTGCCGCTCGTCTGGGCGATGCTGATCGAGATTACTCGTTGGGATGAGGAACCCCTGATGATTTATTTCAATGCCCATCCCTTTATTCAAATTCCTTGTGTGATCTACTCTTTGGGGCATGGCTGGGGATACCACGACATCGATTTTCCCGTGCATGATTATTCCTGGTCTGAGGCTGGTGCGATACTGGCTCTGACCAATCTCATCTGGATGGCCATAGGGCTGGGATTTGCCTGGCGAGCCCAAGTTTTGATGAGAAAACGAGTGTTTTGAGAGTTTTGACTGTCTGCCTGCTTAAATTCTCTAATTTGCCTGAATTTTTGTCACAAATAGCCCATTTCCCTCGTCATGTACCATATCGCGTTTCGATTCCGGATTGTCAACAATGGCTTTGACAGTCTGAATTTGCCGGTTGATTTGATTTTATTCCGTCACAATTCGGGTCGAAGATGATTCTAGTACTATAGAACCTTGGAGCCGTTAGTGAGGCAGAAAACCAAGGGCCTTAATTCAAGGCAAACGCTATTTGACAGTGGACTGATATTGAGCGGCCGGATGCCGTTGAAACCCGGAGGATTATATGACCGACAACAGGAAAGTCGATAACGGCGTTGAAAAAACAGGCCTCAATGAGTCTGGACGAGTAAAAGGGATGATCAGTATGGGTAAAACCGCTAGAAAGGGGTTGACTATGTGGACGCGAATGACTCCGATAATCAGTGTTGTGGCACTTTGTCTGTTAATGGGAGCGACCCCGGCTGGGGCCGTTGAAATTTACGTGGATGCCGATGCTCCGGGCACTCAAACCGGAACCACCTGGAACACTGCGTATCACTATCTGCAGGATGCCTTGGCTGCGGCCGTTTACGGCGATACCATCAAAGTCGGCGCAGGCACGTACAAACCCAGCGATTCGGTCAGTCCTGCCGGATTGGGACGTCTGTCGACGTTTCAACTCAAAGCAGGCGTGACGTTGGAAGGTGGGTATGCGGGCTATAATAGTACCTTGCCCTCTTGGCAGTGGGATTATCGCGACCCCATGCTTTACCCCACCATCCTCAGTGGCGATCTCAATGGCAATGATGTCACGATCGATCCCAATGACTATGAGACTTTTGTGCAGCTGGAGAGTTCCAGCACGCGTCAAGACAACTGCTACAATGTCATCTCGGCCAACTATGTCGATGACACGGCTGTGTTGGACGGGTTTACGATTAAGGGTGGCCAGGCCAACGGGACACCCACCTCTGCTCTGTTGCTTTCTACGGGTGGAGGTATTGTGATCAACGAGGCCTCGCCCACGATTCGCAACTGTACCATCACCTATTGCTATGCGACTGACCATGGGGGAGGCATGTTCATGCAAACCGGGAGCGATCCCAATATCGTGGATTGTACCTTCCTGGTGAATTACTCCCCGAAGAATGGTGCGGCGATTGCCTGTTCGGCTTCAGATCCCAATTTTCAAGGGACACTCTTCGACCGCAATGTGGTTGATGAATATGCGTTAGGCTACGGGAGTGCACTTTATTGTGTGGATAGCACTATTGTCATGGTCGGGGGTGTTTTCTCCGCCAATCAAGGGGCTTTAAACGGTGGAGGTATGGCCTGTTTCGGATCTCAGGTAGAGATGAACGGGACGATCTTTACCGAAAACTATTCTAAGAACGAGGGCGGTGGACTGGCTATGGATGAGGAATGCTATAGTCGATTAGTCAACTGTCGGTTCATCCGTAACTCCACTCGCTATAATGGGGGTGCCATACAAAATATCGAAAGCGAGCTGGACCTAATCCGATGCAGCTTTATCGCCAACTCAACGTCCCTCGGTCATGGTGGAGCCGTTTATTGCAAGAAAGACGATGTGAATGTCGTCAATTGTGTCTTCAATGGTAATGATGCCGATGAACGAGGGGGTGGACTTTGTTTCTATACAAGTACCGCTCTGATTGCCAATTGTACCTTTTCCGCTAACCAGGCCAAGAGTGGTGAAGCTTTCGCATGCTATTCAGGGACCACCTTCCCCAGCCCCAGTACCGTGACCGTGCAAAACTCCATTTTGTGGGATTCGGGTAATGAGATGTACAATGGAGATTCCTCCAGTCTCTCCGTGACCTATTGTGCCGTATACGGTGGTTATGCCGGAACCGGTAATAAGCAGTATAACCCGACCTTCGAAAGCACTCGAGGAGCAGACGGTGTGGCCGGTAACGAAGACGATGATTTACGATTGTCTGCATCGTCTGGGTATATCGATTACGGTAACAACAACCTGGTGCCTGCGGGTTTGACCGAAGATATTATCCATATGCCGCGTTTTCTCGACAAGGCGGATAAGTCCGACCAAGGGGTAGGGACCGCTCCGATCGTGGATCGTGGTGCTTACGAGTATGGTGACCTGTCCATGCTGACCCCGCCGATTGCCGATGCGGGTGATGATTTTGTCCTGCCTGCCGATAGTCAGGGAAATGCCAAGATCATCCTGGATGGCACGGGCTCGTATGATCCAGAGGGAGATCCTTTGCAATACCTCTGGACCTGGACCTACAACTTCCAGGACTTTAACTCCGTCTTGGCGCGACCGACACTGACGCTGCCGGTGGGGCAGTATACCTTCAATCTGGAGGTGTCCGATGGCGTCACGACCTCCGATCCCAATAGCGTGATGGTCAGCGTTGTTTCTTCCGGACGCCCACCCGTGGCGGATGCCGGTAGCAATCAAACGATTGTCCTGACCTCCGGCTCCTATGCCACCGTTCAACTGGACGGCTCGGGCTCGACGGATCCGGACGGGGATTCCTTGCAGTACACCTGGACCTGGCAGATCGGTTCGACTCCCTATAGCAGTATCGGTATTGCTCCGCAGATTCAGTTGCCCATCGGGGTCCATGTGATCAGTCTGGTGGTTTACGATGGTATCTACTATTCGTCAACAGATACCGTCACTATCACGGTGAAGGCCGAAAACCGTGCGCCAGTGGCGGATGCCGGTCCCGATCAGACGGTCTCCACGCTCGCGGGGACAATGGCCTCGGTAACCCTGGATGGCTCGGGCTCGACCGATCCGGATGGCGATACCTTGACCTATACCTGGCAGTGGGTGGCCAACTCCACCTTGAATCAGGTCTCGGGTGTCAATCCGACCATCAGCCTGGAAGTGGGAACCTATAACATTACCCTGCTGGTTTCGGATGGGGCTTTGTCGGATACCGACGTGGTGACGATCACGGTGAATGAGGTTCAAAACCAGCCTCCGGTTGCCGATGCCGGTCCGGATCAAACCGTGACCACGTCCGGAACGACGGCTAATGTCACCCTGGATGGCAGTGGATCCTATGATCCTGACGGGGCCATCATACAGTACTATTGGGCTTGGACCGGTGGCTCGGCCTCCGGTGTCAGTCCGACCGTGAGTCTGGCGGTAGGGATCCATTCCATTCGCCTGCATGTCTACGATGGCATTGACTATTCCACCACCGATACCGTGGTGATCACCGTGCTTCAGGGCAATCAAAAACCGGTGGCCAATGCGGGACCTGACCAGACCGTCGTTACGACGGGAACCTCGGCCAATGTCACGTTGAATGGCAGTGGTTCCTACGATCCGGACGGTTCCATTACTCAGTACCTCTGGACCTGGTCGGGTGGATCGGCCACGGGAGTGACCCCCACGGTTAACTTTGCGGTGGGTACACGTACGGTCAGCCTGATCGTCTTTGACGGGACGGATTATTCCGACGTCGATACCGTGGTCATCACCGTAACCAAGACCAATCAGAAGCCGATCGCCAACGCTGGGCCTGATCAAACCGTCACGACCACCGGGAGCACGGCCAATGTCACACTCGATGGCAGTGGATCTTACGATCCGGATGGCACCATTAGCATGTACATCTGGACCTGGTCCGGTGGTTCGGCCACGGGGGTGAGCCCGACCGTGAATCTGGCCGTGGGCACCCACACCATCAGCCTGATCGTTTATGATGGTGCGGCCTATTCCAATGCCGATTACGTGACTATAACCGTCACTCAAACCAATCAGAAACCCGTAGCCGATGCCGGTAGCGACCAAACCGTGGCCTTGCCCACGGGGTCGACGACCGCCTCGGTGACCCTGGACGGTAGCGGTTCCTATGATCCGGAAGGGGCCAGCCTGAGTTACATCTGGACCTATGTCGTGGGATCCGTGACCTATAGCAAAACCGGTGTGAGTCCGACCATCAGTTTGCCGGTGGGTAGCTATACCATTCAATTGGTGGTCTACGACGGCACTCAATGGTCGAGCGTCGATACCGTCGTGATTACCGTGGTTCAAGTCAACCAGAAACCCATTGCCGACGCCGGTGACGACCAGACGGTCAGTACCACTGGCAGCAGTGCCAATGTCACGCTGGACGGCAGCGGTTCTTACGATCCCGATGGCACCATCACCCAGTACCTCTGGACCTGGTCCGGTGGATCGACGACGGGTGTGAATCCCACGGTCAACTTTGCCGTGGGGACACGTACGGTCAGCCTGATCGTCTACGATGGTAGCACCTACTCCGATCCGGATTACGTGACCATCACCGTAACGCAGGCCGATCAGGCTCCCATCGCCGATGCGGGGTCCCGATCAGACCGTGACCGTGGCCAGTGGTGAAAATGCCAGTGTGACCCTGGATGGATCGGGCTCTTACGATCCCGATGGCGGGACCATCACCCTGTACTACTGGACCTGGACGGTCGATTCCGTGGCTCAATCCACCTATGGTGTCAGTCCTACCATCGAGTTGCCGGTGGGCACCCATGAGATCAGCTTGATCGTCTTTGACGGCAGCGAAACCTCTACTCCCGACACCGTGACCATTACGGTACAGGAAGAGACCGGTGGCGAGATCACCGTGACGACCTATCCATCGACCGTGAATCGCAATGACAGTTCGGCTTATTTATTGATGTTTGTGACCCTGCCCGACACGCTGGCCACAGACATCAATGAGAACTTCGGTTTGCTGCTCTATCCGGGCGGCGTTCAATCCGACCAGGTTCATATCACGCAACAGACCGACGGTTCCAGCCTGGTCTTTGCCATGTTCGATGAAGAAGAGATACTGACCGCCATTCCTTCGGATGGTAGCCAGACCTTTACGGTTTTCGGTCAGTACACCGATAGTTCACTCTACAACACTAACGTTACCCTAACCCTGATTCATTAATCATGGGCGAACACCAACGCAAAAGGCGATCTGAATCCCATTCAGATCGCCTTTTTTAATGGTCGGTGGTTTGGCTAGTCTAGGGTTAGGGCTTTCGTGCATTCGTCCTTGCAAGCAACGGCTTGACGGGCACGCCCCAGGGCATTGCCCTGCATGAGAACCGCTTCGGTTTTTGAACCCTCCAAACTCAGGAAGGTGCCGGTCCCGGCTGTCGCTCGGCAAGCGTGGACGTAGGCGTCCTGAACATTGGTCAGGGCGATCACCGGGGCATCCTCATGTGGCTTGAGGGTCTTGAAGGCCTCGATTTCCAGATCACAGACCTGTTCGCATTGCAGGGCAGGACCTTTTTGGGTGTCCACCCGGACGTGATGAAACTCGATGCCATGGGCATCCTTGCACACAAAGCCGGTCTTAGCCTCGATCTGGATATTGTTGAACGTGATGTTTTCGGCTGGACGTTCGGGCAGACCCAGGATGAAACCGGCCTTGGGGCAGTCTTTCACGATGATGTCACTGAAATGAATGTTACGCAGGGTGGGTGTGCGTTCGGAGATGGGTTCTTCCGGGGCACTGCTATAGAACATGTTCAGGTTGAAGGGAGCCCTGGGGATACGACTCATCACGATATTGCTGACCCGCACGTCTTCGACCACGCCACCGCGGCCACGGGTGGTCTTGATGCGGATGCCGCGATCCGTGCCGTCAAACACGCAATTGCTGATTGTGACCTTGCGTACATCACCGGACATCTCGCTGCCGATCACCACACCGCCATTGCCATTGAGCATGGTGCAGTTGGTGATGGTGATGTTTTCACAAGGGCGTCCCACACGACGACCGTCTTCATCGCGACCGGACTTGATGGTGATGCAGTCATCTCCCACACTGATGTGGCAGTTGGAGATATGCACGTTGCTGCAAGAGTCAGGATTGATACCATCGGTATTGGGCGAGTGTTCCGGATTGATGATGGTGACATTATGGACGGTCAGGTCATCGCAGTAAATGGGGTTGCAGGTCCAGAAGGGAGAATTCTGCAACTTGACGCCCTCGATACGAACGCGTTGACAGTCGACTGGTTGGATCATGGGGGGACGCAGGAAAAATTTTCTGCGTTGGAAATAGTGATAGGCTACAGAGTCCTTATTCAGAGCTTCGAAGACCTTGGACCAGGGAGCGATTTTGTTGGGATCGGATCGGTCCATAAACCACCAGGCATGGCCTTGACCATCGATGATGCCTTGACCGGTGATGGTGATGTTCTCGGCTTGGTAGGCGTAGATCTGGGGTGAGAAGTTCATGCACTCCAGACCTTCCCAACGGGACTTGACCATGGGGACATAGTCTGCATAATCGGTGCTGAATTTCACGGTAGCGCCGGCATCGACGTAGAGGGTGATATTGCTCTTGAGATGGATCGGACCGGTCAGGTAGGTGCCGGACTGGAAATAGATCGTGCCTCCGCCGGCTTGGGATGCGGCGTCGATGGCTTTTGCAATGGCCTCGGTGTCCTTGGTCTGACCATCGGCAACGGCCCCGTAGTCCTTGACTGAGTAGAAGGGAGTGTTCTGGGCCTCAAGCGTAGTGAGCGACATGCCCAGGGTGATTAAGGTGAGAGATAAGATGCAGGTTTTGTGTTTCATCGGCGTTGTCCTTCTAAAATGCGTGTATATCCTGTGTGGTTGAAAATATAACGGGTATCCTTCAGTTTGAACAGACTCGATTGTTTACAACGGGTTTCATAACTCCTTTTGGCTGCAATCGGCTGTGAAGTTCGTAGATCTGCGTTCTCGGCAAAAAGGCTTCTCGACGTGCCTCAGCACGCCTCCGAGGCCTTTTCACCTCGGGCCTTGACCACGAACTTCTCGCTCGATTTCGCTTCAAAACCAGTTATGAAACCCGTTGTAGGAAAGGTGTTTGGCCATGAAGCAGACGTTGATGACCTCTATTGTGGCGGGAATACTAGGATTGTTGACTTCCTTCGCCTGGGCTCAGGAAAACTGGCCGACCTGGCGTGGTTCGCACAATACCGGTGCCGCCGTGAATGGTAATCCTCCTGTCGTTTTAGAGGTGAGTAAAAATCTCAAATGGAAGGTACCGGTGTTAGGGAAAACCCAATCGACACCCGTGGTTTGGCAGGACAAACTCTTTTATCAAACCGCGATTCCTGTAGAGGGTTCGGATGCCTTTCGTTTCGAGGTGGTCTGTCTCAATCGTCAGACCGGCGAGACCTTGTGGCAACAAACCGCCTGCCAGGCTGTTCCCCATGAAAAGCATCACGGCACGGCCAGCTTTGCTTCCTATTCACCTGTAACCGATGGCCAAAAACTATGGATCAATTTCGGATCGCGCGGGCTCTATTGTTATGATCTCGACGGTGCATTGCAGTGGAAACGGAACTTGATCGAGATGCAGATTCGTAACGCCTTTGGCGAAGGCAGTTCTCCCTGTGTGGCGGGTGACGCGTTAGTGGTGGTCTGCGATCACGAAGGTCAGTCCGTAATATTTGCCTTTCAAAAAGATTCCGGTGACCTGCTCTGGCGCAAGGATCGTGACGAGGGCAGCAATTGGACCACGCCCGTGGCTATCGAGGTCGAGGGGCAATCGCAGGTGGTTGTGGGGGGTAAGAATGCGACCCTCTGTTATGAGGTCTCTTCTGGTGAAGTGATTTGGTCGTGCAGTGGTCAGACCGGCAACGTCATTCCCACACCCGTGGTGGGTGACGGTGTGGTCTATTGCATCAGCGGTTTTCGCGGCAGTGCCTTGCAGGCCATTGAACTGGGCCATACCGGTGACTTGACCGACACCAATGCCGTGCTCTGGTCCATGAGTGACGGTACGCCCTATGTCCCCTCACCGGTCTTGCTGGGTAAGCGTTTATTTTTCTGTGCCAGCAGCCGGAACCAGGGGATTGTCTCCTGCTATGATGTCACCACAGGCAAATCCCTCTATAGCCAGCAGCGTCTCGATGGCATCGATATGATTTATGCCTCTTTTGTCGGTGTACCCGACCGACTCTATGTCGCCGGTCGCAATGGGGGCGTTGCTGTCCTCAAGAATAGCGATCGCTTCGAGATCCTTTCCACGGTCAAGTTCGAAGACGAGTTTGATGCCTCGCCCGTCATCATAGGCAATGATCTCTATCTTAAGGGCAATCAGTTTATCTATTGTTTTTCACAGTAGCGGGGTAGGTTATATGGGGCGTTTGTTAATCGTATTAAATAACTAGACAAATAGAAATTGTCTGGTATGGTCTTGGTGTAGATACGAAGCTCAGGAAATGGAGTTCCCATGATGTTAATTACACCACATGGATACCGTGTTTTGACTGTTCAGGTGGCTCTGAGTATTGGGGCTTGCCTTTTGTTCGCAGGGTGTCGCAAAGAACAACCGTCGGGGGCTGCTGGAATACGCGTTGTCGTGGTTCCGGCGACTGTGAAAGATGTTCCCATTGAGGGCAGCTATATTGGTGTCACCCGGGCATCGCTAGACGTCGAAGTGCGAGCGCGGGTCAATGGCTTTGTCGAGGAGCAGTTCTTTACCGAGGGCAGTGCGGTTCATGAAGGGGATCTTCTCTATCGTATCGACGATCGTCCCTATCAAGCCCGCGTCAATCGACTCAAGGCCAAGCTGGCCAGTGATGAGGCCGTGTTGGCCAAGGCCCAGCGTGATATCAAACGTTGGACTCCGCTCTATGAGCAGGATGCCGTCAGTCAGTTGGATTACGACAATGCCCTTTCCGCCGAAGAGCAGGCCTTAGCCGCAGTGGCCGCCAGCCAAGCCGAACTGGACGAGGCCGAATTGGAGTTGGGCTATACCAAGGTTACGGCTCCCATCAATGGGATGGTGGGAGAATCTCGTGTGGATATGGGTAGCCTGGTGGGCAGTGGAGGTCAATCCCTCTTAACCTCGATCAAACAAATCAACCCTATTTACGTTACCTTTAACATGTCGGCCCTGGATTATCTAAATGTCCAACGTCGCGCCACCTTTTTCGAGAAATTGGAGGCCGAGGAGAAGGGCAAGGCCCTGCAGGGATTCATTCGGGTCAATCTACCCGATGACACCGAGTATCGCCATCAGGGCAATGTGAGCTTCACCGAACCTTCGGTGAATCCTCGCACCGGCACCTTTGCTGTGCGTGCGGTATTACCCAATCCGGAACGTGAGTTCCTGCCCGGTCAATACACGCGTGTGCGTATCCAACTCGGCACCGTTCCCAAGGCCATTGTGGTGCCGGAAGAAACCATTCAAATCGAGCAGGGGGGGCGCCTATGTGATGGTGGTCCTGCCCAGCCAGGTCGTCGAGCAACGCTTTGTGGTCACCGGGCTACGATCTGATGGTGAAATTGTCATCCAGTCCGGTCTGGCCGCTGACGAACGCATTATTATCGAAGGTATCCATCGCGTGCGGCATGGTCAAACCGTGGAGGCCTTGTCACAGCAAGAGTACGAACAAATCAAGCAAGAAGAAAAGCAGGCCGAGTTGGAGGCCGCTCAAAGTCAGGGAGAGGCCTCGTGATTGCGTCCTTCTTTATTGATCGTCCGATCTTTGCCGTGGTGATCTCCATCATCATCGTGTTGATTGGGGGCATTGCCTTGCTGGTCCTGCCCATCGATCAGTATCCCTACATCAGCCCGCCGACCGTGAGTATCTCCACCTCCTTTCCCGGGGCCACGGCCAACACCGCGGCCGAATCCGTGGCCATTCCCCTGGAGCAGCAACTCAATGGTGTGCCCAGTATGGTGTCCATGAACTCGCGCAGCACCAACAGCGGGGGGGTGTCCCTGGACATCGAATTCGAAGTGGGTACCAATCCCGATCTGGCGGCCGTGGATGTGCAGAATCAGGCCAAGCTGGCTGAAGGGGATTTGCCCGTGGACGTGGCCAGCGAGGGGGTTTCGGTGGAGAAGAAGGCAGCCATCGATCTACTCAAGATCGCGGTGACGTCCCAGGATCCCAAGTACGATAGTACCTATTTGAGTAACTATGTCACGATCAATATCGCTTCGGCCATTCGACGGATCCCCGGTGTGGGACGTACGCGTAACACCGGATCGCGGTCCTATTCCATGCGTATCTGGCTGCGACCGGACCGCATGGCCGGCTATGGTTTGACTGCCAGTGATGTCACCAACGCCATCAAGGAGCAAAACAGCGAGGCCGCTGCCGGCAAGATGGGGGCTCAACCCAGTGGCGACGACGTTAAATTAACCTTTCCCATCTCAACGCAGGGTCGGTTGAGCCGAGTGGAAGAGTTTGAAAATATCGTGGTCCGTGCCGATCCCGGTGGGGCGATGATTCGCTTGCGTGACATTGCCCGGGTGGAGCTGGGTTCGTCGGCCTATACCCTCCAGTCACAACTCGATGGCGAGGATGCCGCCATTCTCCAGGTCTATCTCTTGCCCGGTGCCAATGCCCTGCAGGTGGCCCGCGAAGTCAAGAAGGTGATGGCGGACTTGGGCCGCAGTTTTCCTGAAGGATTGGAATGGACCATCTTCTACGACGCCTCTGAGTTTATCGAACAATCCATTCGGGAGGTGGTCATCACTCTTTTTGAGGCTCTGGCCTTGGTGGTGCTGGTAGTTTATCTCTTTTTACAAAATTGGCGTACCACCCTGATTCCCGCCCTGGCCATCCCGGTGTCCCTGGTGGGGACCTTTACCGCCATGTTGTTATTCGGCTTTACCATCAACACCGTCAGTCTCTTGGCTCTGGTCTTGGCCATTGGAATCGTGGTGGACGATGCCATTGTGGTGGTGGAGAATGTCGAGCGTCTCATGCAGGAAAAGAAGTTGGATGCACGCACCGCCACCCACCAGGCCATGGGGGAACTCAGCGGGGCCTTGATTGCGACCTCCTTGGTGTTGGCTGCGGTCTTTGTACCGGTATCCATGTTGCCCGGGATCACGGGAATCATGTACCGCGAGTTTGCCATTTCCATTACGGTCGCGGTCCTGATTTCCACAGTGGTGGCACTGACCTTGAGCCCGGCCCTCTGTGCCCTGTTGATCAAACCCAAGCCCAGCAAGGCCCATGGCTTTTTTGCCCGAACGGACGCCTGGTTGGCAAGGGGTGCGGACCATTACGTGGGGTGGGTACGCTATGTCTCTCAACGATCCCTACGGAGCTATCTGGTGTTCGCCTGTATCATGCTGGGATGTTTCTTTTTGTTTAAGTACATGCCTTCGAGTTTCATCCCGGTCGAGGATCAGGGACGCTTCTTTGTCGATTTCGAATTGCCGGACGGGGCAACGGTACAACGTACGCAGAAGGTCCTGGATCGAGCCCAACGGAAATTGCTGGGCCATCCGGCCATCAAGCATGTCTTCAGCTTAGCCGGTGAAAACAAACGATCCGGATCCAACGAGGCCAATGCCACCATCGAGGTGATCTTGACGTCCTGGGAGGAACGCAAGAAAGAGGGCTACACCGTCGAGGCTTTGATGGCCCTGGTCGAAGATAAGACCGAGCTGTTCCCTGAGGCCAAATTCCATATCTATCAACCCTCCGCTGTGCCGGGCTTGGGCTCCGGCAGTGGGGTAGACCTGGAGTTGCAGGACCGCACGGGCATCCGTTGGGAGACCCTGCTCGAAAGTGCGGAGGAGCTGATTTTCCAACTGGAACGACGGCCGGAAATCGCTAACGCCAGCACCTCCCTGCAACCGGAAGTTCCCCAATTGCGTTTGAAGGTCAACCGGGCCAAGGCCAAGGCCCTGGGGATTCCCTTGAGTGACATCTACAGCACCATGCGGACCTTTTCCGGATCATCGACCGTCAATGATTTTAACCTGTTTGGCCGGGTTTATCGCGTGAAGATCCAGGCGGAGGCCGAATACCGCAGTCGACCGGACAGCATCAAGGACTACTATGTGCGCAGTGCCTCGGGTGAGATGGTGCCCATCAATGTGGTCGCGGATCTTGATTTTCAAACCGGCCCGGCCCGCGTGACACGTTACAACATGTTTTCCAGTGCCAGTATCAGTGCCGATCCGGCCCCGGGCTATTCCAGTGGTAACGTGATCACCGCCGTACAGGAGGTGACCCAAGACATTTTGCCAGCGGGCATTGGTTATGAATGGTCCGGTTTGACCTTTCAGGAGATCCGGGCTGCCGGACAGACTCCCTTGGCCTTGGGGTTGGCCCTGGTCTTCGTGTTTTTGTTTCTGGCGGCGCTCTATGAAAGCTGGACCATTCCGGTGGCGGTCTTATTGATCGCTCCGGTGGCCATGCTGGGGGCCTTGGGTGCGGTGTGGATGCGGGGCATGGATAATAGCCTGTTCTTTCAGATCGCCTTTATCGCCTTGATTGGACTGGCCGCGAAAAATTCGATCCTCATTGTGGAGGTGGCCAAGCAATTGCATGAAGGGGGCATGGCCATTCGTGAGGCCGCGTTGGAGGCGGCCCGTTTGCGTTTTCGCCCGATTCTGATGACGGCCGTCTCGTTCATCCTCGGTGTGCTGCCGTTGGTTTTATCCAGCGGTCCGGGCTCCGTCAGTCGCCAAGCCATGGCCACGGCCATTCTCGGCGGTATGATTCTAGCGACCAGTTTGGGTATTGTTCTTGTGCCTTTGTTCTATGTCACCATGGCACAGTGGGATCAGCGGCTCACCAAGAAAAAGGTTGAATCCGTTGTGTTGGACAGCGAAGGAGGAGACCATGAGTAGCAGACCTCTGGGAATGGTGCTGGCGATCCTGCTGCTCTCTGTTATGGGGGGCTGTCAAATGGGACCGGATTATAGCCGTCCTGACTTGGAGTTACCCAGCGAGTTTCGACGCTCCATGCCGGTACCGCAGGCTCCCGAGACGGAGATCGATCTGGCTGTGCGCAGTTGGCAAGAGGTTTACCAGGATCCCCATCTACAGCATCTGATTGCCACGGGATTAACGGAAAATCTGGATCTGGCCTTGGCCCAGAGCCGTCTTAACCAGGCCCGTCTGGCCATGGCGGTCAGTCGTTCGCCGCTGTTTCCCCAATTGGATCTGGGCCTGGAATCCGAACGTGAACGCGATTCCCTTTTGACCAACAGTTCCGCGGGGCCGGAGACCACCTCTAATCTCGAGTTGGGTCTGTCGTGGGAAATCGACCTGTGGGGAAAGGTACGCCGGACCATTGAGGCCTCTGAGGCCCGTTGGTTGGCGACAGTGGAGGAACGGCAGGCCCTGCGTGTCTCGTTGATCGGTCAGATCGCCTCGGTTTATTTTGAATTGCTCGATATCGACAATCGCCTGGCCATTAGCGAGAGCACCGTGGCCTCGCGTGAGGAAGGGGTGCATTTCGAACGTCTGCGTAAGGATCAAGGGGTGGTTTCCGAACTCGAGGTGCAACAGGCCGAGGTGGAACTCGCCTCTGCCAAGGCACGCCTGCCCCTGCTCAAACGCAATCGACTCCTCAAGGAGAACCAGTTGTCCATCCTGTTAGGCCGTGCGCCCGGCAGCATCGATCGGGATCGAAACCTCGGTGGCCAGTTCGTACCGGATCATATCCCTGCCGGATTACCGAGTACCCTGTTGCAGCGACGACCGGATATCCGTAAAGCCGAACAGGAGTTGATCGCGGCCAATGCCGCCATCGGGATTGCCGAGGCCGCTCTCTATCCCAGCCTGTCCCTGACCGGGATGTATGGGTGTGAGAGCGAGTCGTTACGGCACCTCTTGACATCCGGAGGTGGGGCCTGGACCATGGGATTCGATGCGGTTCTACCGGTCTTCACCGCTGGACGCAATCGCGCTGAGCTTGCCCTGGCCCGTGAACAATGTGAGCAGGCCCGGATTCACTATCGTCAAGTGGTCCTGCAGGCCTTGCAGGAAGTCAGCAATGCCCTGGAGAGTTTTGCCCGCACCCAGGAGGATCTAGAGGCCCAGGAGAATTTGGTCAGTGCCACCCGTGAGTACGTGCGTTTGGGCCGGCTCCAATATTATAACGGGGTGCTCAGTTACCTGGATCTGTTGGATGCACAGCGTAGCCTTTTCAACGCGGAACTTGCACTCAGCGAATCCAAACGTGATCGACTGTTGGTCCTGGTGCAACTGTACAAGGCCCTGGGTGGGGGATGGTCGCAGCAAGACCTGAGCATGAATGGCTCTTGATACCTGCCTTTGAACCGGTTAGGCTAGGATGTCATGTCATGGAGTTAGGAAATAGTGACAAACCCGAAATTTTAATGGTCAATCTAGATAGGACGATTCAAATGAAAAAGACAGGTATCCAAGGCACGGTGGTCGGAGGCGTGGCCCTCCTGATGGTGGTTATGCTAATGGCCCTGACGGGCTGTGGAACCTCGAATTCCCAGCCGGTCTCTGCTGAAGGTCAATGGTGGAAGACATTCATGGATATGGGTTATGTGCCTATTTATCCGCCCCAGGAAGATATCCGGGTGGGGGACCTGCTTTTAACCGAGATCGAGTTGCAACCGGCCAGCAAGAGTCGCTTTTCCTTGAGCAAGGGACAAAAGCAGGCCGTGTCGGAGACCCGCTACCTGGTCTCGTCGAGTCGTTGGAGCGTGATGGAGGTGGCCAATCTGCTGGAGGATGAATACCGACATCGGGCTCCCTGGCCCAAGACACCGGATGCCTACTTCGAGTTGCATGGTGAAGATGAAGAACGTCCCTGGGAAGAAGCCGCGGCTACGGATGGCCAGTCTATCTTTAGCGTCGAAAAGACCCCGTCGCGTCTGACCTCGGTGGCCCCGGGAATAACGTCTATTTCCTGGACTGGGGCCGGGTGTAGTTCCTTGGTTCCCACCGAGGCCATCAACCTGGCCATGGGCACGGCCTGGCAGGACGACAAGTCCGTGACCTACCGGATAGGCTCGGCCGAGGAATATTCCCTGTCCTTGCAAGAGTTGATTCCCCTGGCCGTGGACCGAGTGGATGATGTCAATGGGCCGCATTACACCCTCAAGGATGAACACCTCTCTCATTTGGCCTTATTGGATACGTCCGGTTCCGATTCGGTCTTTTTATCCCTGGTCAGTGAGGTGATGTACATGCGGAGTCTGGACATGACCGTACAGGCCAACCGCAAGACCAATGATGCCGAAACGGTCAATGCCGGGACCTTGGATATCCGCGTGGAAAAGACTTCGACCGAGAGCGTTGCGACTGATTCTTGTGGGGCCAACGAAACCGAAGAAGATCCCAATAGGCCTGGAACTGAAGAAGACGCCGAAGAGGTTGCAACTCAGGAAGGGGACCTCGAAGATGGGGGTGGAGCGGAGTGTACGGAGTTGGCTAAGAGCGATCAAACCCAAAAGCGGGTAACCATTAGTGGGAGCACCAATCAATTGGATCCCACCCTGGCGGCCTTTATGCGGGCCCAGGCCTTGAACAAGTCACTGATCAAGGGCGACTATGACGACCTACCCGATCAATTCACTCGCTTTATCAGTGTGACCGATGATTCCGTGGCCCTGCGTCGTATCTGGCAACGCGGCCTGGCCATTGGAATCAAGGGCGTGATGCTGGAGGTGGATAAATATACTGGCGAGGTCCTCACCTCGGAGCCTCTGGTGCTATTTTTCGAACGTTGATTGAATGGGAGTCTTTCATCGATTCGTCGTTGGGACTGACATCAGGTATTTATGGGGGAATAGCTTAGTTGTTTAGAGAAGGTGGAACCTATGGCAAATAAACAGGTCGTTGGGATGTTGACGCTCCTTGTGTTCGTTTTTCCCTGTGTCACATGGGGGGAGTCGGCGTTGCCGTATCTCTTGAACGATGCCTATTTCGATTCCAATGAGCATCAGGAATACAAACCTCTGTTGGACGAGTATTTGAATGGCGATTCAGAGAAGGAGAGGGCTGACTACTTGGACGATTCCATGCTGAACGGGGAGCCGAAGCGATTGCTGCCCATCTGGGGTGACAAGGCCATGGATACGGGACATAAACTTCCACTCCCCTATGGAGCGGGTTGTACGTTTTATTATGTGGAACGGGATGTGGATGTCAAAGAAGTCTCCGTGGGGTTGGGGGCCAATGGTCCCATGCGACCGGTCGAGGACTATCTCGAATTCGATGTTCGCACCTATGTTCGCAATTACTCGGTGAAGTTCGATGCCTGGCTTTTCCCCTTTATGAATGTCTACGCCCTGGCCGGTTACATGGAGAACAAGTCCAGGATCGACATGCGGGTCACGGTCGATGGCACGGACTATGCGATCAACACCTACGGCAATTTCAATGGAGCCACCTATGGGGTGGGCACCGTGTTGGCCGGGGGGTATGCCAACTATTTCATGACGTTTGATTACACCTATGTGTTTTCCGAAATGGATGACTTCGACACCGATTTCAAGGGTTCTGTTGCCGGACTCAAGATGGGGTGGAAAGGACCGATTCGACAATACGACACCCGTATCTGGGTGGGGGGGACCTTCTGGGATACCGAACGGGAAATGGCGGGTTCGGTAGGAAATGTGTTACGTTTCAAGATCCTGCAGGCACCTGAGGATCGATTCAACTATAATGTGGGGGGCAATGTCGAATTGAACGATCATTTCAATCTGCTCTTCGATTATGGCACCGATTTCAGCGATACCACGACCCTCTTGTTCTCTGGCGGGCTACGCTGGTAGCCTTGATCTTGGAATTAGGGCGATGACGTTCCGATCGAGGCCGGTCGTTAAAGTTCGGGGGGAAGTTCGTTGGCGGGGAAACGCCGTTTGATTTCGTCTTTCCAGGCCTTGACCACGCGGCTGGGATAGTCATTGCCGAAGGTCCAGATGCGGGGGTGTTCCGGATCCTGCATGAGTCCCCGTTGATCGGCGGGGAGGTCGAGATAGATGGACATGAGGATGTCGGTACTGATCCAGCAGTTGTCATACCAATAGCGGTGGTGGTGGGGGTCGGTGATGGCATCGAACCAGGAGATGTCCTCGGTGACATCGACGATTTCGGCCTTGGCACTGAAGGACTGTTGCAGTTCCGCCATTTCATATGGGGTGAGTTCTTCCGGATCGGGCGCGCCCAAGCGGGAAAAACCATGAAACCAACGGGCTACAGCCAGGGCGGCATCGTCCTCGCAGATGGTGATGATGATCGAGCGGGGCAGGTCGTAAAAATCCTTGTAGGCCTGCATAAAGGTGCGATTGTCGATGTCAGAGGCCGCGAAGATCATTTCGTCCAGGCGGTAGTGTTCGAACAATTGCTCATGGTTCCAATCCGGGTGTCGTTGACGCAGGGTGGTCAACGCGGCGCTGTGGATCGGCGCGCCCGCGCTCCAACTGATGATGCAGATGGACTCGGCCTGGGTGTTCTCGGCGAGAAAGTCCAACAAGGCCACCAGTTGGGGCACTGACTGCTGGGCCCGTTTGACATCACCGGGATAGAGCCAACCCGTTTGGCGGCAGGCCCAATCAAAGGCAATGGTCACCCCCTCACGCATGGCAAAGTGGCGAAACTGACCGCCCAGCACCACGCCATGGTCGAAATCCACCTTGAAGCCGTGGACGTAGATCTTGATCTTCTTGCGTTCGCAATGGTCCAGGGCTTCATTGACGGCCTCGGCAAAGGCTTGGTCACCCCATTGCTCGTCAGGGCGAAGATCACCGGACAAACTGTTTTTGAGAACGCCACACGACTTCACGCTCTCCAATGTCACGGGAATGGACTTGTCCCGTTCGGCAGTCACCGAGGCCTGATTCAACCGTTCCCAGGTCATGTCTTCGTCGCCCAGTCGCACCTGGCTGACGCCGACATGCAGTCGATCGTCCATGCGATTGCCGAAGCGGACCTCATCGTCCAGCAGCAGGTGACGCTGGCGGTTGGTGGCGTAAAAGACCTCGACCGTGGGCGTTTGTTCATGGGGGGGGACATAGTCGAACAGATTGAGGTCGATGTCGGAGTAAAGAATCGGGGTGGTGATCAAGGGCATGTGTCCACGGCCCTGACAACCTGCCAAACACAATCCTAATAAACAGAGACCGAGGATGTGGTTTTTTGTCATCATTGTTAGCGTTTTGTTAATCGTGGGTTTCATGAAGATCAACCATAACATCATTGCAGGTCTAGGTCATTGGAATTTGTGGATTATTTTAAACGGTACACCATTCTAGGCTTGGATGGTGACGCCTATGGGTTCACTTAAAGCCTTAAAAGGCTATCGAATAACTAGGTTAAGGTTTGATTGGGTTATCGTAAATTTAACTCCAAACACATACCGTTTTTTTCGTAGCTAACGCTATTCAAGCCAATGTCTCTATGGTATAGTTCCAATACAGCTTGGTACAGACAACGAAGGGGTGCTCTCAAGCATCGTTTAGGATGGCCGTGGTGGGGACGGCTTACGCAGATGAACAATCGTTAATGAATAGGGTGTATAGGTAAGGTAGTTAATGTCTTAGTGCCCACTCTCTCTTGGCAACGGTTGTTTAGACATAAAATTAGGTTTGGCTGAAAAACACTAGAGGATGCTTATGAAAACTTGCAGGCAAGGATGCGGTCTATGTACACTTCTTATGGTGTTACTGTGGGGAGCTTGTGGGCAGGCCGCCGTTCGATTAACCCCGCAAGAGATTCAAGGTATTGCCAAGGAATCTTACGTTTACGGCTTTCACTTGGCGATGAATTACACAACCCTCTATAGTTATGCGATCGGCGAAACAGGACAGGACTACCAAGGTCCCTTCAATCAGATGGCCTGTGAGGCACACCTGTTTACGCCTGAAGACAAGGCCGTTGTCACTTCTAATGCCGGCACCCTGTTCCTTTTATCTACAACTGTATCCGGAGCCGCAGGCCTTGTAGAAAGTGAAATGATGACGAAGATGGTAACGAATTGTGAACCTTATCAGGAAAGAAGGTAGAGCACAGATGGTTGATCAGATGAAAAAACAATGTCTAGTGATGGTGACGATGTTGGCATTGGCTGGCTGCAACCCGACGGAGTCTTCGGAGATGGCAGCGGTCAAGTACCAACCCACGCCTCAGTCCATACTGACACCAGATCGCGTCGAGACCCGTCTGGGAACCCTTTCGTTCTTTGATGGCTATCCGAGTCCGGAGACCATCGACAAGGTCTACGATAATCTCGATTTCGAGCGTGGCGTGCGTGCGTTTCTTGATGGCCTGCCCATTGCGTCGCTTTACGCGATGCGCGAGGGCCTGCGCGAGATGGGATGCGTCAATGGCACGGTCGGTATCTTCGAGACCTTGATGGACTCGCGGACACTGTTCCTGACAGCCAACACCGAGAGTGTCTATGCAGTAACCTGGCTCGACTTGACGGATGGGCCGATGGTGGTGGAGAGTGCACCGAACACCCTCGGTATCCTTGACGACTTCTGGTTCGGTCACGTGACGGACATGGGCAACGCCGGTCCGGACAAGGGACAGGGAGGAAAATTCCTGATCCTACCTCCGGGCTATGACGGTGAGGTGCCCGGGGGGTACCACACTTTTACATCACGGACCTTCGGCAACTGGCTGATCTGGCGCGGCTTTCTCGTTGATGGCGATCCTGGGCAGGCGGTGGCGAACCTGAAGAAGAACACCCGCATCTACCCATTGGCGAGCCGGAACGCTCCCCCGGCGACAAAATTCGTCAATCTGTCCGGCCGCTCATTCAACACTGTCCATGCCAATGACATGACATTTTTCGAGGAAGTCCATGCGGTCCTCCAGGAAGAATCTGTCAGTGACCTCGACCCGGAGTTCCTCGGCCTGCTGGCCGCCATCGGTATCGAGAAGGATAAACCCTTTGCACCTGACGCACGCATGACCGATCTCCTCACCGATGCGGCTGCCGTGGGCAACGCGACGGCCCGCGCTCTTGTTTTCAAGACCCGCGATCCAGCATCCTTCTACTACAAAGGCAGCGCCTGGAAGACCGGCTTTATCGGGGGCAGC
Organism: Sedimentisphaerales bacterium; assembly: GCA_963662565.2. Classification (GTDB taxonomy): domain Bacteria; phylum Planctomycetota; class Phycisphaerae; order Sedimentisphaerales; family Anaerobacaceae. The sequence continues at coordinate 70,516 of CAXXXG010000017.1, read as the reverse complement.
CACGAGTTCGAGGCCAATGGCGTGCGCCTTTTGGATGGACGCACAATGTTCTTCTACTACGCCACGGGCATTACGCCTGCCATGGCTGCCAAGATGGTCGGTGTAGGATCACAGTACGCCGGTACCATGGTCGATTCTGAGGGCCGGGCTTTTGATGGCAGCTACACCTATCGGCTTCGTATGCCAAAGGACGTACCCGTGAAGGATTTCTGGTCGCTGGTGCTCTACGACAACCAGACTCGGTCCATGCTGCAGACCGACCAGCCGTTCCCCAGCCTCAACAGCGAGCGTGGTGTCGTAGCAAACGCCGACGGCTCCACAGACATCTACTTTGGACCGAACGCCCCTGAAGGCAAAGAGAGCAACTGGATCCAGACCGTACCGGGCAAGGGCTGGAGCGTCATCCTGCGTCTCTACGGCCCGCTCGAACCGTGGTTCGAAAAGCAGTGGCGACCCGGTGAGGTTGAGCGTATGGAGGATATCCCGGCCGTGGCAGTGGCGGGTTCCAAGCCTAAAATGGCCACTGACATCCCTGTGTCGATCACCACACCCGACCGCGTTGAGACACGCATCGGCACCCTTGAATTCTTCGATGGCTTTCCTACACAGGAAACTGTCGATCTGGTCTACAATAATCTCGACTTCCTCCGGGGCATGGAGGCCTTCCTCTCCGTGTGCCCGGCCGCTTCACTCGAAGCGATGATAGAAGGTATTGGAAGCCTTGGCGTCAATCGCAACGGAGCCGTCTCGATCACCGAGACGCTGCTGGATGCACGGTCGCTCTATCTGACGGCCAACACCGAGAGTGTGTACATCGGCAGTATTCTCGACTTAAGTAAGGGGCCGGTCGTGGTGGAGAGTCCGCCCAATACCCTGGGCATGGTCAATGACCACTTCTTCCGCTACGTCTCCGACATGGGCAATGCCGGGCCGGACAAGGGTCAGGGGGGCAAATACCTCTACCTGCCTCCCGGCTGGGAGGGTGAGGTTCCTGAGGGTTACTTTACCTTCAGTTCACCGACCTATAAGAACCTGATGTTCTGGCGGGGCTTTCTGGTCGATGGAGATCCTCAACCTGCGATTGACGCAGCCAAAAAGCTGATCAGGATTTATCCCTTAGGTGGAACGGCCGATGCTGCTGACATGAAATTCGTCAACATCTCCGGGAAATACCACAATACCATCCACGCCAACGACCCTCACTTCTACCAAGAGGTTAAGGCCGTGATCGACGAAGAGCCTGCAGCGGCCTTCAGTCCCGAGATTCTCGGCATGCTGGCAGCGATCGGGATCGAAAAGGGCAAGCCCTTTTCCCCGGACGCACGGATGAAGGGGATCCTTGAGGAGGCGACGGCGGTTGCGAATGCCACAGCGCGCGCCATTTCTTTCCGTACCCGCGATACCCGCGCCTACTACTACAAGGACTCGGCCTGGTTCAATGCCTTTGTGGGCGGCAGTCACGAGTTCCTGAGCGAGACTGGTGCACGCGATCTCGATGCCAGGACCATGTTCCACTACGGCTACACGGCAGTAACACCGGCTATGGTGATCAAGATCGTTGGCGTCGGTTCACAGTACGCGATTGCAGCTCTGGATGCCGACGGCAACTACCTGGACGGCTCGAAGACCTATTCGTTGACCCTACCCGCCGGCATCCCGGCCAAGGACTTCTGGTCCTTTGTCAACTACGATCCGCAGACCCGGTCTATGCTGCAGACGCCGTCTACGGAGTTCCCGAGCATCAGCAGCCAGAGCGGTAACGTCGTGGCCAACGCCGACGGCAGTACGACGATCTGGTTCGGGCCCGAGCCACCGGCAGGGAAGGAATCCAACTGGGTGCCAACCGTGCCCGGCAAGGGATGGTTTACAGTCCTGCGTCTGTACGGTCCTTTAGAACCCTGGTTCGATCAAACCTGGCGCCCGGGTGAAATTGAAATGGTTAAGTAAGGGCTGTCATACTCAACAATCTTGAATGCAAAAAAATAAGCATTCATTGTAAGGAGGTTCTTATGCAATCATTCAGGACTTTCGTATTATTCTTGGGCGTGTTTACACTGGCCCTCTGCGTTCCAATGGCCAGCGCGCAACGGAGTGGGAGCGGTAATGCCATCCCCTATCCCTTAGAACGCTGGCAGGGCACTCAAGGCAAAACCCTGGCTGACTCGAAGCCGGATTTTGTGGGTCAACCCAAGGCTCCGGCAGGGGCTCCCAATGTGCTGGTCATTATGCTGGATGATGCCGGTTATTCCAATGCGACCTCCTATGGGGGCGTCATGCGTACCCCTACGTTTGACCGTTTGGGTGATGAAGGCATTCGTTATACCCATATGTCCGTGGCCGCAGTTTGTTCTCCCACCCGCGGTTCGCTGTTGACTGGCTATAATATTCACCAGATCGGGACCGGCATCATTTCGGAGTTTGCCACCGGTTATCCGGGATACAATTCACAAATCGATTACAGCACTCCCTCCATCGCCAAGATCCTAACCGATAACGGCTATGCCACGGCCGCCTTCGGGAAATGGCATAATACACCCATGGAAGAGGCCTCGCCGGCTGGTCCTTTTGAGAGCTGGCCCACAGGGATTTGGGGCTTCGAATATTTCTGGGGTTTCCTGGGCGGCGAGACCAACCAGTTTCATCCCCTGTTGTATGAAAACACCACTGCTATTGATACCCCGAAAACCAATGCGGACGGATCAGAGTTTCATATGTCACAGGGCATGGCGGACCAGGCCATCAAATGGCTGGACAACTGGAAAGGTCTGCGCGATGCCCCTTTCTTTATGTACTATACCCCGGGAGCTGTACATGCCCCTATCCAGGTGCCTAAGGAATGGCGTGACAAGTACAAAGGGCAATTCGATGAGGGGTGGCATGCCTACCGGACCCAGCAATTGGTACGTCAGAAACAAATGGGGCTAGTGCCCAAAGATGCTGAAATGGTTGACTGGCCGGAGGTTCTACCGGAGTGGGATTCTTTTAGCGAGGAGGGCAAGGCATATCTGGCGCGGCAGATGGAAATCAATGCAGCTTTTCTGGAACATGTTGATTACCACATCGGACGGGTCATCGACCATGTTGAGGAATTGGGCGAGTTGGACAATACGCTGGTGATCTATCTTACAGCAGACAATGGATGCACCGGGGAAGGAACCCCCACGGGGACATTCTCCGAACTGTTGATGCAGAACGGATTCCCGCCCCTTTCCATGGAACAGCAACTGGAAAAACTCGAAGAGTTCGGAGGTCTGGATGCCTGGGGTGGTCCTCACATGGCCAACCATTATTCGGTCGCATGGTCATATGCGTCATCAACCCCGTTTCAATGGGTCAAACAGATGGCATCCCATTTCGGCGGGACCATGTCCGCTACGGCGATTCGATACCCTAAAGCAATCAAGGCCAGAGGGGAGTGGCGCAGGCAGTTTCAGAATGTAACGGATATCGTTCCGACAATTCTTGAAGTCACAGGTGTTCCGGTACCCGACACTGTGAACGGCCAGAAACGAAAGGCGTATCCGGGTAAATCACTCACCTATGCATGGAACAACCCGGATGCCAAAACAAACCATCCCACCCAGTATTTCGAAATGCTGGGCTTCATGGGCCTGTATCATGACGGCTGGACCATCAGCGGAAAACCCTATCGTATTCCCTGGTCATCAGATCCCTCAGCCCTGGCAAACTTCGATCCGCTGAATACGGAATGGGAACTCTATAACATTGATGAAGATCCCATACAGCAGGTGAACGTGGCTGACAAATACCCGGAAAAGGTGAAAGAGCTGGAAAAACTGTTCTGGGAAGAGGCGGACAAATACGATGTTTGTCCGGTCGGCGGTTCACTGGGCAGGGCTCTGCAGCCGGAATCCAATCCGCAGCGGGCGGCAAAAAAACACTGGGAGTTGACCACCAATGTATACCGGGTCCCCGAACTTGCCGGGCCCGAGCTCAAATCCACCAATTATGAGGTGAATGCCTATATAACGGCTGATGATAAGACCGAGGGGGTTATCTATGCGGTGGGTGAACATATCGGGGGGCAGACCCTGTTTATCAAGGACGGGAAGCTGAGATACAGCTATTCCACCCTGGGTCTGTATTGGCACGATTTTGACGGGGATGTGAAAATACCTCATGGTGACATTAAAATCACATTGAAGCATACCATGAAGAAGCCCCAGTTGAACGGCCCCTCTACCGTCGAATTTTTCATCGACGACAAAAAGGTGGGCCAAATGGATATTACCGCTACGGTCTATGCGGCCTATACCGGTCACGAAACCTTCGATGTCGGTCGGGATGAAGGCATGCCGGTAAATGAGGAATATGCTCCTCTGGGTAAGTTTGAGTTTACCAAAGGGCAATTGCACAAGGTCATCTTCGATATCAAGAATCCCGACGACCAGCCAGTCAACGCCGCTGAATATGGCGATATTGACTAGTTTGTAGTTGGCAGTGATGATGATACGCATGATGAACGGAAATTTAACATAGGAGAATTAAATGAATCGAAACAACTTAATTACACGCTATGTCCTTTCTGCACTCATTATTGTGACGCTCTGTTGTAGCTCACCAGTACTGGCCAAAGGCACTCCGCAAGAAGCCATTGAGGCCATTGGCGTAGATGCCTTCGTCTACACCTACCCGTTGGTCCTGATGGATCTAACCCGTCTACAGATGACCAATATCGAGGCTGGAAAGATGGCGGGACGCGGCCCCATGATGACCTTTACCCATGTGCGTACCTATCCCGAAGCGGACCACAAGGAGGTGGTACGTCCCAACTTCGACACGCTCTATTCCCTGGCCTGGATCGATTTAACCAAGGAGCCGGCCATCATTTCCGTTCCCAAAAACAAAGACCGATTTTATTTGCTGCCAATACTGGACATGTGGACCGATGTTTTTGCGGTCATCGGGACTCTGACCACGGGTACCGAGGCGGGGCATTACGCCCTTGCCATGCCGGAATGGAAAGGCGTTTTACCAGATGGCGTTACCCGCATCGATGCGCCGACCCCCTATGTCTGGGTGTTGGGACGCACGCAAACCAACGGGCCCAAGGATTATTCCAACATTCACAAGATTCAAGACGGTTACCAACTCTGTCCGCTGTCATCCTGGGGTAAGGCCTATACTCCGCCCGCAGTTCAAGTCGATCCCAAGGTGGACATGGTAACACCGCCTCTGGACCAGATCAATGCCATGTCGGCCCAGGCCTATTTCGAATATGCCGCGGAACTCATGAAACAGCACGCACCACATATTACCGACCAGTCCATTGTTGCTAAAATGCGGCGAATCGGCATTGAACCAGGTCAAAGCCTCGATTACGACCAACTCAATCCGACCGTACAAAAGGCTTTGGAAAGTGCGGCCGCCGATGGACAGAAATTAATGCAGACCATGTATCCCAAAATGGGAACCAAGGCCAACGGTTGGAACATCACGACTGAAGGCATGGGGGTTTACGGCAATGATTATCTTTTCCGGGCCATCATCGCCATGATTGGCTTGGGGGCCAACCCCGCAGAACAGGCCATCTATCCGGTGGTCTTTACCGACAGTGACGGCCAACCGGTGAACGGCGACAATAATTATGTCCTTCATTTTACAAAAGAGGAATTGCCCCCTGTGGAAGCCTTCTGGTCGGTCACCATGTACGACGAGCAGGGATTTCAGGCGGCAAACGAGTTAAACCGGTTTGCCATCGGCGATCGGGATGACCTGAAATACAATGCCGACGGCTCCCTGGATCTCTACATCCAGCACACCTCGCCGGGTAAGAGCAAGGAATCCAACTGGCTGCCCGCGCCCAAGGGGCCTTTGGGGATTACCCTGAGGCTGTATGGTCCGCACCAGGAAGCCTTGACTGGCGTGTGGGTTCCCCCGGCACTGAAAAAAGTGAAATAATCGATTCTAAACTTTCCCATGAAGGTAAAGACGATGATATTCGGTTCTGTTGAAGATGGCCTCCAGGGGCTTTGCTGATACTCTTGTCTTCATCGGTTTATCCTTTCCTATTCGGATTTATAGGAAAGGATAAACCTAGAACCGGTAGAATATGGTAGATGAAACGAAGGATGAAAGGAACATCGATCATGATGCCGCGCATGTCCCTATCGTGTCACTGTATGGGTAGGCTGAGGACCGTTCTCACCTGTACGCTTCTTACTGCGCTGTTCTTGAACTCGGGTTGTACGACCCAGCTTGAAACATCCGTGTCGAGGGACATTCCGGAGATTAGGCCCGGGATTCTGCTGGGATATCTGGCCGAGTCCGAGTTGCCCGATAGTTTGCGGTTGTTGTCGCCACCGCCAGAGCAGGGCTCCGTAGGATTTGCCCTGGATCAGTACAAGGCCACGCAGTTTGTGGATCTGGACGATGAGGCCCGCCAGGCTCAGGCCGTGCGTGACAGTGTGTTGTCTTTCCCGGAGGCGACCGAGGCCTTCAATGGCGTTCTGCCGGTGTCGATTTCGTTGGAGCAAACCCCGCATGTCTACATGATTCTCAGGAGAACCCTGGCGGATGTCGGCCTGTCAACCTATGGGGCCAAGAACCACTATCAGCGTGAGCGGCCCTTCATGGTGAACCAAACGCCCACCCTCACCCCGGATGAGGAAGAGCACCTGCGCAAAGACGGATCCTATCCTTCGGGGCATACGGCCGTGGGCTGGGCCTGGGCCTTGATTCTTGCGGAACTGTTTCCCGAACAATCCAACGCCATCCTGGAGCGGGGCAAGGAATTCGGCATCAGTCGCATGGTGTGCAATGTGCACTGGTACAGTGACGTGGTGTCCGGACGAACCATGGGAGCGGCCACCGTGGCCCGGCTGCATGCCAATCAGGAATTCATGATCGATCTGGCCGCGGCCAAACGCGAGGTTCGAGACTTGGATCACAGCTTATTGTCGATCAAGGACGGAGTCCATTAAATGGACCGATCGTCTGTAAGGACATGATAGCGATGAATCCCGTTGCAATAAAAAATTTCAAGCCAGAGTACAGGATAAAGGCAAGTAGAGGTCGTTATGAGATTTGAAACAATGTATGTACAACGATTGGCCGTGTTATTGTTGGCGATCTTGTCACTCACCCCTGTCACCCAGGGTCAGGGGACTCCCTCGGGATCACCCCAACTGATTTTGCAGATTACCGTTGATCAGTTGCGGGGGGACATGCCCGCGTCGGTTTATGACCGGTTGGGACAAGGCGGTTTTAGATATCTCTACGAGAAGGGGATTGTCTATGAAAACGCCCATCACCGTCATGCCAATACCGAAACCGTAGTAGGGCATGCAACATTGGCAACGGGCGCGGATCCGGCCGATCACGGTATGATCGGTAACATCTGGTTCGATCAGGAACTTGGACGAGTTGTCTATAACATCGAAGATGATCGCTATACCCTCGTTGGTGAGGGCGGGGGTGTAGACAAGGACGTTGAGATGGACCCCACCCAGAAGGTGGCAGGAACCGACGGTCGGTCTCCGGCAGCCATCCTAACCACCACCTTCAGCGACGAACTGGCCCTGAGAACCAACGGCAAAGCAAAGATTTTTGGTATATCGGTCAAGGACCGGGCTGCTGTAACAATGGCAGGCCATGCAGGCAAGGCTTTTTGGTTTTCCAAGGCAAAGGGAGAGTTTGTAACCAGCACCTACTATTACGAGGCCTATCCCGAGTGGGTCAAGCAGTGGAACCAAAAAAAGCCGGCTCTGGCCTATGCCGATACTAGCTGGGATCTGATGCATGATCGGTCCACCTACACATACGGCGAATTCGATGATATGCCCTGGGAAACCAACGTTCCCGGTTACGGGGTAGTGTTCCCCCATCCCTTCGGCAAGGCCGACGGAAAAATGTTTACCACATTCCTGACGGTCAGTCCGGTAGGGGATGAGCTTTGCCTCAAATTTGCACAGGAACTCGTGCTCAAAGAAAAACTGGGGCAGGATGATGTCCCTGATTACCTGTCCATCAGTTTTTCCTCCACGGATTACGTGGGACATATTTTCGGCCCCGGAAGCCTGGAAAGCGAAGATAATCTGTTACGCCTCGACAAAACCCTGTCGGACCTATTCGCCTTTATTGACAAACAGGTCGGACTCGATAATACCCTCATTGTGCTGTCCGCGGATCATGGTGCGGCTGAGGTCCCGGCACAGTTGAATGAGTTCGGTATTGATGCCCAGTATTTTGAAGCAGAAGAATTGGACAAGGAAAGAGCTGTCCAGGCCATCAAAGCTAAATACGGTATTGCGGAGGAGCTTATCGCAGGATTTAATCACCCCTACATTTACCTGAACCATGACATCCTTGCCAAGAAGGGACTGGACGCCGATGAGGTATCTCGCGCCATTGCCAAGGAACTCGCGAAATTCAAAGGTGTGGCCTACGCGGTTCCGAGTGTTGACCTGATCGAGGGCAAGATGCCCGATACCCGACTGTACCGGCAGATCCTGCGGAATTTCAATCCCAAACGCTCAGGCGACATCTACCTGGTCCTGGAACCCCAGTGGTTTGTCAATGAATTCGACGGGCTGACGGTAGCCAGTACCCATGGTTCCCCCTGGCGCTATGACACCTTTGTCCCGATTCTCTTTGCTGGGAACGGTCTAAGGGCTCAAACCGTTTTTAGAGAAGTGGAAACCGTGGATATTGCCTTGACGCTTTCAAAGTACCTGAGGATCAAAGGGCCTTCCGGTGCAACCGGTACACCACTTCTCGAAGTGCTCGGTCAGTGAAAAAGGTTGTGATGAGGAATTCATGATGGATCTGGCAGCGGCTAAGGCCGAAATTGCAGCACTTCGGAAAAACGGGTAAACTGCATTGCCAAGGAGATGAAAAATGAGAAATTCGTTTGTCCTGAAAATTATTTTTGTTCTGTCGATTCTAGTCGGGTATGCATATCCCCTGCAGGCGGCTGAAAAATCGGTTTATATGGGGGGGACGGTCGATCTCATCGGGGCACCCAACGGTGCCATGGTCAGGCCAGAGGTGCTGAAGACTGCTGCTCAGATTATGTATCTGGAGCCTACTACCGAGAAATTGGCTGAAGGCGTCTGGTGCATAGGCGGGTATTCCCTTGCCAATACAACCGTCATCGAGGCAGAGGACGGCCTGATTGTCTATGATACGGGCGATACAAAGGAAGAGGCGGAGCACATCCGGGAGGCCATAGAAAAAATCAGCGACAAACCCGTGAAGGTGATCATATACAGCCACTCCCATTATGCCCTGGGCGCAGGCGCCCTGGTGGATGATCCCGAGGACGTGCTGGTGATCGGTCACCCCAAAGTCAACGAGACCGTAGAGGCATCCATGCAGGGGGGCGGATCACCATCGGCCATTCCCGAGGTGGGGCCCTATATGACACCGCGAGTATTGATCCAGTTCAATAATTTTTTGCCGACTGAAGGCCCTGATGCGGCCCTGGCTGGCAAGTTGGAGATCGGCAAACCCACCGCTTTTATTCCTGCCAACAAAACGGTGGAGGACGGTGAGGAGCTGGACGTGCTGGGTATCAAAATGCAGTTCTTCACCAAGTATACTTCCGACGACTACAATCTTACGGTCTATGTGCCCGAAAAGAAACTGGTCATGAACAACTTTTTCTGGCCCGGCACGCCGAATATCTACACCTTGCGTGGTGGTGTATACCGGGACCCGCTGATTTGGCGCGATGGTCTGAAGGTGATTCGTGATCTACAGCCGGAAATCCTGTCCAATACCCATGCCCGGGCAATTGTCGGCAAGGATGAAGTCATGAAAAGGCTGACTGGGTATATGGACCAGGTAACCCTGACTTACGACCAGACCCTGCGTGGTATTCTGGGTGGCTTGGGCCCAGACGATATCCGTCACAGGATATATATTCCCCAGCACATGAGTGAGATACCCGAAAACGCCCAGTCCTACGGAGAAACCATCCATTTTCCCGAAGCCATCTATCAGTATGTAATCGGCTGGTTTGACGGAGATGTCACCAAGCTTTTCAAGATTGCTCCCAGAGATGAAGCAGAACGTATGGTGAAACTTATGGGTGGGAAGAACAAGGTCGTCGCTGCCGCCCAGAAGGCACTGGAAGAAAAAGAGTATGCATGGGGTGCCCAGGTCATCCAATATGTCTATCTGCTGGATCCCACCGATAAAGCCGTGCGTCAGCTCAAGGCTGACCTTCTAAGACAGATGGGGTATCGTACCACCGGTTCCATCGCCAGGGCCTTTTTATTGACGGAAGCCCTGACACTGGAAGGCCAGGTCACCTATCCCAAATTGATACCGCCGTCAGAGGAGATTATTGCAGCCTCTCCAGATACCTTTGTTAATTTTTTCAGGGTGCGTATTGATCCCCGGAAAAGTGCAGATACAGATCAAGTGGTTGAGTTTGTCTTTACCGACAAAGGCAACTTCGGCGTTGCCCTGCATGTGCGGTGTGGCATTGCGGAATATGTTCCCGTACCAGCCGATCACTATCGCAAACCAGACCACGTCCTGAAACTCGATTCGGAAACCTGGGCTGGGCTTTACCTGAATGCAGTCTCGTTGAATGATGCCATCGACTCCGGAAAGGTTCAGTTGGCAGGGGATAGGGGGCAGGTCACGCAAATCTTTGACATGTTTGACAGGTTTAATCCGACCAGGAACTACATAGTGCCGCCTCTGGAGGATTGATTTGGCCAGTTCGAGACGGTTAATTTTAGAGAAGGAGTCATACATTATGAAAGCTTATTCAATGAGAGTGTCTGCGGTTGTGATGCTGCTGGTATGGGGACTGGTACTGCCCGTTGGAGCGCAGTCCGAATCGTCAAAGGAAAGCAAGGCCGATCTGGCCCAGGAGTTGAACAATCCCATTGCCGATTTGATGACCATTCCCATTCAAATGACCTATGATCGTGACTACAATGCTCAGGATAGCGGCAAGAAACTGCAGACCAATATCCAGCCCGTGATTCCGTTTAAGATGAATGACGATTGGAATCTGATTACCCGTACTGTTCTGCCGCTTATCTCTCAAAAGAACATCACCCCGGGCTCGGGATCACAGTTTGGACTCGGTGACACCTCCATCAGTTTGTATGCCTCGCCCAGCAAGCCTACGGACGATGGGATTATCTGGGGTGCCGGTCCCATTCTGTTGCTGCCCACGGCTACCGACAGCCTGCTGGGTGGAGAGAAGTGGGGTGCCGGGCCCAGCGGTATTGTCCTGACCATGCGCGGTCCCTGGACTATTGGAGGATTGGCCAACCATACCTGGTCGTACGCCGGCAAGAGTCAACGTGCCGATGTCAACGCCTCCCTGTTACAGCCCTTTGCCGCTTATACCTGGCCCAATGCCTGGACCGTATCCGTGCAGTCCGAGATGACCTACAACTGGACCACCGAGAAGTGGTCCGTGCCCCTCAATCTGGCCGCAGCCAAGCTCGCGTTTTTGGGCAAGCTGCCGGTTAGCCTGCAGGCCGGGGTGGGCTACTGGCTGGACTCGCCTGAGACGGGTCCGGAGGGATGGCGTTTTCGTTTGCAGGCCAATATCGTTCTACCCAAATGATTGCATCGCTTAGCCATTTTTGCTGCTTGAACATTATAAGGAGACTTTCAATGCTACGTACCAATCATAACTCTCAATTGAAGATCATGATTCTGGGTGTGATCCTCTTATCGACCTCTTGCTTATGGGCGGCCGAGGGCGGGGCCGGTGTCTATCTGCTGGGGACCATGGGACCGCAAACCGGGATCATGCCGGAAAAGGGATTCTACGGAACCAACTATAATTACTTTTACAATGCCAAAGCCTCAGCCGCCTCAGAGGGCGGATACGTGCGGGCGAACCTGGAGGTGGATGTCTACAGCAACTTCACCAGTCTGACCTATGTGACGGACCATGAGGTTGCCGGAGGGCAATACGGCGTGGCTGCCTTTATTCCCCTGGTGTATGCCAAGTACAATGCGGACATTACTATCCTCACCACGCGCAACTACAAAGACGATGAGTTTGGTCTGGGAGACATCATCCTCACACCGCTGCTGTTGGGATGGCATCGAGGCAACTCCCACTTCATGGGCATCGGGAACCTCTATCTGCCCACCGGTTCTTACGATAACGGTACGGGGATCAATCTCGGCAAGAATCGCTATGCCCTGGAACCGGCCCTGGGATACACCTACCTGAATGAAGAAAACGGACGCGAACTGTCCCTGGGAATGGGCTACACCATCAATTTCAAGAACAGTGACACCAACTACACCAGCGGTGACGAGTTCCATCTCGATGCCCTGGCCGCCCAACACCTGCCCAACGGCATGATGTTGGGAGTGGCCGGCTACTGGTACCAGCAGGTTACGGGGGACAAAGGCAGTGGGGCGACTCTGGGAGACAACAAGGGACGCGTCTGGGGCGTGGGTCCGGCGTTGACCTACAACACCACGATAAAGGATCATCTGTTCAGTATGAGCTTTAAATACTATAATGAATTCGAGGCCAAGAATCGTTTGGAAGGCGATGCCTTTTTCTTCCAGGCCACCTATCAGTTTTAGCTGATGGTGGTGACCTCTTGAAGCGGTTTATTTAAGACGCATAGCGTCGGAAAGAGTATCATGAACACCCACAACATCGACAATCTAACCCGTCCTGCGTGGTGGGTAATGACCATTGTCCTCCTGCTTTCGTTGACTGCCTGGGCTCAGGATTATCAGAGTTCCTATAGTCAGCCCATATACACCGATCCCAATTATATCCCTTGGTGGGAGATCTTAGATGGGTACTTCCATCCGAATCGGGTTCGAGAGACCGAAGATGCCAATGAACCCATGGGACCTCAGGAACAGAGGATTTGGGGGAGAATGTTTCCGATTTTTGGACAGGAGGTTATCGATTTGGGTTTTGACCTGCCCAATCCCTATGGAGTGGCCCTGGTCTATGCCGGCATCAAGCAGGATATGCTTGCGCATAATATCAGACTTTCGGCCGCCGTTAACACGGATCCAGGAGATCCAACCTACAGCCTATCGTCAGTGACAGTGAGCCACGCCCGATCAAGTAACGATGCTGTGCAATGTAAGGCCGATGCCTGGATCTTGCCCTTTATGAATGTTTTTATAATGGGAGGGTATGTCGATGGCCAGGCCTTGTTGGATATCAGTATCGATCTGGACGAGATGTTTCCCAGTGTACCGGGAGAACAGGGCGTCGTGAGCACCACGGGCAAGGCCAAATATCAGGGAAACCTGATCAGCGTGGGTGCCAACCTGGCGGCCGGATGGGAAAATTACTTTGGCGTACTGTCCATGGCCTATGCCTATACGGATGTCGACATTGCCGATTCCAAGATTGAAGCCATCAATATTTCGCCTCGCATTGGCTTTGCCCACGATCTCAACCAGTGGGGGGCGGTTGCTGTTTATACAGGGGCTGCCTATCTACACTCGGATAATGACATCAAGGGAAAGGTGTCCTTGGATGTGCCTCCTGCCATTGGAGATACCCTCAATATTGGCTACGCCGTGCACCAACAAAACAAGGACTGCTGGAACATGTTGCTGGGCGGCAATTGGGACGTCAATAAGAACATCAGTTTGCAGGGCGAGCTGGGATTCCTGGGCACGCGTGATAGCCTGATCGCCTCTGTCACGATTCGCTTTTAAAAGAGCCGCCTATGTTCAACAACAAAACACGAGTGGTTGTTTGTTCTTTTCTGATTTTGGCATGGATCGTCCCGGTTTACGGCCAATCCTGGTCCGAGCAGTTTTTCGATCCGGAAGACGGTCAATTTGACGTGAGCCGATGGTTGCTGCGCAGCGGGGGATTTTTACCCGTTCCCGCTATTGTGACAGAGCCCGCTTTGGGATTCGGCTTGGGAGGGGCATTGCTGTTTTTTCATGAATCCAAGGCACCCCCGGATCCCAATCGTCAGGCCCCGCCCAGCATCAGTGGCGGCTTTGGCCTGGCCACGGAAAACGACAGTTGGGCTGCGGGTGGACTTCATTTCGGTAGCTGGAAAAACGACAGTATCCGTTATCTCGGCGCCGCTTTGGTCCCGTCTGTTAATCTGAAGTTCTACGGTGGAGATGACAATCCCCGGCTTGAGGATGGGTTGGGTTATAATCTGAAGGGGGAAGTGCTCTTGCAGGAACTGACCTTCCGTGTCTCCGACAGCCCGGTGTTTGTGGGGGGACGCTTGGTTTACATGAATGCCAAGAGTCGCTTTGACGTGTCCAATATCCTGCCGGGCATTGGGACCTGGGAATTGGATCACGATAGCCTGGGACTGGGATTTATCACGCGCGTAGACACACGAGACACGATCTTTACTCCTGATCAAGGCATCTACGCCAGCGCGGTCTCCACCTTGATGAATACCAACGCATCGGTCGGAGGGCGCAACGAGTATCAAGTTACGGACCTGCAGGGAACCGGTTACTGGCCGATGGGAGAATCCATGGTCTGTGGAGTGAATCTCAAGGGCAGCTTTGGCTCCGGCTCCATTCCTTACTATGCCTTGCCGTCTATTTCCTTACGCGGCATTCCCGCCATGCGTTACCAGGGCCGACATGCCCTCTCGGCCGAGGCGGAATTACGCTGGGACATCCAACCCCGCTGGAGCCTGGTGGGCTTTACCGGCTTGGGGCAAACCGCCAACAGCCTGGACGATTTCGGCAGGGGTTCGGTGCGTTGGAGCGGAGGAGTCGGTTTTCGCTACCTGATCGCTCGTCTGCTCAAGATGCGTGCAGGAATGGATCTGGCCTTTGGCCCCGAAGACACCGTTGTGTACTTTCAAGTGGGTAATGCCTGGAACTTTTAGCCGTCATTAGCTGAGCAACAATGGAGAATATTTTTTATGAAGCAGTGTTGTCTGAATGGTGTTGTGGGGTTTGTGGTCCTGTCCTTGGTGATGACTGCGGGTGCGGCTGAACCGGCCGATGCGAATGAACAAGCCGAGGTCTCTCAAGAGCCGCCCTATGTGGTGGCCCCCATGGTGGTGTCCAACCCCGCGTTCGGTAATGGCTTTGGCGGCACGGGCATTTATTTTTACCGACCCGATACGACCGATGAACAATCTCCCACCTCGGCCGTCAGCCTGATTGGTTTATATTCGGACACGGACAGTTATTTTGGCGGGCTGTTCAATCAGATGTATCTGCAAGAGGATCGATGGCGCATCTTGATGGGCCTGTTGACAGGACGCATCAATCACGACCTCGACACCCCTCTGCTCGGCAATGTCGAGTTTGAAACCAAAATTGGTTTGGCCTTGGCAACCGTGGAACGGCGTGTCAGTCAGAATGTCTTTGTCGGAGTCACGGGCATCTATCGCCAGAATCGTTATAAAGCGGGCAATCAAAACAGCCAGGACTATTTCAACCGCTATAACATGAGCGATAATTCGTCGGGCAGCTTCAGTATCCCTGTGACCTACGATACCCGTGACCATGTGCGTTATCCCTATCGCGGTATCTATGCCCAGATCAATCCCCAGGTCGTGCCCAGTTGGTTGGGCGCCGAAGAACCCTACGAGGCCATCGATGCGGAGTTCAACTACTATCGACAACTGTTTAACGAACAGGTGCTGGCCTGGCGGGTTTTCGGCAAGTTCACCGCGTCGGATACCCCCTATGAGGGGTTGGCCACCCTGGGACAACGCAGTGACCTGCGCGGTTATGTCGGAGGCGAAAACGTAGCCAACAACTTGATCAGCACCCAGGCCGAATACCGGCACTTTTGGAACGATCGTTGGGGCTGTGCCGTCTTTGGTGGGGTGGCCTTGCTCTACAGCGGTTCCCTCAAACGAGTCAGTCACGATGAACTGTACGGCTCTGTAGGGGTGGGATTACGTTACATGCTGCACAAGGAAAACCGGCAGACCTTCAGGGTGGACTTCGCCTGGGGAGAGAACGATGACGACGGCGTCTATGTGAGTGTGGGAGAGGCCTTCTAGCGGTCACAATGAATTTGTGAGGTTCTCCTGATAAGAATGTTCATGGCAAGCCTTTATAGCCAAACGAGCCGCATTATGATATGATCGTCTCGTTTTGTGATTTTGCTTGTTTTAAAGGATGTGCCATGAGTGATAAGACGATTACCCTGCTGGATTACGGGGCTGGCAATGTGCGGAGCGTGATCAATGCCATCCGCAAGTGCGGCTACCAGGTCCAGCTCGTTACCGAACCGGCGGATATTTCCAACGCTCAACGCCTGATCTGTCCGGGTGTGGGTGATTTTAGCAGCATGATGGCGGCCCTGGACCATCTGGGCTACACCGAACCCCTCAAGGAATACCTGCAGGCCGGTCGGCCTTACCTGGGTATCTGCCTGGGCTTTCAGGTGCTTTGCGACAGTAGTGAAGAGGCCCCGGGTGTGGCCGGGCTGGGCATCATCCCCGGCCAGGTCAAGCGTTTCCAGATCGAGCAGTCCGTACCCCATATCGGTTGGAACGGCATCAATGTCAAACAGCACTCCAACCTGTTCAACGGCCTGACCGGTCAGGAAAAGGTCTACTTCGTCCACTCCTACCACGTGGCCCCGGACGATCCCGGCGTGGCCCTGACCACCACGAATTATGGTCTGGAGTTTGTCAGCAGCGTGCAAAAGGGCCAGGTCATCGGCACCCAGTTCCACCCGGAAAAAAGTGGTCAGATCGGTTTGCAGATCTTCCGCAACTTCCTGGAGGCCGCCGAGCCGGCCAACGGCCCGGCCCTCAACCAGGGCTCCACGCAACTGGCCAAGCGTGTGATCGCCTGCCTGGACGTGCGCTCCAATGACCAGGGCGACCTGGTGGTCACCAAGGGCGACCAATACGACGTGCGTGAAGAAGGCGAGGTCCGCAACCTGGGCAAGCCCGTGGAACTGGCCGGTCGCTATTACGACGAAGGGGCGGACGAGGTCACCTTCCTCAACATCACCGGTTATCGTGACTTCCCCCTGGAAGACATGCCCATGCTGGAGGTCCTGCGCCGGACCTCAGAAAACGTGTTCGTACCCCTGACCATTGGTGGCGGTATTCGTGATTACACCGACAAAGACGGCCGCACCTACAGTTCACTGGAGGTCGCAGACCGTTACTTCCGCAGCGGGGCGGACAAGATCTCCATCGGCAGTGATGCGGTCACTGTGGTGGAGGCCTACCTGGCCTCGGGACAAAAGACCGGCCTCAGTGCCATCGAGCAGATCTCCCGCAAGTATGGCAACCAGGCCGTGGTCATCAGCGTGGATCCGCGCCGGGTCTATGTGGCCAGTCCGGACGAGTGCTCGCACCACCTTATCGAGACCGAGGTGCCGGGCCCGCAGGGCGAACGTTACTGCTGGTATCAATGTACCATCAAGGGCGGACGCGAGGGTCGTGACCTGGACGCCGTGACCTTTGCCCAGGCCTGCGAGCAGCTCGGAGCCGGTGAGATTCTGTTGAACTGTATCGACAAGGACGGCACCAACAGCGGTTTCGATATCGAATTGATTGCGGCGGTCAGTCAGGCCGTGACCATTCCCGTGATCGCATCGAGCGGAGCCGGCGCAGTCGAACACTTCAGTGAGGTTTTCGAAAAGACCGATGTGGAGGCCGGACTCGCTGCGGGCATCTTTCACCGTAGAGAAGTCGGGATCGACGAGGTCAAGGACCATCTCAAACAACAAGGTATTGCCACTCGTTAACAGTGAGGAAACATCATGAGTCGACGTCTTTTGAATTGGGTGATGATTGTCCTGGTATGTCTGCCCGTTTGTGCAGGGGCCCAGGTCTATCGCGATCGCGTACAGGCCCATTGGCTGGCCGACAATAATGAGTTCTGGTATCGCGTGGAACTGGCCGACGGGGCCAAGGAATTTGTCCATGTCGATGCGGTCAAGGGCGAGAGGGAACCGGCCTTTGATCATGCCCGTCTAGCTGAGATTCTTAGCGAGCAGACCGGCGAGACCATCGAGGCGGATAAGTTACCCTTTGAGTCCCTGTCCTATGGCGATGATGGGTCCATCGGCCTGTCAGGGGGTGAGATCTCTTGGAGGCTGAACCCAATCGACTACAGCGTGACCGAGGTCAATGACCTGGAGGCCGGCAGTACCGGTCTGCCTTTTGATCGTTTCCCACGTCCCAGTCTTAGAACGGGTGAATCCACGACCTTGATCCTCGTTAACCGCCTGGACCGTCCTGTGAAGATTCATTGGATGGATAACGGCGGGATCAAAATGGAATACGGCACCCTCGAACCTGGCCAACGTCGCAAGCAACACACCTATGGCGGTCACGTCTGGATGGTGACCGAGGCTGACGGCCAAGAGATCCTGGCCGTGTTCGAGGCCGAAGATAAGGTCGGCCTGGCCATCATCGATGGTCGTGAGCCGGATCGACGTGGTGGTCGTTGGGGGAGACGTCGCGGTCCCGGCCCGCGTGGGCCTCGTGGTCCCCAGGCCGAGAATGCTCCCAGTCCGGATGGGGAGTGGGTAGCCTATGTCAGGGATCACAACCTGTGTTTACGCAGTGCCGAACCCGGTGTGGATAGGGTCTTGAGCAAAGATGGTCGCGAGGAGGACACCTATCACAAGGACGTGTACCTGGATCAGGCCGTGGGCATGAACTACACGATGCCCGAGGCCCCGGCCACCATGCCCAACGTGATCTGGTCGCCGGATTCCCAATATCTCATTGCCTTGAAGACCCCGCAGGTGGAACACCACACCGTGTACATGGTCAATTCCTCACCCGCCGATCAGTTGCAACCCAAGCTGGAGTCCTATCCCTATCTCAAGCCCGGTGACGACTTGCCTATCGGTGTGCCTCACTTGTTCAGTGTGGAAACCGGTCAAGAGATTCCCCTGGAACATCCGGAATGGTTTGCCAATCCTTGGAGCATTGACAGCTATGAGTGGCTACCGGACAGTAGCGGCTTTATCTTCCTGTTCAACCAACGCGGCCATCAGGTCATGCGGGTTCTGGACGTCAACGCGGTTGATGGCTGTATGATCAAACTGGTGGACGAGGTTTGTGAGACCTTCTTCGATTATTCCAGCAAGAGCTATCTCAACATCATGCCCGAAAGTCAGGAATTGATCTGGATGTCCGAGCGTAGCGGCTGGAACCATCTCTACCTGGTGGATCTCAACAGCGGTCAAGTCAAGAATCCCATCACCCAAGGCGAGTGGGTGGTCCGGTCGGTCGAGCGAGTAGATCAAGACAAACGCCAGATCTGGTTCCGGGCTGTGGGGGTGGTTCCGGGCCAGGATCCCTACTGGATGCACTACGGCCGCGTTAACTTCGATGGCTCAGGCCTGACCTTCCTGACTCGAGGGGCGGGCAATCACTCCATCGATTGGTCCCCGGATCAACGCTACCTGATCGATACCTATTCCACGGTCAACCATCCACCCAAGATCGTCCTACGTGACGCCGATGGTCGCGAGGTTTGTCTCCTGGAGGAGGCTGACGCTAGTGAACTGTTGGCCCAGGGACGCCCGCTTACCGAGCCCTTTGTGGCCAAGGGACGTGATGGAGTCACCGACATCTACGGTGTCATCCATCGGCCCATGGAATTCGATCCGAACAAGAGCTACCCGGTGATCGAGGCTATCTATGCCGGACCGCATGGGGCCTTCACGCCCAAGGGTTTCCGCGAATCCTATCGCTCGGATCGGCTCACGGATTTGGGCTTCATTGTGGTTGAAATCGACGGGATGGGCACCAACTGGCGGTCCAAGGCCTTTCACGACGTGTGCTGGAAGAACATTGTGGACGCCGGTTTCCCGGATCGTATTCTGTGGATCAAGGCCGCGGCCCAGAAGTATCCCTACATGGACGTGACCCGCGTGGGCATCTATGGGGGCAGTGCCGGCGGCCAGAACGCCCTGGGGGCCTTGCTGACCCATGGCGACTTCTACAAGGTCGGCGTGGCCGATTGCGGCTGTCACGACAACCGCATGGATAAGGCCTGGTGGAACGAGCAGTGGATGGGCTATCCCATCGGTCCGCACTACGAGGCCCAGAGCAATGTCACCCTGGCCCCCAATCTGCAAGGGGACTTGCTGTTGGTGGGAGGCGAACTGGATCGTAATGTCGATCCCGCCACTACCATGCAGGTGGCCAACGCCTTGATCAAGGCGGACAAGGACTTTGACATGCTCATCGTACCCGGTTCCGGGCATGGGGCCACCTCCTCTCCCTATGGCTGGCGGCGTTTGTGTGATTATTTTGTGGAGCACCTCCAACCATGACCGAGGGCAACCCCTTCTTTACTCATGAGCAGCAACGCAACGTGGTGGTGACCCATGGTCAAGGGGCCTATACCAATACCCGCGCCGCCCTGGAGGCGATGGACTTAAGCGGCTTGTCCGGCAAGCGGGTGTTGCTCAAACCCAATGTCGGACGCATGGCCGATCCCGGTGACGGGGTCAACACCGATCCACAGGTGGTCGCAGCGACGATTGATGTGTTACGCGCGGCCGGGGCTGAGGTGGCCGTGGGTGAGAGTCCCATTACCGGCATCAAGGTGCTGGAGGCCTTTGAACAGGCCGGTGTCACGGCCGTGTGTCAAGAGCGGGACTGTCCCTTGATCGATATGGACGTTCGTCCCTTTGTAGAAGTGCCCGTACCCGAGGGACGGGCGATTGATTCCCTGCGGGTTTGTCCCGAGGTGTTGGAGTTCGATGCGGTGGTCTCGATCCCGGTGATGAAGATGCACATGCATACCGGGGCCACCCTGGCGGTCAAGAACATGAAGGGGTGTCTGTGGCGACGCAGCAAGGTGCAGTTGCACATGCTGCCTGCGCTAGAGGATTGTGACGAGAAACCGATCAATGTGGCTATTGCGGATCTGTCGGGCGTGTTGCGTCCGCACCTGTCAATCATTGACGGTACCGTGGGCATGGAAGGGCTGGGGCCCAGTGCAGGACAGTCCAAGGCCCTGGATGTTGTAGTGGTCGGTGTCGATCCCTTTGCCGCCGATGCTGTGGCCTGCGGATTGATGGGTTTTAGTGCCCTGGACGTGCCGTATCTGCGTTTGGGTGCCGAACGTGGTTATGGGATCATCGACCTGGAGCAACTTGACATTGTACCCAATCACTGGCGTGATTGGGCTGATCCCTTTGCCAGGCCGCCGCAGAATCTGGAGATCCAATTCCCGGATGTCACGGTCTGGGATCGCAATTCGTGTAGTGCCTGTCAATCGACCCTGCTGCTGTTTCTCAAGAACTATCGAGACCAACTCTTTGACTATTACCCGTCCGATGAGCGACCTGTCAACATCGCTATTGGCAAGGGACATGATGATTTACCAGAACGAACTCTTTGCGTAGGTAACTGTATGCGCAATCAAAAGGACAAGGGCATCTTTGTGCCCGGTTGTCCGCCGGTCTCCAGTGAGATCCTCAAGGCCCTGACCGGCAAGCCCTCGGTGGACAGTGCGGATGGGGATCGCCGTCATTCCAAACCTTAATCAGTGGAGAGTGCAACCATGGAGTCAAATGCAATGGGACGTCGAACCTTTTTGGGACAGAGCCTGCTGGCTTCTGTGGGCTTGAATGCGGTGGTGCAAGCCAGTGACAGCCCTGCGGTTCCACTGGGATCGCTCAAGGGCAAGCGGATCTTTACCGTGTGGGGCGGTTGGGATGGCCATGAACCTGAGCCATGTCGTGACCTGTTCGTGCCTTGGATGCAGCAGCAGGGGGCCGAGGTGAGTGTGTTTGATTCCCTGGATGCCTATGTCACCGAAGACCTGCAGAGCTATGACTTAATCATTCAGTGCTGGACCATGGGCCAGATTTCCGGTGAACAGGAAAAGGCCTTACTGACCGCCGTCAAATCAGGGGTGGGCCTGGCCGGTTGGCACGGCGGCACGGGCGATTCTTTTCGCAATAATACCAACTATCAGTATATGGTCGGCGGTCAGTGGGTGGCCCATCCTGGCGGAGTGATCGATTACACGGTAGACATCGTCGATCATCGCGATGCCATGACTCAGGGATTGTCCCCCTTTAAGATGCACTCGGAACAATACTTCATGCACGTGGATCCCAATGTCAAGGTCCTGGCCACCACCACCTTTAACGCGGACCATGACGATTGGATCGAGGGTTGTGTCATGCCCGTGGTCTGGAAGAAGACCTATGGCCAGGGGCGGGTGTTCTATAGCTCGCTGGGCCACGTGGCTGCGGACTTCAAGGTGCCCGAGGCCCTGGAGATCATGCAGCGGGGCATCCGTTGGGCCTGTGACAGCAAGACCGGTCCCAAGGAGACCTGGGTCTCACCGGTCTATCGTTCTTGAAATGACAGGGGCTAGCCATGCCGGAACTGCCAGAGGTTGAAAATATTGCCATTGGCCTGCGGAACATCATGCAGGGGCAAATTCTGCAACGGGCCGAGGTGCATTCACCCGTGATTCTCAAGGGACCGGGGCAAGACCATTGGCCGCGATTTTTTGCCGAGTTGAGCGAACAACGTGTTGAACAGGTGACACGTCGGGCCAAACGTCTTCAGTTGATCATGGAATCGGGAGTGGCCCTGGTGGTTCAACTGGGCATGACCGGCAAGTTCTTACAGGGTCAGGTAGGAGAGGAGGCTCCCGGTCATACCCATATGACCCTTACCCTGGACAATGATACGCAAGTCTACTATGTCGATGCCCGGCGTTTCGGTCGCGTGTGGCTCTTCGATCACTGGGATGACGAGGATCATGAGGCCCTGATGGAACGGGCGGGCATGGGACGCTTGGGCCCCGATGCCCTGGACATGCGTTTGGCTCACTTTGTCCAGATTCTCCACACCCCGCGTCCGGTCAAGGCCTTGCTCCTGGATCAAACCCGCATTGCGGGCCTGGGTAATATCTATGTGGACGAATCCCTCTTTGCCACGGGCCTCTTGCCCACACGTGCGGCTGACGATTGCCTGGAAGAGGCAGGGGCCTTGCTCAAGAACATCAAATCCGTGTTGCGGCGTGCCATCAAGGCCGGGGGGACCACCTTTAGCGACTATCGCAATGCCTATGGCGACATGGGACGCTTCCGTCAACGACTCAAGGTCTATGGGCGCCAGGGTCAACCCTGCAGGCAGTGCGGGACAACCCTCGAACGAAGAGTCGTCGCCGGGCGGGGCAGTCATGTCTGTCCTGAGTGTCAGCGGTAGACTCATCGTCTCAAACTTTCTAGGAGAAATTCAGCAGGTTGGTCTCGCCTTCTCCGTATTTATAACAGACACATCCCTAGGAGTGTGTCATAAGGCCGAAAAATTGGAGGTGGCCACGCTTGGTGTTTCCAGGTTGTGGTCCCCTTTTTTTATGAACTCTTGGATGACTGCATGACGAAACGCCCCAGTTCTCTGTTGTGTCGATGGATCTTGGTGATGGTTGCCTGGCTCCCCGTGTGGGGGTGGTGCGAGGGCTCTATTCGTGAATTTCAAGCGACTCACACGGATGTTCCCCCTGTGATTGACGGCGTACTCAATGAGCCAGCCTGGCAGACGGCCCCGGCACAGGGCGATTTTACCAGCTTTCAAACCGAGTCCCTGGCAAATGAGCAAACATGGCTACGGGTGCTTTACGATCGCGAGGCAATCTACATCAGTTTTGAGTGTCTCGAACCTCATCCCGAAGCGATTGTGGCGGCGGAACGCAAGTATGACAAGCCCCTCTGGAACGAGGACTATGTCGAGGTGCGTTTGGACACCTTTCACGATCGGCGCAATGCCTATGTCTTTGTGGTCAACACCGTGGGCACCCGTTACGATGCACGCGATGGCCTCTATGGCTTTGATAGCAGTTGGGATTGTCAATGGGAGGCGGCGGCGACCGTGGGGGAGGATCGCTGGTTTGTCGAGATGCGGATTCCCATGACAGGATTGTTGTATGAACCGGGTGTGGACATGACTTGGGGCGTTAATTTTATGCGTTCGGAACGGTCCATTCCCTGTCGCAGTTGGTGGACCTACCTCAATAGCGAGGCTGCCTCTCCGCGTCAGTATGGTTTGATGACCGGATTGGACTTGAGTGAGGTTTTCCTGGATCGCCATCCCCAGGTCGAGACCTATCTCAGCAGCACCAGTGACCTGCGTCAGTCCAGTACCCAACTGTCCACCGGGGCCGACGTAACCCTGCGTCTCAATGAGAACATGACCAGTGCCTTTACCTTGAATCCGGACTATGGTCAGGTCGAGGCCGATCCCGATACCATCGAGTTGCGTGACACCGAACGTTTTCTGGAGGAAAAGCGTCCCTTCTTTCGCGAGGGCAGTGAGTTGTTCGACACGCCCTTGAATGTGTACTACACGCGGCGTTTTAGCGAGATCGATGTCGGGGCCAAGGTCACCGGCCAGGGGCAGGATTGGTCCATGGGATTGGTGGATGTTTATGGCCGCATCAATCGCGAAGGAAAACTGGTGACAGGCAACTATCACGTCGGACGGGTGATGCGTTATTTCGGTGACGATTCCCAGGTCGGAGGGATCTGGACCCTGTCGCATCGGACCGATGGCACGCATGTCACCGGCGGTATGGATGTCAGTCACTATCTAAGCAGCACCACGCGTTTTTTCGCCCAGGTTCTCGGGCTGCATGATGCCAATGCCATCGAGACCGAGGATCAGGAAGACAACAATGCCTATGCGGCCCAGGCCACCTTGTCTGGGGGCAGCAAGCCACTCTGGTGGGGTGTACGACTCAAGGATATCTCACGCGGCTTCCGCCCGGACCTGGGCTATATCCCACGCCGTAATATTCGAGGAGGGGATGTCTGGGGCAATACCCGTTGGGATTTCGAGGACGGGGCCTTGAGCTGGGTTCGCTTCAATGCCGATGCCTCCCTCTATGAAAACGACGATCACCAGACCACCTTGCGCGATTTCAGCGAGCGTTTGGGGCTTTGCTGGGAGGAGGTTTGGGAGATTTGGCTCTCGCGTTCTGACAATTATCATCGGCCCTACAAGAACACCTCGAACTCAGTGCGCTTGGAATACTACGAAGAGATCGACTATTGGCGTTCCTGGGAGATCGGTTTCGCCGAGGGGACCTATGAAGAGGAACCCTATCAGGAGTATTGGTTGGGCAAGCCCTATCAGTTAACCGATCGTTTGACCACGGAATTTCGTGGCAATCTTCGCGAGATGGACCGGGTCGAAGGCGATGAAGAAATCTGGCTGGCTCGCCTGGTCACCACCTATCACTTTCCCTGGGGTTCACGCTTGAAGGTCACGGCCGAGCAGACCTCGGAGGATCGTCACAACCTCACCAATCTCTTTTCCTGGCCCCTGGATCGTAAGACCGATCTCTATGTCCTCTACAATGACTATCGCAGCGGTGAAGAACGTATCCGGGAGTTGTTCTGCAAGGCGGTTTATCGATTTTATTGAGGGGTGGTTGATTTTCCAGACGGGGAATGCGGGGGTAAGGGTTCGGTCTGAGGGTGTAGGATCATGATCTTTTGCCAGATCTTACGTGACAGTCCCGTGGTCAGGCTTTCGAGATCATTGACCGCGCCGGTTGCAGTTGGGTCATGGAAATCCTGGACATACAGAAATCCGAGCTTACCAATCAAAGAAAGCAACTCCGTGCAGTAATCCAGATAGCGGCCGAGATTGTAGTCGGTCATGTCCCGCGTCGGGCTGTGCTCTGTGGCGGTCTTGAGGTTGTAGAGCCGTTCCGGATCTTTGGTGAGTTGGTGGGCATCGACAATATGGGCCAGGCTCCGCAGTCGGTTAATGGCCTTGATCACACGCTGTCGCTTGCGACGATTTTCCAGGGTGACCAGGAAAAAGATCCCGGCACTGATCAGGACGATTTGGTTGAGGAAGGCATCGGTCACTTGAACGAAGTCCGCCCAACTAATTCGATCCGTCGATAGCTCGATCTGGCAGAGCGAGACAATCAAGACTAAGGCCAACAGGAGAATGAAGGCATAAACCCCTAAGCGTAAAGGCCAGTTCGGAGTCGAAATCCAGCGTAGAGTCTGTCGGGTTTGCCGTGACAGGTCATAGACCTTCTGGCATACCGCGGCCAGGCTTGAGTCCGGAAAACGATCCGAAATGCGGAGGTAGAGCCGGTAGATCGTGGCTTGAATCTTCTCGTCATCCAGGGCAATCGATTTTTTGAGGCCTTCCATGGCTGCTACTATAGCGACAACGGCTGGGCATGCAAGCCCCTGGCCGACCAGAAGTGACGCTGACGGTAATTTTAGGTGGATTTTCCCCTTGAACCAGCCGATAAGCTCGCTAGAATAGCGTTCTTGTCCATCGTCCCCAGCGGGGCCGGCGACATCTGGAGCAGTGGCAGAGTGGTTGATTGCGACGGTCTTGAAAACCGTTGAGCCGTAAGGTTCCGGGGGTTCGAATCCCTCCTGCTCCGTTCCCTTCTTGTGAGAAAATTGAAAATCTGGGTGATTTCACTAAAATCCTCATCAACTCATGGCCTACCGGGAGCATCCTTGATATAGAAAACGTTGAGGTGGATGATTCGATTTTTACTTTCCCTGGACTTTATCCTATTCAATTTGTCGATGACCTCCAAAACGAATGACAGGGGAATCGGAAATCCCAAGGGTATCACTCGTGCTGTCGATGGAGAGACAGGACGATTTAACCTGAACCTGTATTGGCTTTGCTTCAACGAATTCTGGAGCAGAACCCCCGTGGTGTATGGAGATATTACCTTACTACGGGGGTTTTAGCTTTATAGCTATTCGGAGGAACTGGCTGTCTGTTCATGCAGTTCTCATTTCATCTTTATCACTCAATTGATCTTAATCTCTACCTACATCTGAAATCCGTTGAAGGTTGAAAATGAGATGTCATGGTTGACAAGGCGTTTTGGGCGAGTTTCAATGATCATAATCATTGGCGAAAAGATAATTGGTCTCTAACCAGCTGTTTCAGGGGTTGCTATATTCGTCAGAGATTTTAAAAAATATTCTGAGATCACATGTGGAGTGAATATGATTTACATTTCCGTTACGATGATTATTAAAAAAGGAAAAATGGAAGAATTCCTAGTTGAGTGTCAACGGATTCGTCCCATCGTTTTAGCTGAGCCCGGGTGTCTCATGTATGACTATACACGAGAGATGGCTAGTGGGTCGGAACAACAAGAAGCGGTAGATCCTAATTGTATCACTCTCTATGAAAAATGGGAATCCATCGAAACGCTCAACGTGCATTCAGAGGCGCCTCATATGAAAGAATTTGTATCACGGGTATCTCCTATGCGAGAAAGTGTTGTTGTTCGGACTGGTATTGAAGCATTCTGAAAAATGACGGTGATCACTGTAACTTGATCTCCCTTTACAGATCAGGAGGACCCATGATCAAGCAACTCGCTCACATCTGCATTAATTCTCCTGACCTGGAATTGACCAAACGCTTCTACATTGAAGCTTTAGGATTAGAATTGGGTTTTGAATTCGAGAAAGATGGAAACCCCTTTGGCTATTACATCCAGGTTGGCAATTTGACCTTTGTTGAGGTCTTCAAAGGTGATCCCGGCCTGGTGGGCAACATCAACCATGTTGCGATCCAAGTGACAGACCTGGATTCACTTATCGCTCGGATTCGAGATGCAGGTTTTGAGGTTAGCGATAAGAAGATGGGTGTCGATAACTCCTGGCAGGCTTGGACAACTGATCCAAGTGGCATCAGGATTGAGTTTCACGAGTATACTGAGAACTCTAAACAATTAGTCGGTGGCAAGTGCATTGTCAATTGGTAACCGATGGCTTGCATGATAAGGAGTGAATACGTTGAAGATGCATAAAGGCAGCTGTCTTTGTGGTGCTGTAACATATGAATACAGCAATCCTGTTTCCCATTTCTGTTATTGTCATTGTCCTCGATGTCGAAAGGCGACGGGTACTGCCCATGCTGCGAATATCTTTGTCAATCCAACTCAGTTTCGCTGGGTCAGCGGTGAAGAGCATGTAAAAAGATATGATCTCCCTGAAGCAAAGAGCTTTGCGACTTGCTTTTGTATGCATTGTGGCTCACCCATGCCTCATGTGACCCGATCCGGTGAGAAGATGGTGATACCCGCCGGTTCTCTTGACGAGGATCCTGGCGTTAAGCCTGAATTCGGTATTTGGTGGTCAGCCAAGGCCCCATGGTATCTCGCTGTCAATGAATTGTCTGAACATGAGAAGGGTGTGTAACAAATGGAGTCAGAAAATTCATGGTAAACGGAGATAAGGCTCACTTTCTATTTTACAGATGATGATGTAGACGATGTTTATAGCATTTCAATGGCCAGTAAGATTAAAAGATCGGGCTATTGTTAGTGAGTGGGGAGATGGAGGGTAGGATCTGGGATCTCAAGGGGGGGGGCATCTTTGGGAGATTAGGACCTGGTCGAGATAGTCGTTCTCAACGGATTCATAGGCGGGGTGACGCAGGGGGAGTGGGGGAACATCTTAACATTCCAGTGGAAAGAAGTGTAATCACATGATCATGTTTAGTGTGACGTAAATGTCAAATCAATAAAGGCTAACAACAAAAGTGTCTGAAAATGTACCAAATAAGACTTGTCTGTTAAGTGGTATGATTATTGCATCAGTAATGTGATTTGAGTGATGTTTCTCTGCTGATTTTGGATTTAGCTTGGAGAGAAGGTCCTATGAAGTGTGTATTACAGCAGTATGAGACCGAAGGGTTTTATGACGAGATGTTTGCCACACCAGGGCAAATGCGGATGTCGTACGATACGTTTGGTACTCATCTTTCTGATTTGAGCCTAGAGGAGATCAAGGCCAAGCAACTGACTGCAGAAAAGGCCTATCTCAGTATGGGCATCACCTTCAATGTGTACCATGAGGGTGAAGGCGTGGAACGGACCATGCCCTTTGATCTGGTGCCTCGTATTATCGATGCCTCCGAATGGGAGCCACTCCGTCGGGGGTTAGCTCAACGTGTGATCGCGCTCAATGCATTTTTAGAGGATATCTATAACGAGCGTAAGATTGTCAAAGACCGTGTGATTCCTGCAGAGGTGGTGGATTCGTCACCGGGATACCTCAAGGCCTGTATGGGACTTCATCCGGCCAAGGGACGTTGGGCCCATATCAGCGGGATCGACCTGATCAAGCATTCGGACGGCCAATACTATGTGCTGGAAGATAACTGTCGTGTGCCGTCCGGGGTGTCTTATGTGTTGGAGAATCGTGAGATTATGAAACGGGCCTTTGCCCGGCTCTTTGAACAGACACAGGTTCAGCCCATTCGTGACTATCCCTTACGCCTGCTGGAAATTCTCGAATCCCTTTCGGATCGTGCCCATCCCACGGTCGTGGTCATGACTCCAGGGATCTATAATTCGGCCTACTTCGAGCATTCCTTTCTGGCTCAACAGATGGGCGTGGAGTTGGTGGAAGGACGCGATCTCATTGTCGAAAACAACATTTGCTATATGCGTACCACTTGTGGATTGCAACGTGTGGATGTGATCTACCGTCGAGTGGACGACGAGTTTTTGGATCCCTTGGTTTTTCGAGAGGACTCCATGTTGGGTGTGCCCGGCTTGTTCGAGGCCTATCGCCAGGGGAACGTCGCTCTGGCGAATGCCCCGGGAACAGGGGTAGCCGATGACAAGGTGATCTACGCCTATGTCCCGGAGATCATTCAATACTATCTCAAGGAGGATCCAATCCTGCCCAATGTCCCGACCTATCTGTGTTGGCGGCCTCAGGATCGGCAACATGTCATCGAGAACATTGGCGAGATGGTGGTCAAGGCCTCCAATCAGTCCGGGGGCTACGGGATGCTCATGGGGCCTTCCTCGACTAAGCAGGAGCGAGCGGAATTTATCGATAAGATCAATGAAGACCCACGTAACTATATCGCTCAACCCGTGATGTCCCTGTCACGCGTTCCCACCCTGATCGACGATCATCTGGAGGGGCGGCATGTGGATCTACGTCCCTTTATCCTACTCGGTGATAGCCCGGTCGTCATCCCTGGGGGGTTGAGTCGGGTGGCTCTGAAAAGGGGATCATTGGTGGTCAATTCCTCGCAAGGGGGAGGCACCAAGGATACCTGGGTTTTAGGCCAGACGAAAGGGGAGAGTACCCATGCTTAGTCGGGTAGCGGATTCGATCTATTGGATGAGTCGGTATATCGAGCGGGCTGAGAACTATGCCCGTTTTATGGATGTCAATCTGTCTTTGATCATGGATTTACCTCCCGATATCGCCGAACAGTGGCAGCCTCTGGTACGGATCACGGGGGATCACGCCTTGTTTGTCTCTGAATACGAGGATTACTCACGCGACGCTGTGGTCGAGTTCATGACCTTTGACAAGAACAATCCCAATTCGATTTTAAGCTGTCTGATCCAAGCTCGGGAAAACGCTCGCACCATACGTGAGATCATCTCCAGTGAACTGTGGCGTCACATCAATGAACTTTATCTTTCGGTCAAGGAAGCCACCCTGGTGGACAACGAGAATTTGTCGGATTTCTATCGCCACATCAAGAACGGGGCCCATCTCTTTGATGGGATCATGGATGCAACCTTGATCCATAATGAGGCCTATCACTTCGCCAATTTGGGACGCCTGATCGAACGGGCCGACAAGACCGACCGCATGTTGGATATGAAGTATTTCTATCTGTTGCCCCGCATCGAGGATGTCGGTTCGCCCTTGGACTATCTACAGTGGTCGGCCCTGTTACGGTCTACCAGTGCCTACCAGGTCTATCGCATGAAGTACGGCAAGCTCGACTATCGTGACATCATCCAGTTGCTCTTGTTCGACCGCGAGTTTCCTCGGGCCGTGTTCTTTTGTTTATTGGAGTCGAACCATTCGTTGCATGCCATTTCCGGCACGTCTGTGGGGGCCTTTAACAACACCGCAGAAAAGGAAATTGGTAAACTGCTTAGCCAATTGAGTTTTAATGATGTCCATGACGTGATTAGCTACGGACTGCATGAGTATCTGGATGATTTTCAGGTCAAACTCAACCTGCTCAGTAGCGAAATCTTCAATTGTTTTTTCAAGTGTCCTTAGATTTTGTGTTATCCACGATAAGAAAGTGAGTGATTCATGACCTATTGTTTGGGGATTAAGGTTGAGGATGGACTGGTCGGCTTAGCCGATACACGGATTACTGCGGGTAATCAAACCCTAACTGCCAAAAAGGTGGTGGTTGAGCAAGAGAAGGGCGACCATGCCGTCTTTTTGATGACCTCCGGATTGCGAGCCTTACGGGACAAGGCCATGATCTATTTCAATGAGATCATCGAGGAGTCCGGTTTTGAATACAAGAAGCTTTACAAGCTGGTCAATGCCTTTGGCGCCCAGATTCGACGCGTGGCCCAGGAGGATCGTAAGGCCCTGCAGGAATCGAATTACGAATTTAACATTCATGCCTTGATTGCCGGTCAACTTCAAGATGATGAAGAACACAAACTCTTTATGATCTTTCCCGAGGGGAACTGGGTAGAGGTGGGCGAGGGTAATCCCTATTTCATCATTGGCAACAGCAGCCAGGGCAAGCCGATTTTAGATCGAGCTCTTCGTTATCAATCCGATTTGAACTTTGCCTTGAAGGTGGCCTTCTTGTCTTTTAATGCCACACAGATCAGTTCCAATGATGTGGGCTATCCCGTGGACGTACTACTCTATCGTAAGGACAGCTATTGCATGGTGGCCCAGCGTCTAACCCATGAACAGATGATGCAGTATTCCAATTGGTGGCAGGCCAAGATTTCGCAGGGGATCGAAGAGTTCCCCGAGGACTGGGCCAATGAATTGCTCCGTAAGTACCACGAGGGTCAACAATAGCGAGGGTGACATGAAAGTTGAAATCAAACATCGAACTGAGTACCATTATATGGATCGCGTCTTCTTGGGACCGCATACTCTGCGTTTGACCCCTCGATCCGATCCGCACATTGAGGTTCACGCCAGTGCCATTGTCATGGAGCCACGTCCGGTAGGGTCGAGCCATGTGTTGGAAACCAACGGCACGGCTGCCACCTTTGCCTGGTTCAAGGGGATGACTGATGTGTTTTGCATCGAGTCTCGTTCGATCGTGGAGACGCATGCCTTTAATCCCTTTGATTTCCTGATCTATCCTGGTTCCTGTATTCGGTTGCCCATGGTCTATCCTCCTGAGTGGCTGGCTCTGTTGGGGCCATACCTTGGGGAGGGTCAGGATATGCCGGACTTAAAAACGTTTGCTCTTGACCTGCTCAATGAAAGTCAGTTTGAAACTATTAGCTTCCTCATAAATCTCTGTGGCTGGATCGGAGAGAGCTTTGAGTACGAAAAACGCGAACAAGGACCTCCTAACGATCCGTTAGATACCTTGCAAGAGAAGAAGGGATCCTGTCGTGACTTTGCCGTCTTTGCCATCGCCGTCTGTCAACAACTGGGCTTGGCCTGTCGCTATGTGAGCGGATACCTGCTCGGTGAAGACAGTGATGAACCGGGGGAGTTGCACGCCTGGTTCGAGGTCTTTTTGCCTGGTGCAGGATGGCGTGCATTCGATCCGACCCACGGGGTGGCGTGTAATCATTACTATGTGACGCTCAGTACCTCAGCGGATCCGATCTTGACCTTGCCTGTCACTGGGACCTACCGAGGGGCGACATCCAGTAGCCTGAAGGTTGTATTGGATATTCAGTCGTTGACCTGCGTTTGATCAACAACGGATATCGCTACCTGTTCGTTATAGATAAAAAAAGGCCCCACCGCGTCAGCGGCAGGGCCTGGATTGTTACCGCATTCTCACTCTAGCGATTATTCACCGGAGAGGTAGAGGTAGAGGGTCTCTTGGGCCGTTAGGGCCTTGTTGTAGAGGCTGAAGCTGCCGATGGAACCGGCCCATTCGCCATCCACACTGTAGATACCCTTACCTAGGTAGATGTAGTCATTGTCCAGATCGCTGAGGCTGGTGTCACCCATTTCCGCAGTACCGGCCAAAGCACCGTCCACATAGTAGGCCAATTCGGTGGCATCGATGGTCAGCACATATTGGTGCATGATACCATCATTCATCTCCGGACTGGAGACGCCGATTTCGTCACCCCAAGGAGCGTCGTTGTCGGGGGTGATGGCAATGGCACCGCGGTTCATCTGGTCGCCACGGGCAGAGGTCACGTTGACATAGTTCTTGCCATAACCATTGTCCCAAGTAGAACCCATGCAGCTGGTCATGGTCCAGCTGTTGTCCACGGTCTGAGCACACCAAAGCACCATGGTCAGTGCTTCGTAAGAGTTGACATCCACGGCAGGACCGTCGATGTCCATGTAGTCATCGGTCCCGTCACAAACCAGGGCACCGTCAACGATGTTGGCATCGTAGTACAATACGCCATCAACGCCACCGACCAGGTCGGCCGTCGTGCCGTCTTCGAAGGTGTACTGATGGGTCAGGTTGTCGATGCCAGGATCGACCGGATTGAAGCCGATCATGTACTCGACGGCATTCAAGAAGACCTGGACACCGGTATCCGTGAGGTTCATGGCGCCTTGCGGATAATAAATCGGGTCGGTCTTGGTCTCTTGGGTTCCGGCCATGAACATCATACGCTTGCCACCGGCCATCTGACCGGCACCGTCATAGTACTCGTCGCCTGGGGTCCATTCGGCAATCCAGGGGTAGGTCATCAGGTGGGTTCCCAGAACCGTGGCATTGCCCATGTCCGTGGCCGCGAGGAAGGTGGTGCCTTGGTAGTCTTCACCGAAGATCAGGGTGTCGACCAGGGTGATATAGCCACCTTCTTCGAGGGTGACACCTTCGAAGAGGGGGTGGTTGGCGTCCGTGACCTGCATCATGGGCATGAGATTGTCATTGGCGATGCTGGTCGAATCAACCCAGACGAGCTTGGAGCTACGCACATGATAGGCACTCAGGCAGATCATGGGGGTCATGACCGAGTTCCAGTTGGCGATCTCGTTGGCATCGTTGGCATAGTTGCCACTACTGGACGAACGGCTGATGACGACCAGGTCCGCGGCGTTGAGTTCACCGAGGTAGTCGTTGGCGTCGTTGACGTCCTTTTGATCACCGAGAGTCAGGTAACGATCGGGCTCGGCCATGACGTAGTAGCCATTGGCGACGAGCAGGTCGACCCAATCCTGGTCGTCCTGAATGCCATCGGAATCGATGTCACGGGTTTCAGTGACCCAGACGACCTTGGGCTTGGCCACGAATTCGGCGATCAGGCTCAGGTCTCCGGTGACCTCAACGCTGGTCGCGGTCGCATTGGGATCGGCCACCAAGCCGGCATCGACAGCCGAACCGGTCCAGGCGACAAAGACGCTCATCTGATCGGCTTGAGCTTCCACATCGATCACGGTTCCCGCATCCAGGTCATAGCTGCCTTCACCCGGAGTGACTACAGAGCCACCTTCGGTGGAGCCGAGGGTCAGCAAGGATTGTGTGGTGAAGGTCTTGACCGGGGCCAGATCCGAACCTGATCCGTTGCGGACTTCAATCTGGAAACTGTACTCTGTATTGGGTAGGAGATCGCTCACCGAGGTGAAATCGATGTAGCGGATGGGGCTCCAATCCGTCGTAATCATTGCACTGCCCGTAGGCCCGTAGTGATATCGGCATTTACAGTCCAGGTTGCCGTTATCAATGAGGGCACCTGAGAGTTTGGCTGAGGTGGCTGTGATCACTTTGGCTTCGTGGGTACTGCACTGAGGAGCATAAGGGCTACCGCACGGTAAGACTTCCGCCGTTCTCCACGGGGTGAACGAGACGTAGTCACTGACCGGATCTCCTGAGCCCGTTCCTATCCCCGAGGGACCACTGACATCTCCCCACCAGTTGTCATTGGCGTCGGTGATTTCACCGGCACCTGAAAGGACTCCCATACCATTGCCGGTGATGGAGTTGTCATTAATGGCGAGTACCGCACCTGTTGGGAGGTTGCCGTAGGTGTTGGTGTTCATGTCAAAAACCACGACGCCATTGTCGAAACCACTAATGATATTATTGGAAATATCGACCTGTGCATTGCTGGAGATGGGGCCCAGCCAACTATCATCCGTGGCTACGATGATGCCAGAGCTACTGGGAGGTGCTCCGGTGGTGCCACCGGCATTGTTGCCGTTAAGGGTGTTGCAACTCACTGTGACATTGGTGACGGGACCACGGAATCTCATGCCATGTGCGGTCGAGACAAAGGGGCCATTGAAGGTCATGTCGTTATCAGTGATATTGATTTGACTGGTGGCCGATTCTCCTCCAGCCCTGATGCTGATCAAAGCGACGTCTCCAGAACCGCCGACGTCAAGGCTTTGAGTAAAGGTGTTGTTGGTGATATTGATGGGGCCTTCCAGGGTGGCGACTTGAGTGGCGGGATCCAACTTGCCAATAAAGCGGATGGGAGAACTCCAAATGGTGTCCGTGAAGGTGTTGTCGCTGATATCGACTTGGCCGATGAAGTCGCCATGAGAATAGTTCCACATATACACACCACGGCCATAGTGGGTGAAGGTGTTGCCGGTAACGGTAATGTTTTGGATGTCGAAATTCCCTTGGCTACCGTCACCGATGTAGATGCCCGCGACTGCGGCTTTACAGTCTTCGATCTCGAAGGGGCCGAAGGTGTTGTCCGTTGCGGTTAGACCGTTGATGTCCGAACGCAGGTAGATGCCCACGAAATGATAGGCAAAGGTCGAACCCTTGACGTTGAAATCACTGAGCAAGAGATTGTTGCCCGCAAAGACACCGATGGCACGCGAGTACTCACCCAGGTTGGTGGCGATGAAATTACAATCGGAAACATTGAGTCCACTGAAGTTATTGGTGATGTTGATGCCGAAGGCATTGCCGGGGCCGGGGTTGTTACCCATGTTGGTGAAGTCGATATTACTGACGGTTAAACCTGTGGTGGCCGGAGCGACGACGCGAATCCCTTCAACCATTTGCAGGGTGTTGGTCAAACCTAGCCCGTTGATATCGACATCGTCTACAGATACGGTGATGATCGGTCCTGTACCGGTTGGCATGAGCAGGGTATCGTTTTCACCCTCACCCGTGAGGGTGATGTTCTTGTCGATGGTTATGTCTTCGGTGTAGGTGCCTGCTTCGACATAGACCGTCCCTCCAACATCCACGTTGTCGATGGCTTCTTGAATGGTCGCATAGTCCGTCGGGACAGAGACAAACGCGGCCGACTGTGCGATCGTACATAGCCCTAATATGAGCATGTACGTTACAGTGACTCTCAATGGATTCCTCATGGTCCTTCTCCTTTTCTACTGCTGAATGTAATAGAATTGCTACTTTCTCTTAAAACCAATCGGATATTCCTATACTGGTCTTAAGGTAACGATTGAATGTAAAGTACTTCTATATGAATCAAAGGCAAAGAAGGGTTACCTCTTCATCTCAAGGTTCAAACAAGTACGCTCGCTTGACTGTTAATAGAAACACTATCTTTTATTAGGTTATTTGTCAACGGGGGCTGTTGTAAAGATTACGGAATTGCCAATCTTTTTATAGGTGTCTGGGTGGAGTTTGTCTTGAATCTTAAGTGAAGCTTTAATGGTCGTGACTTTTACAGGGGGGGGCATCCAGGAAACAGTGAGAGATAGAGGGGGACGTTGAAAAGGGCAAGGTCCTAAAACAACACCTTGAAACAGACCCTGTTGAGATTGTCTTAATTGGCCTATGGTGACAAAATTGTCAAAAACTATTGTAAATGTGATCCCTTTGTTAAGTGTGTTTTGTATCGCGTCAATAATGTAGTTTGATTGATAGGAAGGATTTCCTGTGACACATGAACTGCAATACTGAGAAGGAGTGTTTCTATGTTACTGCAAGAAGAGCAGAAAAAACTATCGATTTCTGAGCAAATCGAAAGTCTGGCCGAACTGGTATCCAAGGAGGTTGGGGATGCGGTCCATAATATCGAAAACATGGATGAGACCACCCGCATTGTCGCACTCAATGCCAAGATCGAGGCGGCTCGTGCCGGTGATGTGGGGAAGGCCTTTGCCGTGGTGGCCAATGAGATCGAAAGGTTGAGCAAGGAGACGGCGGAGATTGCCATCAGCATGAAAAACGAAACTCAGCGTCCCATCACCGAACTGCTCGACATCAGCCGTCATCTCAAGACCAGTGTGGTGGGCACGCGTCTGGCGGATCTGGCCCTGACCAATATCGAATTGGTGGACCGCAATCTCTACGAACGCTCCTGTGACGTGCGTTGGTGGGCCACGGACGATAGCCTCACCAAGGCCCTGGCCGATCAAACCTCTGATGCCCTGAACTACGCTTCCAAGCGACTCGGGATCATCCTCAATTCATACACGGTCTATTACGATTTGGTGCTCTGTGACTTGAACGGTACGGTGGTGGCCAATGGTCGGCCCAAGCAGTACCACAGTGTAGGGATGAATCAACAAAACGAACCCTGGTTCCAGGAGGCCATGGCCACCCGCAGTGGCGAGGAATATGGTTTTCAAAGTGCCCATGCCAGTGCTTTAGTGGCCCATCAACACGCCCTGATCTATTCCTGCTGTGTCCGTGAAAACGGCGATGTGCATGGCCGTCCGGTTGGGGCCCTGGGCATTATTTTCAACTGGACCGAGCTGTCCCAGAACATCGTCAAGAACACGCCCATCGAACCTGAGGAATGGGCCCATACCCGTGTGTGTCTCTTTGATGCCAACGGTCTAATCCTTGCTGACACCCAAGGACAGGAACTCCGCGGTCACCTGGCACTGCCCGAGAAGGCCTGGAAGGCCATTCAGGGTCAGCCTCGTGGCTATCATATCGATGTGGTTGATGGAGAAGAAACCCTGATTGCCTATGCCTACTCTCCCGGTTACGAGACCTATGCCACAGGTTGGTACTCAGCCATTATTCAAACCTTGTAGCAGATATCGTCAGACCTAGCCTTGGGGCAGTATCGTCCCAACGGGTGGTAATAACGCGGCGAGCGCTGGTTGAACTGGACACCCCAGGGTTGGCCCAGTCCCTCGGCGGCCCAGCGCAAGGGCTTGTCTTGCGTGCGGTTGACGTGGTCAATGGCTTGCATGAGACGTTGGGCACGGTCGCGATCGAGGTGGTCGAAGAGGCCCAGTTGCGTGCGGTTTTCGGGGACCAGGTCGTTGAGGACGATGCCGCATTTTTTGTAGGCATAACCGGACCGAAAGACCTGACGCATGCAGGCCTCCGCCGCCCGGATCAGTTCCACCGAGTCATTGGTCTGGACATCGAGGCGTATGGTGCGGGCCTTGAAATAGCGGTGCTTGATAAAGCGGCTGGTGGTGACATAGACCGTCATCAGGCCCGCGGCCAACCCGTTCTCACGCAGCTTCTCGCCGGCGCGGGCGGCATAGGTGGCAATGGCCTGTTGCAGGCCCTCCAGGGTCTGGATGTCCTGGCCGAACATACGCGAGACCGAGACCGATTGACGTGTGGCCCGGGTTGTCCTCCAGGGCGTAACAGCTCGTTCCTTCCAGTTCATAGACCGTACGCAGGCCCCACCACACCGAAGACCTCTCGCATCCAGGGCTTGTTGGCCTGACTCAGCTGCAGGGCGGTGGTGAAGCCTTGGCGTTTGAGTTTGATGGCCGACTTGATGCCTACGTTCCAGACCTTTTCGACCGGAGTGCGAGCCAGGGCGTGGTCCAGGTAGGGCGAGTCGAACAGGTTCAGGACGCCCTGGGCCTTGGGTGACTTCTTGGCCAGGCCGTTGGCGAGTTTGGCCAGGGTCTTGGTCGAACCCATGCCTACGCTGACCGGAATACCGGTCCATTGCTGCACGGTGTCGCGGATCTTGCGCCCGTAGTCCTCCAGGGTGCCCGGCATACCGCCCAGGTTGAGGAAGGCCTCGTCAATGGAGTAGATCTCCATCTGGGGACAGAGCTGGGCCAGGGTGGTCATGACGCGGTTGGACATGTCGGCATAAAGGGTGTAGTTGGAGGAGAGGGTCTGAATGTCGTGCTTGCGGATGAGGTCACGGACCTCGAACACGGCCACACCCATCTTGACGCCCAGGGCCTTGGTCTCGTTGGAACGGGCCACCACACAGCCGTCGTTGTTGGACATGACGATCACGGGCTTGCCCACCAGCTTGGGATTGAAGATCCGTTCGCAGGAGACATAGAAGTTGTTGCAATCGACCAGGGCAAAGACCGTTTGCATAGGACACCTACAGGGCATGGATGACATGGGTGACCACGCCCCAGATCTGGAAGTCATCCTCGCCGATCACCATGAAGTCGGGGTAGAGGTCGTTTTCCGAGACCAGCGTCACCTTGTTGCGGTGCAGGATCAGACGCTTGACCGTGATCTCGCCATTGAGCACGGCGATCACCACACTATTACTGCGGGCTTCCAGGCTGCGGTCCACAATCAAGAGGTCGCCGGAGTGGATGCCCGCACCGATCATGGAGTCGCCCGAGGCCCGCATGAAGAAGGTGGCCGGCGGGTTGTGGATCAGGTGGTGGTTCAAATCCAGTGGAGCCTGCTCGTAGTCGGCGGCCGGTGAAGGAAAACCGGCCGGGACATAACCTTCGACCAGGGGGCAGAGCGGTGGGTTAGCAGGGGGGGCAGGGGCTAGTGAAATCATGGCAAGGTCTCTTCATCAAATAGGGTGCGGTTGACACTGATGCGATTAAGATGGGGGTAGGCCTCCAGCAGGGGCTCGGGCACCTCGACCCGTTGGCCGGTGAGCAGGGCCTTGAGTTCCAGGGCGTTGGCCAGTTCGGCCCCCTGGTAGTGGTTGTTGGTGATGACCGTCAGGGTCTTGAGGGCCTGGCTCAAGCGATCGATACGCTGATGGATCTGGGCCAGTTCCTCTTCGTTATAGAAATAGTTGTACGTCTCGTCTCGACTGCAGCGACTGAACCACTTCTCGTGATTGCGACCGTGCAAGCGGAAATACCCCTGCGAGCCGATGGTGCAGAGGTCGGGATTAAAGGATTGCGGCCCGACCGGGTAGTCCAGGTTACACACGGTTACGCCCAGGGATGCCACAAACTCCAGAGCCTCGGGCTGTTGCCAGGAGACGTGTCTGACTTCGACAACCAGGTCGAAGGTCTCGTTGAAGGATTCGACCAGGCGTTTTAGCTGTTCCCGATGGGCCGGCTGGTCCTGAAAGTCGTAGCGGAACTGGGCCAGCAGCCGATCCAGGCGTCCGCTCTGCACGAGAGGGGCCAGGCCTTCATGGAAACTTTCGACCATGCCAGGATCGAGATGCCCATGGTGGGTGAAATCCTGGTGTAGCTTGGCGGTAAAGAAGAAGCCCTGGCGTGCCTCGGTCTTTTTCAGCCAGGTTTCTGAAAGGCGGGCCTCGGGCGGGCGGTAGAAGGTGCTGTTGATCTCAATGGCGTCCACAAAGCGGCTGACATAGGTTAAGGGATCGACGCGGCGGGGATAGACGATCCCCTTCCAATCCGGGTAGGACCAGCCCGCGATGCCGATGTGAACCTTTGCCTGCATATTGACTCTTGTCGTAAATCGGTTTGGATTTTCTTGGTTATATGTTTAAATGATCATGTTTGTCAAGGGGGGGGGATGGAGAGGGTTATAAAAAACGTGAGCGTCATACTTTTGTGCGCAGAGGATAGTCAAAGCCCCATAAGGCTAGAGGCGATGCCTTGTAATCGTTTATATTTAGACATCTTGTTAAAGTTTTGTTGTGACGGGCCGATATGGAGTCATGTGCTCATGGCTCCCATACGCAATATGGGACGTCTATGGGGTATAAATCGAGACATATATGATGGGGTTGTTTGAACTGGGGGTTAAGTAGGTCCTCCACAAGAACTTTTTAAGGGGATGCAACTGATGAAACTCAACTTGAACTCGATTTCTTCCAAACTAATGATGGGCGGTGTTGTCATTGCCTTGGTGCCCATGGTCATTATTGGAGGCCTGTCTTACTCTAAGGCCGGATCTGCCTTAATGGATTTGTCTTCTGAACAATCTCAAGGCATTGCCAGTGATTTGGCCCATACCATCAATGCAATTTTGCAGGCGGAGATCGGTAAGGCCGCTTCCATGGCTGCGCAACGCGAGATGATAGAGTTAACCGCGGCAGTGGAAACCGATGGTGTGGAGGCCTGTGGTGATCTGATTAAGGGGGACTGTCGATGATCTGAGGCTCCAGTTTGCACAGATGGGAGAGCACTATCAAGGTATCTTCATCGCTGATCCTCAAGGAATGATTTACACCGGTGTGTTGGAGAATGGGGGAACTTATCAGCGGATTGACCTTTCTAAAGAGGAGATGATTGCGCGTGCCAGGCAGAGTGACAACGCGATCGTCAGTGAGATGATCATCTCAAAGGCCACGGGCAAGCCCATCTGTAATGTGGTTGCCCCGGTCAAAGGCAATAACGGTCAACTGCAGGGATTGGTCGGTTTGGTGATTAAGGCCGACTACTTCACCCAATTGGTGGCCCAGCGCAAGCTCGGTGAGACTGGTTACGGCTTTATGATTGATAGCAAGGGGCTTATGTTGGCCCATCCCAAAGCCGAACACGTATTGAACCTCGATTTTACCAAGATTCCCGAGATGGCCGAATTGACTCGCCGCATGACATCCGGTGAGGACGGCGTGGAATGCTATACCTTTCAAGGCATTGATAAGATTGCAGGGTTTTCGCCTGTGGGTGTCAATGGTTGGTCCGTTTGCGCCACACAGAATGAAGAGGAATTCTTAGCCGCCTCGGCTACCATCTTCAAGGTCACGGTGTTGGTGGGCGTCTTGGCCATGACCTTGACACTCGGTTTGATCTTTGCCTGGGCCCGTATTATGGTGCGTCCCATCAATGCCGCAGTCGCTGGGCTCAAGGATATCGCTCAGGGTGAAGGCGACTTGACCATGCGTCTGAAGGTCTCCACCCGCGATGAGATCGGGGAACTGGCGACCTGGTTCAATACCTTTATCGAGAAGCTGCAAGGGATTATCAAGGACATCGGTGCCGGGATGGAGACGTTATCCTCCTCCTCAAATCAACTTTCACACATCTCCGGGCAAATGACCAACGGGGCACACAGTGTGTCGGAAAGAACCAATGCCCTGTCTGTGGCTGCTGAGGAGATGAGCGCCAACATGGGCAATGTGGCTGCGGCCATGGAGCAGTCGACCACCAATACCAATACCGTGGCCACGGCTGCCGAGGAGATGTCTTCGACCATTGATGAAATCGCCCGTAATGCCGAAAAGGCTCGGGAAATCTCCAGTGACGCCTCACAGCGGGCTGCGGGTGCCACGAGTAATATGGATCAATTGGGCCATGCCGCCCAGTCCATCGGCAAGGTCATCGCGACCATTACGGATATCTCCGAGCAGGTCAATCTGTTGGCCTTGAATGCCACGATTGAGGCCTCACGAGCGGGTGAGGCGGGCAAGGGATTTGCCGTGGTCGCCAACGAAATCAAGGAGCTTGCACGGCAGACTGCCGATGCAACACTGGATATCGAGGCCAAGATCGGTGCCATTCAAAATAGTACCAACACCACGGTGGAGCAGATCAGTGAGATCTCTACCGTGATTGAAGAGGTCAACTCGGTAGTGGCCAATATCGCCACCGCGGTTGAAGAACAATCGGCCGCGACACGCGAGATCGCCAACAACGTCTCGCAGACCTCCCATGGAATTCAAGAGGTCAATCAGAACGTCAATCAAAGTTCCACGGTCACGGCCAGCATTTCTCAGGACATTGCCGAGGTCAATGCGACTATCGTTGAGATGTCCAATAGCAGTTCTCAGGTAGACACCAATGCCCAGGATCTCTTGAAGCTCTCGGAGTCACTCAAGCAGATGGTGGGGCAGTTCAAGGTATAAACGAGAGGGTTCCTACGGGAATGCAAAAAGGCCGTGAGTGAAAGCTCGCGGCCTTTTTTATTAGATTTGATCACTGCTGTCCAAGATAATCAGCATTTGCTGATTACACTTTAAAATCCTTTGCCGAAACACTTGTTTCGGACAAGTTGTTCGAATGTTCTGAGTTTAGGTTATAGCTCTTTTTTGACCTCTGTTTCATTATGCTGTCCAATTACGATTCAAACAACATCAACTGGGCCTCTGGAGGCCCCAAGGCTGGCGTTTCAAACGGTTTGTCAAGCCATGACCATAACTCCCGATACGTTAAGAGATTAAACCTTAGCATGGCCGATAGATTCGACAGACTCCATCCAAACGTAGAACGCATCTGTAAAATCTTAAAGACCAACATACAGAGCAATGCTGTCCAAATCTGAATCTTAACCGCATTCTCACTGGTCCCAACAAACGTCTTGATCTTGAGGTTCTGCTTGATCGCCTTGAAAAACAGTTCGATCTGCCAGCGGTCTTTGTAAATCCGACCAATGGTACTAGCGGCAAAGTCCATGTGATTCGTTAAAAGCACCAGTTCCTTTTGGTTCTCAGCGTCCCAAACGACTACACGACGTAACCGTCTAGGGCATTTCTGTTTGGCATAATGGCCTGTTAAAACGATCTCTTGATCTTTTAAGACCGAACCACGCTGCGGCACTGGACGATTCTTCACGGCACGATAGGCCATATTGGTCTTGGATCGTGTGACAAACCAGACGCCTTGGCGAGTCCACCGATCAAACAGGGTGTAATCAACATAGCCACGATCCATGGCCACAATCGTTCCTGGCTCAAATTCTAGGGTTTGAGCCACTTTGACCTCATGGACATTGCCGGTACTCAGACAGGCCCATTGAGGTAGGCATCCTTGGTGGTTGAGCATCAAGTGTAGCTTGACGGCTCCCTTTTTCCGGCGAAACTTGGCCCAGTCAAACAGACTAAGGCACAAATCGATCGTTGAGGCATCAATACTGACCAAGGGATTCTTAAAGCGAAAGCGTCGCTTCTGCTGATCCGCTAGTGAATCGGCCTGCTTGAACACATGATAAAACATCGTTTCAAAGAGCTGCCACGGTCGGTGGCTATTGGCATAGCTCAGGGTAGAGCGAGCCGGAGCCTCTTTGAGGCCCAAATGAGTCAGTTTGCCCATCGCAGTGGACAGTCCACCACAAATCTCACGTAACGAATCGGCACCAGCCAACTGACAGAACATCATGGCCACAAATTGGTCCCAACAACGAAAGCCTTTGG
Source organism: Sedimentisphaerales bacterium (assembly GCA_963662565.2). Classification (GTDB taxonomy): domain Bacteria; phylum Planctomycetota; class Phycisphaerae; order Sedimentisphaerales; family Anaerobacaceae. Next base: position 26,512 of record CAXXXG010000017.1, on the reverse strand, counting down.
CACCTCGTTCCGCATCCCAATGCCGAACGGCACGGGCAAAGTCATTACGATTTATCAAAGAAAGCACTTGCGTGAATAAACTGCCAACCTTTACCATAATTGCATCTCCGGTTTGTATTGGTTCCTTATTTTGAGCAAAACAAGTATACCAATCCCGGAGATACTTTTTTATGACCTTTTCAAATCGCTATCTTGGACAAGAGTGAGATTTGATAAAAGGTTACGTTGGGCTATTGGGTTCGTCTATTCCGTGCACCCTGTTGTGGGGTGTTGGGACGTGGTGTGTTTCTGTTGCCAGCACTCCGTTGTTGTTGATTTTGATAATACTGACGAGTTCGTTGGTTACCTCGGTCTCTATTTTGTAGTTGACGGTCGAGAGACTGGCGGTTGTTGTTCCTGGGATTTTGTTGGGGGTTAACCTGATGCGGTTGAATCCCCTGCACGGGTCTTGGGTTGGGCCGGGTGGGCTGTTCGGTTGGACGACCGGGCAATTGTGTCGGCCGTTGCGTGGGCTGGGTTGGTCGTTGTGTGGGGCGTTGTGATGGAGTTGTGGGCCGTTGCCATTGGCCGTTCTGTCGTTGTTCCCAACCGTTTTGTCCCCTGCGATACACATTGCCCTTTCGATCCGTGATGATATCGTTGGGCAATGTCGCGGGTCTACCCGTAGGTCGGTCCAGGGTGGCGGGCCGGGTTCGATCACGCGTGGGACGTTGGTCGTAGAGATTGCCACTGCCCGGTCGTGGAGGCCTTTGTCCGGCCGGCAGTTGCACGGGCCTGTTTCCTCCCGGAGGATTGGCAATGGGAGGCGTGGGCTTGGGTGGCCGGTGTCCCGGAGGGCGAGGAGGTTTGGGACGGTGATGAGGCGGCCGGTAGTAAGGGGGACGATAGCGAGGAGGACCCCACCAACCGCCGTAACGGGGAGGACCCCAGGCGTAACCGTAATGGAAGGTAAAGGGGCCGTGGTAGAAACAGTAACCAAAACTCCAGCCGTAGTACCTGCTGTAATGGACGCTGAATCCATAGGTGAAGTGATGCGGGTAGTAGTAGTGGCGATACCAGGGACGGTAGTAGTAGCCGGTTCCGTAAACGACTACGCCATGTTGGATGTAGCAGCCGGTATACCCGGGGGTGTAGCCGACATAGACGACTTCCGGGGTTGAATCGTAGACATAGACATATTTGATATTGTTGACCGGTGACGAAGGAGGGATGTCCTGGACCTCGGCGGGGACATAGTCAGCTACAACCCACGGCCCTTGAGCGGACGCCGCGACAAACCAGATGCCATTATCCACCGCATAGTATCGGCCGCGAATATGAATGACCGGAGTGGCTGTGTTGATGGCGTAATCGATTCCTGCGCCGTTGATGGGTTCGAATTCGGGATCGCCGTCATAATCCACTGTGAGGGTGGCCTCCGAACGGATAACCGCGGTCGTTTCCGGGATTTGGGCATCCAGCACGGCGTCTCGGGCCTCCTCGGTCCCGGGGATACTGGCACGCAGGTCGCCCTGGTCCGAGTCTGCCGGGATGTCCTTGAAATCAGCGGGCAATTGATCGGCCGGCACATAGGACCAGGTGCTGCCTAGCTTTTGAGTTTGGTACCAACGTCCCGATAGCAGGAGGTAGTAACTACCGGTATTGACCTCGTACAAAAGGTTGTTGTCTGTGTTCTTGACCACCATGAGGTTGTTGCCGGGGAAGGGAACGAATTGGGGATCCCCGTGGATAGAGAGCAGTTCCGTGGGTTGGGTTGTCCCCAGTACGATCATGCCGGCCGTGACAGATGAGTCTACGTCCTGGTCGTCTGAGGGTTCCCTCTCTAAAAGGGCCACGTCTGCGGGAGGGTTGGAGGTCTCCTGCCATTGTCCCGATACCGTTTGGGACTGGTACCAAGCCTCCTTGCCAATGAGGTAGTAGGTTTTGTCCGTTTTACGAAAGACCATGGGGAAGGGGGTGTTGATGACCGCCATCAACTCCGTGTTTTCAATGGGCTGCAATATCGGATCGCCATCGACCATGACCAACACCGCGGGCTGGTCCACGTATAGAATGTTAGGTGGGTCGTTGTTGAGAGCCTGTTCCGCCTTGATGCGTTCCGCTTCCATCTCAGCGCCTGCCACGAGTTGATCGAAGGAGAGAACGATATTCCATTGGGGAATTTCCCGTTTGAGGAGGTTGGCAAACCATTGTTCCTGTTCGGGTGTGGCTTCGGGAAAGCGGGGTTTGACCTCTTCGATCCCCACCAGGTGAACTGTGCGTGTGTCACGTTGTGTCTCGATGCGTGCTTCTATCCAAACCGCGCCAAAGACCGGCTCATCCTGATCCTTCCCCTGCACTGATGCCGCAAACCTAGATTGAATTCGATTTTCATCGACACTCTCCAATTGTGGCTGATAGATCACAACCTTCGCTTGGGGTGTTTCAATCTCCCTTGGCCATTGTAATTCGGCAGGAATCCCTACCGGGGTGCTATCGATTTGAGCAAGCAAGGGAAGGGTGAAGCCCAAGGAGACCACCCACTGGATGAATAAACATGTCCATATGTTTTTCATAATGAAGCCTCTATATTGAATGTGGGTAAAAGGCTGGGGGCAAGCCATTCGCATCTATGCGTTTGACTGTAATGAAATGTCTCAAGGATGTCAATCGTCCCTTGCGTGGAGGAGAGAGGTTGGGGGAGGGATTTTATTTCTCCTTTTCTACGAAAAAGACCGCGTGGGTTCCCGGTAGCTTCAACTGAACTTGGGTGAGAAGACATTCATGATCGCTCTGTGAATAGGTTTCGTTCAATTCACTGATACAGCCGTCCATCGGGTTCCAGGTCATCAGGTCCATATGACCCCGTAGGGTGACGGCGGTGTCCACATCACGGTCAGAGGAGTTGGCAAAGAAATAGATATGACGATTCTGCTTGACCTTGTGGATGTAGGTGAGTGAGCCGTCATAGTGACGTGCGCTCTTGATGGGCCACATCGGTTCGTTCATGGCCACGTCCCAGACGGGCACGGTCTCCTGCATGATGGCCTGGAGCATGTCTGGGTTGTAGTCGGGCAGGAAATAGGCCCGGCCACCTTGAGGATTGCTGTTGACGAAGTAGATCTCGAACTCATCCAATCGACGTTCCAAGCGAGCCTGCATGGGGTCGTGTTTGGGTAGACCAAAGACCTGCGCCATGATCTCTTGCAACTCGCGGTCGTGACCGGCTTCGACGGATTTCTCCGCCAGCACCCGGGTGGCGATGACCGTGCCACCGGCCTGGTAAAAGGCCTGAATTTGTCGGGCTGTCTTGAGCGAGAGGACCTTGCCGCCAGGCACGATCAGCACCGAGTAAGATTCACGATTGATTTCATTGTTGAGGACAAGTTTGTTGTCTTTAATGATACAGCGTTTCTGCAGGACCTCGGGATGCAGGAAGGTGAAGTCCTGACGCAGGGTGCGAAAGAGCATTTCGCCCAGGTCGATGTAGTCGATCTCGGGCGGGACATAACCGCCTTCGCGGGCATAGGCCACATCCGCACCACGTCCTTCCCAGCGACTGAAGCGATAGGTGGCCTGCAGCGAGGCAATGGGATAGAGCACGGCCACATCGGCCACGTGACGTCCCTGTTGCAACATATAACTGAGGCGTCCGATGAAACGGTCGCTCTCGGGAGTTTTATCCCGCGGCAGGGCACCCACCTGAAAGTTGGTACCCATGGCGGCCTGATCCATGGCGACCTTGTAGACAATCTCGGGACTCATGTTGTCACGATAAGCCGCATAGGTTTCGGCCATGACAAAGCGTTTGTCCCAGTTGTAGGCGGCTGAACTGATGAGCTTGTAGGCCCGGTTGGTGCGACCCCACCACCAGATGTCGTCAATGGCTGGGACCTCCTGGTGTTTGAAGGCCAACATGAGGTCACCATTGACGGGCACAGGATTGTCGATTTCTTCCTGATCGAGATGTCCGCTGAGCATGATGTTGTGGGCTCGACACCAGTCGTCCATCTGCTTGATGTAGCTTTCGGAGAAGAGCTGGGCACGAAAGCCCCACAGGGCGTTACGCGCGGCAGCCGTGTCCGGGCCGATGTCGTACCAAAGGGCGGGGTAGTCGATCATGGGGTTGCGACCGTAGAGTGTTTCGAAGTGTTTGTTGAAGCTGGGTGTCCAGGTGCGGCCCTTCGCTGTGTGCAGGGCGGGTTCGTCATAGTGGGTGATCTGCAGCACCTTGCCGAAATACTTCTTGAGGTGATCGTAATGGGCCTGGAAGTTGATCTCGATAAAGGCCTGGACTGCGTCGGGGTCCAGGTAATCGACATAGCCGCTCTTGCGACCCTGCCCCAGGGAGGCCTTGGGATCGAGATAGAAGCCCATTACCTTCCAGGGACCCGCCGGGATGTCACAGGCCAATTCGTTCTGGTCCACGATCTGATCACTGATATCTATACGTTTGAAGGTCTCCAGGTTCATCATGACCGCACCCAGAGTGATGCCCGCGGGAATAGCCAGTGACACCGAGTTGGGCCCGGTCACGTTCTGCTCGACCATCTCCAGACTCTTGGCTCCGTACTGTGGGTATTTAGAGTAAAGCACCCCTCCGGCCATGCCGCTGGGGTAGCCTACCTCGTCATAAAACACCAGCGGGGGGATCCCGTTGGCAATCCCGGCTTCAATGGCGTGGGCATAGAGGGCGAAGTATTCGTCACTCAAAAAGCCGACGCCTCGATCAGAGGGCTGCCGTCCCGATCCTTGCATGTACTCCTCGGACAGGTTGGACGTGTTACCACCGCCCATGCCCAGGTAGAACCCTCCGGCCGTGTCACGCTCGGCCCAATGTTGGATCTCACGATCGAACCGCTCTGGTGTGGCCCGCGAGAGGTCATAGGTCAACCAGGGGTGTTGACGACAGGCATTGGGTGGTTCAGCAAAGAGATTGGCGTCGATGGTATCGGTTTGTTCAAAGGCTTCGGTCGTGGATGCCAGCGTGGTTATGAATAACAGTATCGCGACCTTGCGGGTGGTTTGAAGGTTCATCAATTTATCCTGAGGCAAATAGAGTTAACAAGGAGCTTATACTTTTAACTATGTGCGCTCCCCGCAAAAAGTGAAGCGAATAATCCCCTCGTATGTTTCATCCCCATCAAGCGGCAAACAGGCCAGTGGTAAGAAAAAAGGGCTCAGATCGTTAGATCCAAGCCCTTGGGTTGGTGTACTTGAGAGAACGGTTTCATCGACCGTTATTTGACCTTACCCATGAAGGCCTGATAGCCGTAGTGCTGCATGAGGAAGTCGAGAATCACCAGGGCGGTGTAGTTCTCGGCCACCGGCCAGATACGGGCCACAATGGTCGGGTCGCGACGGGTGATGGCCGCCAACTGGGTGGTCTCCATGGTGTACTTATCGACTGTGGTCTGGGGCTTGTCAATGGTGGGTGTGCCCTTGACCGCAATGCGAGCCACCACGGGCTGACCTGTAGACAGGCCGCCGGTGATTCCACCCGCGTTATTCGATTCGAAGGCGATCTGGCCGTTTTCGGCATGCATCTGATCGTTGTTCTCGAAGCCGGTCATGTCCTTGGTCCCAAAGCCGGAACCGATTTCCACACCCTTGACCGCGCCGATACCCAGCATACGGCCCAATTCGCCATCGAGCTTGTAGAACACGGGCTCGCCGATACCGGCGGGCAGGCCCAGCACCACGATTTCGGCTAGACCACCGGCCGAGTCACCCGTGGCGGAGATCTTGTTGCAGGCATCGACCATGCCCTGGGCCGCGTCGAGGTCGGGGCAGTTGACGATGTGGTGTACGCCGTACTTGTCGGCAATCTCTTGCTGGCTCATGCGTGGGGCACTTTCGCGGATGGGATCGATTTCCTTTTCGATTTCCGCTAGGACCGCCATCTTTTCCAGAAAACGCATGTCCATATGGATGCGTTTGTTGACGTAAACCGCTTGGTAGAATGGGTCGAGGTCGTGACGCATGCGTTTGTAGTTGTTGGTGTATTCATAGGCCTGGTCATAGTCGACTTCGGGGCAAGCCACACCAGCAATCTCTTTAACATAGCTAAAGACCTTGATGCCACAGGACAAGAGAATCTTCTTGGCCACATAACCGGCTGCCACGATAGTCGAGGTGTAGCGACCGCTGAAGATACCGGCGCCGATGGCGTCGTCATCCGGTCCGTACTTAACGAACGAGGCATAGGAGGCATGGCCTGGACGCGGGGTACGGTTGGTGTCCTGATATTGTTTGATGTGTATAAAATGACGGTCCAGGTTGGGAATCAGGATCGAAAGGGGGGTGCCGTTGGTGTGATTTTTGTTCCCGGCGTTTTCCACGGTGTCAGCGGCGTTGAGGCCGGTATAGATCACCGGAAGGTCCGGTTCCTTACGCGGGCTCGACAATTCGTCAGCACCTGGCTTACGCAGCAGCATATCCCCATAGAGTTCTTGTTCGGTCAGGATCATCCCGGGAGGGGCGCCCTGTAGGACAGCGGTCAGGCCGTCTTGGTAGGACCCGCCCGCTACAGTCACCTGGAAATTGCGTCCAATGTGGCAGCCTATCATTGTTTTTGGTCTCCTGATAGCTTAACAGTTCATTATGTTTGCATCACTTACGCATAGATAAAAGCCACCTAGTATCACAGAAAACCGACCGTTCTGCAAGGATAAAGCGGGGTTTTGGTCATGCCATCGGGGTGAGTCCTAATGGGGAGGGTCGTTTTTTGTGAAATTTCTCAGAATTATCGCTGATAGCGGGTCGATTTGACATCTAACCATCAGGTATTCGATATTGATCCGGGTGATGGCCTGGCGAGGATACTTGAAAAACATACGATGCAACTAGGAGAAGACCCACACATGGAGTATTCGATGCCCAAGACCGGTCGAATGGCGTTGGTACACAAGGTCTCTCTCATGGTGATACTATTGATGGTCGCCACTGCCCAGGGGCGTACAGAGCGTCCCTCCCACACGAAACCGTGGTCAGGCGAGGCTCGCAGCCGGACCGCCCAACGGTTGGCCGAGCATTCCCAAGGCCATCGTCGTCAGGCCTTGCAGCGGGCCATCCGCGAGGGCTGGTATATTGGGGGGCGACAGGGACGCACCGATCTCCAGCTGGTCTCGATACGTAACAATCTGCCCCGTGTCTTTAAAACCCGTAATTTAGAAGCGGCTATTTCGATTGGGATCCCCGAGGTGTTAGGCGAATCGACCTATGACCTGTTTGGAGCCGATCAGCTCTTGGCTGTTTGGGATTCAGGTAACATCCGCAATACTCATCAGGAATTGACCGACCGGGTGGAGTTAATGGAGAGACAGGGACCCTCTCATCCCTGGCGTCCGGAGACGACCAGCTATTCCGATCATGCCACCCATGTGGCCGGTTCCATTGGGGCCTCCGGTATCAAGGCTCGGGCGATCGGCATGGCTCCGTTGGCACAGGTCCTCAGCTATAATTATGATGACGACCTGGCCGAGGTGGCCGAGATGGCCATGAGCGATCCCAATGAAAGCGAGTCGATTCAGCTGTCCAACCACTCTTACGGCTATGTGGCTGGGTGGGACTACAGCTACTCGATTCCCTGTTGGTATGGCATTGTGGGCGAGCAGCAGTCGTATCTCTTTGGTCTCTACGACGAGGAAACCTCCCAGTGGGACGAGATCGCTTATCAAGCCCCGTACTATCTATCCTTTCGTGCCGCAGGCAATGACCGGGCCGATACCGCTCCCGAGGACGGCACCACCTATGAGGTCTATGTCGAGGATCAGTGGGGCGGCTATCGTTGGCGTCAACTGCGTTACGACAGCGATGAGGGGCCGGGGGACGATGGTGTAGACGGCGGTTACGATTCCCTGCCGCCGGACAGCACGGCCAAGAACATTATGGTCGTGGGTGCCGTGCAGGAGGCCGTCAGTGACGGTAATCGCGATATAAACGAGGCGGGCATGACCTATTTCAGTTCCTGGGGGCCCACCAACGACGGCCGTATCAAACCCGATGTGGTGGCCTGCGGGGTGGACCTCTACTCCTGCGTGGCCGACCGCAACACCAGCTACGATACCTATAGCGGCACCAGCATGGCCGTGGCCACGGTCACGGGCGGGGCGGCTCTGCTAACCGAGTTGTATGAACGTTACGAACCCAACTCGGCCCTACTCAGTTCCACGATCAAGGGCCTGTTGATTCATACCGCCGACGACCTGGGCAATCCCGGTCCCGACTATCAAAACGGCTGGGGACTGGTGAATATCAACGAGGCGCTAGCCTGTATCACCCTGGCCATGACCGATGCCAATGAGGCCCTCATGGTCGAGGGAATCCTGGATGCCAACCACCTCTCGAATCGCTGGATTCTGCCGCTGGCTGTGGGCGAGGGAATCAAGGCCACCCTGTGTTGGACCGATCCGGCTGCCACGATTACAGACGAAACCGAGTACAGCACCCCGTGTCTGGTCCATGACCTGGACCTGCGTATTACCGATCCCAATGGTCAGGTCTACAGTCCCTTTGTGTTGGACCCCAACCAACCGGCCTTGACCGCTACCACTGGAGACAACCGTATCGACAATGTGGAACAGGTCCTCATCGAGAACGTTGAGTTGCCCGGTCCATACTCCCTGGAGATTACCTACAAGGGCTCATTGCAGAAGGACGAGCAGGTCTTCAGCCTCCTGGTCAGTGATCCCTGATCATAGCTACCCTGATTTGAGGTGCGAACTATCTTTAAACGTCCCCACACACGCGTTTAAAGACGATGGCGTCGCGGTTTAGCTGAACCGCGACGCCGCACCCTTTTGTAGAGCCAATTGACAATCTCTGCCCTAACGCGTAAGGTAGCGGCTTGCCTGGGGGCGTGATTGTGACTCCCCGAGATTGATTGTTCCAAAATACACGTAGGAGACCTGCATGAGTCAGGACGCCGAAAAGATCATCTATTCGATGATGCGTTTAACCAAGTCGTACCCACCCAACAAGGTGGTGTTGAAGGATATTTGCCTGTCCTATTTCTATGGGGCCAAGATCGGCATCCTGGGCCTCAACGGTTCGGGTAAGAGTACCTTGCTCAAGATCATGGCGGGTGTGGACACCGAGTTCGATGGTCAGGCCTCGCTGTCACCCGGGTATACTCTGGGCTATCTGGAGCAGGAACCCCAACTCGATCCGGACAAGACCGTCAAGGACATCGTCGAGGACGGCCTGCGCGAGATTGTGGACCTGGTCAACGAGTACAACCAGATCAGCGAGAAGTTCGCCGAGCCCATGGACGACGACGAGATGAACAAGCTGCTCGAACGTCAGGGCGTCTTGCAGGACAAGATCGATCATCTCGACGCCTGGGACCTGGACTCCCGCCTGGATATGGCCATGGATGCCTTGCGCTGTCCTCCGGCCGACACTCCCATCAAGGTGCTTTCCGGGGGTGAGAAACGCCGCGTGGCCCTCTGTCGTCTGCTCCTGCAAAAACCGGACATCCTGCTGCTCGACGAACCCACCAACCACCTCGATGCCGAGACCGTGGGCTGGCTGGAACGTCACCTGCACAAGTATGCCGGGACTGTTATCGCCATTACCCATGACCGTTACTTCCTCGATAATGTCGCTGGCTGGATCCTGGAATTGGATCGCGGCGAGGGCATCCCCTGGAAGGGGAACTACTCTTCCTGGCTGGAACAAAAACAAAAGCGTCTGGCCATCGAAGAGAAAGCGGCTAGTAAACGACAAAAGACCCTGCAACGCGAGTTGGAGTGGATGCACCTGAGTCCCAAGGGACGTCACGCCAAGGGCAAGGCCCGTATCAATGCCTACGAGGCCCTGGTCGATCAGGATGTGGTCAAGCAGGACAAGGATCTGGAGATCTACATCCCGCCCGGGCCGCATCTGGGCAACATGGTGCTCAAGGCCGACAACCTGACCAAGGCCTATGGAGACAAGCTGCTGTTTGAAGACTTCAGCTTCGAACTACCCGCCGGTGGGATCGTGGGGGTCATCGGTCCCAATGGTGCGGGTAAGACCACGCTCTTTCGCCTGATCACCGGTCAAGAGCAACCGGACGCCGGTAGTTTCGAGGTGGGCCAGACCGTTCAACTGGGTTACATCGATCAGGATCGCAGCACGCTCGATGCGGACAAGAGCATCTGGCAGGTGGTTTCCAATGAGCAGGATATCATCCAACTCGGCAAGCTCGAGGTCAATTCGCGTGCCTATGTGGCCCGCTTCAATTTCTCGGGTACGGACCAGCAGCAACTGGTGGGCACGCTCTCCGGTGGTCAACGCAATCGTGTACACCTGGCCTGTATGCTCAAGGAGGGGGCCAATGTCCTGCTCTTGGACGAACCGACCAACGACCTGGACGTCAATACCATACGGGCCCTGGAAGAGGCCCTGGAAAACTTTGCCGGTTGTGCTGTGGTCATCAGCCACGACCGTTGGTTCCTGGATCGCGTCGCCACCCACATCCTGGCCTTCGAAGGGGACAGCCAGATGCGTTGGTTCGAGGGCAACTACTCGGCCTACGAAGCAGACCGCAAGGAACGCCTGGGCATCGACGCCGATCGACCCCATCGCATTAAGTATCGTCACTTAACCCGCTAGTTGACAACTGTGATCTGTGATCTAAAAACTGTGAACTAAATATATGACAGATGTAACGATCTATACCGATGGTGGGGCCCTGGGCAATCCCGGTCCGGGAGGCTACGGCGTGGTGATGCTCTGCGGCCAACACCGTAAGGAACTGTCCGGCGGCTTCAACAAGACCACCAACAACCGTATGGAACTGCTGGCCTGTATCACTGCTCTGGAGGCCTTGACCCGGCCCTGTAAGGTCACTTTGCACAGTGACTCCAAGTACGTGGTCGATGGTATCACCAAGGGCTGGGCCCAGGGTTGGCGCAGTCGCGGTTGGCGCAAGGCGGATAAGAAACCCGCTATCAACCCCGACCTATGGGAACGCTTGCTAGACCTCTGCGACGAGCATGAAGTCACCTTCAAGTGGGTTAAGGGCCACGCAGGAATTAGGGAAAATGAACGTTGCGATGAACTGGTGCAGGAACGAGCCCATGAGGCCAATTTGCCGGATGATGAGAATTACTTGAGAAGTCAGTGATGAGGTTTAGAATGTAGAATATAGAAAGTAGAATGTAGAAGAACGTAGTCTTAGGTGGTAATGCTTCTCTTCTATATTCTAAATTCTACTTTCTACATTCTCTTAGTTAAAAGGACTACACGATGGAACGCTATCTAGTCACAGGTGGAGCAGGCTTCATTGGGTCGAACATCTCTCGACGCCTGGTGCGTGAAGGTTGTTCTGTGCGTATCCTGGACAACCTCTTGACCGGTAAGAAGTCCAACCTGGCCGACATCATCGATCATGTCGAATTTGTCGAGGCCGACATGGGCGATCCCGAGGTGGCGGCTGCGGCCATGCGTGATATTGACGTGGTCTTTCACGAAGGGGCCTTGCCCAGTGTGCCGCGTAGCGTGGACGATCCGGCCTTGAGTCATCAGCACTGTGTCAATGCCACCTTCAACCTGCTGCTGGCCGCACGTGACGCGAAGGTGAAACGCTTTGTCTATGCCGCCAGCAGCTCGGCCTATGGCGACACCCCGACCCTGCCCAAGATCGAAACCATGGCCACGAATCCCCTGAGTCCCTATGCCGTGGGCAAGCTGGTGGGGGAGTACTATGGCTCGGTCTTTGCCAACGTCTTCGATCTGGACACCATTGCCCTGCGTTACTTCAATGTGTTCGGTCCCTATCAGGACCCGACCAGCACCTATGCCGCCGCCATTCCTGCCTTTGTCACCAAGATCCTCCAAAATGAAGCGCCCACGATCTACGGTGACGGCGAGCAGAGTCGTGACTTTACCTTTATCGACAACGTGGTCGAGGCCAACCTCAAGGCCGCCCGTTGTAAAACCAAGACCGGCGGGGCCGTGGTCAACATCGCCTGTGGCGAGGCCCTGACCGTCAATCAAATTATCGCCATGATCAACGAAGCCCTGGGCAAGGACGTGCAACCCAATTATGTCCCGGCCCGTGCCGGCGACGTCAAGCACTCCCTGGCCGATATTACGGCAGCGCGGGAACTGATCGGATACGAGCCGATCGTGAGCTTTAAAGATGGCCTGGCTCAGGCCATCGAGTGGTATAAAGAAAACTGGAAATAAGGAAACCCTATGTCGGTCGTCGTCGCCATCAAGAAGAACAACCACGTCATCCTCGCCGCAGATAGTCAGCACACCTTTGGCTCCAGCAAACCCGGTGACGGCAACATGCAGGAATCCAAGATTCGTCAGATTGGCGACGCCTATCTGGCCGGTACCAGTTGGGCCTTATACGATAACATCCTCGATGATTTCCTCGCCGAGAAGGGTGAGGTGGCCCTGCAGACCAAACAGGAGGTCTTTGCCTTTTTCAAGGAACTCTGGAAGGCCCTGCATGATCAATATTCCTTTGTCAACGACCAGTGCGACGACAAGGAGACTCCATTCGGCGACCTGGACGCCAGCTTCCTGGTCGTGACAAGCCAACGCATCTTCTATATCTCCAGTGACATGTGCGTGACCGAGTTCGCCAAGTACCACGCCATCGGCTCGGGCTCGGACTTCTCTATCGGCGCCTTACATGTACTCTACCCTCAGGACCTCGACCTGGCCGACATCGCCACTCAGGCCGTGGAAACCGCCATTGCTCACAACATCTACTGCGGGGCACCCGTGGAAGTTGTTCCGGTTAACTAGGATTGGCCATATTGCTGTCGATAAGTCAGCGGTGTCATGCCCATTTCCTGTTTGAAGAGTCGCGAGATGTGGTTGATGTCCTTGAAGCTCAAATCCGCACAAACCTGACCGATGGTTTGGTTGGAGGCCAGTAACGTCTCGGCGAGGTGTTGGATCCGAATGCGGCGGATTTCCTGATTGATACTGCGTCCCAGGGTGCGACGAAAGCGTTGTTGCAGGGCTCGAATGGATAGAGATGATTGGTGTACTACATCGGTGACATGAATGTCGAGACGGGCATTGCTGCGGATGAAGCGTACGGCCTGGACGATCTGTGGATCCTCCATGGCCAGGACATCGGTGGAGTGACGTGTCACAATGCCGGTCGGTTCAAAGCGGAGTTCTCTTCGGTGGATGGATTTGCCGTCGATGAGGCGATCCAGGATCTCGGCCGCTCGATAGCCCATCTGGTCCGGATTGAGTCGGATGCTGGATAAGGGAGGTGTCGTCAGGGTGCAGATCATTTCGTCGTTGTCCACTCCGAGTACAGCTACCTGGTCCGGGATGATGAGGTGAGCTTGGTGACAGGCCTCGATTACATCCTGGGCGCGTTCATCGTTACTGGCCATGATGCCGGCTGGGTGGGGGAGGGTCATGAGCCAATCTTGTAAGTCTTTGAGTTCGGAATCGCGGTCGTTGATTGTTGATGACACCGGGTAGACCGTGACATCGAGTCCCACTTGACTGAGACGTTGACTGAAGGCCTGTTGACGGATCTCGGACCAGCGATCACAGGTGCCGCAAAAAGCCAGGTGACGCAGGCCCTGATTCAACAGGTATTCAGCACCCGCTATGCCGACTTGTGGATCTTGTTGGATATTGACCACACCCTCGATTAGCTTTTGGACCGGAATGACCACGGCTGGAAACTGACGTTGAACAATGCTCTCTTGTAGGTCAGGGGGTAGGTAGCCGATGAGGCCGTCCGCATCCAGTTGGGTGAGTCGTTGCAAGACGGTATCCGATTGGCCGGGACTGAAGGGGGCGGTCTGAAAGAGTGGTTTGAAGCGGGTAAAGGACCAGTTACCCCGCATGTGTGAGTAACGCACGATCCCGTGGATGACTCCTCGATCCACTGCTCGGGAGCTGTCCAGCATTAAGATGATGTTACGTGTTTTACTCATATCTGCTTCCTAACATACCGGTTGGATTGGATGTAGACAATATCTTGATGCGCAAATTGGTGGATAAACTGCGCATATTGGCGTTTTGCCTAGGCGATGTATGCCTTATTGTTCAAGATCGACAGTTAAACAACGGTTACTTATAAACGAGGTGAACACATGAAAGATCCCATCTTGGTACCCTGTAAGCCATTGCCTACCGGGGCCTCCATACCCGTGGTCGGGTTGGGGACCTTTGGCTCGGATTCGGTTTCTGCGGATCAAATCGCCCAAACCGTCAAGGATGCCATTGCCTTGGGCTACCGGCACATTGATTGTGCCTCGGTCTATGGCAACGAGGCTGAGATCGGAACGGCCCTGCAAGAGGTCTGGCAGGCTGGTGAGGTGACTCGTGGAGACTTGTGGATCACCTCCAAGGTCTGGAACGACCGACATGGTGACGTGGTTGGGTCCTGTCGTCAGTCTCTGGCCGATCTGCAATTGGACTACCTGGATCTCTACCTGGTGCACTGGCCCTTCCCTAATTTCCACCCGCCCAAATGCGATGTGTCTTCGCGTAGCCTCGATGCCAAGCCCTACATCCATGCCGACTATATGAAGACCTGGGCTCAGATGGAAGAGTTGGTGGATCTCGGTTTGGTCAAACACATCGGCACCTCCAACATGACCATTCCCAAAATGGACTTGTTGTTGCGGGACTGTCGCATCAAACCGGTCTGTAACGAGATGGAACTCCATCCACACTTCCAACAGCCGGAGCTGTTCGACTACTGTGTGGAGCGTGATATCCTGCCCATTGGTTATTCGCCCCTGGGTTCGCCCGGTCGGCCCGAGCGTGATCGCACACCGGACGACACCGTGGATCTCGAAGATCCTGTGATTCTAAAGATCGCCAAGGCTCACGGTCTGCATCCGGCCTCGGTCGCCATCAAGTGGGCTGTGCAGCGGGGACAGATCCCCATCCCGTTTTCCGTGAACCACTACCGTGACAATCTGGAGGCTGCCCTGGGCGATTCCTTGACCGAGGCCGAGATGGCCGAGATTGCGGGCATTGACAAGGGCTGTCGCCTGATCAAGGGGCAGGTGTTCCTCTGGAAGGACAACCAGACTTGGGAAGATTTGTGGGATTTAGATGGCACCATCGCCTCGTAACCTGAGGTGAGCAAAATATAGGAGAATCAAGCATGGCTAAGATGACTGGGGCGATCCTGCCCGGTAACAGTACCGTTGAAATGAAGCAGTTCGATATTCCCACACCCGGACATGGCGAGGTCCTGATCAAGATGAAGGCCTCCACCATCTGTGGATCGGATATTCGTTGTATCTATCACGAACACCTGGGCAAGGGTCCCGAGGGCTATCAACCCGGTATGATTGCCGGTCACGAACCCAGCGGGCAAGTGGTCGAGACCGGGCCCGGTTGTCGTCGCTTCAAGGACGGCGATCGTGTGATCATCTATCACATCTCCGGTTGTGGACTGTGCAATGATTGTCGGCGTGGTTATATGATTTCCTGTACCAGTGACGTCTACCGCCGGGCCTATGGCTGGCAGCGGGATGGCGGCATGGGCGAATACATGTTGGCCGAGGAAAAGGACCTGGTGCTCTTGCCAGATTCACTCTCGTACGCGGATGGGGCCCAGGTGGCCTGTGGCTTCGGTACGGTCTACGAAGGCTTGGAAAAGATCGGCATCTGCGGCAACGATGCCGTGTTGGTCACTGGATTAGGCCCGGTGGGTTTGGCCACAGCCATGTTGTGTCGGGCCATGGGTGCCCAAAAGATCATCGGCACCGAGGCCATTACCGAACGCGTTGACATTGCCAAAAAATTGGGCCTGTTTGATGAGGTCCTCGAAGCTGGACCGGACAATGTCACGCAGATCATGGACTTGACCGGTGGTATGGGCGTTGAACGCTCCGTGGACTGCTCGGCCAATGACAAAGCCCGCCTGACCTGTATCCAGGCCACGCGCAAGTGGGGCAAGATCGTATTCCTGGGTGAGGGTGGCACCTGCAGCTTCTCTCCCTCACCGGATATCATTCATGACCAAAAGACCATCTACGGCTCCTGGGTTACCAACATCTGGCGTATGGAAGAACTCGTCGAACGCCTGGTCCGTTGGCAGATCCGTCCTGAAGACCTCATCACCCACCGTTTCGCCCTGGAACAGGCCGCCGAGGCCTATGCCCTGATGGCCAGCGGCAAGTGCGGCAAGGTCGCGGTCTGCTTTGATGAAGAACTCAAGGACTAGGTGGATTTGAGTATGGTTTATCGATTGGCTCGTATAGGTGTTGTGTTGTTGGTGGGGATGGGATTCGTGCAAGGAGCAATCGCCAACGAATCCGCTCAAATTGTTTTAGTGAGTGAGCGAGATGAATCCATGCAGCAGGGAGCGTTCGCTCCCACCTGGGAGTCACTGCGTCAATACCAGTGTCCGGATTGGTTTCGCGATGCCAAGTTCGGAATCTGGGCCCACTGGGGACCTCAATGCCAACCCGAGCGAAACGATTGGTATGCCCGCCACATGTATGCCGAGGATCACTGGCAAGGCCAATGGCACCGCGAGCACTACGGCCATCCCTCGCAAGTGGGATTCAAGGATGTCATCGGTCAGTGGCAGGCCGAGCGTTGGGATCCCAATGCCTTGATGGCCTTGTATAAACGAGCCGGTGCTCAGTACTTCATGGCCCTGGCCAATCACCATGACAACTTTGACCTGTGGGATTCGCAATACCAGCCGTGGAATTGCATGAACATGGGACCTCAAAAGGACCTGATGACGGGCTGGGCCCGCGCAGCTCACGCTCAAGGGCTTCGTTTCGGCGTCAGCATCCATGCGGCCCATGCCTGGAGCTGGTACGAACCGGCTCAAGGTGCAGATAAGACCGGCCCGTTGGCTGGCGTTCCCTATGATGGCAAGTTGACCCAGGCCGATGGAGCGGGCAAGTGGTGGGAGGGCTATGATCCCCAGGATCTCTATGAACAGGATCATACCCCCAGTGAGGGCTTCGACAACTTACGTTCCATTCATGCGCGGTGGCATTGGGACAACGGCGTGACTCTACCGGATCAGGCCTACTGTGACAAGTTCTACAACCGCACGCTGGATTTGATCAACCGCTTCCAACCGGACCTGGTCTATTTCGATGACACGGTTTTGCCCTTGTATCCCATCAGCGATGCCGGGCTCAAGATCGCCGCTCACTATTACAATAGCAACATGGCCTGGCATCAGGGCCAGAATGAGGCCGTGCTCCTGGGCAAGATCCTCACTCCCGAGCAGCGTCAGTGTCTGGTCTGGGATGTCGAGCGAGGAGCCAGCAATGAAATCGAACCCTACCCATGGCAGAGCTGCACCTGCATTGGTTCCTGGCATTATGACCGGGGCATTTACGAGCGGGGCGGCTATAAGGACGCCAAGACCGTCATTCAGATGTTGATCGATATCGTCAGCAAAAACGGCAATATGCTCTTGAGTATCCCGGTGCGGGGCGACGGCAGTCTCGACGAAAAGGAGTTGCAAATCCTCGAAGATATCGCCACCTGGATGGACATCAATCAGGAGTGCATCTTCGGCACACGTCCCTGGAGGATTCTCGGAGAAGGCCCTGCCC
Organism: Sedimentisphaerales bacterium; assembly: GCA_963662565.2. GTDB lineage: Bacteria > Planctomycetota > Phycisphaerae > Sedimentisphaerales > Anaerobacaceae. The sequence goes on along the minus strand of CAXXXG010000017.1, from coordinate 9,005 downwards.
TGGAAAACGCAGCGGCATTGAATGCTCAAGGCTTCAATGAAGGCAAGGGCAAGCCCTACACCGGTCGTGACATCCGCTTCACCACCAAAGGGTCAACACTCTATGCCACCCTCATGGCCTGGCCCCAGGAGCAGGCCATCATCACCTCACTACCGCTGTCAGCCGGTCGTGTTACGCGCGTTACCCTGCTAGGCAGTGACACGAACCTATCTTTTTCACAGGACCAAGAAGGCCTTAAAGTTCAACTCCCATCTCAAGCCCCTCATAACGGACCCTATCCCTTACGCATTGAGGGTGTACTCGGTCGCTAGTCGGAACGGTCGTGTTATAACGTACCCCATCCGGAACCGAAACAGAGGTGTTGATGCCTATGTCCTCATGGCTAGCAGTCAGTGCGGTATGGTATCGTTTCGACCTTGTTGAGGACATCAAGGATGAGTGTTTATATTGCTTGACTATTTTCGGCCAGCTCTGCTCGAATTCGGTCAGCATTTTCTCGAAAGCCAGACGCTCCGTTCTGAGTCTCAGTGCGTCATAGGCGTCGATATTGGTCATCCAACTCGTTTTTTGCCTGAGTTGTTCCGTGCTTTCGAGTGTGCCATAAAGATAACCGGTATGGGCGTCCATTAGCAGGGCGGATGCCGTGGTCACCACTCGTATCTCCACTGTGGGAGACAAGCCCAGGCTGATGATGCTCAAGGGACGAGCATCATCATGGTCAAAGAATGCCGTATCAATGGTATAGGCCAATAGCATGTCGGCGTGTAACCGCTGAGCGGCCTGACGTAACGGTTGGTCGGTGATGAGCTGCTCGGGCAAGAGCAACTGATTGATGGAAACGACTTGCGCCAAATCTTCCAAGGCGGTAATCCGCTCAAAGTCCTCCTCGGTTTCGATGTCACGGACTGTCACGATTGAATAGTCACCATAACCATATCCCAAGCTAGTGCGGGATCGATAACCGCTGGATTGAATGCGGGCCAGAGCGAGTTGAGCGGGAAAGCTTGCTTGAGGTTGATCCACGGTTGTAGAAGCCATGGCTTCTCTAGATGAATGGGCTTCCTCTGGAAGGGTGGTTAGCATGGTGTTTAATTGGACTCCCTCATTGGGAGTGACGTAATGTTGGCACCCGCATAAACTCAACAGCAAGAACGAGAGTGATAAACAAAGACGATTGTTCACGGTGAGTCTCCTTTTAGTTCTGCACGGTCGTATCATAGCGTACCCCTTCCGGGACCGGTACGGGTACGGCTACACTGATGCCGTGGTCGCCTTGAGTACGAGTACTGGAGTCGACGGCGATGAAGGCGGTGTAGGCACTCATGAGGTTGTAGGCCAGGGCCGTGTTCGTAATAGCGTTCTGTGTGTCACTGGCTGGGTAGAGACTGAGTTGCTCAATCTTCTTGCGAGCCCAAAGTGAGGCGATGGCAGGATGTTGTTCACTTCGATCAAGGCTGACCGGGACCGTGATGCTATGCGCTTTGCCGCCAGCCTTACCTGTGATATGTATGTTGGTGTTGCCGTTGCCTTGCAGACGTCCGGTGACCAGTAGGGGACGACCCACAAATAGATCGGGAAGCATTTGGGGGAAGGTTTCCTGAGCTTGTAAACGTCCGTAATCGATGGTGACATTGGTGAGGGCCGGGTGACTGATGCGTTGGTAGAAGCGATCAATGGCATCAGTGGGGTCGTCGTTGAGCCCGATATAGGCCACAGCTCCCTTGCCCATTTGGGCCATGCGATCCAGCAGGTAGCGGTTGACTGAAGAACCCACTCCGAAGCTGAAGATGCGACTCTCGCCAAGATGGGCGTGAATGGCGGTGAGGATTTGGTTTTCGTTGCCGATGTAGCCATCGGTCATGAAGGAGACCAGACGCAGACGTTCGGGATCATGTTCGAAATTCAGGGCCGCCTTGACTCCTTCGATCATTTCAGTGCCACCCGAGCCATGCAGTCGATCGACATAGTCCAGGGCCTTTTGGATATTTTTCCGGGTGACCGGAATCGGATTCGGGCCGAGTTGCGAGGCGTTATTGCTGAAACGGATGATCTGGAAGGTGTCGTTGGTTTGTAGTTGCATCAATGCTCGCTTGATGGCCTTCTTGGCCTGATCCATGGGATACCCCTGCATGGAACCCGAGCAGTCCAGCACGAAGATCATCTCCATGGGGGCCCGTTGCAGGTGTTTGAGTTCGGCCGGAGGATAGACCATCAGGGTGAAATAGCCACCGCGTTCGTCACGATGGGTGATGATATTGGATTTAATGTGGTCGCCTGCCACGCGATAACGCAGGACAAAGTCCTTGTTGGGGATGCGATCCAGTTTGCTCAGTTGGACATTGACTTTGTTTTGCGTACGTCGATCCGTACGCACGACATGGGAGCGGCATTCAATCTCCTCGATGGTTACGCCTGCATCGATGTCACAGGTCAGGTTGATGTCGTGACCGGAGCGTTCGTTGGGGGCGAGGTAGGTCACTTCCGTGGCTTGACCGGATCTGCCGGTCTGGCCGCGACCGACCGCTCCGACGCCATCCGTGGTGCCAGCCGGATTATAGCGGGGACCGACCACCATGGGAAAGACGAACTCGAACCAGCCGTCGTCATAGGCCAGCGTATTGAAGTACTTGATGTTGACATCGATCTCCTTGCCCGGTTCGATGTTGGCCACCTTCTGGGTGAAGATGTTGGGACGTTCTTGAGTTAACAAGGACGCGACATGGCCTTGGGCCCGGGCCTGTTGATAGATCTCTTCGGCTTCCTGGCGTTCGCGAATGATGCCGCGAATGGTGCGTTCGCCGACGGTCATGAGAAAGTCGTGTACGGCTGCGTTCTGGGGCAGGGGAAAGACATAGGTCGCCTCGATCTTGGTGTCAAAGGGATTGTGAAACTGCTGGGTGACCTCCACCGTGGCGATATAGCCGGAGATCCCGGCCTGGACATCGGTATGCTTCAAGGGGACCGGGACATCCTTTTGGTTGGGGGTGTCGGCCTTGAGTATGCCGCAGCCAGGGGTGTCTTGGTCCGGGACCATGGAGGCTTCTGGTTTGACAATGACCCAGACCTCGTCGGCATTTATGGTTAGAGTTTTTAGTTGTGATGCAACTAGTTGGCCATTCATTTTCAACCGTCCATTGGGTCTTATTTCGGCCCAATTCAGGGGGTAGCGCACTGATGAAGAAGTAGGGTGAGATCCTGGGGCTCTATGAGGCATAGGCTGGGGTTGCTTTGCAGGTAGAGTCCTGCTGTATAGAGACGGCATGGCGTCTTGATCTTGACGTTGCTGGTCAGCAGCTGGGGCTTCAAGCATAGGAGAGTCTTCTTTTTGGTTCTCACGCAATTCTCTTTGCTGGGAGCATCCTACAAAAAGCAGGGCGGCAATGATGGCAAGGACGGATGTCGCGATGATGAGTCTACGGCTTTTCACTGGACCTCTCCTAATTGAAAGTGAACGAGGGTGTCGATGGATTGACTGTTTGAATCCGCAGCCACGGTCAGGTCGATGTCGAATTCGGGATCGATGTCCCCGAGGACCTGGAGGTGGACTGTGGTCACGCGTGTGGCTGTGGTGGGCAGGTTTGCATCCGTGCTGAAGGCCGCGATGATGATGCGGTCCTGCATCAGGGCCTGGGCGTCATAGTAGGGCGGTTGACTGAAGGCCGGGTGGTCACCGCCTTCGAGGCCCACGATCTTGACCCGGCCGCTGCGGGTACGCAGTTCGAGTTGATAGGCAGCCAGGGATTGGCCCTGGGGATCAAGGGTGATCTGCAAGGGCATAAAACGTACAGAGTTATCACCCGCCGCTGCCTCCGACTCAGCGGCGGGTTGTTGAGTAAACAAGGGTAAAGCAAGCAAGATCGTTCCGATGAGCCAACGCATTAGAGTATCTCCTCATGGGGCAGACGTACGGCACTATAGGCAATCAAATCGACATCGCGTCGGTCAATAATCCCATCGCTGTTGAAGTCTCCCTGTGGTAAAGCCGTTGAATGATTTTCGATGTGTTGGGCCAACTGGAGGGCGTCCAGGATGTTGACGGTGCCATTGTGATCGATATCCATAGGGACAGCGGTCAGCTGGGTTGAGGAAGCCGGTGGGATGGACTGATGTCGCTGCATCCAGATCGAGCCCAAGGTAAGCAACACCATGGCCGCGGCTGCGTAGCGCACCCAACGCAGGCGGATACGGCGGGCTTGTGACTGGCGGAACTGGTTCATGACGAGTCCGTCCAGTTCGGCAGGTGTGGAATGCAGGGGTTGGTAGAGCACCTTGAGGTCCCGGCTCAATTGCTCATTAACCGGTTCGTTGGCTTCCAGATTGTGATTTTGGTCATGTTTCATATTGAGTCTCCACTACTGAAGCACAGCAAAAGCTCAAAAGGTTCAAAGAAAATAAAAAAAGGTTCACGGTTGGGTGGTTCACGGTTCACGGTTAAAAAACTTGGCTAACCACCAACCGTGAACGGTGAACCTGGAACCGTGAACCAACTAATCCAAGAAGTATTGTCTGCATTGGGGATTGACCCGTAAGGCCTTGAGTCCGTGGTGCAGTCGCGATTTGACCGTACCCAGGGGGATATTCAAGGCTGTGGCAATCTCGGCCAGGGCCATATCGTCCACGAACCGCATGAGCAGGACCTCGCTTTGATCCTTGGGTAGGGACTGGAGCAGGGTATGGAGGTCGTTCAGGTGTTCAGAATCGGGGATGGGGGCCGGTAATGAGACCGATTCGAGTGGGGTATGGGGACGCCGCGAGCGCAGTTGGTTGAGGCTGAGGTTTTTGACTACCGGGTAGAGGAAGGTGGTCAGGCGGGCGCACAAGGTCAGGGTGGGGAGCTTTTTGATGAGGTAGGTGAAGGTCTCCTGGACCACGTCCTGGGCTAGATCATCATCCTGGAGGAAACGCCAGGAAAGTCCATAGACCCAATCCCGGTACCGTTGGTACAACAAGGCGAAGGCATCCTCGTCCCCTTGACCAGCTTTGTTGATGAGTTCTTGGTCGCTTGTCACGGCCGACCATCCTAATGAGTCTATGGAGAAACCGCAAGAGATTGGAGGATTTCTGTCTGTATCAGTCCTGTCTGTAGAGGAGAAATTCGGACGGTGTATTGGCGGGTGAAATAATTGTCGTGAGATTACCGGGATTTATCGCTTGGAATCTCAGAGAATCGCGTCAGAATCCAATATAAGTCTAAATATAAGTACAAGTTATGGCGAATAAGAGGAAGTGATCTCCTGTAAGGCGGGAGTTTTTTTGGTTTTAACTTTAAAAGCCAGTAGAATACACAATATGCTTGTTAGTCTGCCCCATTAGACGAAGATCAACCCATGACATTGAGTAAAAGGAGGATTTCATGATCCGTAGAATCGTGGCTTTAGGTGTGATGATGGTGATGGCCTGTGCGGCTGTCAGTCACGCGGAATTAATTGGATATTGGCCCCTGGACGACGGCAGTGGCGACACGGTCGTGGATGCCTCTGGATCCGGCAACAATATGACGATCGATCCGGAAAACGAGGACGCCGTCAGTTGGAGCGAGGATGGCTACCAGGGCGGGGCCTTGTCTTTTTCCACGGTCTTTGCGAGTTACTCCTATGTGGAGGCCTCTATTCCCGAGGGTACGCTGGACATGGAAGAGGTCACACTGGCCTTTTGGATGAATATGCCTGCGGATTACCAGGCATGGGGTATCGTCGTTGACTTGATTAGCTCGGACTACGATTACAGCCTGGAGGCTACGGATGCCGGTGTGCTGTATATGTATGATCCCTGGTTTGGCGACGATAGCTCGGTCATGAACGATGGACAGTGGCACCATGTGGCCTTGACCTCGGATGGTGACGAGATTGTGATCTATATCGACGGCGAAGAGGGAGCGACCAGTTCGACCAGTCTGTCTGATGAGATCGAGACCGTTCGAATCGGTGGACCCCGTGAATATGTCTCCGTATGGGCCAGTTATACGGGATTGCTGGATGAAGTCGCGCTCTTCAATGAGCCCTTGAGTGCCGGTGACATTGCCGATCTCTACGCCAATGGCCTGAGTACCGACCCCATGGCCTCCAAGCCCAGTCCCACCAACGAGCAGGACGATGTGGCTCCCTATGCCACCCTGAGTTGGACACCGGTGGCCTCAGCCGAGAGTCGTGATGTCTATTTCGGCACCGATGCCGAGGATGTCGCTGCTGCAACCGTGGAGAATCCCTTGGGAGTCCTGGTGTCCCAAGGACAAAGCGAGACGACCTATCAACCCGAGTCTCTGGACCTGGGACAGACCTACTATTGGCGTGTGGATGAGGTCAACGAAGACGACACGATTCTCGTGGGCAATCTCTGGAGCTTCACGGTTGAACCCGTGGCCTTTGTGATGGATGCCAATACCATTACCGCGACCGCTTCATCGTCAGATTCGGATTGTGGTGGTCCTCAAGCGACAGTCGATGCCAATGGGCTCAATGCCGATGACAAGCACAACCTGCGCAAGAATGACATGTGGCTGACCACGGGCAATGATGCCACTCCATGGATCGAGTACGCCTTTGATGGGGTCTATGCCCTGGATCAGATGCAGATCTGGAATTACAACGTCTCTATGGAATATGCCCTGGGATTGGGTGTGCAAGAGGCCCTGATTGAAGTCTCGACCGATGGGGCCACCTGGATCGTGGTCGAGCCCAACCTGTTGATTGAGCAGGCCAATGGTCGCACGCCCACCCCGGTCAATGCCGAGTTGGATCTGGGCGGATTGTTGGCTAGTCATGTGCGTATCACACCCCTGTCCAACTGGTCGTCGATTGGATTGGCGGACTTTGGTCTCAGTGAGGTTCGCTTCACCTGGATCCCCATGAAGGCCCGCCTGCCCGAGCCGGATGACGATGCCACGGACGTGGCGGTCGATGAGGTATTGGCTTGGCGTTCCGGGCGTCTGGCCAGCGAGCATGAGGTATACCTGGGCACCGACGCTGAATCCTTGACCCTGACCGCTACCGTCACGGAGCCAACCTTTGCCCCTGCTGATTTACTGTACAATGAAACTTATTTCTGGCGGGTGGACGAGGTCAATGATGCGGCTGATCCGGTTCGTCATGAAGGTGACCTCTGGAGCTTCAGCACCAGTGAGTATCTCGTGATCGATGATATGGAGTCGTATGGAAATGCGAACTATATCTTCAACACCTGGGCCGATGGCTACGAAGATCAGGACGATGACAACAGTTCTCAGGTGGGACACGATGATCCTCCCTATGTGGAGCAGGATTTCGCCTATGCGGGTGAGCAATCGATGCCCCTGTATTATACCAACGAGGACAGTGGCATGTATGCTGAGGCCGTCATGACCCTGGACGGAGCGGATTGGTCGATTGGTGGGGCCGAGACCTTGGTCCTGTACGTGATGGGTGACGCCGGCAATGAAGGCGGCACATTGTATGTCAAGGTGAACAACAAGAAGGTGACCTCGGATCTGGATCTGACCTTTGGTCTGTGGACTCAATTGGATATTGCCTTGGCCGATTTTAATACCGACCTGTCGGATGTCACCAGTCTGACCATCGGGATCGATGGTGCGGGTGAGGGGATGGTCACTATCGACGAGGTTCGTCTCTATCGCCAGGCCCCAACCGTGGCCGAGCCCTCCGATCCGGGTAGCGATGGTCTGGTGGCCTACTGGGCCATGGACGATGGCTCCGGTTACGATGTCACGGATTCAGCCGGGAGCAACCACGGGACGATCGATGGCTTCCCCAGTTGGACCGACGGTTATCTCGGGGGTGCACTGAGCCTGGATGGCATCAGTGACTTTGTCGATTTCGGTGCAGGTGCAGCCTTTGACCTGACCGGGACCATCACGCTGAGTGCCTGGGTTAAAACCGCCGATTCCGGCAATAGCGATCACAACCCGTTTGTGGGCAAGGGTGACACAGCCTATGCCCTCAAGCATGGTAGTGGCAACAGCTTCGAGTTTTACGTCTATGAAGATAGTTCCTGGTATACGGCCTACTCCAGCGTGGGCGAGGTCTATAACGACGCCTGGCACCATGTGGCCGGGACGTTCGACGGTAGTCAGGTCAAGCTGTACATCGATGGTGTCTTGCGTTCGACTACCGATCACGAAGGTGGCATCAGTACCAACACCTATGAGGTCAACATGGGACGCAACAGCCAAGAGACCGATCGCTTCTATGAAGGTCTTATCGATGAAGTTCGCCTCTTTGACCGTGCCTTGACTGCCGGTGAGGTTCGTTTCCTGGCCGGTGACGAGTAGTCTCGATTTAAAAATCCGAAGTAAGTTTAATCCAGAGGGCCTGTGCGTGGTTGCACAGGCCCTCTTTTTTATGGGTGAATGAAAACGCCTGGTGTCTGTGGGAGTATGCTTAAGTGTAAATGTAGGTTTGGTTTATCGTAATGATGCGGGTATTTACAGTTAAGATGATGCGGTTTGTCTATTTTTGGCTTGAAAAACGGTTAAAACTAGCCATATGCTAAGTAGGTAAGTACATTTCTCAATGAACTGAAGGTACATTTGAGTGAAGGAGGATTCTCATGATCCGCAGAACTGTGTTTTTGTGTCTAATGATGGCCTGTACGGCTGTTTGTCAAGCAGAGTTGATCGGATATTGGCCCCTGGACGAGGGTAGTGGAGAAACCGCGTCAGACCTTTCCCCTTATGGTCATCACGCCACCATTTCTCCCTTTAATGACGATATCGTGGACTGGTCGGATGAGGGGTATTCAAGCAATTGTCTGTCCTTTGAGACGGTGAGTTCAACCCCCTATACCTATGTTGATGCGGATATTACCCCAGGGCTGTTGAATATCAACAGCGCTTCGGTGGCCTTTTGGATGAATATGCCCAGCGATTACTTTGCTTGGGGGATTATCATGGATCTGATCACTTCCGGAGAGGACTTCAGCCTAGAACCGGATGAGAGCGGGACCGTCTGGATTCACGGTGCCGCTTGGTTTGGAGCCGAAGATGTCCCTCTGGGCGATGGGGATTGGCATCA
>CAXXXG010000016.1:0-7917 GCA_963662565.2 Sedimentisphaerales bacterium | reverse complement strand
ACTCAATCAGGACATCGATCCGGCTGAGGTGGCGACCTGGCTGGTGGACAACGGCTTCGAGACCGTGGATCAAATCGACATGCCCGGTCAGTTTGCCCGGAGGGGTGGTATTCTGGATATCTTCGCCCCGGTCTGCACCTCACAGGAGGTTGAGGCTGACTCCAATGGTGAAGTCTCCGGTCAAGGGCGGTCCCAGGCCCTGCGCGTGGAATTCTTTGGAGACACCATTGAGAGCATTCGTCGCATCAACCTGGATACCCATCGCTCTTGCGAACAATTTTCACGTGTGGACATTGTCTCGGCCACTCAGGGCGTTCAAGGCGATGAGACCACCTGTTTTCTCAATCTCCTGCCCAGTGATACCCTGGTTATCCTGGAAGAACCCCTCGAGTGTCAGGAGGTGGCCAAGGTTTTTATGGAGCGATCCGAACGCCCCGACCATCTGATTGCCTGGGAACAACTGGGCCAGCAGTTACAGCGTTTTCAACAGGTCCACCTGGCTCGTTTTGGGGCTGTGACCTCGGACGCCATTCACCTGGCCGTGCGGAGTATCCAACAGGTCCAACACCAGGCCAGGGCCTGGGAAGGGCACAAGGCCGCCTTGGAGCAACTGCTGCAGGAATCCGACCAGGGTAAGCAGATCCTACTCTATTGTGAAAGTGCGGCCGAGCAGGCCCGACTCAACGAGATCCTCCAATCCCTGCGACAGACCCTGCCCGCCTCTTTTCAATTGATCAAGGGCTACCTGCACCAGGGTTTCGAACTGGAATCACTCGACACCGTCCTCGTCTCTCACCACGAACTCTTTGGCCAGCAGACCCTGCGACGGGTGCAGCGGCCCATGCGTCAGACCGCGGCAGTGGACTCCCTGGCCGACCTGTCCGTCGGTGACATCGTGGTGCATGCTGCCTATGGTATCGGCAAGTTCGTGGGCATTGACCTGATCGAAGACAAGGGTCAACGCAACGAATACCTGACCATTGAGTACGCCGACGAAACCCGTATTCGTGTGGCTGTCAGCAATATCACGCTCATTCAAAAATATATCGGCTCCTCGCCTACCCGTCCCAAGCTGAGCAAGGTAGGCTCCAAGAAGTGGCAGCGACAAAAGGACAAGGTCGCTGCCTCGGTCCAGGACATGGCTGCTGAATTGCTGGAGGTCCAGGCCCAACGTCAGGCCACCGGCGGCACGGCCTTTGAACCCGACTCGCATTATCAGCAGGAGTTCGAGGCCTGCTTCCCCTATCAGGAGACTCCGGATCAACTCACCGCTATTGCCGAGATCAAGGCCGACATGGAGCGGCCCCTGGCCATGGACCGTTTGCTCTGTGGTGACGTGGGCTATGGTAAGACCGAGATCGCCATGCGTGCGGCCTTCAAAGCTGTGGATGGGGGCAAACAGGTAGCGGTCCTGGTGCCCACCACGGTCTTGTGTGTGCAACACGGTCGGACTTTCAGCGAACGTTTTGCGGATTTCCCGGTTTCGATCGAGGTGCTCAATCGCTTTCGCACGGCCAAGCAGTCCCGCGAGGTGTTGGAGCGGTGCAAGCAGGGCCGGGTGGATATCCTGATCGGCACGCATCGCCTGTTGAGTAAGGACGTGCAGTTTCAGGACCTGGGCCTCTTGATCATCGATGAGGAACAACGCTTCGGCGTGGAACACAAGGAACGGCTCAAACGCCTGCGTGTGGACGTGGACATCCTGACCCTCTCGGCCACGCCCATTCCCCGCACCCTACACATGTCCCTGCTGGGCCTGCGTGACATCAGCAGCCTGGCCACGCCTCCTTTAGATCGTCGTGCTGTCGTGACCCGTGTGACCCCCGGGCACAAGCAGACCCTGCGCAAGGGCATCCTGCAGGAGTTGCAGCGGGGCGGTCAGGTCTTCTTCCTGCACAACCGCGTCAAGAGCATCGATAAAAAGGCCCATGACCTAAGTAAGCTTATCGACGATCCCAAGGTGCAGTTTCGCATTGCCCATGGCCAGATGTCTAAGCGTGAACTGGAATCGGCCATGATCGATTTTGTGCGGGGGCGCGTGGATGTACTGGTCAGCACCACCATTATCGAGTCCGGCCTGGACATCCCCAATGCCAACACCATCTTCATCGATAATGCCGATCAGTTCGGCCTAGCCGAGCTGCACCAGTTACGTGGTCGCGTGGGGCGTTATCACCACCGGGCCTATGCCTACATGCTCTTGCCCACTAACCGATCCATGACGCCCATCGGGGCCAAGCGACTCAAGGCCATCGAGGAGTACTCGCATCTGGGAGCGGGATTCAAGATCGCCTTGCGTGACCTGGAGATCCGTGGGGCGGGCAACCTGCTCGGAGCGGAACAATCGGGTCACATTCAACTGGTCGGCTATCAGATGTATTGCGAGATGCTGGCCGAGGCCGTGCGTCGCATGAAGCACGAGCCCGAGTCCGCACCCATCCCCAAGGTCACCTTGGATCTGGGGCTTTACCACCCTGATTCCCAAGGAGTATATCAGCTCGGATCGTTTCCGCATGGATATCTACCGCCGTATTGCGGCCTGTCGCAGTCGCACCGGTCTTAAAGACTTGACCGAAGAGCTGGTGGATATCTACGGATCTTTGCCCGACGAGGTGGATCAATTGATCCAATTGGCTGGCATCCGTATCGCCGCTGCCAGCTATGGCATCCAGCACATTGGTATTGCTGGTAAGCATTTGACCTTCGGTTTCAAGTCACCCACCAACGACCGGGTGCATTCCCTCTTCGCCAAGGTCAAGGGCAACCTGCGATTACCCGATCCCAAGACCGTGTATCTGGAATTGAGCCCCAACTACTTTGAACCTGCCAGTCTGCTGATGGTCCTGCGTAAGATCTTTCGCAGGGCACAAAGTTAAGGGATAGAGCCCGATTAAGGATCCGTGGAAGTTTTCGAGGGGGTTTTCTTTTCTCCGATCAATTGAAAGATCCGGAAAAAGTATTGTGCGGTGGGACTATCAGACGTTTCCCAAATATAATCCTTGAAAACTTCTTCTCTATTGCAGAGTGATACGTGTCCATCCTTGTATAGCGAGTTGAGTGCGGCTTGTTTGGCACGACGGTGGCTCAAATCGTCCAAGTGCCGTACGGTATCTGTAATGTAAGGGGTGTAGTTGTCCATTCGGTCCAGACGATTGCATGTTTCTTCTGGTGCGATGTTGTTATTGGCTTTCTTGGCGTCGATGGGTAAATAGGTGTAGCCGATGCGAACCCATTGGTTGCTATTATTCATGGTATTGAATGACTGAGGGAGGGTTCCCCAAGAACCGGGACTGGTGTAGGATTTGTATTTTAATAGGTCGCTCATATTGGAGGGGCAATAAAAGGTCTCTGGATCGCTTATGTATTTAGACACATAAAGAGGGGCCAGTTTCATGGGAATGGGATTGCCCTTTGAGTCTTGATATTCCGCTTTGTCAGCACGATAAACCGCATAGGGATGAGCGAGGTCCCCTCCATATGGATCGTCATCTGGCCCATAGTTAGGTAGCTTATTGTCGTAATCCTGGGCATAGGCGGGTAAGGCGATACCCATCTGACGCATCAGATTGGCGCAGACCGAGCGTTTGGCTGTTTCGCGTGCCCGACTCAGAGCCGGCATCAGGATGCCCATCAACACCGCGATCACCGCGATCACCACCAACAGTTCAATCAACGTAAAACCAACAAGCCGCCGTTTCATAGTCATAGTCCCCAAATTCAAGTTTTAAAAGGTACCCCAGGGTCCGCAGGACCCCGGGGTTACGTCGTTACGATTTCTTATTCTTCTTCCACGAAGTTCGAGATATACAGAATTTCGCCTGTGGTCAAGACGCGGTTGTAGAACATCACTTCATCGAGGTATCCTTGGAAGTTGCCCTCGGTTTCCTGGCCGTCTATGCTGGGAGCGGCCGCCAAATAGAGCGGTAAATTGCTCGGGACATAGAGACCATCGGTGATCACGTTGCCCACCATGTCCAGCACGCCATTGAGGAAAATCATTTTCTTGGCGTTCTCGGCGTCGTAGATAGCCGTGACATGGATCCACTCGTTGTGAGGCAACTCCGTCTGGCTCACGAGGGTGCCGTCCAGATCGGCGTCGGTCCCCAGCCCCGCAGTCTGGAAGGAGAGTAGGCCGGTACCGGCATATTCACTCAGGTTGAGGCCCTGGCTGCCATCGGGTGAGTCGGCCACCATGACATTGATCTCGTCCGACTTCCAACCCCGGCCGCGGACCCAATAGGCCACAGTGAAGTTGGCGTCCGGTGCAAAGGCGATACCCGTGGCCACGGCGTCGTTGCTATCCATACCATGGAACCGATAGGCAAAGCCGAAGTCGTCCGGGCCGTACACGAAGGTGGGGCTACCCAGGAAGGTACCGTGATACTCGTTGGGTGAGACGTCATTGGCCCCTTCGGTAAAGGGATAGTGGGCGATGACATCCAGGTCACCCGGGCTGTAGGGTTCGGCTCGGTAACCCGCCTGGTAAGCGACCTCGTTGGCGCTCAAGGCACGGTCGTAGATCTGGAAGCTGTCGATGGCTCCGGCCCAGGCACCGTCCACACTGTAGACGCCCTTGCCGAGGTAGATGAACTCATTACTTAGGCCACTGAGGCGGGTGCCATCCAGGGCGGCCGTGCCGATCAGTACACCGTCGAGGTAGTAGCTCAGTTCCGTGGCATTGACAGTCAGGACATAGTGGTGCAATTCGCCGTCATTGAGTTCGTCACTGGAGATGCCGACTTCCTCCAACCAGGGTTCCACGTCATCTGTGGTGTTGACAACGGCGCCACGGTTCATCTGGTCGCCACGGCCGCAGGCGATCATGAGGTAGTCCTTACCCAAGCCGTTGTCCCAGGTGCCGCCCAGGGAGGCGGTCATGGTGTAGCCGTTGTCCACGGACTGCATGGCCCATAGTTCCAGGGTGACTCCACTGTAGCTGTTGATATCCACGATCGAACCGTCGATGTCCATGGAATCGCCATCGCCGTCCAGGATCAGCAGGCCCTCGGCGATATGGGTGTCACCGACCAGTATGCCGTCGGCGTCACCGACCAGGTCGTCACCCGTGCCATCCTCGAAGGTGTAGCTATGGGTGAGGTTGCCCGTACCGGGATTCATGGGCTCGGGAATGAGATGGCTGTAGACCAAGGCGATGTCCATGCCGTCGAGACCGCCATGATAAGTTAAGGTATAAACATAGGTGTCACCACGATAGGTCACTGAGACTTCATTGCCCTCGGGCACGTTGTCGAAGCTACCTTCCAGTTCACCGTTGACGCCCAGATCGATCAGGACGATTTCGTCTTGGGGGGGCACGGCCGTGGCTTCAACCACCAAAAAGGCATTGGAGTCGGCTCCTTCGCTATCCAGGGTGCAGTCGCCATCCAGGGTGATGGGGCTGACGCCGTCGGCGTCCAATTGATAGACCAGGGTGCCGGTGGAGCCGGCCTGTTGGCAGACGATTAGGTCGTTCATGGTGACCACGCCTTGGCTGCCGGCGATGGTCAGGGTGCCGCTGCTGGCACGATCGCCCACAATCAGGCGGCCGTCTTCTGCGCTGGAGTAGGTGATGGTACCGGCATTGAGGGTGTAATAACCTTGGGTATTGGCCTTGTCACCGATAACGAGATGGGCATCATCCGCGCCGTCTTGAACCATCACGGTACCCCCGGATTGGATCACGGTGCCGCTCGAACCATCGGCTCCCACACGGAACCAGCCTGCGCCCAGCAGTTCGGCCCCGTCTTCAACCAATAGGGTGGCCCCTTCGTAAACCCGCATGCGTTGGCCTTCGCCCCAATCTCCGGTGTCGGTATTGAGCGTGCAGACTGTGGTGCCACGCACCTTGACCTCTTCTTCACCACTGGGGACTCGTCCCTCGCTCCAGCCGGCAGCGTCATTCCAGTTGCCCACATAATCTTCCATGGAATTGGCTGCCCACAGACTCGTGCATAGGGTCAGGCTCAAGGCGTAATAGGCCCAGCTTTTCATAGGACTCGCTCCTTAACTTCAATTGTCGTCTAGATCGCAGCTATTCCAACCTTAAGGGAAGGGTGGAATATAAGTATGATTATTTTAGCGACTTTATGATTAAGATTCAATTTATTTTCCCGGGCATGAGATATTAAGTGGGGTGATTTTGGAGGTTATTCGTTGTTCAAGGCCGGTCTTGCCTTTTGTCGTGGGATTCTCTATACTGGTGATTCCTTGTTAACTCGTTATTTAGAGGTAAATTATGACGTTAAGTTTGGCAGAGCAGGTTCAGGCCTTGAAACGGGGGGCCGTGGATCTTTATACCGAAAAAGAGTTGGCCACGCGTTTGGAAAAGGTCGCAGCCCAAGGGCGGGTCTTGCGTGTTAAACTGGGTTTGGATCCCACCAGTCCCGATATCCACCTGGGCCATACCGTGGTTTTACGTAAGATGCGTCAGTTCCAGGACCTGGGCCATAAGGCCGTCCTGATCATCGGCGACTACACAGCCCGTATTGGTGACCCTACCGGCCAGAATACCACCCGGCCCATGCTCAATGCCGAACAGATCCAGGCCAATGCCGAGACCTATTTCAAGCAGGCCGGCAAGATCCTGGATACGCGCGAAGAAAAGCTGGAAGTCCGCTACAACAGCGAGTGGTTGGGCAAATTGGATTTGGCGGACATGATCAAGCTCACCAGTTCCATGACCGTGGCTCAGATGCTCGAACGCGATACCTTCGAAATCCGTTACAAGAAGGGCGAGCCCATCGGTATCCACGAGTTCCTCTATCCCTTGATGCAGGGGTACGACTCGGTCATGATCAAGAGCGACGTCGAATTGGGTGGTACGGACCAGACCTTCAACAACCTGGTGGGCCGTGACCTGCAGAAGCAGGAAGGCCAGCCGCCGCAGATCGTCTTGACCATGCCGATTCTGGTCGGACTCGACGGTGTGGAAAAGATGAGCAAGTCCAAGAACAACTACATCGGTGTCACGGACGAGCCCAACGACATGTTCGGCAAGGTCATGAGCATCTCGGACGAGATGATGGAGAACTACTACAACCCTCCTGACCGATTTGCCCATGGACGAGATCGCACGGCTGGTCGATGGCAGCCAGACCCATCCCAAGGAGGCCAAGGTGCGTCTGGGCAAGACCATCGTGACCCAGTTCTATGATGAAGCCGCCGCCGATGCCGCGGCCGAGCATTTCGACAAGGTTTTCAAGCAGAAGGAAATCCCGGACGACATGCCGGTGGTGGAGCTTGCAGCCGAACCCATTATGGTCGCCAAGTTGATTCTGGCCTGCAAGTTGGTCGAATCCGGTGGCGAGGGTAAACGCATGGTCAAGCAGGGCGGGGTGAGCGTGGACGGTAAGAAGGTCACGGATCCCAACCAGGAAATCACCCCAGCCGACGGCATGGTGGTCCAGGTCGGGAAACGTAAATTCGCCCGGTTGTCTATTTAAGTAAATCAGCGGGGAGGTGTTGTGATGAAGCATTGGGTGTTGGCAGTGACGTGTTGTTGTTTGGCCGGTTGTGCCATTAACTTCAACGCCAAGATTTATGTGCCGGAGGAGTTCGACTTCGTGGAATGGAAGAATAGCCCCTCGGCCCGCCAGGGGTATGTCTTTATCGCGGATCGCATCGAACGCAATCAAGCCGCCAGTGTGGCCAACAAAATCATCGCCCTCGATCAGGATTCCAAGATTCCACGCATCACCCTGGTGATCAATAGCGACGGTGGCGAGACCGCCGGCTTTCGCGCCATCTACAATGCCATTCGCATGACCAGCAAACCCGTAGATGCCCTCAATATCGGCAATTGCTATAGTGCGGCCTGTGGTATTTTCGCTGCCTGCACAGGGCGTCGTATGGCCTATCCCAATTCCCATTTCATGGTCCATCGACCTTCTATGCCCGGTGTCATTGCCCGCGGTGTTT
>CAXXXG010000015.1:0-160709 GCA_963662565.2 Sedimentisphaerales bacterium | reverse complement strand
TTCACGGACATAGGTCTTGAGCTGGTCTGCAATGATACGGCGACCGGGTCGACCGACCACGTCACCGACGCATAAGATATTGACCTTCATGGAAAAACCTCATTCCGGCTTACTTGGCGTATTCAATGCAGCGGACTTCACGCAACAGGGTGACCTGGATCTCGCCTGGGTAGGTCATCTCTTGTTCGACCTTGTTGGCGATGTCACGGGCGACCTTGAGGGCGGCGTCGTCATTGACCTCGTTGGCATTGACGATGACACGAATTTCGCGACCGGCCTGGATGGCAAAGGCGTTTTCCACACCCTTGAAGCTGGTGGCGATGTCTTCCAGTTGCTCCAGACGCTTGATGTAGCGTTCCAGGGTCTCGCGGCGGGCACCCGGGCGAGAAGCGCTGATGGCATCGGCGGCTGCGACCAGGGGGGTGTACGGGTTGTCCGGTTGGATGTCGCCGTGGTGAGCACCGACCGCGTTAAGGACGATAGAATCCTCGTTGAACCGCTTGAGGAAGTTGGCGCCGATGGTGGGGTGGTTACCCTCGACGTCATGGTCGATGGCCTTGCCTATATCATGTAGGAGACCGGCTCGGCGAGCGATGGCACCGTCGAGACCCAGGTCCTCGGCCATGATTTGACTGAGGAAGGCGACTTCCATGCTGTGACGCAGGACGTTTTGGCCATAACTGGTGCGATAGTGGAGGGCACCAAGCAGGGCCATGGACTTTATTGTTAAGACCGCGGACATTGGCTTCGACCGCTGCGTCCTTGCCGATCTGCAGGACCTTATTGTTGACGTCGACCGTGGTTTGAGCTACCAATTCCCTCGATACGCGACGGGTGGATACGGCCATCCTGGATCAGGCGTTCCATGGACTGGCGGGCCACTTCGCGCCGTACGGGGTTGAAGCCACTGACCACGATCATGCCCGGGGTATCGTCTACGATCACGTCTACGCCGGTGGCCTTCTCAAAGGCGCGGATATTGCGACCTTCACGGTCCGATGATACGGCCCTTCATGTCATCATTGGGGATTTCAACGGTCGAAACGGTCATTTCACAGGTCTGTTCGGCGGCGTAGCGTTGGATGGCAGTGGAGATGATCTCACGGCATTGGGTATCCGCGGTTTCCGTGGGCCTCCTCGACCTTACGCTTGATGATCCCGGACATCTCGTGCTCGCATTCGTCCTCAAGACGCTGGAGCAGGAGTTTCTTGGCCTCTTCGATGTCCATGGCCGTGATCTTGAGTAGCTGATTCTTTTGTTGGACGATCAGCCCGTTGAGTTGTTTGTCCTTGGTATCGATGTTACGGTGGCGACGTTCGAGTTCCTTTTGGCGTTTGTCAATATTCTTTTCTCGCTGAACCAGGCTCTCGGTTTGACGTTCGATGACGTCCTTCACGCTTGGCCAGACGCATCTCGGTATCACGCAGTTCCGAGCGGATTTGATTGGCCTGGGCATTGAATTCTTCCTGTTTTTTTGACGCGTTCGGCAGCGGCATCGACCTGGGCGATTTGATGATGTTTTCTGCCTCTTTTTGGGCCCCATCGATTTGTCGTTGGAGGTCTTCCTTGAAGGTTTTGGCCTTGGTACGCTGGAGGAATTTGCGCCCCGATGGCTGCAAGGCATGCACCCAAGATAAAAGAGACGATTGCAGCGGTCGCTGGAGATACCTCAGCGAGGGGTAAAACTAACGCATCTATCAATATGACAACCTTTCCCTCATAAGCCGATTCCGGCTTGTGACTGTATTGTTTTAGGGATAGATTGTGGTTTAGGCGGGTTTACTGTGGACTATGGTGCGTAAAGTAAGGGTTTGGAACCACTGCCAACGGGGGTTATATGCCCGCATGGACAATCTTCAATCTTTGTTTTATTCCAAGTTCTTACGATTCCAGTGGCAACATTGCTCAAGGCGCCGTTACTCCAAAACAAAAAACTAACTTGAATATCTTATATTTTGCACCAAACTCATCGTAAGCTGATAAAGTACGACTTTATGCCGACCTTCCTGGCTGACGATGTTTTCACAATTTTAAAACCGTCTAATCCCGATACCCCACAGGTTGCCAGGGGAATCGAGCACCAAAGCCCTTGATTCAGCGCCATTCTCTATCTCGAATCATTGGCCTTTTGGCAACACACAAAGCTATCTATAGTTAAAGCGCCAGCCTAGGATGCTAGTGTAAACCCCTAATGGGGTCAAGAGAAAAAGACCCTGTCATGCTTGAACCTGGGAGGGTTTTTCGTACCCGGAAATATCCCTTTTTAGTGACCTGAGGCTGTATTTTTATCGGTTGTTAGGGCAGGTTGCTCCAAAAGACGTTGGACCCTGACAGGGCAATCTGAGATTATACCCGCTAATTCTCTGCCCGCAGGGGTTGGTTTTCCAGTTGTTTTCTTGGTTTCGAGGAGTAACGCTTTGCCCTTAAAAAAAAGCGATGAGCATCAATATTGACGATCATACCCCTACTCCAACAGTGTCGCCGAGGGCGATTCGTCGGCCATGGGGCGGTTGATCCTCAAATATCAGAATCGGCTTTACAATGTAATTTTAAGGATTTGTGCAAATCCTGACGATGCAGCGGAACTTACTCAGGAGACGTTTGTCAAAGTACTTGAGAACATTGACAAGTTTCAGGGGCAAGAGCAGTTTCTATACGTGGGCGTTTAGAATCGCCGTGAATCTGACCTTGAACCATTGTCGGCGTCATGCTCGGGTCGGTTTCCGGTCCCTAGACGATGAAGAAGGTGGAGTCGGTGAGCAAACCAGTCAGGTATTGAAGGATTTTCTCAGCGACGACAAGGTTCCAGACCCGGCCAATGTGGCCCGAGATCAGGAATTGACTGAGATTGTCATGAGTTCTCTGATGAAGCTCGATGAAGATCACCGGACGGTGATTGTCTTGCGCGATCTGGAAGGCATGAGTTATGCCCAGATTGCCAAGGTGTTAGAAATCGAGCTGGGGACGGTTCGCAGTCGTTTGAGCCGTGCCCGCAACAGTTTCAGAGAGATTTTGGAGGCAGTCCTGAGATGAAGGATAAGCCAATTACCGACGAAAATGCTGCATGCCTATGTAGACGGGGAACTCAATTCCCGTCAAAAAACCGAGATCAAACGCCTGTTGGATCGTGATGAGGACATGTCAACCCAGGTGAATCGTATTCGACGGACCAAGCAATTGGTCGAGTCCTTGCATCGGGGAAGAGGCTCCGGCATGATATCTCTGACCAGGTGTTGGCTATCCTGGAACGCAAAACCCTTTTGGGCGAACGCAAGGTGTCGGTTGCGGCCGAAGCGACCTTACGGGGGAGAATGTTTCGACGTGTACGAGCCATTGCTGCGGTATTGGTCCTGTTTGCAGCCTTGGGGGGATTGGTCTATTCGATTGTGGTCCCTGCGCCGGGTACCGCATCTAGAGAGACGCAGGCTGCTCAGAATGGTTACGAGGTGCTTAAGGAAATCTCCGCAGAAGTACAGCTGGCTGGGACTCTGACCCTGTCCGGCAACGTGGGATTCGCAAAGCAACTCGATAAAAGCCTACAGGAGAACGGTTTTCCCGGGTTAACAGCCGTTAACGCCAAGGGCGGTCGCTATGTTGAACTGGAATGTTCACGTTTGGAACTTAGTCGATTGGTACAGGAGATCAACGAGGATTGTTCAGCCCTGACAGATAGCCAGTTGACGGTTTGTGCCCTGGCTGGCCATGAGATTGAGCCCGTGGATATTTTAGGGATTCAACCACGGCAGATTTCCACTCTACTGGATGTTGCCGATAGTGATGAGGCTCATCAGTTGGCCAATGATATGTCCAGTCGGAATCAAGTCAATCCGCTGAGCACTTGGGGTGTGCAGGATTTTCTGCCGATTCCCAGTCTCACCGAAAATCTTCCCTCTAACCGGGTTAAGATCGTACTGGTGGGGCAAGAGGCCCAATAGGAAAGGAATTTGATGCTCGATTGCAGGGATGCCGTATTGGTGATCGTCGATGTACAGGGGAAATTGGCCCAAGTCATGAACGACAAGGAAGGCCTGTTCAAAAACTGCCAAATCATGGCCCGGGCCGCTCAAAAGCTGGAGATTCCCGTACTTTGGTGTCAGCAGGTCCCTAAGGCTTTGGGTTCGACCATTCCAGAGATTGCCGATGAATTGGTGGGCTTGGAACCGGTTGACAAGTCTTGTTTTAGCTGTTGGGGCAGTTCTCCTTTTCGTCAACGTCTTTGCGATCTGGATCGTCAGCAAATCCTACTCTGTGGCATTGAGGCGCATATCTGTATGAGCCAAACGGCCTTGGACTGCAGGCGTCATGGCTTTGAGGTCTATTGGGTTGGCGACGCCATTTCCGCAAGGACCGATTATTCTCGTCAAATAGCTGCTCAGCGGGTTGCTCAGCAGGGAGTACGACTGGTCACGGTGGAGATGGTTTTGTTTGAGTTATTGCACGACGCCAAGCATCGTTGCTTTAAGGATATTGCCGCTTTAATCAAGTAAACCCCAAGACCGGCCTTTTCGTCGTTTTTCATCAAATAACCGATATTCTTTTGCATTTCTACTTGAGTCTCACCTTGTAGGGTGATACCTTGTTTATGGTGTTTTTTGCGATAGAGATGGGTGTTTCTTTTGGGAACAGTTGCATTCGGCAGCGATGAAACATTAGAATAGTATTCATGGCTAGAGAAGGTCAGTTATCTTCTGATTTCAAGAACGCAGAGTCTTCTGAACTTGAGCAGCGTGTGGCTCAGGCCACAGACTTCTTTTTGCGATATGAGAAGTGTATTCGTTCGATTATTACCTTCGTGGCTCCTGATCCGGATGATGCTGAGGATCTCTATCAAGACTTTTATGTCTCGATCGTGAAAAAACCCTTGCCGGAGGGTATTGAGGATGTCGAAGGATACCTATACCGTACTCTTTTAAATCGGTCCCGAGGGAAGACGCGTCAAGCCGTTCGTTACCGCGAATCGCTCAAGCGTTATGCCGGGGGGCAGGAAGAGCAAAGTGAGCAGAGGGATGTTGCTGAGGAAGTCTCGCGGGTGGATGAAGCTGTTACTGTGTTGAAAACCGCAAAGAGACTATTGGGTCGGCGTGAGTATGAGGCCCTACGCCTACGCTATTACGAGGGGCATGCACGTTCGGATGTCGGTAAGCGGTTAGGACTAAAAGCCAATACGATATCGAGGTATATCTGGGCGGGGATAGAGAAGATCAAAAGGTCTCCCGCCTTTGACGAGAGGGGCTAAACTATGATTGCTTGGGCGAGTCAGTGGCACTGTGAGGAGGTGCAGCCGTATTATTACGATGTGCTAAATCGTACGGGAGATGATGATCTACCTGCAGCGGTAGTGGCACATGTGCAATCCTGTGGGTATTGCCAGGGGAAGATTGAGGAACTTTCACAGCTGTTGGAACAGGCTACCGCATCGGATGAATCTGAGGCTACCCAGGAGAATCCTTGGTTACGTATGATCCAATTGCATTTTCAATTGGCGGGCCAGGACGTGCACTGTTACCATGTTAAACCCTTTTTGCCCGTACTGCTGCATCCCGATTATCCCATACGCATTGCCACACCGGTGATGGAGCACCTGTGTGAATGTACCGCCTGTCAACAGGATCTGCAGAGGATCAAGGCCCTTGCCCTGCGTCCTGATCAATTGCGACAGCTCAGCCATTTCTATGGTGATCTACGAAGCGAGGTTCTCCCTGGTCCCCATTTAATCCAAGCACAACTCCAAGAGTTCGTTCAGGGGGATCTTACTGCCCTGGATGATCTTGAAAAAAAGCACCTTTATTTATGTCAATCTTGCGGTGATCGCCTTGATCGTATTTTCGATGATTGTGCGTTTGGAGATGAGCAGGGGTGTTCGGATTGTGACAACCGAACTATGGCCGATTTTTTTGATTTCGGCTTTTGTTATCCATATACGCCAGAGGTATTGTCGGTTACACCTGGATCTTCAAAACAAGGTTGCCCGTTGACCTGCTCTACGGCCCGCAGTCGCGTTCGAGAGCTCTATCGTTCAATCTTTTACATTGCCCATCGTCATGACAGTGGAGTTGTGACCCATTTCGACTTGGAACGAGCCGATTTTCTGGGAGCGAGCTTTCTGGATCGGCTCTCTACTCCAGAGCTCGAATCGTGCCCGAGTTCACCAGTGGGGGCAGGGCAACCTTCTCGGTTGTGGGAACGGTTCAGGCCGATGGCCATTGCAGCGGTGGCCTTACTGATCTGTGGTCTAGTTTTTGTCCAGTCCAATGGAACCGCAGAAGCGGATCTCTCGGCATCGGTCAGAGAGATCTTATCCCATGTCGACAACCTGAAAATCGTTGAATGCATGCCTGATCAGACCACGACCTTGGCAACCTTGTGGTTGTCTAAGGAGTCACAGTTACTGGCGTCTCGCTCTCGGGGCCAAACGAGGGTGATTGATTTGCATGCCGGGACGTCTTGGGATGTTTCGATGGGAGGGCAGATCACAGAGACCGCCTTGGCGGTTGAGGAAGGGCGTCACTTACAGGAGAATCAATTGGCTACAGCCTGGGGAATCTTGCCGGCTTTGCAGGCCATCCCTTCTGAGTCACAATGGCGACAACGTTTGGATAATCATTCCAATGTCCCCTTAACATCGACCTACGAATTGACCTTGGAGGGGCAATTCGGAGGGCAGCTATTGTGGGTCATTGAAGTGGAACGCCAGAACCAGCGTCCTGTGCGTATCGAAAAGTACTATCGCAATGAAGCAGATGACGACTTCTTAGCCGATCGTATTGTCGAACTCTACTATGGTACCACTGAGGAAATGACCGCGGAGATTCGTGGTCTCATCAGTCACTAATCAATTGGGTTTCATACAGGCTTTGGTAGAGGTTGCACGTCTTGATCAGTTCCTCATGGGTGCCTTGAGCCGCGACACGTCCTTTATCCATGACCACAATTCGGTCTGCCGACACCACGGTACTAAAGCGATGGGCAATGATGAAGGTGGTTCGTTCGGCCATCACCTCTTCGACGGCCTTATGGATCTTGGCCTCGCTCTCGGCGTCGACTTGGCTGGTGGCCTCATCAAAAATAAGGATAGGGGGATTGTTGAGGATGGCTCGGGCAATCACGATACGTTGCAACTGTCCACCACTGAGTCCGGCTCCGTGCTCACCGATCATGCTTTGGTAACCCTCGGGCAGGATTTCGATGAACTCATGGGCATAGGCTCGCTTAGCGGCGTATTCGATGTCCTCCTGGGTGGCATCGGGTTTGCCATAGGCAATATTGTTGGCGATGGTGTCGTTGAAGGTGACCACCTGTTGCGTGACCATACCGAGTTGTTGACGTAGGCTCTTTAATGTGACGGCTGAGATGTCGGTTCCGTCCATGAGGATACGGCCTTGTTGTGGATCATAGAAGCGGGGCAGCAGGTTGGTCAAGGTGCTTTTACCCGAGCCATTGGGTCCGACGATGGCAATGGTTTGCCCGGCTTGTACGGAGAGGTCTACGCCCTTGAGTGCCGGTGTTTTGGCTGTGGGGTAGGTGAAATGGATATTTTTAAACTCGATGGATTTCTTCAGTGGGGTCAGGTCCTCCGTTCCTTCGTTGTCGGTTTCCAAAGGTTGGTCCATTAACCCGAAGACGCGTTCAGCCGCCGCATTGGCCCGTTGAACCTTAGTCCAGATGTCACTACTTTTGCGAATGGCCTCGGCGGCGGCGCCCAACAACACTAACAGCGTCAGGAATTTGCTGCTTTCAAAACCTTGATTGACAAAATGCGTGCCCATCATAATCGCCCCACAAGCTGCGCCCAATCCTGCTATTTCTAGAACTGGGCTAGTGGCAGCATCCGCTTTGGAAATACGGAGTTGTTGTTTGAGTAATTGGCCGCTGATTTCTGTAAATCGTCGTTGCTCATGTTCCTGTTGGTTGTAGACCTTGACCACGCGCAAAGCCGCCATCGCTTCCTCTAACTTGGACAGCATCAGCGAGCTTGCGACCAAGGAGTGACGTGTGGCTTTTTTGATCTTCCTGCCGATTTGAACAGCAAAGACGACGACGAACGGGCCACCCACCATGAAGATCAGGGCAAGCTTCCAGTTCAACCACAAGGCCGTCAGAATCAAGAATAAGGCGTTCAAGGGTTCACGCAGAGCCTTACCCAGCATGATTTTTAGGGCACTATTCATCTCCGCAGTGTCACGCGTAATACGACTGACGCTGTCACTGGGCCGTTCATTCGCGAAGTAGCTTAGCGGCATATGAGTTAGGTTCGAAAAAATCTTCACACGCATGCTATGTACGGAATTTTGCACGATTTTCTCTGCGTAATAGACTTGGGCAAATTTGGCAATACACCGGAGGATGGTGAGGATCATGATGAGTGACGCAATCGCACCCATCACGATCATTTTATTCCTGGGAGTATCTTCACGGGGTAAGGGGGCCACTAGGGCCTGCCCTGTAGTCGCGAGCCATTGATTAATGACAAAACGGAGACGATGAAATGTTCCCAGATCCAGTATTTCTACCGCATTATGATCCATTGGGGTCGATAGGGTAACGTCACGGGTGGAAATGGTGTCCCCTTCGATATGGGCTACGCTTAGAGTAATCGATTCTTGTTGGGTCGTGGCGAGGGTTTTGAGCATATGAGAAAGGGCATTGTCTCTCTGGTTTGGGTTCTCATAGACGCCCTTGATCATTTCGTTAGGGAGGATACCTGCTTGTGCGGCTAAACCTTTTTCGTCAACCGAAGATATGGTCAGGTGGTCTGTTTGAGGGAGATTGAATTGCAGGCCGTAACGGGCCTCGGTGACCTGAGTATCCATCCAGCTATGCAATCCGTTTTCAAGCACCACCTTCAAGATGGGGATGATCGTCAACATGGTGGCGGATGTTAGTATGGCAATGGCAAAGGCGCAGAAAACGACGAGACTGACACGGTGCCATTGGGGCCAAACGTAGGTAAAAATGCGTTTAAAGGTATTCATCTTAGACTTGTGCTTCCATTTAAGGAAAGGGAGTTTAGTTTACTAAGTTCGAGAAGGTAACAGACTTAGGGGGTAGGGTCAAGTGCAAACGGCCTTGACCGAGGTGTCACTCAACGGAAGTCAGGCCTGATAATTGAAGGTCAGTACTTGCGAAAACAGGTGGTTTTCGCTATATACGTAAGCTTAAACCAAAGCCATAAGGAGGCCATTTGCCAACATGATCTCGACTGCAGGGACGCATAAGTATCAGTGGGTCATCAAGCCCCAACATGAGGGGGGGGGCAGTTTGGCCCATGCCCTCAAGATCTCATCCGTCTTGGGTCAGGTGCTCATGAATCGCGAGATTACCTCGGCAGATCAGGCCAACCGTTTTCTGCGTCCCAAACTGACCGATTTAATCCGTCCCGATCAGACCCCTGGAGTCAAAGACGCCGTCGATCGAATCAAGGACGCCCTGGATCAAGGCCAGAAGATCACGGTTTACGGTGACTATGATGTCGATGGCATTACCGGTGTATCGATTCTGATGTCACTGCTCAAGTTGGTGGGGGGGCAGGTGGATTACTATATTCCGCATCGTCTGGACGAGGGCTATGGCCTCAATGCGGAGGCCATCGAATCTCTGGCTGCCGGGGGGACGCAACTGCTCATTACGGTCGATTGCGGCATCAGTGGCGTCGATACGGCCCGGCGTGCGGCCGAGTTGGGTATGGACGTGATCATTACGGATCATCACCAGCCCGGCCCCGAGTTGCCCGAGGCCGTAGCCATTGTGCACCCCTTGCTCGATTCGGACTACCCCAATCCCCATGCTGCCGGGGCCATGGTGGCCTTTAAACTGGCCTGGGCCGTGGCCGATGCACTTAGCTCGGGGGCCCGGTTATCTGATGAATTGCGAACATTCATGATGGATGCCACCGGTTTGGCTGCGGTTGGAACCGTGGCCGACGTGGTGGACCTGCGGGGTGAGAATCGTATTTTAACCCATTTCGGGCTTAAAGGTCTGGCGAATTCAGGCCTGTTGGGCATCCAGGCCCTGATCGATGTGGCGGGTCTAGAAGGCCAAGGCGTGGACAGTTATGACGTGGGATTCAAGATTGGGCCTATGCTCAATGCAGCCGGTCGTATGGGCCATGCCCGCCTGGCCGTAGAACTATTAACCTGCCGTAGCCAGATGCGGGCGCGTCAGATCGCCGAGTATCTCAAGGATCAAAACACCCAGCGTCAGCAGTGTGGACGTAAGATCTTCAAAGAGGCCTGTCAGATGGTCGCGGCTCGGGGCTTCAACCATCCTGATCGCCGCAGTATTGTGCTGGCCGGTGAAAGTTGGCACCGGGGTGTGTTGGGCATTGTGGCCTCCCGCCTGGTGGATAAATACTACCGTCCCACCATTGTCGTTAATCTCTTGGATGACGATTCCGGTCTGGTGCAGGGTTCAGCCCGTTCCATCCCGGGATTTGCCTTGCTCGACGGCATTCGTCATTGTAGCGAGTATCTGGTCACCTTTGGCGGTCATGCCATGGCAGCGGGTTTGACCCTGAAATCCTCCCAGGTGGAGGCCTTCACCGAGGCCTTTGAGGCCTATGCTGCGGAAAATCTGGTCCAGGAAGATATCTCTGCCAAGCTGGAGATCGATGCGATGGTTCCCTTGAGTGTCTTTACCCTGGACAGCCTCAAGCAGTTGGCTCTGCTGGGGCCATTCGGTCAGGGCAATCCCCATCCGGTCTTCGCCACCGAAGGTGTTCACCTGATTGCACCCCCGCGTACGGTAGGGGCCAAGGGTGATCACTTGCAGCTGACCATCAGTGATCACACCGGTGCAGTACGCTGTATCGGTTTTGGCATGGGCAAACTGGCCAAGAAGTTACAAGAGGTTGAAACCTTCAATATTGCCTACGAAGCCCAAATTAATCATTACAATGGCAACAGTAGTCCACAACTCTGCCTGACCGACATTCAATTCCCGGAATCCCCCAAGACATCGAGTCGATCTTCCATCGTGGAGGTTGGCACGCCGTTAAAATCCTCGCAAGAGGCTCCCACGCTGTTAAAGTAAAGATAGATTTGCTTTTTTATCGGAACAGTGGTAGAGTTTCGAATATCTTATCAGGAGTATAAGCCTGGTGGATTGTCGTTCTTTGTCATTTGATACGTGAACGCCTTGAGCCTGCCTTCTCTGGTGGAAGATCTTTCACCAATTCCCCGGTATTCTATAGTGAATGAGCCGTAAGTGCTTAGTACGGGTTATCATTCAAACAGCGACTGACTGTAGGGAGAACTATGAATAACGAGTTATCAGGCCTGTTCCTGGCGTTTTCTGGCCTGAAGGAGGCTGGAGATCCAGGGTAGGGCCTACACCAAACCAAAATGATGAGCCCTACCCTTTTTTTATTGTCGAGATCTGGAAAAGTTGAATGGCAGTGATGTGAGGGGGATTTTGGAATGAAAAATTAGTGAACTCATTAATTTTTAACGAAATTCTTAAAAAAACGTCACAGATTATCGGCAGCAGGCACTATATAGATAGAAAAGTTAAGAACGATGCATAGCAAATGGTGTAATTGACTCTCTTTCTATCTGCTGCCTTACTTCAACAAAGCCTTTAGGCCTGTCCGTGTCCCGCGGGCAGGCCTTGCTTGTTTAAGGCGAAAGTGGCTTCAGTTGAGGACGGTAAATGCCGTTTATTGGGATAGTTAGAGTTGTTAAAATCGAACACAGAAGTCTTGGATCGTAAGGAGTGATGGTGGGCCGCTATAGTCGCTTAATCATATCTTGGGGATGGCTGATATCCTTTGGGTTTGGACCCCTTTTGCAGGCCGCGGATTTGGAAATCACCGAGGTTATGGCCGGCAATAGCTCCTGTTGTAGGGATCCCCAGGGGGATTACGAAGATTGGGTAGAGATCCACAATCGATCGGATCAAATGGTTGATTTAGCCGGTTATTACCTGACCGACGATTGGTCCGATCCTACCCTATGGAGATTTCCTACCAACCAGCCCAATCTGACCCAGTTGGATCCCAATGGCTATCTGGTGGTCTGGGCGGACAAGGAAACCAGTGATAGCGGCCTGCATGCAGATTTCAAATTGAATCTTGGTGGTGAACAGGTCGGGCTCTTTGCGGCTGACGGATATACTTTGATCGATGGTTTCACCTTTATGCCCCAGGCCGAAGACCTGTCATATGGTCGTGATCCCAATGGTGGTGGGTTGCGTTTCTTTGCCTACCCCACACCGGCTTTGCCCAATAATGAAGCGTATCTAGGGCAGGTCGCGGCCCCGATTTTCAGCGTGGAGCGAGGGATCTATGATGACACCCAAAGCGTGGCTCTAAGCTGTTCAACGCCGGCGGCGACCCTTCGCTATAGCCTCAACGGATTGGATCCCATTAAGGTGACCCATCAGGGCTCTTGGGTGCAGGGCTATACCTATGTCTGGGCCTTGACCGTGAACCAGACACGCAGCATCCGGGCTATGGCCACACGCCCGGGGTGGCGACCGTCTGAGATCGTGACCCATACCTACCTGATGGGAATCGATAAAATCCTGCAAGACCTGCCCATCATTTCCCTCGTGGCTGAAGAAGGCGAGACCTTCTTCGAGCCCAACGGTGTCATGGCCATAGTGGGGGGGCAATATGTTGATGGCCATTGGGTGCCCATCGACAATGACGATTACAACCTGGCCCTGGTTCGTGGCCTCAAACGCCCGGTCTCTTGGGAATGGATCGAACCCAATAGCGGGGGACATAATCATGCCAATGTCGAGCTGAGTGTCTATGGGTCGGAAGAGATGCGTTCCCGTTATCAACGGGCCGATGGCCCCTGGCAGGGTGATGAGAAGTTCAGCCTCCGTCTGGGATTTGAACCAGCCTTTGATTTGGAGGCGGGGGTGCCTGCCTTTGCCCTTGGGCAACTCGATTCCCTCGATGGGCTCGTTTTGCGAGGGGGGCATGAAGACTGCGACAATCCCTTTATCAAGGAGGAACTGCTAAGACGGCTGTTCGCGGACATGGGGCAGGTCAGTAGTGTGGGGACCTTTGCTCACCTGCTCATCAACGGCAACTACATGGGCTATGTCAATCCCTGCCCCGAGGTCAACGAGGTCAGTTTGCAGCAATGGACCGACTGTGTCGGTTCTTTCGAGGTGATGACGGGTGAGGGATTGCAACGGGGCAGTGACACGAGTTGGAGTGAACTGTTGACCTGGATGGATGCACAGGATCAATCTCAAGACGAAGTCTACGAGCAGACGCAGCAGATGCTCAACCTGGAGTCCTTGGTCGATCTGGTGATCACGTTGTTATGGAGTGGAGACACCTCCTGGCCCGATCACCACTGGATAGCCTTCCATTCCGCTGACGATGACGGCCCCTGGACCTTTACCCTATGGGATGCGGATAGCGGCTTTGATATCAATGGTTTGGAGGTCGTGGATTTTACCCCACTTGAGGACGAAGATGAAATCTATGGCCACCTGTTCCAGCCCCTATTGAACCAGCTGCGTTTCGTATGGCTCTTTGGTGATCGCTTGGACCGACATATGCGTACGAGTGGTGCCCTGAGTCAAGAGCACGTCATGGTCCGGTTCGAACAGATGTGGGATGAACTGGCCCGGGTGATCCCGGCGATGGACACCTCGATTTTGACCTGGGCTCAGCAACGCAATGCGATTCTCTTGGAGGCCTGTCAGCAGCAGGGCCTCTATCAATTTACGGCGCCCACATGGCAGTTGCAGGATGACCTGCTGACCCTGACCAATCCTCTGGCCGAGGGGCAGATCTACTACAGCCTAGATGGCAGTGATCCCCGTTTAGGAGGAGAGTCCGTCTTTGCCTATAGCGAGCCTGTCGTGCTGGAGACCACCGCGCATCTGCGGGCTGCCATCCTCAAGCAAGACGAATGGGGGGCAAGCCTGGATGAGGTGTTGGCCGTGGGGGCGGTCAGTGACTTCTTGCGGATTTCAGAGATCATGGCCCATCCGGCCGAGCCCAATGCCGAGTATATCGAGTTGACCAATGTGGGCGATGCCGCAATTGGTTTGAATTTCGTGGTATTGAATCATGGCGTCAGCTTTATCTGTCCCGATGTCACGCTGGAGCCGGGAGCCTACGGCCTGGTGGTGCGAGATATGGAGGCCTTTGTCTCGAGCTATGGTGCCAGTGACGCCATCCTGGGGACCTACCAGGGAGACCTGGCCGATGACGGCGAGGCCCTGATCTTGCGGGATGCCATGGGAGCCTCCATTCTGAGTCTGACGACCTATCCTGGCTGGGAGGGGATGACCGATGGGGGCGGCTATTCCGCGACCGTTTGCAATGACGATCTGGTTGATGTCAATACTTTGGTTGAGGTTTCAACCTGGCGTCCGAGCGCTCAGGCCGGGGGCTCACCGGGCTGGGATGACAGTGACATGTGGACGGATAATCCAGCCGTGGTTGTCAACGAAATCTTGGCACACTCCCACGACGAGGCCTCGGATTGGATCGAGATCTACAACAATGACGATGTCGTGGCCGATCTGAGCGGGTGGTTCCTCAGTGATCGGCTCAACGATCCCTTTAAATACGAGATCCAACCGGGCACCTTTATCCCTCCTGGTGGCTATGTCGTTTTTTACGAGCAGACCCAGTTTGGCAACAGCACTGCGGTGGGGACCTATCAAGCCTTTGCCCTGACCGAAAACGGTGAAACCCTATACCTGCTGGCCGCTCACGATGGGCTTTTGACCGGGACCGTGATCGAGCAGGGCTTTGGGGCCTCGCAGACCGGGGTTTCGTTTGGTCGTCATGTCATCAGCACCGATCAGGTCCACTTTGTCTTGATGGAGGAGGTGTCGCCTGGGCAGGCCAATCCCAATCCCTTGGTCGGGCCGATCGTGATCAGTGAAGTGATGTATCATCCCTCGGTTTACGATGACGCTGAATATGTAGAACTGACAAATATTTCACAGATACCGGTGACCCTGTACGACTATGAGGTTGGCTTGCCTTGGCGTTTGACGGATGATCCGGAGGATCCCGGCATCGATTTCCGTTTCCCCGCAGACACGGTCGTAACCCTGGCTCCTGGTGAGCGTCTGATTCTGACCCGCGACCAAGTCGACTTGGCACGGAGTGTCAACATACCGACGGGCACCCAGGTCCTGCAGTGGAATAGTGGTAAGCTTGGCAACAACCAGGATGCCGTAGTCCTGTATCGGCCCGGTGATGTCGATGAACTGCAACAACGCTACTGGATTACGGTCGATCGGGTCGATTATACCGATGGGTCGCATGCCGGTCAGTTTCCTACAGGGATCGATCCCTGGCCACGGGCTGCGGATGGCGATGGAGTTTCCTTGCACCGAAATGATTTAGCAGCCTATGGAAACGATCCCCATGTTTGGCAGGCCGCATCTCCTTCCCCCGGTCAATAAAGGGCAGCAAGTCAAAAACGACCCTTATTCTTTTGACTTGGAAATGGCCTTTGAATAAACTACCTCCTTTAGGGCGGCACGTCGTGGCTCTATCCATGTTAATTTGGTTAATGGCTAGGCGCTTATGTCTGAGTACACCTCTGATAAACACGAAAACTGTGGATTGTTTGGTATTTATGGTGACCCCGAGGCCGTGAACAAAACCTATTTCGGTCTGCACAGCCTGCAACATCGTGGTCAGGAGGCCGCGGGTATTGCCACCAGTGATGGTGAGATCCTGCAATGCCACAAGGGGATGGGCACGGTCAGTCGTGTGTTCCGCAGCGGCTCCGAGGCCATGGAACGCATCAAGAATCCCATCGCCATCGGCCATGTGCGCTACTCCACCACCGGTGCCAGCAAGGCCGTTAACAGCCAACCGTTGTTGGCGGAGTATTCCCGTGGCCAAGTGGCCGTGGCCCACAATGGCAACCTGATCAACGCCTCCCTGTTGCGGGACGAATACGAGGCCTACGGCAGTATCTTCAAATCAAGCAATGATACTGAGATCATTATCCACCTGTTGGCCAAACCCAGTCACGTTGGCAAGGAAGATCCCTTGGCCCACGTCTTGAATCACTTGCAGGGAGCCTATTCCCTGCTCTTTTTATATCCGGATCGTATAGAAGCGGCGCGTGATCCCTACGGGATTCGTCCCTTATGTTTGGGCCAAACCCAAGAGGGGGCGTATTTGGTCACCAGTGAGACCTGTGCCATTGATGCGATCGGGGCCAAGTTTATCCGTGAAGTGGAGCCGGGTGAAATCATTACCCTGGACAAGAACGGGGTCTCCAGTCGCTACTTTGTTAAGCCCGGGACAGTCACGCCGGCTCATTGTATCTTTGAGCACGTCTACTTCTCCAAGCAAAATTCGCGCATCTTTGGTGAGAACGTACACAAGCTACGCAAAAAGTTCGGTCATCAGTTGGCCCGGGAACACGCCGTCGATGCCGATGTGGTGATCCCCGTGCCCGACTCCGGCACGTCCGCAGCCGTGGGCTATGCCGAAGAGAGTGGGATTCCCTTTGATATGGGCCTGGTGCGTAGTCACTATGTGGGACGGACCTTCCTGGCCCCCAGTCAAAAGCTGCGTGAATTGGCCGTGAACCTCAAGCTGGCCGTGATCCCCGATGTGGTCAAGGATCAACGTGTGGTGGTGGTGGACGATTCCGTGGTGCGTGGAACAACCACACGCGGTAAGATCCGCCAGATCCGTCAGGCCGGCGCCAAGGAAATTCACATGCGTGTCAGCTGTCCACCCATTCGTTACCCATGTTTTTATGGCGTGGACTTTCCCACCAAAGAGGAACTATTGGCCAACAACCGGACTCTGGAGGAGATTCGAGACTTCTTAGAGGTCGATTCCATTGGGTATATTTCCCTGGAGGGGATGTTGGAATGTGCCTCCTTGCCGGATGATCACTATTGTGCGGCCTGTTGGAGTGGTAAGTATCGTATTCCTGTACAGGTGGCCATGAGTAAGTTCTCCATGGAGCGTTACCAGATGTTGATGTTTGATGAGATGGATGTCTAAGCCATGACCGAAGAGTATATCAGCTACGAAGACGCCGGTGTCAATATCGATGCCAACGATGAAATGGTTGAGGGTATCTATTCGTCCCTACGCAGTACCTTTGGTCCACGGGTCATGGCCTCCAAGGGGGGCTTTGCCGGCTTGTTCCGTCTGGATTACGACGAAAAGCTCTTCAAGAAGAACTACAAGAATCCCGTACTGGTCGCTTGTACCGATGGCGTGGGTAGCAAGGTGCAGTTGGCGGCTCAGATGGGCAAGTGCGATACTGTCGGCATCGACCTGGTGGCCATGAGCGTCAACGACATGTTGGTCTGTGGCGCCGAGCCCCTGTTCTTTTTAGACTATTTGGGCGTTCATAAGTTGGAACCTCCACAGATTGCCGAGATGGTCAAGGGCATTGCTGCTGGATGTAAATTGGCCGACTGTGCCTTGATCGGCGGTGAAACGGCCGAGATGCCGGATACTTATGCCAAGAATGATTTCGATATGGCCGGCTTTGCCGTGGGGGTCGTAGAGAAGGATCGCATCATCCAGGGCGATCAGGTCACCGAAGGTGATGTGATCCTGGGACTGGGATCCAGTGGCTTGCACAGTAACGGTTATACCCTGGCCCGCAACATCTGTTTCAAACGGGCCCAGCTCAAGCCCGAGGATACCATTGAGGCCCTGGGCGGAGCCTGTATTGGGGATGTCCTGCTGGAGCCGACGCGCATCTATGTCCAGAGCGTGGTCAAGCTCTTGAGCGGCTACAAGGTCAAGCAGGTAGTCCATGCCATGGCCCATATCACCGGTGGCGGACTGGTCGGTAATATCCCGCGTGTCCTGCCTAAGAATTGCGACGCGGTCATCAACAAGGCTGCCTGGCCCAAGCCGCCCATCTTTGATTACCTGCAACAAACCGGACCGGTCGAGGAGCAGGAAATGTACCGAGTGTTTAACATGGGCATCGGCTTTGTGTTGATCGTGGCTCCCGACTTTGCCCACGCCATGAGCGAGAAACTGACGCGTGAGGGCGAGCAGGTCTTTACTCTGGGAACCATTGTGTCAGGCACGGGTAAAGTGGTCCTGCAGGACGCCTAACACTGGTTTTGATCGTGTCCTTCCTCATTTAATGCCCGATAAAGGTGGAAGGATAAGACACGTTTAGATTTCATTCCCGATAATACACATCCTTATAAGGTGTAAGTGCTTAGGGTGTGGATTCTCACGGTTTTCTCCTCCTTCTAAAAGATTCCCCGGACGATCATGGAGATGGTGAATTATGGAAAATGTCTATCGTGAAAACCAGGGAATAACCGGTAACGACAGCATGGTGATGGGGGATTGGCCTTGTGAAATCACAAACGCTCATTGAAAATCCCACGCAATTGACTTCGTATCGGCTGCTGGTTGTTGATGATGATGAGGTGGATTGTCAACGCATAGAGCGGTTGCTCCGTCTATCCGACTTAACGATTACGCATCTCTTACGTGCTGCAAGTCTGAGGGAAGCAGAGGAGATTCTACGTAGCGAGTCCGTTGATTGCGCCATCGTGGATTTGAATCTGACGGATAGCAAGGGCGTCGAGACCGTGCGATCCCTGGAAAAGGCTTGTATCCATACCGCACTGTTGGTGGTGACCGGTCAAGAAAGCGATGGATGTGGAGTGCAGGCCTTGGCCGGTGGTGCCCAGGACTATCTCCATAAGGATGATTTGACTGAAGGGGCGTTAACTCGGGCCATCCGCTTTGCCTGTGAGCGTAAAAGGATCCAGACGGTTTGGGAAGAATCTGAGCAGCGGGATAGGGTTCGCCAGGAAGAGATTCGACGTGAACGAGACTTTGCCGAGAGTCTGATCGAAACCGCCCAGGCCATTATTTTGGTGTTGGATACCCAAGGACGGATCATCCGTTATAATCCCTACTTGGAGGAGATCTCGGGGTATCCTCAGCAAGAGCGGGTGGGACAGGATTGGTTTGAGGAATTTATCCCTGAAAGCCATCGCCAAGGGGCTCGGGATAGTTTTGCTCGTACTATTCGTTATTCCCGCACAGGGGGGATGGTCAATCCCATTCGCACGCACAAGGGGCATCTCAGACATATCGAGTGGCGCAGTCGATCTTTGAAAGACGAACGGAACCAGACTGTCGGGGTGTTGTTAATTGGGCAAGATATCACTGAGAAGAAACAAGCCCTGGATGATTTTCAGCGGAGTCAGGATCGGTTGCAAGCAGTTTGGAATTCGATTTTAACGGGGGTGGCACTCATTGATCCCAAGACCCATACGGTTCTGGATGTCAATCCCATTGCCGAAAAGATCCTCGGTAAATCCCGTGAACAACTCATTGGCCAAATCTGTCGTGAGCATATTTGTTGTAATCCCCCGGGGCACTGCTCTGTGGCAGATCAAGGTGAAATGCGACACTGTTCCGAGCAGATGATCCGACGGGCCGATGGCAAGGTCATCTCCGTGCTCAAGAGTATCACCAAGACCACGCTACATGATCAGGAATACCTTATTGATAGCTTTATTGATATCACTGACCGTAAGGTAGCGGAAAAGGCCATACGTGATGCCAATGCCAAGTTGGAGGAGGCGTATAAGGAACTCAAGGGTATGCATTCGCAGGTGGTGCAGAGCGAGAAGTTGGCTTCGATAGGGCAGTTGGCCGCGGGCGTGGCCCATGAAATGAACACCCCGGTCGGATTTGTGGCCAGTAACTTTGACACCCTGAAAAGCTACGTAAAAAAAATGACAGACCTGTTGAGGATTTACCAGGAGTCCCTCACTGAAGTGCAGGCCGGACATGCGGATGTGGAAGAACTGGCCAAACGTGTTGAGACGGTGCGGCAACAGAGCAAGATCGATTTTATTCTCGATGATATTCAAGGCCTGTTTGAGGAATCCTCTGAGGGATTAGAGAGGGTGACAGCGATTGTTCAGAACCTGCGAGATTTTTCGCGGATCGACCAGGCCGAGGCCTTTGATAGCTATAATCTCAATGAAGGGATCCAGGCGACCTTGGTGGTGGCACGCAATGCCATCAAATACGATGCGGATGTAGAACTTGAACTCGGGAAGATTCCACCGGTTCCCTGTTGTTCCGGACAGATCAACCAGGTTTTTCTCAATATTCTCGTCAATGCCGCTCAAGCCATCAAGGAACAGAAACGTGAGGATCGTGGTTGCATTGTGGTCAGTACGCAAGCCGATGACCAGTTCGTCACCTGTCGGGTACGAGATGATGGTCCGGGCATTCCCCCAGAGGTGATCAAAAAGGTCTTTGATCCCTTCTTTACCACCAAGCCGACCGGAAAGGGAACGGGCCTGGGATTGAGTGTGTCGTATGATATTATTGTGAACAAGCACCGGGGGGAGTTGATCGTCAACAGTCAGGTGGGTCAGGGGACGGAGTTTGTTATTCGCTTGCCCTTACAACAGCCCGCCCAGGAAGAGTCCTATGGCAGTGAATCGATGGAGGGGTATGAAGCTTCGTCATAAACTCATTTTGGGATTTGTGCTCCTGGGAGTGGTGTTTTGGGCGACGGCAATTGCCATCATCGCGGTCAGTGGCCGCTATGTGGAAAAGGTTGCCGGTCGTCATGCCTGCTATGTCGCCCAGGAGAAAATGACTCATATCGATGGATTTATTCAGCGACGTTTAGAGACGCTACAGGCCTTGGCTTTAGCCCTTTATGAGTCGGAAGAGTTAATAAACTCGAATGAAGCCTTTGCTCAATATGAAGATTCTCAGGCCGAAATACAACGACGGGATTCGAGCTATCGTGATTTCACGGTTGCAAGCCGAGAGTTACAGCAGTCTTTACAAAACAATGAGCTGGCCCAGGCATTGCAAAGGATTATGACAGGCCCTCAAGGGCTCTTTCTCGAAGGTTTGTTGACCAATCGTTATGGAGCGACCATCGCTCAAACGGGACTGATCTCCGATTATGATCAATCTGATGAGCATTGGTGGCAGGAGGCATGTAACCAAGGGGTGAGCGTTGGATCGATTATTTATGACTCCAGTGTTCAGAGTTATGCCTTAGAGATTGCTGTTGAGGTCTTGGATAGCCAACAAGAACGGGTTGGAGTGCTTAAGGGGGTTATTGGGATTGACCAGGTTGTTCAACATATTGTCGATGATCTGGCCTTTGAACACGGGAAGGGATTCAAGGTGTTGTTGTTGGATAACCAGGGGAAGGTTTTACACGACCAAACCGGACTCTTTGCCTTTCGTGATAATCTCAGTCATCTTCAGTTCTTTAGTAAGCTCAATCAAAAAACGGGTTTTTTTAGGGATCCCAAATCCTATGGGCGAGTCTCCTGGTTTTTTGCCTATGCCCGTCAAACGCCAAATTTCTCTATGTTTGCAGATCTGGGTTGGATTTTGTTGGTGGCGTATGATCCGATCGATTTGATTGGAAGCGGATTGTGGATTTCTCATTGGGTGCTGGGAGTGCTCGTGTTCCTGACCGTGCTGATGGTGTTAATCGAATGCTATCTCTCACGATCTATCTTCAGACGTTTGGGGGCATTAAAGAATGCCGCTCATCAGATTGGAGAATGTCATTGGGATATTCATATTGCCATGCCTGAGCAAGACGAGATTGGTCAGCTGAGTCAGATAATGCAGGATATGGTGGATCATCTTCAGATTACCACGGCTTCGGTCGATCGCCTTCACCAGGAAAGACGCTATCGACAACAAGCCATGGCTGATTTGTTGGCCAGTCAAACTCGCTTAAAGGAAACAGAAAAATGGGCTTCCATGGGGAGTTGGGAATATGTTCTCGATACTGGGGAACTGATTTTTTCCGAAATGATTCCTCATCTGTTGGGCCATAATTTACTGCATGGCCCCTTGTCGTTGGATAGTGTGATGCGTTGGGTAGGGCCGCAAACAACACGGGAACTGAGGCCTCAATTACAACAGGTCATCAACGAAGGAACTCCCTATCAAGCCTGTTTGCAGTTGACGCTCCCAACCGGTGAGCAACGGTGGTTTAGTTTTATGGCCATGCCTGTCTTCAATGTCGAAGATCAAATCATCCGCTTGCGGGGTATGATACAGGATGTTACGGAACGTATGGCTGTGCAGCAAACACAGGAGTGTTAAGCCTTAAGGAAGCGACGTGGGACACTTATTGGACAAGATGACTATCGGACGATGAATTGCAGACGCTCAATAAATGTTGATACCTGCAGGGGGTAAGGGCATTGTATGCCTGCTTTGAAGCCCGGTTGTCAATGCTTATGGGGTACATCTGCAGGGTGATGTCTGTAAGAAGATAAAGTAGTCAAGGAATATAAATGAATAACCGATGGTTTAATATGCCATTATACAAAGGTAACAACACCAAACGTGGAGGATGCTCTAATGGATGACATAAGAACGATATTGTTTGTAGATGATGAAGAGAAGGTGCTTAAGTCTCTTCAGCGTGGTCTATTAGACGAACCCTACAATTGTCTGTTTGCCAATAGTGGCCAAGAGGCCTTGCAGATTCTCGAAAGTAATGAGGTACATGTGATCTGTACGGACATGCGTATGCCGGAGATGAATGGTTTGGAACTCCTACGCATTGTTAAAGATAAATACCCTCAGGTGGTTCGTCTGGTCCTGTCGGGGTATACGCAGGTCGGAATGCTGCTGACGGCGATCAATCAAGGTGAGATTTTTAAATTTATCACCAAACCCTGGCGTTTGGAAGAGGAATTCAAGTCGATCATCAAACAGGCCATTGACTATTACAATCTACGCGCCGAACGCGACCAGTTGGCGGCTGAGTTGGAAAAATACAAGGAAAAGGTCGGGGCGGCCGAGTAACAGGCCCGCCTCTGTCCTCTTTATCAGTCCTTCTTCCTGTGGCGCTAGGGGGCTATCCCCTTGGCGCCTCTCCCCATGGTATACACTTCACCCTTTCAACTCTTTCGGTTTGTC
Source organism: Sedimentisphaerales bacterium (assembly GCA_963662565.2). Classification (GTDB taxonomy): domain Bacteria; phylum Planctomycetota; class Phycisphaerae; order Sedimentisphaerales; family Anaerobacaceae. Next base: position 137,820 of record CAXXXG010000015.1, on the reverse strand, counting down.
TATATAGAACAAAAAACATCCAAAATCGTTAAGGGGCGATGGGTGCTTGACGATTAGAGTCGTTGATCCCTCAAGGACTTCGTGTGCCTTGAATAGGGTGGTCATTAATGGGGGTATACCTGCACGTGTATGTGTGGGATATCATTGAATCTACAGGCTTCGCGCCGCATGCGGCGATCAATGGAAGCCGCGGAATTAAAAGTCACAATTGTTTATGGGGGTTGAGCATGTTTAAGAACATGACCATCGGAAAGAAGCTTCTGTGCGGATTTGGAGTGGTTTTGGCCATTCTGTTGTTGGTGGTATTGATGAGTTTTTCAGGAGTGGGTGGTATCGTTGAAGATGCCGAAGAAACGATCTATGGCAATGAATTGGATGCCGTGATGGCCCAGAGAGAGATTGATCATCTTAATTGGGTGGCCAAAGTGAATCAACTGCTCAATGATAATGAGGTCACTGAGTTAACCGTCGAGACGGATCCAACCCAATGTGGTTTTGGACAATGGCTCTATGGCGAACAACGTAAACAAGCTGAGGCCACGGTTCCTGCGCTAGCGTCAATTTTAAAAGAGATCGAGAAACCCCATGAACACTTGCACCAGAGTGCGGTGGAGATTGGCAAGGTCTTTTGTCAAGCTGACTTGACTCTTAGTGCCATGTTGCAGCAGAAGAAGGTGGATCATCTCAATTGGATGCATGCGATTAAGGATGTGTTTTTAGATGAGAATCAACATCAGATCAACGTTCAAACCGATTCTCACAAATGTGGCTTCGGCAAGTGGTTCTATTCGAATGAGGTCGCAACACTCTGTCAACAAGATCCGGGATTTGCCTCGGTTTGGAAGGACGTGGAGATTCCACATAAGCAACTCCATGCCAGTGCTATTGAAATCAATCGGTTATTGGCAGAGGGCAAGCGATTGGAGGCCCAGCAATACTATCGCGATCATACCGAAACATTGGCTCATGAGGTATTGCAACAAATCGATCATTTGATTGCCTGGAATGACACTCAAGTGGATTCCCTGCAACAGGCCCAGGCCATTTACGCCCAACAGACCGTGCCTCAACTACGGACGGTGCAAGGGCTTTTGCATGACGCTCGGGATACCGTTAAAGATAATATTATGACCCAAGAGGTCATGCTCGGTAGTGCCCAGGCAACCAAGCGGAATGTAGGAACCGCCGGGACCGTGGGTATTGTCGCGGGAGTGCTGCTCGCCATTTTTCTGGCACGTTCGATTATCAGTGCCTTAAAGCGAATTATGTTGACTCTCAATGAAGGGGCCGAGCAGGTGACCTCCGCGGCCGGGCAGGTTTCAGCGGCATCTCAGTCCTTGGCTGAAGGAGCTACAGAGCAGGCCGCAGGGTTGGAGGAAACCTCTTCCAGTTTGGAAGAGATGTCGTCCATGACCAAGCAAAATGCCGAGAATGCCCAGCAGGCCAATACCTTGGCTGCCGAGGCTCGTAAGGCAGCCGGGGGAGGTTCTGAGGCCATGCAGCGTATGTGTCAAGCCATTGATGACATTCAGAAGAGTTCGGATGAGACCGCCAAGATTATCAAGGTGATTGATGAAATTGCCTTCCAGACCAATCTATTGGCCCTTAATGCAGCCGTAGAAGCGGCTCGCGCTGGTGAAGCCGGTAAGGGATTTGCCGTGGTGGCCGAAGAAGTTCGCAATCTGGCTATGCGATCGGCAGAGGCCGCCAAGAATACCGCGAGTATGATTGAGGAGTCCGTTAAAAATTCTAGTAACGGGGTTGAGATTGCCGGTGAAGTCAGCAAGGTTCTTCAGGTGATCGTCGAGGGAGTTTCGAAAACGACGGATTTGGTCGGTGAAATCGCTGCTGCCAGTGAAGAACAGTCACAGGGGATTAATCAGGTGAACGTGGCGGTCAGTCAGATGGATAAAGTGACGCAACAGAATGCCGCCAATGCGGAGGAATCTGCCAGTGCTTCCGAAGAATTGAGTGCCCAGGCCGAGTCTGTCAAGGCCGTGGTTGATGAACTGATGCTGCTGGTGGGAGGGGCAGACAAAAGTCAGCCGTCCAGATCGCTCTGCAAATCAGTAGCGAACAGATCCTCCAAACCGCCATTGACATCCCATGATCATTTGTTACATGATATCGCGGGTGCGTCAGATAATGACGCCATTCATGCTCACTCCACACAGGATGCCCATTGGAATATGTTTAACGGATGATATAGACTTGGAGCCTTCAGGCAAATTATCTTTTCTCTCAAGAATTGGCTCTACCTGTCCGAAAATGATAGTGGGGTGGTATTTACCGCCGAGAAGGCTTGAAGAGAATAGGATTTGGGAGACTGCTAGATGTCAGTCGTGGTTAATATCGATCAAGGATTAGTCAAAAACGCCGCTTCAGTGATGGAAATGATGGTGATGGTCAGCCTGGAAAGGGCACCTGAGCCTCATCCTGCGGTTGAAGGCGATGCCCTGCTGGGGATGATCACCTTTGAAGGTCCCATTCATGGATGCTTGGGCATCCTCTGCAGCAAGGAATGTGCCGCTCACTTAGCCGCCCAAATGCTTTGTGTTGAAAACAGCGAAGAGCTCTCCGTGGAAGAGGTTGAGGATGCCATTCGAGAAATTACCAATATGATTATGGGGGCCGTAAAGGGGGATGTGGACCTCGGTTTTGATCAGGTTCAATTGTCCATTCCCATGGTGGTACGTGGTCGAAAGATTCAACATGATTTAGGGGAACCCCATGAAACCCTCGTTGTCCATACCCTGGTAGAGGGACGTTTTCCGGTTGAATTAACCTTACTCTGGAAGGAGGAAGGCCAGTAGTCGCTATTGGGGAGTTGACGTTATTGGGGGGTAAATACAGGATGTACATGAGTACTGAATGGATTTAATAACAGCTATGGGGAGAATCTGGGGGTATCGTCATGAAGTGTTTGATCGTTGAAGACGATTATGCCGCACAGCAATTGTTGGCTATTTTATTATCCGATTTTTCTGATTGTACCTTGGCCCCGGATGGGTGTGAGGGGGTACATCTATTTACAGCGGCCTTGGACGAGGGAGATCCCTTTGATTTGGTCTGCCTGGACATCATGATGCCTAAGCAGGATGGTCATGAGACGTTGAAGCAGATTCGACAAATCGAATCCGAGCGAGGGATTATGGGGTTGGACGGCGTTAAGGTGATTATGACCACGGCCTTGCATGACAGTCAAAACATCTTCTCTGCCTTTAGACAGGGCTGTGAGTCGTATTTAATCAAGCCTATACGACGCTCATCGCTTTTGCAGGAGATGGAAAAATTGGGACTGCTCACGCAGAGTTCGTCCTAACGATATCAAGAGAACACGGGGGTCATTTATCATGTCTTCAGAGTTGAAGCATTCATCGGTATTGGAGCGGAGACGACAGCGATTTTCACGTCACTCGAGTCTGCCACTGGCTCCCTATCATTCAAACAGGATTTCAGGGTGGGAGAGTTGTGAATTAGATCAACTCTTTAAGCAAATCCCTGCTCTCATGCTGTTATTCGATGATCAACTCAATGTGATTCGTGCTAGTGCCAAGTTCGATTGGGGTAAGGCTTCTTCGAATAAACAAACCTGCCGGGTGGGTGACCTGATTCATTGTGCACATCTCAAGGGTTCCGTGGTTGGTTGTGGAAGTCGCACTGTTTGCCGACAATGCCTATTGCATCGTGCCTTGACCGATACCCTGGAGCAAGGGCAACCCTGGCATCAGATTCAAGTGGAACTGACCTGTGATCGTGGTCCTTGCCAGGGGACGCCTTGGAAGGGTTTGCTTTCGACGGTCTTACTGGAGAACCAGGGAAGATGTCATGTCTTATTGACTTTGCAGGAGGTCGATCGATCAGAGGAGACGGAACAGGAGTTGCAGAACTGTCGCGATCACTTACAAAAACTTACGAATCAATTGGATGAGGTAGAGGAGCGACTGCATCGGTCCCTGGCAGAGTGGCTCCACGACGATATTGGTCAAGCCTTGGTCTTTGCCAAGATGAAGATACAAATGTTAAAAAACCAACAGGTACCACCGCAACTTCAGGATGATTTGGAGTCTCTCTCTCAGTCCATTACTGGGATCTTGGATTCCGTCCGCTCACAGACGGTGCATCTGAATGCCAGTGTCTTGATGGCCCTGGGATTTGAGGCGGCGTCTCGTCATTGGATCGATGAAGTACTCCTCAATCCAAATGATGTTGAGATCCGATGGGAGTGTCAGGGGCCCTGGGATGAATTACCTGCTGATTTACAGACCATGATGTTCCGTTGTTTTCGTGAATTGGTGATCAATGCCATCAAACATGCTCAAGCGGACCTCATTGAGGTGAAGGCTATCGCTGATTCGAAACAGATTCACCTTGAGGTGTGTGATAATGGTTGCGGCTTTGAACTGGATTCTGATCGGCTGGATCAATCGGGTGGCTATGGGTTACTGAGCTTGCGCGAACGCATGCGGCAGTGGGGAGGGCATTTTCAATTACATACAAGTCCTGGAGCCGGCTGTCAAATCCGGCTAGATGTTCCATGTTAATCATTGTTTACGTTCCCATCATTTCAATTCATCCTTGACTTGTTCCAATGACTCTCTTACAAGTGTTACTGTAAAGAAATTCTCCCAACAGCAACAGATCGCTGAGATTTAGGACGGAAGGCATGGCTGCTGTTAATCATGAGAACAAGCTTAAACGCTTGAGAGGGGACCTTCAGCAACTGGAGGATACTACCTCACGATCTCCCCAATCGCTCATTGAACAGGTTCTTTGGGATGCCCAGCAGTCTAGCGATTTAAATACGATTCTTAATCGCTGTGTAGAGGCTATTCAAGCGTTCACGAACTGTCAGGCTGTGGGGATTCGTCTGTTAGATGATGCGGGCAATATTCCCTATCAGGCGTTCCGTGGATTTCCTCAATCCTTTTACCTCCAAGAGAGCCCCTTGTCCATTCACAAGGATCAGTGCATGTGTATTGAGGTGATTAAGGGGACATTGGGTTCCGATTTGCCATTTGTAACAGCCAATGGGGCCTTCTACATGAATGGGACGACCCGGTTCTTAGCGACAATTTCAGCAGAAGACAAAGGCCAAACACGTAATACTTGTAATCAATACGGTTACGAATCTGTGGCCTTGATTCCCATTCGTCAGAATGGGCATATTCTGGGATTGATCCATGTGGCCGATACCCGTTTAGATCGTGTGCCCTTGAAAACGGTGGAGGCCTTGGAAGTCCTGGCTCTTCATTTGGGAACCATTGTCCGTCGGATTCGAGCCGAAGAGACCATTGCAAGCCTCGCCCGCTTTCCTGCTGAGAATCCCAATCCTGTTTTTCGTCTGGATCAAAAGGGATATCTGCTCTATGGCAATCGTAGTGCGTTGCGTTTTCTCAAACAGTGGGGGGGCAACCAAGTCGGTAGTTTAGCACCCCCATTTTGGCGAGAATTGTCAGCCGAGGTCTATGTCGGAGGACGCCATTACACTCGGGATCTCTCGGCAGAGGGGCGGATTTATTCCTTTGCGATTGAACCCCTAGTCGATACCGGGGACATTAATTTTTATGGAACCGACATTACTGATCGTATCCAAACGGAACGAGCCTTACGTTGTAGTGAAGAAAAATATCGTACGTTGTTTTTGAATATGGTTCAGGGCGTGTTCTACCAACGAGCCGATGGGGAATTGGTGGATTGCAATCCCGCTGTTTTAGAGATGTTAGGAGTCGATCGAAATCGGTTTTTAGGCAAGGATTCCGCTGATCCACAGTGGCGGGTCTTGGCTCAAGATGGAACGGAATTGCCGGTGGAACGACATCCTTCCATGGTCGCTTTGAACACAGGAGAATCAGTCCACAACCAGGTGATCGCTGTGTTTAACCCTCGTAAACAGGAATATGTCTGGCTCAATGTCAATGCCATTCCTCAGTTTCATCCCGGAGAGGATAAACCCTATCAGGTTTTTGTAACCCTCCATGACATCACCCAGAGAAGGCGGTCTGAGTTGGCCTTGGAAGCAAGCGAGGAGAAGTACCGGTTACTCTTTGAAAATATGATGGACGGTTTTGCCTTACATGAAGTTGTTTTCGATGATCAAGGCAGGCCTGTTGACTATCTTTTTTTAGAAGTCAATTCTGCCTTTGAAAGCCTGACAGGATTGGACCGAGAGCACTTGCTACAACGTCGCGTTACCGATGTCATTGTGGGGATTGAGCAAGAATGGATTGAAATCTATGGAAAAGTCGCGATGACGGGTCAGGAGTGCCGTTTTGAACAGTATTCCGAACCGTTGGGGCGTTGGTATTCTGTGTTGGCCTTTTCTCCTAAAAAGGGACAGTTTGCGGCGTTGTTTGAAGATATCACTGAACGCAAAAAAGCGGAAAAGAAGGAACAGGATTACCAAATCCGATTGAAGGATTTGGCGGCTCAGTTGACGCTTACGGAAGAACGTCAGAATCAGCGTTTGGCGGAGATCCTTCACGATGAAATCGGCCAGGCCTTGGCCTTTACCAAACTCCAGCTCCAGATGTGGAAGGAACGTGAGGAAAAACCGGAACTAAGTGACGATATGTCCAACCTTTGCGATGTGGTCTCCGGTACCATTGAAACCATCCGCTCGGTGACCTTCAGTTTGAACTCTCCTCAGTTGAATCAGCTTGGTTTTGAACGTGCTGTGGAAAACTGGTTGAGCGAACAGGCTCAGGAACGCTATGGTGTGAAAACGCGTTTTGTGGATGATGGATACGACAAGGGATTGGATAGCGATCAGGAAGTGATTTTGTTTCGGTGTATACGAGAATTGGTCGTTAATGCCGTTAAGCATGCCCATGCCAATATTATTGAAGTGGCTATGCGACGAACCGACGATCATAGTATTATTCAGGTCAACGACGATGGTCACGGTTTTGACGCAAGCCAGGTCCTGCAACACCCCAGTGGATATGGATTTGGCCTGTTTAGTATACAAGAACGCATGGAGCAATTACGGGGAAAATTAATCATTGACAGTATGCCCGGTCATGGTTGTCGGGTTTCGCTGAAAGTGCCTATTCACCAAGACACTGAATCCCTGTCATAGCGGCCTCTTTTTATTGGAATGTTGCTATAAAGGATTCATCTCAAGGGGATTCTTTAAGTGAGATCGGGATCAGGATACATATAAAAACACGTAAAAAATGGGGGGATTAAGTTAAAACAAACTCTTGAATAGCCGATAGTCGCTTTAGCTGGGGGTGTTAAATCAATCATGATGAACACCAAACGATATCATTGAAATGCGACGAAATTTCAAGTGTCAAGAATTGGGGGAATGACCATGGCACAAGTCTTAACAGAACCCACGGATCAATCCAAGATCTCATTGCAAAGCAGAGAGGGGAAATACCTCACCTTTGCCTTAGCAAACGAAGAATACGGCTTGGAGATATTAAAGGTTCGCGAGATTATCGGCTATATGGATATCACCGCTGTTCCTCAGACACCCCATCACGTCAAAGGAGTGATCAATCTGAGGGGGCAGGTGATTCCGGTTGTCGATTTGCGTGCCAAGTTCAATATTCCTGAAGCCGAGGTGACCGATCAGACCTGCATTATAGTCGTTGAGATCGATCATGCCGAACGGGCCTTTAATACGGGTATTATTGTGGATCATGTTCAGGAGGTCTTGGACATTGCAGGGCAGGATATCGAACAAACTCCGGAATTTGACGGGAGTGTCGATACCTCCTTTATTCTCGGGATGGGCAAGATTGGCGAATCTGTAAAAATCCTATTGGATATCGACAAGGTCCTGGGCAATGAAATGTCACAGATCGCCAGTCAGCTACATAACGAGAGCTGATTTATTCCTCACCTATTTCTATGCGAGTGTAATTCAATAATCGTTAAGGGTATGGATTACAGGGAGTGTCTGCGCGGTTGGATAGCGTTGATTATCAAAACATAAAGAAACACGATAGCAAATACATTGGGAAAGGATAGAAGCCATGAGTAGTAACAGGGTTAGGCAGTGGACCATCGGTCAGAAGATTAGCTTCGGGTTTGGATTGCTAATGGTGGCCTTGATTGCCATTGGGCTTTGGGCAACCTTTGGTATTGGAGGGATTGTGGGCAATGCCCAAGAGGTGATCCATGGTAATAAACTGCGGGGAGACATGGTCCAACGAGAATTAGATCATCTCAATTGGGCCAATCAGGTCACCGACCTACTCAATGATGAGACCGTGACCACCTTGAATGTTCAAACCGATCCCCATAAATGTGCCTTTGGTCAATGGTATTATAGTGAGGGACGCCAGGAAGCCGAACATCTGGTGCCTGCCATTAAAAGCGATCTCAAGGCCATTGAACAATGGCACAATGATCTGCACGCTTCGGCTATAAGTATTGGTAAGCATTTTCAGCAAGCCGATTTGGGCCTCAGTGCAGAATTGAAACAACGTAAAGTAGACCACTTAAGTTGGTCGCAACAGGTTCAAAATGTATTTGTGGATGCCAACCTGCAACGGGCAGATGTTCAAACCGATCCGCACAAATGTGCCTTCGGTCAGTGGTTTTATTCCAGTGATGTCGTCCAAATGCGTCGTGAAGATCCTCTGTTCGATCAGATCTGCAGTAAGATTGAGGGACCGCACAACCATTTACATGCCAGTGCCAGTCATATCAATGAATTGTTGGCGCAAAGTCAACGAGACCAAGCGGCAACCTACTATATGGATCGTACTCAACCCTTGGCTGAAGAGACCTGCAATATCATCGATGAAATGATTGACTGGAATGACAAACAAGTCGCAGGCATGCAGCAGGCTGCCCAAATATTTGCCACAGAGACCAAGCCCTGCCTGCATCAGGTGCAGCATCATCTAGCGGCTATTCGTGATACCGTGGCCGATCATATCATGACCGATGAGCAGATGTTGCATAATGCTGCCCGGACTCGCTTAGGCGTTGTTTTGGTCGGTGCCATTGCAGTGGTGGTAGGGGTGATTGTGGCGGTGGTCATTATTGTCGGGATCAAAAAGATCCTCTCTCGGATCAGTGAAGATCTCAATGAAGCCTCTGAGCAGGTGGCCTCGGCTGCCGGACAGGTTTCATCAGCGTCTCAGTCCTTGGCCGAAGGGGCGACCGAACAGGCTGCTGGTTTGGAAGAAACCTCGTCGAGTCTGGAAGAGATGTCGTCCATGACCAAGCAAAACGCCGACAATGCCCAACAGGCCAACACCCTGGCCGCAGATGCACGCAAGGCCGCCAGTAGTGGCTCGGAGTCCATGGCACGCATGAGTGAAGCCATCGATGAGATCCAAAAGAGCTCCGATGAAACCGCCAAGATCATCAAGGTAATCGATGAGATTGCCTTTCAAACCAACCTGTTGGCCCTTAATGCCGCGGTGGAAGCCGCTCGTGCCGGTGAGGCCGGCAAGGGCTTTGCCGTGGTGGCCGAAGAGGTTAGAAATTTGGCCATGCGTTCAGCCGAAGCGGCCAAGAATACGGCTGCCATGATTGAAGAATCCGTCAAGAATGCCAACAACGGTGTGGAGATCGCCAGTGAGGTCAGTAAAGTCCTGGAAGACATCGTCGAAGGTGTTACCAAAACCACTGATCTGGTCGGTGAGATTGCAGCCGCCAGTCGTGAACAGGCCCAGGGGATCAATCAGGTCAACACCGCCGTCAGTCAAATGGACAAGGTGACTCAACAGAATGCCGCCAATGCCGAAGAATCCGCCAGTGCCTCAGAAGAACTCAGTGCGCAGGCGGAGTCCATGCAGCAGGTGGTCCAGGAATTGGTGACTTTGGTTGGGGGTGCTGCGGCTGGGAAGGTGCAACGATCCTCCCGCCGTGTTTCGACAGGCCGACCGCTGAAAATGACCGATCATATCATGCATCGGATTTCTAAACCGGTAAACACGTCTGCACAACCTCAGAAAGTCCCCCAATCTGAGGCGGTGCATAGCATTCCATTGGATGATGATTTTGACGACTTTAATGCCTAAATAGCAGGAGTCGAATCCCTTGATTCGTACAAGAGGCTGGCGAGTAACCGGAGGGATACTCGTCAGCCTCTCTTGTATCCATCATCTTCAAATGAATGTAAGAAACGGTACGGGATGTAATTAAGCTAATGAGGAAATGAGTCGATAACGCTAAAGAATAACCAATACTGATGATGGGGGTTATTAACGCATCGAATCTGGTTTTTTTCTAGGATCACAAGTCATAGAAAAATCAGGGCCGATATTATCGGTTTTACTCGAGGCTTCTGAGGGGCTGTTACCACCGTCAGGGGTTTCCTTCATGGAGACATCATATATGAAATGCTTGATTGTTGAGGATGCCTCAACGGCTCGTATGCAAATGGGAATATTTTTGTCTGATCATTTCGCCTGTGAGTTTGCTGAAAATGGTGTTGAGGCTATTGAGGCCTTCAATCAGGCCCTGGAGCAGAAGCAGCCTTTTGATTTGGTCTGCTTGGATATCATGATGCCCCGGCAGGATGGACACGAAACCCTCAAGCAGATCAGGCAGATTGAAAGCGAACATGGGATTGAGGGATTAGACGGTGTCAAGATCATTATGACCACAGCACTGGACGATTCCAAAAATCTGTTCGGAGCCTTTCGGGAAGGGTGTGAAGCCTATCTGGTCAAACCGGTTCGCCGTGGGCGATTGCTGGAAGAGGTTGAAAAATTGGGATTGCTATCCCTATCTGAATCATAGTTGGAACAAACTGTATTGATGTTTAGTGACGACAACTTCGGGTTGTCGGGATCTTAGGAGATGTGATATGTCTAATTCATTATTGATTGTGGATGACTCGGCCACCATGCGTAAAATCGTGATGCGCACGGTGCGTATGTCCGGGATCCAATTTGATCGCACTGAGGAAGCGGGCAATGGTTTGGAGGCTCTGAAGGTGCTGGAGGCCAATCCCGTGGATGTCATTCTATGTGATGTGAACATGCCGGAAATGAATGGTAGCGAGTTGGTCAAAAAGGTGCGTGAAAACAGTGCCTATAGCAAGATCAAGATTGTGATGGTTTCCACAGAAAGCGCGCAGGAATTTATCGACGAACTGCTGGGGTCGGGAGCCAACGATTATATTACCAAACCTTTTACTCCTGAAAAGTTTCAGGAAAAGCTGGCTCCATTGCTAGGATAGGATACGGCGAGACGTTACAGAAAACCCTATGAATGGAGAATACTCATGTTGACCAAAAGCATTCGTCCAGAGGTGCTGGTTACCAGTGCCAAAGAAATTTTCGAGACCATGATCTTCTTGGATCTTCAGAACAGTGAACCCAGTGATGATCATTGGGATAGCGATACCCTGTTGGGAACCATCACCTTTACTGGCGATATCGAGGGTTGCTTGGGAATTTGTACCCGCGAAGATGGGGCGAAGACCGTGGCCGCCAGTATGTTGGGAATGGATTCAGCGGAGGATTTGAGTACGCAAGATATACACGATGCCATGGGCGAGGTATGCAACATGGTCATGGGATGTATCAAGGCCAGTCTGGCCGCTGATTTTGGTGATATTCAAGTTTCCATTCCCACAGTGATCTGTGGTCATCAGATTGAATATGATATGGGAGAGAATGCCGAAAAAGTCAGGGCCTATGTCAAGGTGGCGGATCAATACCAAACGATATTGTCTCTGCAATGGCGTTATGCCAAGAAATAGGGAGCTAGAACCTTTAACTATTGATGATTTCTAAGGCGGAGAAACGGTAAGACGGAGAGTCGTCATGGTGCAGTGCGATCAATTGGTGTCATTGATAGAACGAGCGGGGGGGCTGATTGCCTCCGCGGAAAAGCGTGACGCCGAATCATTGGATGCCTTGTCGGAGGTGATCGAGCAGATCCAGCAGATGTTGGAAACGGTCGATCGATCTCAAGCCCTTTGGGATGAGCAGATCGAACAGGCCACGGCTGCGACCCTTGAGGGCCTCAAGCAGGTGATGCAGCAGGAAACTCAGGATGTCAACCGCCTTCAGGCCATCCTTCAACAGGCCACACACGGCCTCATGGCCCTCGCTGACCAGGGTGACATTGGCGAGGTCAAGGTTGAGATTTCCTCAAAACAAGCGCATGCGGAACCTGAAGCTTTGTGTATCCCCGAGGAAGATATCCCCTTGGTGCTGGATTTCATCAATGAATCCAGTGAACACATCGAGGCCGCAGAGGCCGGATTGTTGGAATTAGAAAAGACCCCGGAAGATAAAGAGGTCATTAATCGCATTTTTCGTGCCTTTCACACCATCAAGGGTATGGCCGGTTTTCTAAACCTTCACGACATCGGTTCCTTGGCTCATTCCGCGGAAAACCTGTTGGACATGGCCCGTAAAGAGGAGTTGACCCTGCAGGGATCCAATATGGATATCATCTTCGAATCCATGGATGTGATGAAGAAGATGATCGCCACGCTCAAGGACTGTGTCCAGGCGGGCCAGTCCATTGCCGTTCAAGCAGGTTTGGCGGACCTGTTGGAACGATTGAAGGTGGCCCGCGAACAGGGGACGGCGCCTAAGGCTTCTCCTGTCACATCTGTTTCTGCGTTGAATGAGACTCCATCTCCTGCTCCGGAAGCGAAGGCGGTGATGCCTGTCGAGGTCCGCATGCCCACCCAAAACGATAAGGTCTTGGAGAAGACCCTGCAGAGACCCGATGCCGAGGCCAAGGCCAAAATCAAATATGGCAAACCCCAAGCCAATGACGACAAGATCAAGGTCAGTACCACACGTTTGGATTCCTTGATCGATATGGTCGGAGAGTTGGTCATTGCCAATTTAATGGTGGCCGAAGAGGTCAAGGACAAGCTGACGTCCGAGCATGAACTGGGCACCAAGGTGTCACATCTCAGTAAGATCGTAAGGGAGTTGCAGGAACTGTCCATGTCCATGCGTATGGTACCGATCCAGGGTGTCTTTCATCGTATGGCGCGGCTGGTGCGCGACCTGGCCCGCAAATCCGGCAAGGACGTCCAATTTATCACCCATGGGGACGAGACCGAATTGGACCGTACCGTGGTGGACAAGATCGCCGATCCCTTGGTTCATATGGTACGTAACTCCGTGGACCATGGCATTGAAAACACCGAGGATCGAGAAAAGGCGGGCAAGTCCTCAGGGGGCAAAGTTGAGTTGAGAGCCTTTCATAAGGCCGGCAATGTCATCATCGAAATTGAGGACGACGGCAAGGGCCTCAACAAAGAGGCCATTATGAAGAAGGCCGTGGAAAACGGGGTTATCGAGCCCAATACAGAATTGAGCGATGAAGAGGCCTACAAGCTGGTGTTTCATGCGGGTTTGTCTACGGCCAAACAGATCACGGATATCTCGGGTCGAGGCGTGGGGATGGATGTGGTCAAAAAGAATATCGAGGCCCTGCAGGGACGCGTGGATATTCGTTCCGAAGTGGGCAAGGGCACGGTCTTTAGTATCTGCCTGCCCTTGACCTTGGCCATCATTGATGGTCAGATCGTGACTGTCGGTAACGAACGCTACATCGTTCCCATCAACAGTATCGTCAATAGCTTCCGCCCCGATCCCAGTCAGATTTCTTCGGTACAGAATCGAGGAGAGATGATCCGGGTTCGAGGGGAACTGATGCCCTTGATTCGGCTGTATAACCTGTTTGGCGTGCGTGAGGCCGTGTCCGATCCACAAGAGGGGCTGTTGGTTATTGTAGAGGCAGATCACCTAAGGAGTTGTATCCTGGTTGACGATTTGTTGGGGCAACAACAGGTCGTCATCAAGAGCCTGGGAGGGGGTTTGGGATCGGTCGCCGGGGTGTCCGGTGGGGCTATTATGGGAGACGGGCGTGTCAGTTTGATCCTGGATGTACCGGGATTGATCGATCTGTCACGGTCCCGCTAGTGAGGTGTGATGTGGTATGGGTGTACTGACCGTTGATAACATTACCTTGAGTGAAAAAGACTTTTACAAGGTCAGTGAGATTATTTATCAACACTGTGGTATTCACCTGCATGAAGGCAAGCGTGAGTTAGTGCGGGCACGTCTGGCCAAGCAGATTCGCGTCGGTGGTTTTACCAGTGTAGAGCAGTATCTCGATCACGTCTTCCAGGATCAAAGCGGACGGGCCTTTTCCGTGATGGTGGATTCTCTCAGTACTAATTTGACCAGCTTCTTTCGGGAGAACCAACATTTTAACTACTTACAACAGGTGCACCTGCCCACCTTGATGCAGCGTAAACAGAAGCAGGGACGCCAACGGATTCGTGCCTGGAGTGCGGGCTGTTCCTCGGGTGAGGAACCCTACACCATCGCCATCACCCTATTAGATGCCGTCCAGGGTAGGGGGGCGTGGGATGTCAAGGTGCTGGGGACGGATATCTCCACCCGTATGTTGGATACCGCAGGTCAGGGGATCTATAGCGCCCAGCGTGTTGCACCGGTGCCCGAAGTTCTCAAACAACGGTATTTGATTTCCGCGAATACCGGCGGTTCAAAACAATACGAGGTCAGCAAGGCCTTACGGGATGTGGTCATCTTGAAGTATCTCAACCTCATGGAGTCTTGGCCAATCCAGGGACCGGTGGATTTCATCTTTTGTCGCAATGTGATGATCTACTTCGACAAGCCGACCCAGGAGCGATTGGTCAATCGCTTTTTTGAACTATTGGATCACAAGGGCATCTTGTTTACCGGCCATTCAGAGTCCTTAACCGGCATTCAACATGGATTTAGCTATGTGGAGCCGACGATTTACATGAAGCCATAGGAAGCGAAAATGTCAACAAATCGATTGATCGTTCACGTTTCGGATGCCAAGGTGTCATCGGATCCCAATGATGTCATTATCACCTATTCGTTGGGATCCTGCATTGGCATTTGTCTCTATGATCCTGCCGTCAAGGTCGGAGGCATGCTTCATTATCAATTACCCGAATCCCGTATTGATATCGAAAAGGCCAAGGCCAAACCCTTCATGTTTGCCGATACGGGCATGGATCGCCTCGTTCGTAAGTTAATGTCCATGGGAGCGAGTCCCAAACGAATGCAAGTCAAGCTCGCCGGAGGGGCAACCATGAGTGGGAGTCCGCAGGGATTCGATATCGGCAAACGGAACCATCTGGCCATTCGCAAGATCACCTGGCAGCATCGCCTGTTTATCAACAGCGAGGATGTCGGGGGCGGGTCGGCCCGGAATCTGTACCTCAATCTGGCTGATGGTCAGGTGATGGTGAAATCGGAAGGGCGAGAACGAATCTTGTAGTTAAACATCCTGATTAGGGAGTTGTGTCATGGTAAACATATTAATCGTTGATGATTCCACTCTGACTCGTAAGGCGCTCCATCGCATTATCGAGATGATCGACCTGGACGTCGATCAAGTGACGGAGGCCTGCAACGGCCGCGAGGCCCTGGAGATCATCAAGGGTGGGGGGGATCACTCTCGTGTTGGCCGATCTCAATATGCCCGAAATGGGCGGTATAGAAATGATCGATCAAATGAATGCGGACGATTCGATTGCAGAGATACCCGTGATTGTGATTTCAACGGAATCCAGCACCACCCGCATCGAGGGTCTGTTGGCCAATGGAGCCAAGAACTATTTGCACAAGCCCTTCACTCCGGAACAGGTTAAAGCCGTGATTGAAGAAACCTTGGGGGTAGCACAGGAATGATTGTCGTAGAAGAAGTTGTCGCAGGGGCCCTGGCCAAAGCCTTGGAAACCATGGCCTTCATCATGGTCTTTCCTGACGAAGAAGACATGTCGATCCCAAACGAGACTGTATTGGCGGAGATGATGTTCACCGGCCCCAAGAGCGGAATCGTGCAGGTCCTCTCCGGGATGGAGTTGGGACGTTTGATGGCTCAAAACATGGGATGTCTTTTCGAACCTTCCCAAGACGACGTCATGGATGCCTGGCAGGAACTGTGTAATGTCACCTGTGGGCTGGTGATCCCGGAGGTCGCGGACTCGGAGAAGGATGTCTATGACGTCTCGGTCCCCTGTGTCAAGTGGGGCCACGATGCCCCCGACTGGCAGAGCTTCACCCATGAGTCCCATTGTGATGTCTTGAATGTCGAGGGCCAGGCCGTGGCTGTAAGATTGTTGTTGCAGAGTGAATAGAGAACCTAAGGAGAATGAACGTGAACGTCAATCAAACATCCATGGAGCCCGGTCAGTTAGTGTTGCCGGATCCCTCTACGATAGAACCGCCTGAAGACCTTTTTGACCTCTTGGATGAATATGTCGAATCGACCTCATCGCAATTGGAAGAGCTGGAACATGTTGCGCTGGCCTATGAGCAGGGGGACGATCAAGAGGAACACGCTGCGACCATTCGGCGGGTTTTGCACAAGATCAAAGGCGAGTCCGGCATGGTGGGATTTCTACTCGTCGAACGCACCCTGCATGAAGCGGAGAATGCCTTTGAAATCCTCTCGCCCGACCATCGCACGGATATGTTATTACGTTTGCGTGATTGGCTGGCTGAGATTCTGGAACATTTAATCCAGTCAATGAATTGAGCATATGATTATGTCACGACGTCAACGTGTGATTAAAGTCCTCATCGTGGATGACTCGGCCATTGTCCGCAAGGTCTTGCGTGGACAACTGGATGCCTACACCGATATCGAGGTGGTGGCCACGGCCCCGGATCCCTATGTGGCACGTGATAAAATCCTCTCCCTCCACCCGGATGTCATTACCTTGGATTTGGAAATGCCGCGTATGGATGGGCTCACCTTCCTGCGGCGTCTCATGCAGCACCACCCCATCCCCACGATTATCTTGAGTTCGTTAACCCCACAAGGGGGCCAAAACGCTCTGGAGGCCCTGAACGCCGGTGCCGTGGACGTGATGTGTAAGCCCGGTCCGGCCTACAGTGTGGCGGAGGCCTGTTTGGAGTTGGTCGATAAAATCCGTGCCGCATCTCGGGCCAGCATGGAACATTTGCAAAAGGAGTCCAGTCGACCGGTACGACGTCTGGCCCGGGTCGAAACCACCCATAAAATCTTTGCTATTGGAGCCAGTACTGGCGGAGTCCAGGCCTTGACCACCGTATTGTCCGCCTTTCCTGCCAATGTTCCGGGGACCCTGGTGGTTCAGCACATGCCTGCCAACTTTACTCATTCGTTTGCTCAGCGTCTCAATCAAGAAAGTGCCGTTGAGGTCAAAGAGGCCCAAGACGGTGACCTTGTCGTACCGGGACGAGTGTTGATTGCTCCCGGTGGTTTTCATATGATATTACGACGAACGGGGGCCAAGTATTTGGTTGCTCTCCAGGGGGGCAAGCGGGTTTGTCACCAGAAACCCAGTGTGGAGGTGTTGTTTAACTCAGTGGCCGAGCAAGCCGGTGCCAATGCCGTGGGTGCCATTCTAACCGGAATGGGACAGGACGGGGCCCAAGGTCTCCTGAAAATGAGACAGCAGGGGGCTCGCACTTTGGCTCAGGATGAAAAGTCCTGTGTTGTCTACGGTATGCCCAAGGAAGCCGCCGAGTGCGGGGCCGCCGAAAAGATTGTGCCCTTACATCGTGTGGCCGAAACCATGATTCAGATGGTTCATCAATGTAAACCCATCACCGTTTGAGATCTCAAAGGAGAGTTGAGCCATGTTTAAGATCAAGACCGTCATGAGCACCGAAGTCATCACCGTGGGGCCGCATACCGACATCTACGAAGCCATCCGCGTCATGGTCGAGAGGAATGTCACTGGATTGCCCGTGGTTCAAGAAGACCGGACCGTGATCGGGATTCTCTCGGAAAAAGATGTCTTGGCCTTGCTGGTCAACGCCGAAGACCATCCTGGAAGGGTTGCGGAATACATGACCCCCAACCCCACCTGTTTTGAGCAGGAGGACAGCCTGGTGGACGTGGCCGAATGCTTTATTGGCCATAACTTTAGGCGTGTTCCCGTGGTCTCCGACGGCAAGCTGGTGGGTATCCTCTCTCGTCGTGACATTGTACGCTTTATTCTCCACCTGAGGCATATGGATTGATGGGTTTGGGGGGGCACGCTTTGGACCCTCTGTTTTGAGTCCTACAATACCCTGGACGAAGATGGTATTTTTCGGTAGAGTCATAGATCAGTTGTAATTCGCTCATTGTTAACTCTCTGTTTAAGGATGAACCAGGATGAATGGGAAAGTTACGTTGATCGTTGTGAGTCTGCTGTTGATCGCCACCGGTTGTCAGGAACAACAGAGTGCCTCTACTGCCGTGGATCAAGAGGCTCCCCAATCCTTAAGTTTCACCGTGGTCAATCCACTCCAGGTCGATCGTGTTGACGAGGCTTTGGTACTGTCAGTTGATGCCCTTTGTCAACAAGCTCCGGATTTCAATCCCCAAGGATTCTATGCCGTGGCCGATGGGGTCGAAATTCCCAGCCAGGCGTTGGATGAAAATGGAGAGGGACAGCCGGATAAGGTGGTTCTGCTGCTCGATATTGCAGCCGGAGCCACCCAACAGATCACCTTGCACTATCATCCCACTGCGGTTGTCGAACGCAGCTATCCCCAACGAACTCAGGCTGAGCTCTCACATAAGTTTGGCGGCCATTGGGAGGGACGTGAATATCAAGAGGGGCACTTTGAAAATGTGCAATTTCTGCGTTGCCCCCCTGAGCATACGGATCACTCCGGGTTTATCCGTTATGAAGGGCCGGGTTGGGAATCCGATCTTGTCGGCTACCGTTTTTACCTGGATTGGCGTAATGCCATCGATATCTTCGGTAAGAAGACCACTAAGATGGTCTTGCAGGATGTTGGTTTAGATGGCTTAGATTCTTACCACGAAATGTCCGATTGGGGTGCAGACATCCTCAAGGTCGGCGATTCTCTCGGCATTGGTTCGATGGGGTACTGGACCGGCTCCAAGGTTGAACGTGTGGCCGAAACAGAGGGATTGCTCTCCAGGATCGTGGCCAGCGGTCCCATTTGGTCGCAGATCCAAACGATCTATGTGGGCTGGTCCGTACCTGGACTAAAGATGGAATTAATCGATGACCTGACAATTCATGCCGGCACCCGTATGAGCACCCACAATCTGCGTGTGCAGGGCGGTGGTGACAACCTCTGTACTGGGATTGGCAAATTGGAAGGGGCAACCGTTCTTAAATCCACCCCTTCACGTGGCACCTGGGGCTACCTGGCCACCTATGGCAAGCAAACCCTCTTTGACGATAACCTGGGCATGGCCGTATTCTATCGCAAGGGCGATTTGCTGACCGTGACCGAGGATGACCTGAACCATGTCGTGGTACTCAAGCCCAAGGAAGGTAAACTCACCTATCATTTCCTGGCAGCCTGGGAACAGGAGCCCAAGGGCATCAAGACACAGGACGCATTTGTTTCATATCTCAATGAAACCCTCAAGCGGCTCAACAAGCCCTTGGAAGTTCAGTGGTCTGCTAACTAGTGGTCCATGCGGATACGGTTGAGTAGATCGCGGGCCCCGTTGTGCAGGAGATAGTCCACCATGTCCTGGGCCAGGCTCGGGGCTTGGTGATCGGGCCCGGATAGATCATGCCGGATCTGCTCCTTGCCATCCACACTGGAGAGCATGGCCGAAAGAGTCAGAGATTGGTTGTCAATGCGGGCATAAACCCCCAGGGGAATGCTACATCCTCCGTGTAGACCCGCCAGTACCTGACGTTCGGTGGTCACGGCCAATCGCGTGGGGCCATGGTCCAATTTCCCGACGAGTTCACAAAGGACCTGATCGTCCGTACGCACCTGCACGGCCAGGGCCCCTTGGGCGGGAGCGGGAATGAAGGTCGAGGTCTCCAGAACCGCCGAGATATGTTGCCCCAGATCCAACCTTCGCAATCCCGCCTCGGCCAGGACGATGGCATCGTATTGGCCGGATTGGGCCTTCTGGATGCGGGTTTCGATATTCCCCCGCAGGGGCTGGCAGTCCAGATCCGGTCGCAGTTGACGCACCTGGGCGATACGACGTAGACTGGAAGTGCCCACTGTGCTGTTAGGGGCCAGGTCGCTGAGGCCATGGGGCAGCCCATGGCGTGAGATCAGCACGTCGGCCGGGGACTCACGCTGTGGCATGGCTGCAATGGTTAGGGCCTCGGGATCGGCGGTGGGCAGGTCCTTGAGGCTATGGACGGCCAGATCGGCCCGGTTGTCCAATAGGGCGTTCTGCACCTCGGAGGTAAACAGTCCCACCGAACGGCTCTGATGCAGGAAATCCGACTTATCCACATCGCCTTGGGTGGTAATCGTCACGATGGTAATATCCAGGTTCGGATCGAGTTGGAGTAGTTGATGGCGAATCTGGTGCGTTTGGGCCAGGGCCAAGCGACTGCCACGGGTGGCGATGCGTAGGGTTTTCATGGTAAGCCATTCCTTATTCGTACATATGGGTAAAAGATCTGAGCATAATAATCCCCTTGATCGTAATAATCAAATGTGCGAAAAAGGATAGATATGTTGAAGCAAAGGGATTGTTTCCCGGTTCCAGGTTACCCGAAGGCTGTTGGAGTGCTGTGATCTGTGATCCGAGAACTGCGATCTGTGATCTAAAAACTGAGAACTGAACTGTGACCGACCTGGAACAACGGATTTTGGCGATTCTGCAACAGGGCCTGCCCGATGGTCTGAGTCCCTATCGGGATATGGCCCAGCAGTTGGGGGTAGAGACCGAGGTTCTCTTGACCGTGTTGCGACGTTGGAAGAGCGAGGGCAAGATTCGTCGTTTGGGAGCTGTGATGAACCATCGACGCGTGGGGCATCAGGGCGGGGCCATGGTGGTTTGGCGGGTTCCACCCGATCGAGCCGAGGTCGTGGGACCGCAATTGGCCCGTTTCCCAGAGGTCAGTCACGCCTATCAACGTCGCGTCACGCCCACCTGGACCTACAATCTCTATACCATGGTGCATGCTCATGATCCAGGGGACATCCCCGCCATTATCGCATGTATGAGTCAGGCCTGTGGCATTGACGATTACCGTGTGTTAGAGACGGTCAAGGAATTGAAAAAGACCCCGCCGGTTTATGTCACGGAGTCTCAAGTCCAGCGAGGTGACTTATCATGATGGCCTTGCCCGCCCAAGAATGGATCCCGCTACTGGGCGTGGTCCTGCTGAGTCTGATCGGTGTTGTCCTCAGTCATATACGTCTGACCGGTGGCCGGGAGGTCTATGCCCGTGTCGCGGCTCCGTTGGTGACTTTGAGTGTTTGCCTGGAGGGAGTGGTCTTGATGTCACGGGCCCTGGCCCTGCAGGCCGTGCCCCTGACCGGTCTGTTTGAATCCATGTTGGTTATGACTGTGGTCTTTAGCCTGGTCTTTTTGTTTCTGAGTATTGGTATCCAACAGGCCTGGTTCGCTGCGGTGATGTCCTGGCTGATTCTGATTCTGGTGGGATTGACTGTCTTGGTGGCCGCCCCGGTATCAACGCCCAAGGCGGTTGCGGCCACGCCCTGGGCTATTGCCCATGGCATTGCCATGGTCTGCGGCACCGCAGCCTTGGCCCTGGCCGCGGCCTGTGCCTGGTTGTCCCTCCTGGCTCGGCGTCGTCTCAAACGCAAGATGATCAGTCAGGTCTTGGGACGCATTCCCACTCTGGAGTGGCTCAAACGGGCCAATAAGCTGGGGCTGGTGATTTCATTGGTGCTGTTAACCCTGGGGATCCTCAGCGGGCTAGGCATGGCATTGGTCGAACGGGCCACCTTGGACGTCCAACTGAGCCAATGGCTCAGGGATCCCAAGGTCTTCTTGATGGGGACCACCTGGTTGATGTTGGTGATCCATCTGTTATTATGGCGTGTGGGTAACCTGGGTGACCGGGCCATGGCCCGCGTAACCCTGGTGGTCTTTGCTCTGGCCTTGATGGCGACTGTGGGCGTGACCCTCTGTTGGCCAACCACGCACGCGTTTTCTTGAGGGTGACATGGGGATATTTGTCGTTGGATTGAATCATAAGTGTGCACCGATCGAGATTCGTGAGCCGTTGTCGTTTGGACGTGACGAGACCGAGATCATGTTAACGGCCCTGCAGCAGCGGTTCGACGATTCGGAATTCGTGATTCTCTCCACCTGCAATCGTGTGGAGATTTACTGCGCTGCCGGGATCGAGGCCACTGATCGCGGTTATGAAGTGGCTCGTTTCTGGGCCGAGCACAAGTCCATGAGTTTTTCCACCATCGAGAATTATCTCTATATCCACACCGATGCCCAGGCCGTGCGTCACCTGCTCCGCGTGACGGCCAGTCTGGACAGCATGGTGGTGGGCGAATCGCAAATCATCGGTCAGGTCAAGGAGGGGTACAAACAAGCCTGTAGCGTCCATTCTACCGGCAAGGTCCTCAACCGTCTATTTCACCGCGCCTTTGCTGCGGCCAAGGCCGTACATGCCAACTCCAATATTGGACAGGGACGTGTGAGTGTCGCAGGCGTGGCCGTTGATTTGGCCGCTCAGCTATTTAGTGATGTCTGTTCCACTCGTGCCTTAGTCATTGGGGCCGGGCAGATGGGTGAACTGCTGATTCAGCACCTTTTGCAGACCGGTTGCTCTGAGATTACCCTCGTCAATCGCTCCTTCGAACGGGCCGTGACTCTCGCCGATCAATATGGCATCGAGGCCCAGAATTGGGAACGGTTGGATGAAGAATTGAGCCGGGCCCAGGTGGTGATTGCTGCCGCCTCGGTGCAGGACTATCTCTATGACAAGGAACGTCTCAAGGCGGTCATGCAACAACGCCGTCACAAGACTCTGATGATCGTGGACATTGCCGTGCCTCGTAACTTCGACCCGGCGGTCAACGAGTTTGAAGACGTGTATCTCTTCAGTATCGACGATCTCTCCACTGTGGTGGAAAAGAATCAACGGGCCCGCCAGCAGGATATCGAGGCTTGTCTGGAGATCATTGACGATCACGTCAAGGAGTTCATGGAGTGGATCGAAACCCATGCCTTGGGTCCGCACATAGGTCAGTTACGTGAGGCCTTCACTCGTCTCACCCAGGAGGAACTGGAGCAGTTCTTTGTGGGTGTGCGTAAAGATGCCGCCTGTCGAGGTACATTGGAGCCTGCGGTCAATCGCATCGTCAACAAGCTCTTGCATTGTGTGATCAAGCAGGTCGATACCGTGGCCCGCGAAGAAGGGGCGGGCAAGGCCCGTGTTTGGGTCGACCATATGATCGCCCAGGCCGAACAAATCGTCGAAGCACGCCAGGAGGGTCAGTGACCATGAAGATGCTGAGACTGCTGTTTTGGGAATCCACCATTCGTTGCAACCTCAACTGTGCCCATTGCCGCCGGGTGGAGGATGATACCACTGCCCCCCAAGACCTGACCACCGATCAGGCCCGTGACATGATCCGTCAACTGGCCGACCTGGGACGATCGCAACCCATGCCCCCGATCTTGGTTTTTTCTGGCGGTGAACCCCTCTGTCGGGCGGATCTCTTTGACTTAATCGTCTTTGCCCGCGATCAGGGCATCGTCCCGGCCTTGGCCACGAACGGCACACTTATTGATAGGGCTCTGGCCCAATGCATTGCCGACAGCGGCATCGAGCGGGTCTCGATCAGTCTGGACGGGGCCTCACCCGCCACCCACGATCACCTGCGTCAATTACAGGGCTCTTTTGAACGAGCATTGGAGGGCATCCATCATCTGCGTGACTGTCACGTGCCGTTCCAGATCAACATGACCCTGACCCGTCACAACCGTCACGAACTGGCCGATCTCTATCACCTCGCCTGTGACCTGGGGGCCGTGGCCGTGCATCCCTTTATGCTGGTGCCCGTGGGCTGCGGCGTGGAACTGGCCGAAACCGACATGCTCACTCCGGATCAATACGAAGCGGCCCTGGTCGAGATTGCCGACCTGGCCCAACACGGCGACCTGGAGATCAAGGTCACCTGCGGTCCGCATTACGAACGGGTCAAGCGTCAACAAAAGGCGGACACCCCAATCCTGCAAGCCCCGGGTGCCGTACCCCAGGGTCACACGTCACGTGGTTGTCTGGCCGGCAGTGGGGTGCTGTTTGTAGGGCATCAAGGCGATGTCTTCCCTTGTGGCTACCTGCCCGTGCATTGCGGTAACATCACCCAACAACCCCTGGCCGAGATCTGGCACCACAATCCCGATCTCGCTCGTATGAGTGACAGCTCGCAATTGCAGGGCAAATGCGGCCTCTGCGGCTTTCGCAAGGTCTGCGGCGGGTGCCGCGCCCGCGCCTACGCCGAAACCCAGAATTATCTAGCCGAAGAGCCCTTCTGTAACTACCAACCGAAACCGTAACTTCTGTATTCTACATTCTGTATACTTAGAACTATGATTAATATTAGTAAGGTTTACTGCGATCAAGTGACGCCCGGCGATTGGCTGCGTTATGGCAAACATGGTTCCGGCGAACGGGCTGGAGAGGTGGTGCCCAAGGCCGCTTCTGAGCGGCGGCCCATTGTGGTCTGGAACATTACGCGTCACTGTAACCTCAAGTGTGTACACTGTTATAACGACAGCGGTGTGGGCAAGCCGTCCAACGAAGTCACCACCGATCAGGCCAAGGCTGTGTTGGATGACCTGGCCGGGTTTGGTGTGCCCTCAGTCCTGTTCTCAGGAGGAGAGCCCTTGATGCGCGGCGATCTCTTTGAGCTAATGGAGTATGCCGTCGGTAAGAAGCTCCGCGTGGTGATCTCTACCAACGGTACGCTCATTGACGCGGACAAGGCCCGACGGATCAAGGAACTAGGCGTGTCCTACGTGGGCATTAGCCTCGACGGCATCGGTGCGGTCAATGACAAGTTCCGTGGAGTCGAGGGTGCCTTTGAACGTACGGTCCAGGGCATTCATAACTGCCAGGCCGCAGGAGTACGCGTGGGCCTGCGGCTGACCCTGACTTCTCAGAACGTTCAGGACCTCGAAGGCCTCTTCGACTTCTTTGAGTCCGAGGGCATTGAGCGGGCCTGTTTCTATCACCTGGTGCCCAGCGGTCGCGGGGGTGACATGTCGGGTGAACGCCTGACCCACGCCCAGAGTCGGGCGGCCTTGGATCTGATCCTGGCCAAGACCCGTCAGTTCAAGGAGGCGGGCAAGACCACCGACATCCTGACCGTGGACAACCATGTCGATGGCGTGTATACCTATCTCAAATTGCAACAGGAAGATCCCGAGCGAGCCGCTGAGGTCTGGAAGCTCCTGACCTGGAACGGCGGGGGCCTCAACAGCAGCGGCATCGGCATCGGTTGCATCGACTATGACGGCTACGTACATGCCAACCAGTTCTGGGGTCACCACAGCCTGGGCAATATCCACGAGCGTCCCTTCAGCGACATCTGGAGTGACACCAGCGAGCCGCTGCTCGCGGGTCTGCGGGATCGACGGTCCCACATCAAGGGCCGTTGTCGTCTATGTAAATACTTCGACGCCTGTGGCGGCAGCCTACGCGTGCGTGCAGACCTCTTCTTCGGCGACACCTGGGCCCCGGACCCGGCCTGTTACCTGACCGACGAAGAGATTGGGCTCGATGATGACGCACGAGTGGAGTTGATACGGAGCGGTGAAGATTTTGTGATGCCGGAATGATATTGAGAATACAGAATGTAGAATGCAGAATACAGAAGGGTAGAAGTTGAACTGCTGCGCAAGCTAGTTTGAATAGATCTCTCCACTCACTTCGTTCGGTCGAGATGACAGACTTATATCAGATGATGGTTACGTCATCCCGAGCGAAGCCGAGGGATCTGTTTAAAATAGTTTGCGAAGCAATCAATCCTCTTTTCTCCTGTATTCTGTATTCTAAAGAAACCAAGGAGAACCTAAATGGCTTACCCTGAAACCCGGATGCGACGACTGCGTGGCAATGCAAACCTGCGGCGCATGGTGCGTGAGACGAAACTCTCTGTCGATGACTTGGTCTATCCCCTGTTTGCCTGTCCGGGCCAGGGCATCAAGGAACCCATTGCCTCCATGAGCGGTTGTTTTCATATGTCTCCGGATAGCCTGGCCCAGGAGGCCCGTGACATTGCGGCTCTGGGAATACCGGCGATATTGCTCTTTGGTTTGCCCAATAAAAAAGACGATCAGGGTTCCGAGGCCTGGGCCAGTGACGGGGCCGTGCAGCAGGCGGTGGATGCCATCAAACAGGCCGTGCCCGAACTGCTGGTCTTTACCGATATTTGCCTCTGTGCCTACACCGATCACGGTCACTGTGGGGTGCTAAAAGACGGCAAGATCGACAACGACACCACCTGTGAACACTTGGCCAAGGTGGCTCTGTCCCACGTCCAGGCCGGTGCGGACCTGGTGGCCCCGTCCGACATGATGGACGGACGCATTGCCGTGATGCGTCAGTGTCTCGACGAAAATGGCTACAGTGACATCCCTATCATGTCCTATGCCGCCAAGTATGCCTCTGCCTTTTACGGTCCGTTCCGTGATGCTGCCCACTCGGCCCCCGGTTTCGGCGACCGCAAGAGCTATCAAATGGATCCAGCCAATACGCGCGAGGCCCTACGCGAGATGGACCTCGACCTGCAAGAGGGGGCCGACATCCTCATGGTCAAACCGGCCCTGGCCTTCCTCGACATCATCCAACGAGCTCACCAAAAATTCGACTGCCCCCTGGCCGCTTACAACGTCAGTGGCGAATACATGATGCTCCAGGCCGCCGCCCAAGCCGGTGTCATGGACCGCGACACCGCCATGCTGGAAATGCTCACCTCCATCAAACGAGCCGGCGCCGACATCCTCATCACCTACTTCGCCAAGGATCTGGCATCGTTGCTAAATGAATAGGGTGGCATGGCTCCGCGTCTCGTCAGGGCGTAGTCGAAGACGAAGCCCTGAAGCGTAGCCATGTGTTTAACCCAGGGCTTCGTACGGTTTGTTAGGATTGGAAACCAAGCGGTATGGAAGCGACATCTTAAACACATGTCCACACATCCGGTTTCGGCTTTGATCTCTGTTGTAACACGAGCGTGGACATGGCACCCTGTGTTTATTCGTTAGCTGCTCCAATATCATACAGGACTCCGTTCTCAATAGAATAGATAAACGCGAAATGTCCTGTTTTGTTATATTGATGACTGGTAATACCGTGCGTTCCTCCCTCAAATAAAAGGGCCTTCGAATCTTTTGACCAGCGATAGCTGAATGATATTCCTGAACCAGGATCAGCTTCTTCA
Source organism: Sedimentisphaerales bacterium (assembly GCA_963662565.2). Lineage (GTDB taxonomy): Bacteria > Planctomycetota > Phycisphaerae > Sedimentisphaerales > Anaerobacaceae. The sequence continues at coordinate 110,701 of CAXXXG010000015.1, read as the reverse complement.
AGAGATAATACTGGTGCTGATTGTTGGGAAGCACAATTGTATAACGATAGTGTATGGGAGCCTGAAAAGCCATTTGCTGACACAAGATAGGCGATATGTTCTCTGTTTGGAGAGGGTTTCATCCTGGAACCTGGAATTAAATACGACAACTTTCCATTATCGGTGTTCAGATAGTATATGGCTTCTTCTGCTCTTAATTGACTTGCAAAAATACTCATTAGAAAACGGATGTAGTTTTTTCTATATGGCCACCACGACTTTGATCTAGAAACCAAAATGGCATGACTGGCCTTTTCACGAATAATGGTGGTATTCTGGTAGTTGCTGTTGTTCGATAGAGATATTTCTTTCCAATCCGTTCCCTTCGATGAACCTACCAATAAATGTTGGTCATCGCTCCAATTCTTCCCAGAATGAGTGAGTACTACAGCTATGTTCGCTTCTTGTACGACATCTTGACGAAAAATGCTTCCAATAATGTGTGATTTAATCTCATCGGTTAATGGGTCAGGTGAATTGGGTTTGTTTTTCACCTTAAACTCATTAACGTAGTTAATGATCTCTATTGGGATGTCCTGATTGATGATCTCTGGGAATTTGCCAGGCACATGTGCCCCCCAAGAGGACGGTGGCCCAAATAAGCAGAACCATGCGTAATGGGGGAGCGATACAAACAGGAGAATAATAATGATCACCAAGAACCTTAAAAGATTCTTTGTTCGCTTTGTCATTGTTTCTGTCCTCTGCATATAGATCTGATAATTTTAAATAAAAGACCAAAATAGTCGATACATTCTCAAAGATCAAACGTGTTTTGGTGGGGTTCACATTCATTATTTTTGCATAAAAAGGTCATTTCGCACATTAATCTATAGGTGTGAGTGATTGTTGCTTCATCTGTGGATAAACGACATTGACCTTGAAGGATGTGATTTTATGAAGAAGGCCTTTACCTTGATTGAATTGCTGGTGGTGATTGCCATTATTGCGGTATTGATGGGGATTTTGATGCCGGCCTTGCAGCGGGTGAAGGAGCAGGCCCGTGAGATACGGTGTCGAGCCAATCTTCGCCAATATGGTATTGTGCAGAACATGTATCTTAATGATAGCGACAGTGTCTACCCTAACCCCTGGACGTGTCTTGTTGAGACTGAAGAACCGGTTTCAAATTATCCGGAGGAATGTCGGTGGCACGACCCAACCTATCCTCCAGACGGGCCACTTTGGCCTTATATGCCTGACGTCGGAGTTAATCTCTGTCCGACATTTAATATCCTAGCCGACTCGCATGCCGACGAACACACCGGTCATAACCCGGATATTCCCGTTGATCCGGTCTATGGCTATAGCATGAATGCATTTTTAGGAGGCGAGAAGGGTAAAGCGAAAAAACTGGCCAATGTGACGCGTCATCATGCTGAGGTTTTCTTTTTTGCCGAGGAAAACATGTGGACCCGACCTGGCTGTCAGTATGTCTTAAATGACAATGCCTTGTGTGGCGATGGCCGTGATTGGTTTGCCACCTTCCATAGCACTAATCGTAGCGATCTCAACAGCGGGACATCGAATGCCGTCTTTGTGGATGGTCATGTGGACGAGGTGCGTTCCGCCCTCAAGAAGGATCCCAAGGACAAGTCCGAAATGGAGTATGGTGCATATGAAAAATATGCCTGGCCTTTAAAGGCAAAGCCATAGGAACACGAAAAAGGATGCGTTCCCGCTAGCAGGAACGCATCCTTTAGATCAAGAGTTAAGACTTCGCGTTTACTTCAACAACACATCATCGAGGTAGATTAGCCCTTCGGCGTTATTCCCATCAATGCCAATACTCAGGGTCTCAACACGGGTCAGTGAAGCTCCACTGGTTCCCAGGTCGATTTCCCAGGTGATCCATTCTTCGGCGTCGATACTGCCGGAGTAGGGGATCTTGGTGTCGTCGATCTTGACGTACAGTTGACCGCTGTTGCCGGTTGTACCGTAGACGTGAACCGTCAGGCTGCTGATGCCATATTGGGTCCAGTCCTGGGCCGGTGACAAGGGCAGGTCGATCTGGGAGTAGTCCTTACTGCTGTTGTCGTAGTACAGGGGCATGGAGAAGCCGCCGTTGTAGATGATCTCGAGTTCCATGACGTTGTTGGCGTCACCACCCCAGATGTCATGACCGATCATCGAGCCGGAGCCGTTGCCTTCGTATCCCTCGGGGAAGTACTCGTCGGGGTTGTAGCCGAGGCCGTCCTGCCAGGTTTGGAACGGGTAATAGGGGGAGTCGTTGCCATAGGATTCGAAGTCATCGAGGACGATGGCCTCGATGGTACTGAAGGACCAGGTGTGCCCCATCCAGGTGGAGGGCACTGCGGCGGTGTTGACTTCGTCCACACGCCAGTAATAGGTGGTGCCCAACTCGAGAGAGGGGCTGTACTCGGCATCCTCGAGTGTAATCGTTGCTGCCGTGCCGTCGATCACGGCTTGCTCGTCCGTGTCGATGTAGAGAGTGTGTTCAACGGCCTCGCGACCGGCTCTCCAACTCAAGGTGGCATCGAGGGCCACGTCCGTGACACCGGAGCCGGGTTCGGGTTCTCTGGCTGCTACCGGCACGTGCCGGAACTGGACCTCGCTGAGACCGTATTTGTTGAAGATGGGGTTACCGGCCCAGTTGCTGTGGGCGGTAATCTTGACGCTTTGCACGGCGATGTCACCGAAGGTAACGGTGGTGTTGGCGGCATAACCCGCTGCGCCCGGGGCCTGTCCCAAGGTAAACTGGCCCAACGAGAGTTGGTCGATACCATCGGTCGAATAGTCGATGGTCACTTCCTTGAGGCCCAGACCACTGAGCATGGCGGCACCGTTGTAGTTCCAGACGAGCATGTCGTGGAGTTTGTAGGGTTTGTCGAAAACAAATTCGATCCAGGCGGAGTTGGGGTCTTCGGCGTCACTGAGCCACATCTCGGTGCTGGTGGCCGAGTGGAGATCATTATCGTCCAGGCCGGAGCGGTCGATGGCCTTCTCCGGGCCCTGGTCTACGGATTGACTGGAGGCGGTCACGCCAATGCTCTCGACCGCAATGGGGACGGCATAGGGTTCAACCGTGAAGCTCCAGACCTGTCCCTGCATCAGGGTCTGTGACGGCGGGACATCGATCTCGTCCACTCGCCAATAATAGGTCTGTCCATGCTCCAGTGACAACACGTCATCGGCAGGGTAACTGACTTCGGTCTGCCCCATACTCATCAGGACATCCATAGGATTGATACGCGAGGCATGGGCGACCTCATCAAAGTGGGTGCCGAAATAGACATCATAGGTGTCCGTCAAGCTGCTGGCCGTCCAGCTGAGCATGAGGTTTTGGTCCGTGTCCGGGGTGTCGTTCATGGGAGAGGGATCGCTGACGCGTTGTCCATAGAGCTTGACGATGGTGGTGTCGTCCTCTTCGACGATCACCAAGTCGATACCTTCTTCGCCAGAGACGATCAGGCCCATGTCGATCAAGTCTTGGAGTGAGGTTTCACTGCCATTGACCAAACTGACGGTCTCGGTCTCGGTGAAGATCAGTTGTCCCTTGCCGCTGATGACCATCTTGTTAAGGTCCGGGTTGCTGGAGTCGAACACGAGTTGCGGGGTGACGATACCGGGATCGTCGGAGTGGGGGCCCTTGACGATTTCCAGGATGCCTTCATCGCGGATGTCAATCCGGGCCTTGATCTGACCGCCGATATAGATTTGACTGCCACCCGATCCCTTGACCGCGACCGAGGGATCGAAACGCAGGTAGCCATCGTCTTCTATGAGCAGGATACTGGTTGAGTCCCCATAGTTGTCGGTGTCGTTGCCTTGGTGTCCGAGTCGGAACTTGGGCGGGATCACCAGACTGGGACCGCCGAAGCGATTGCGACCCTTGACCCGTAGGGTGGCTCCGTTGCGGAGGTTGCAGTCATTGTGAGTAAAGAGGATGTAGGCGCCGTCATCGATGGTCAGGCTGCTTTGATCGCCGACTCCATTGATGATCCACCATCCGGCATTGGGATCCACGTTTTTGTTTCTCCATTCAGAACTCAACACGGGTTGATTGGCCTGGACCTCCAGTTGCCAGGAGGAATTGACGCCGATCAAGGCCACGTCGTCATCGATCCCGGTAGGCAGGGTGCCTGGGGCATCACTTGCCCAGTTGGCGGGATCCGCCGCATCGGTGCTGACCGCTCCGGTCCAGAAATAGTAGGTTTTGGCGATACCGGCCAGAGGCATTATTAGAGTCAGTGCAACGGTGAGTTGTACGACGTTCTTGCCTAGTCGTGTTCGAAACATGGTCTTCTCCTTCTTGAGTGCAGGTGTCGTGGTTGAATCGATTGCTATTGCAACACAATGTCGTCCAGATAGAGGATGCCATTGGCGTCGTTGTCTTCAATGCCGATACTCAGGGTCGTGACATGGGTTAGATCCGTGTCCACAGTGGACAGGTCAATATCCCATTGGGTCCACTCCTCAACGCCGAGATCCTCATCGGAGCCGGAGTAGGGCACGGTCGTGTCATTGATCTTGGCATAGAGTTGGCCGCGATTACCCTGATGCCCGTAGAATTGGATGGCCAGGGTGGTGACGTTGTGTTGGGTCCAATCCTGGGTCGGGCTGAAGGTGCGGTCGGTCTGCGAATAAGGTAGGCTGGCACTGGTGTTGTCATAGTAGAACGGCAGAGATTGCGAACCGCCATGGACGATCAGGTTTTCCATGAGGAAACCGTCTTCATAGATCCCACTCCAGATATCGTGCCCAATGATGGCTCCGGTGTCATTACCGCTATAGCCGGGTTCCGGTTCTGTATAGCCCAGGCCGTCGAGCCAGATTTGGAACGGCATGTTGGGGGACAGGTTGTGATAGGATTCGAAGTCCTCGACCACGATACTGGCCGTCGTAGTAAACGACCGGGTCTTGCCTGACCACACCGAGGGAGTCTCGGTGTCATTGACTTCATCGACACGCCAGTAGTAGGTCCGATTCAACTGGAGATCGAATGCGGAGAGGTCGAGACAGTTCTCCAAGGTCGTGTGGACCGGGGCTGTTCCCTGGGTCACGGCCTGTTCATCGGCGTCGAGATAGACCTGGTGACTCGCGGCCTGGCGTCCCGCTCGCCAGGTCAAGCTGGCATCCAGTTCAATTCCTGTGGCCCCGGTTTGAGGTTCACAGTGGCTGGCTGTCAGGGGTAGGGCCAGGAGGCGAACTTCACTGAGGCCGCTTTGGCTGTAAAAACCACCGGCATGGTTACTCTGGATCGTCAACTTGACGTACTGGGCTACGACCTGGCCCAAGTCGATGCTGATATCCGAGGTGTATGCAGGTGTGCCTGTGGCCATGGGCAGATCGACACCGTCGTTTAGGGCCGTCCAATTAACGCCATCGGTTGAATGTTCGACGATGACCTGGTTGGAGCCGATGATCGCCAGAAAGGACTCGCCGTTGTAGTTCCAGATCTGCATGGATTGCAGACAATAGGGCTGGGCGAATTCGTATTGAATCCAGCAGGGTAGTGAATCGTCGATCGCCGTGAGCCACATGTCCGTCAACTCGGTCGAGTGGGCATCGTTGGCCTCCAGGCCCGATCCGTCGATGGTCTTTTCCGGGCCTTGGCCGCTGCTATAGCTCGAAGCAGTGGCAGTAATGTCCCCGCTTGGAATGGCCGCAGCTTCCGGTTCCACGGTAAAGCTCCAGACATCGCCCACAAAGACGGTTTTGTCCGGGGCGGCGTTGACTTCATCGACACGCCAATAGTAGGTCCGTCCGAATTCCAAACGACCCGGGTCGTAGTTGTTGGTGTCAACGTTCCCCGGTCCAATGGGAGACGATCCATCAGGATCGATCTCGTTCACCTCTTCAAAGCTATCCGCGAGATAGAGGCGATGTTGGTTCGCAAAGGCCCCTGAGGCCCAACTGAGGGTGGTGTCCTGCAAGACATCTTCTGCGACATCGGCTGGGGCGGGCTGGGCGGCATATTCCTGGCCGAAGTTGCCGGACTTCAAGGTTTGGATTTCTTCTTCAGATAGGACACGATTGAAGAGAAAAAGATCGTCCACATAGCCGTGGTAGATCGAGTTGGAGAATTGCGAACGGCCCAACCAGTTGGCCTGGGTATAGCCCATGTTGCTGAGCTTGTTCTGCATGTTGGCCTTTTGATCCTCTTGCTCACCATCGATATATAGGGTCATGGTGGCTGCTTGGCTGTCGATGGTCACGGCGACGTGGTGCCACCCGACAAGAACGTCGGTGGTGAGGTTCTCGGTAGTTTCGACGCCACGCGTGCGAATGGCAAAGGTCGCGACCTCATGATTGGAACGCGGGGTGAAACACATGTAGTTCAAGGTGCCGCTACCGAAGTCGAACACCCGTTCCCAGGTCTCTTCGCCGGTCCAGTAGAACCAGCTGGCGATGGTGCAATCGGACAGGGATGCAATGACTGAGCCTATGGGTATAACCACAAAGGCATTGCCATCCAGGTAGAGACAGTTACCTTTTTCCGGGCCCTTGACCCACTTGGTGTTCGAGTTGCTGAAGATTTCTACGGTACCATGGTTGTCATAATTTGAGGCATCCGACATGGACAATCCCGTGGTTTCGTCCATCTTCCACCATCCCACCAGACCGGAATCCAAGGCCCAGGCAACCTGCCCCAAAGCCAATCCCAACAAACATCCCCATGTGATCCATTGCTTAGACATGTCTCGTCGACCCCTTCTTAAAGAACCCAATTGCAAATCAATGAAGCGATGCCCGTTTGGGAGACCACTCTTATCTTTTTAATTCAGTAAACCCGATGAATGGACGGAAGGATCCTAAGCTGTGGTAAATGGCCCTTGCAGACCCAAGATCGATATGACTGGTAGACATGTTCATCACACATAACTCCATTCCTTCAGGTAATAATCATCATAAATGATAGGGCGGATCTGATGCAAAAGAAAACAGCGAATAAAACGCTGTTTAGAGTACATAGGAATCAATTCGTTGGAGGGGTGGGGAGTCGATAAGATGTGCCTAGCAATCGTTTTATATTGCTAAGGTATTTGTTATATCAAGAAAGGGTGGGTCATTGCGAGGGGAGACCGTCTTCACTACGGTAAACCTATGCCATTGTGGACATGCGTTCCAATGCTCACTTCTGTCTTCTTCTTTATCTACTTATACTGTTTCCGCACCTGATCCGTGGCCTTGAGGGCGTCCGGGAGTTTTTCGTCGGGATAGCGACGCTGCAGACCGGCGGCCACGAGGCCCACGAACATGGGATGGGGCTTGAGCGGACGCGAGGTCAGGCAGGGGTGGGCCTGGGTGCCGACGAAGAAGGGGTGGCCGGGCAGTTCCAGGATCTGCATGATGGGTTGGTCCGGGGCCTTGCCCGAGAAGACGAGACCTTCCTTTTCCAGGGTTTCGATGTAGCGGGGATCGACTTCGTAGCGGTGACGGAAACGCATACGCATGGATTCGACCTTGCCCAGGAGCTTGAAGGCGAAGGTGTCGGGCTTGATCTCGACGTCACGGCCGCCCAGTCGCATGTTACCGCCCAGGCCCTCGATCTTCTTTTGTTCGGGCAGGATGTCGATCACGGGCTCTTGGCATTGGGGTTCGATCTCGGTGCTGTGCGCCTTCTTGAGGCCGCAGACGTTGCGGGCGAATTCGAGCACGGCCATTTGGAAGCCCAGGCACAGGCCCAGGTAGGGCAGGTTGTTTTCGCGGGCATAGCGGATGGCGGCGATCTTGCCTTCCGAGCCGCGTGTGCCGAAACCGCCAGGCACGATGATGCCGTCCACGTCCCGCAGCTTGGCTGCGGCGTTCTGGTCGGTGACCTCGGTGGTCTCGATCCAGTCGATCTTGACGTCACAACCCAGGGCGATGCCCGCGTGTTCCAGGGCGTTGATGATGGAGGCGTAGCTGTCGCGTACGGAGGTGTACTTGCCGGTGATGCCGATGGTGATGGTTTTATCCGCGATGCCGATACGGTCGGTGAAGTCACACCAACGGCCCCAGGCCTTGCGTTCGTTACGCAGGTTGATGCGGTCCTCGATCTTGAGCAGACGCAGAACCTCGAAGTCCATGCCGTTTTCCCGCAGCATGGCAGGAATCGTGTAGATGCTGTCCGAGTCGTGCATGCTGATGACGCGTTCGACCGGGACATTGCTGAAGATGCTGATCTTCTGTCGGGCCTTTTCGTTGACCGGATTGGTGGCGCGGCAGGCGATGATGTCCGGCTGGATGCCGACCTGCATCAGTTGTTTGATGCCGAGCTGGGCGGCCTTGGACTTTTGCTCGCCCAGGGTCTGGGGTTCGAGGATGTAGGTCAGGGCCACGAAGCAACTGCCGTCCTGATCTTCTTCGTAGGCCAGTTCCCGCATGGCTTCGAGGTAGTAGGCGTTTTCCAGGTCACCGACCGTGCCGCCGATTTCCACGAAGACCACGTCCGCCTGGGACTGCATGGCCAGGGTACGCAGCTTGAGCTTGACCTCGCCGGTGACATGCGGGATCATCTGCACGTCGCGACCCAGGTAGTCGCCGTGACGTTCCTTGTGCAGTACGGAGGTAAAGATCTGGCCGCTGGTGGCGAAGTTGGAGCGACTGAGGTTCTGATCGAGCATACGCTCGTAGGTGCCCAGGTCCATATCACATTCCATGCCGTCGTCCAGCACGAAGACCTCGCCGTGGCGGAAGGGGTTGAGCGTGCCGGAGTCCACGTTGAGGTAGCCTTCCAATTTGATGGGGGCGACCTTGAGGCCCTTGTCTTGCAGGAGCTTGGCCAGGCAGGAGGAGAAGATACCCTTGCCCAGGCCGCTCATGACTGTGCCCATGACAAAGACGTATTTGGTCTTGCCCTTTTGGTAGCCCTTGGGAACGGGGGAGAAAAATTCACTGTCCGTGGAAACGTCGCTGACTGAGGCTAGTAGGTTTTCTTTTGCGGTCATGTGGGGTCCTAACTCTGTTTCATCCGTTCAACAAAGGCTGCGTATTGTTCTGGGGTGTCGATGCCGTCGCACACGTGATCCACGCGGCCGACCTGGATGGTGTGGCCGTTTTCGAGGACGCGTAACTGCTCCAGCTTTTCCGTCAGTTCCAGGGGGCTGGGGGGCAGTTTCGTAAGGGTGCTCAGGAAATCCTTGCGATAGGCATAGATCCCGATGTGTCGATAGTAGGGCGTAGTCTGGCCGATACCACCGGCGTTGCGGTCATAGGGCAGGACCGAGCGGGAAAACATCAGGGCCCGGCCGCACAGGGTGGTGACGACTTTGACGATATTGGGGTTGGCGATCTGTTCGGTCGAGGTCAACGGGGCACAGAGCGTGGCCATGGGGATTTCGGGGTGATCCAGCAGTAATTGAGCCACCAGGTCGATATGGGCCGGATCGATCTCGGGCTCGTCACCCTGAAGATTGACCACAATGTCGGCGTCCTTGTCGGCTACGGCCTCGGCAATGCGGTCCGTACCACTGGGATGCTCGGGTTGGGTCATGACACAGGGCCCGCCAAAGGCCTCTACCGCAGCTTGGACCTTGGCGTGGTCCGTGGCGATCAAGACTTCTTGGGGCAGCTGGGCCTGACAGGCACGCTCGTAGGTGTGTTGGATCAGGGGTTTGCCCGTCTGATCGGCGAGCACCTTGCCCGGAAATCGTTGCGACTCGTAACGCGCAGGTAAACAGACTAAAATCTTCACGTTCAACAACACCTCAACCATTAACACGGTTCACAGATAGCATGTGATTGAAACTGCCCAGAACACCCACCCGGGCGGATCAATGAAAGAAGGGTTTACTCATCACAGTTGTGTAAACCAACTGGGCTTGTATCCTACTCTATGGCCCGAAAACTGTCAACGTGGCTTTTCGTTGTGCATTTGGAGAAAAACGCCTCGGGAAAACTTGACGTAGACACATGCCGTTACTAGACTGATGTTGGTTTTGTGCCCAGCCAACCAAGGGCTTGGGTCACGATCATGGAGGAGCCATGCAGGACAGGATGTCTGACAAATGCCGCAACCGTCACCCATTTCACCTTTTCAGAGCCTTTCCCTGTTTTGCTCACGAGGAGGTCTTCTCCCAGCGATAATCCCTAATCCCAGGAGCCAGGTGATGAAACACACGACAAGGATGTCCGCGATGTTTTTTTTCTTTTTATTTTTATCTGTCCTCTGGGCCGATGAATCCCACTCGGTCCAAATCGGTAAGGATCCTCAAGATCGATTGACCTTTGTCTGGAGCGAAGAGATCGTCCATTACCCGATTAGTGTGGATATTTCCGATATCGAAGCCCCCATGCCTGCCTATGTCGCCCAGCTGTACGTCACTGGGTGTAAAAGTCAGGAATGTTTGCTCATACTCAAGAAGGGGGCGTCTCAATTCGCCACAAAACAACAGACCCTGATGGATACGCGTCCCTTTGTCCAGGTCGTTTCCACGGAGGGTACGGCTTATGAAGGTTACGACCTGATCCGACTCTATGCCATCAACCGCAAGCAGGCTGGCAAGATGGCCTATGTTGTGATTGACACCCTGACCCAGCGAGCCCAGCAACAGCAGGCTCAATTAGAGCGGGACAAACGTCAGTTACACAAGAAGCTTAGATTGGCTAACACCGAGCAAGGGCATGCGTCTGAGCAATTAGAATCCTTGCAAGGACGCTTTACCGACCTGCTGGGATCCGAACACTATCAAGGCCAGACTGCCCGAGATGCGGCAGAGTTGGCTCAGCAACGGATCGTCGAATTGACCGCCCAGTCCGATCTGGTGCGGGCCCAACTGGCCGAGAGCCACACCGTGATCGAGTCGGTCAAGGAACGTTTGGGACAGCTTAAAACCGAGGTTGCAGCGGAAGATAGAGACTCTCTGTTGGATCTCAAGACACTAACCGCCGAGCACCAGGCCCGTTGGGAAGGGCTCGAAGCCAGACAACGCGTTCTCAACCAGGCCCTGGTCCAGGAAAAATGGTTGCGCGGGCTCTATCAACAAATCCAAGCCCTCCAACAGGAAAAGGACCAGCTCGCTCAGGATCAAATCCAATATCGGGAACGTCTGGATTTCCTGGAAACCCGCACTGCCCAAACCGATCCAGATTTATGTGTACCCAGGTCTTCGAGAATCGCATCGAGATCTGTGCGGTGAGATAGATTTCATCACAAACTGGAACCGGCCTTGAATCAGGTTTTCTAAAAAAACTTGAGAATCACTGTAACGCTCTCTTCATTTCATGGACTTAACGGTCAGATAGCAGGAGGAATTCACTGGGAAATTCCTTCTGTAAGCCGTTAAACCTTGATTTAGGGAGATTTAGTCATGCGAGATTGTCAGATATTATCGAAAAAGATCGTTTGGGTTGGGGGACTGTTGTGCATTATTTCTACTCTCCTGTGGGCCCAACCCTTTGCCGGGGGATCGGGCGAGCCCAATGATCCCTATCAAATTGCCACGGCCGAGCAACTGGTTGCTATGGGTGAAGATCCCAATGGCTGGGATCTTCACTACCAATTGGTCAATGATATTGATCTGTCCACCTATGTCTTTGATCGGGCCGTGATTGCTACGACACTGTTGGACACTGAGTCTTTGGGATTTAGCGGGAAGTTCGACGGGCAGGGATATGCCATCCATCATCTTAATATACGGGCCTCAGAAAGACAGTATTGCGGATTATTTGGATGCCTATATCTGGGGGGCGAGATTGCCAATCTTGAGGTCAATGATGTGACTATTATTTCTTACTCTGCTTCAGTTGGAGGTTTAGTAGGGATCAATCATGGGACGATTTCCAACAGTTCATGTGCTGGTTGTATCAATGGGAGTCGGAGGATTGGGGGGTTGGTAGGTGTAAATTCCAATACCGGTAGTATTCAATCCTGTATAAGTGAATGTCAGGTTCGAGGAGTGACCTATGTCGGAGGGTTGGTGGGCTATAACAATGGCGATATCACTGCTTGTTCCAGTGAGAGTCAGGTAAAAGGGGAATGGTCTGTTGGTGGTTTGGTTGGTAATCATTTCAGGTTTGGATCTCTTTCTTGAGTGTGAGTAAAGGCCAAGTCGCTGGTGAACTAGATGTAGGAGGGCTGGTTGGGGATGCGAGTGGAGATATTATATATTGCTATAATCTAAGTCAGGTCTCGGGCAAACTTTTTGATATTGGGGGAGTGGTAGGATACTGCAGTTCCTCAATAACTCAATGCTTTAACGCTGGGCCTGTTTCTGGCCCACAATGTGGAGTTGGGGGATTGGTGGGTGATGAAAACAAATTCGTATTTGAAGACTTTGACTCCTGTTTCTGGGATGTCGAGGTCTCGGGACAGCCGGATCGATTGGAGACTGGAATGGGCCTAACAACCGCACAAATGCAGGATATCGAGACCTTTGAAGCTGCGGGTTGGAAATTCGTAGATGAGGGCAGCGAGGATCCCAATGCCGTCTGGTGGATGCCGGAAGAAGGCTATCCCCGCTTGAGTTGGGAACGAGATTGAGACTTCACACTTATGCTTAACTAATACCCTTTGGATTTCGGTCGAGCTGGTTGTGAACCGGCTCGACCTTTTTCGTTGCTTGAGGGCCGTGGTTCTCATATATCTGAGGCAATACTTGACGCTGAATTTAATTTGGAGATATTCGATGAAACGGTACCTTGGATATGGAATTAGCATTCTATCGATTTTGTTCGCCTTAGTTAGTGTGGGATGGCCAGCAGGGGACTATCCTGACGGTCTCTATGCCGAGGTCACGACCACCCAGGGATTGATCGTGATCGAACTGGCCCTGGAGCAGACGCCCATGACTGTGGCCAATTTTGTGGGACTTGGCCGAAGGCACGATCGATAATGAGGCCTTTGCGTTGGGGCGTCCCTATTTTGACGGTTCGCCATGGCATCGGGTGGTACCGGGGCATGTGATCCAGGGGGGAGCACCGGCCGGGTCCCAGGCCGAGGGGCCGGGGTATGAGTTTCCCAATGAGATTTGTTTGCCCGAGTTGAATCATGACAAAGCCGGTATGGTCAATATGGCCAATGCGGGACCGCATACCAATGGCAGTCAGTGGTGCATCATGTTGGGGGACCGGTCCTATCTCAATGGGGATTACACCGTGTTCGGTCACGTGATCCAGGGGCTCGACGTGGTCTTCAAGATTACCCAGGACGACATGATCGAGACCCTCAAGATTGTACGCGTGGGTGCAGCGGCAGAGGCCTGTCATCCGACAACGGAGTCATTCAAGGCACAGGTTGCGGCAGCCTGGGAGCGAGTCAAGCGGGAGGAGCAAGAGAAGCAACGCCGGGAAAAGGCCCTCATCGAACAACGCTGGCCCGAAGCCCGTTTTGATGAACAAGGGATTGGGATTCAGATCGACCGGGCCGGTTCTGGCCCTCAGCCCAAGGCAGGGGATGCCGTAACGGTTCGTTATCGAGGAACCACGCTTGAGGATCAGGCCTTTGTCAGCACCGGGACCGGTGATCCCTATTGGGGCGATCAACCGAAGGAGTTTACCTATCAGGTGGGGCAGGGACAGATCCATGCCGGGTTCGATGCCATGGTGTCACAGATGCACGTAGGGGAGCAACGCACGGTCATCATCCCCGCCTCCTTGGCCTACCAGACCAATGGTTTTTATGCGAAACAACAGCCTGGTGAAAAACGATTCGTTATTTCTCCCAACACCACTCTGGTGTATGTCATCGAGTTGGTCGCTTTGGACTAGTCCTTGGAAGAGGATTACTGACTTGATTCATAGGATGTTCTGAATTGATTGGCTAACTCTTTATGGCTTCTGATTTATCTTGTTGGAGCTGGATCTCTTTAATAATTTGGTAAGCTGCAATTCTGATGTGAGCCCAAAGCTTAATAAACACAGCGAATATGATTGCAATCAAAAGCATCACCATGCCATAGAAATGTTGTTTTTGCTGCAGTATCATGTCGGCAGATAGGAGAAGCATCAAAAAACTCAATAACAGACCAAGCCAATGAATCACTTCGGTCCTTCTTGCACGCGCAGGGATATCTGACATTTGTTGATAATTCTCAAACTGCTTTTTTAAGCCAAATGGTTTCATGTTGTTTTGTTCCTGTTCGTGGTTAATGCTGGGGCTAAACAACCGCCTCCAGGCCGTCTGGCTTAAGCTCCATGTCCTGTTCTTTAGTATATTCCATTGGCGATGCTGTTGCTCGCAAACCAACAATTCCAACAATAAGATGAAATAATGTCAATATGCTTAATACTACACGATGATGAGCATTTTGCCTTGCTAATGAAATGGTTGCCATCATGGCCTGATTATTTAATTGAAGAAGATGTTGAGCTAATTCGACTTCCGTGAAGTCTGTTGCAGTTACCTTGTCAGTAGCATTTGAGTTGTCGAACGCATCTGCTATTTCTCTGGAAATCCTTAGGTGACTCTTAATCGTATATCCTCCAATGGCTATGCCCAGCAAAAATACAAGAAAAAAGAACCAACGATATTTTGGATCGATTCTCATAAGCTTCACCTCTACAGTCGGGAAAATAGAACATTTGATTCACAGACCGCACTGGATTGCATGATATCATAAAGATCGAAAAACGCAAAGCTGCAAAATGGGTGAGTATCTATGGGGGAAGGAATTGAAGCCGTGTCTTTATGGTTCCTCTGTCACAAAAACGACAACAGCTTTCCTAACTCGTTGTATAGCGATAGAGGCGATCTCTGGAGCTATTTTAGCATAAAACTCCCACGGCCTCTCTGGTGTTTCTCCTGGATCTAGTCGATAGAGTTTCATGCCCAATCAGGATATCGTGGCCTACTGGGATTTATCCTGAGATGACCTGCTTTTAGGTCCCGGGATTAGTTTTATATAATTTAAATAAGCTTAAGCCACGGGGCCTGCCTGTGAGATTCAGAGGGAGGCGGGGGTGGCAATGATCATTGAGACCGATAACACCTTTGGCCGGTAAGAATCCACGATTCTGCTTGCGGCCAAGAGGGGTATTTTAAGATAAGAAAGGTGGGCGACTCATGGAATGCAACAAAATCCTGATGGTAGACGACGAGCCGGATGTGCTCCGGATTCTGGATAAGCGTCTGAGCCTGGAGGGGTTTGAAGTGATCTCTACGACCGATGGCCTGGAGGCCTTGAGCCTGGCCAAGGTCCAACGCCCGGACATCATTATCCTGGATTTGCATATGCCCGAAATCGATGGGGGTGAGTTGGCCTGTCGCTTGAGCGAGGACCCTCACACCGAAGCCATTCCCATCCTGTTTCTCAGTTCCCTGATTTCGGATGAGGAATCCTCCCGCATGAAGCACAAATGCGGAGGTCGTCCCATGGTCTCGAAGTCCATCAAGATTCCCGAACTGATCGGCATCATCAACAAGATGATCTACCAGACGGCCGCAACTCTCTAGTGCAGGCCCTTAGCAAAGCAAAGAACCTCCAAACATCCAGAACAGTAGTGCCCCTGCAATCAATACGCTGATCAAGGCCGCCGTTCTCTTCTGATCTTGCATCAGTCCCAGCACACCACTGATCAATGCCGAGATCAACAATCCCAAATAAGCCAACCCTCCAAGGGCAGCGAGGGGATTGCCTCAACCAGGCCGCAGGATCATGAGGAGAACCACGATCGCGCCTGCAATTCCCAACAGTTTCAGGGCCCTTAGTCCATGGCGCATGATTCAGACTCCTCATGGGGTTCTTCTGTTTCCGGTAACACCTCTTTGCGTTTGCATGCAGGAATCCCCATCACCGCCTCGAAACGCTCACGCCAGAAGGGATGAATCATTAACAGTAATTCCAGGGGCAATAGCAATGCGATCATGACCCCCGCACAGGCCAGGGCCGACAACAAGACTTGTAAGGCAATGGAACGGAGAGAAATGCCGGAATGCAGGCTGACCATACCTAAGACCAAGGTTACCAGGGTCAGGAGGATGCAGGTCGATAATTTGAAGATGAAACGCACCGGGCCGGGTTTCTTGCGTCCCCAGAGGCCGGCGATGACCAGGGATAACAGCAGGACCGCGACCATAATGCCGTAGAAGATCATGATCTGTATGGCATCATCTCCCAGGCCGATATTCAAGAGCAGCAGGCCTGCGAGGGTGGCAAAGATCAATAAACCCAAGAACCACGTGGCCAGGCGATGTCGTCGGCCGATACGTTCGCCCAGGAGCCAGATTAAGGCCAGGGCGATCAACAGACTGTAAATGACGGGATTGATCAAGGCCGTTGTAGAAGACGGCATGCCTAGGATTTGGGTGAATCCAGACCATGCCAGACCTGAGACGATCAAGGGCAACAGCATCCATAAGGCAGAAGTACGCCTGTTCTCCTTGCAGAAGATGAACGCGGCTCCCAGCAGCAGCCAGGGCAAGAGTCCACTGCAGTGATTGAGGGGATTCCAATAGTAGTCAATGGGCTCGCCATCAACCGGACCTAGATTGCCCAGGTCGCAGGAGGCCACGATACGAAGCTTGCCAAAGGCATGATAGGGTACTCGCCACGAGTACGAACAGGTGCCGCCTCAGCCATACTCGAAGTCGCCGGAGGCCAGTTTGAGATCCCCTTTGTAGATAGTGACCTTGGGTTTCTTGTCACTGTCATAGTCCGTTATTTCTGCAGGGCTGTAGCGTTCACCGCCTGCTCCACTGATTTCGAAGTTGAATTCCAAGACACTGCCGGACCGTTCAATGCTTACGGAACTGGTAAGGGGGCCGCCAAAGCTGATGCTGTTGTGTTGGTCGGGTTGAACGTCGATCTCTAACTCATGGAGGTTCGTGGGTGAGAAGGTCTTCTGACCCACGGCAAGGGTGAATTCTCTGACTGAAAATTGGCCGGTTGGAACGCTGACCGGTTGGTCGGTCAGAAGGGGCGCAACCAACATTTGAGCATCACCAAAGACCAGTTGATTGATGAATTGTCCTCGGATGTCGAGATCGGCGACAGGGACTTGTTTCTCGGTGAAGGTACACCAGAGGGCTGGAGTTTCTTGGTCCGACGAACGAAACTGAAAGGCCAGGTCGTAACAATAGCCGTCGAGATACAGGCTAGGGGGGATAGGCTGATTGAGAATAAGATTGGCTTGATTGGCCAAGGACTTATCCGGTGAAGTGGAAGCTTGCATATGAAATCGACTTCGGTTGTCGATAGTACCATGGAAGCCATCGTTGACCGATAGGGACCATCGAGTCCCGTGGAGGTCAATTTGTCCAGAATATCCCGAGTGAATATGGACATTGAGTGGAAAAAGGTTCTCCTCACGATAGCTATAGATTTCCGCCTGCAATCGATATCTGAATACGCCCAGAGGAGTAGGCAATTCAACTTTACAGGGGGGGAAGTGTTGATAGTAACGCGTGTCTCCTTCTGCGGTCAGAATTCCATTGGGATCATTGGTCAGGTCGTCGTCCTGATTGAGGTCGATATAGAGTTTATGGTCGCTACGATCCCAAATCAGTCCGACCTGGATGGTTTTCATGGAGGGAAGATCGAAGGTCAGATGGCCCCGTTTGACCTGGCGTCCATTCCATTGCGGTTCGACAGCAAAGACAGGGAGGTTTTGACTGATGTCCACCTGGCGGGTGTGGTTGAGGCCCTGTTCCTGCCAGTTTAACTCAAAGCTTTGAGGCGTCGGGGATTCTTGAGCCCAGGTGTGGGGCAATATCAAAGCCATCATCAGGACGACGATGCCAAAGATCTGCATTCGTAATCTCATTTTCAAGCTCCTAAATTAAAAGTGGTTGTAATCATAGCTCAAGACGGACGCTGCGGGGAAGCTTTTTCTGCGAAAATATCCTTCCCTGTTCAGGGGGATTGAGATATTCTGGTCAAGGTTAATCCAAGGTGTTTTCGTTGTGATTGAGGGATCTCTTATGAAGCCACAGTATAAATTGTTGATAGGCTTGTTGGTGATGGCGGGATTTTTGTTTTACTTGAGACATACGCCTCCCCCCATTGAGGAGCCTGTCTCCAGTGAAGAGGTGATTGAGGGAGTTTCCACTGCACAACCCCTGGAGTTGACCGAGGCTCAGTTGGCTCGGGCCCAAGCCTTTGAGGCTGACCCCAAGGTGGTGACCACTGAGCTTGAGGAAACGACAACGCAAGATACGGTCATTCCCGGACAGATACCACCACCATTTATTCAGCGAATGGAGCAGGAAGGGCGTACGGCAGTCAAAGTCGCCAAATTGACCGTGGAAGATCGAACGGTTCAGCTCTATCTGGGAGACCGTCCGGAACGAGAATTCTATCTGTATGATGTCACTGGAGGTATGGGCCCCTATTGGTGGGGGGCCTGGAACCTGTACTCCTATCATAAACTTGGTGATCATTTTTACG
This sequence comes from Sedimentisphaerales bacterium, assembly GCA_963662565.2. GTDB lineage: Bacteria > Planctomycetota > Phycisphaerae > Sedimentisphaerales > Anaerobacaceae. Next base: position 92,393 of record CAXXXG010000015.1, on the reverse strand, counting down.
AGTTTGCCTTGTTGGACGATGGCCATAAAGTGGGTGGACGCCGGTATACCGGGGCATTGGGAACATTCAAGATCGGCAAGGGTGGCCGTGACTTGGAGAAGATCGAGTTTCGAGGTTCGGTCATGCAGGAGGGACGTGTTTCCGCTCCTGTGGGCACCGTTGGCGACTTCACCACTGATGCTGTGGGTGAGTGTCAGATCCCGGTGGGGGATTATACCGCCTATTATTTGGCCGTGACCTATGACAACCTGAGAATTTCGATTTCCCATAACTATCATACCAATGCCCAGGGCAAGCCCGCCATGGAGAATACCGTCTACGGTATGTCGGTGCGTCAGGACACACCTTATGTGCTGGATTTCAGCAACGATCCCGTGGTCGTCTTCGATCAGCCTGCCCTGACCGAGACCTCATTTGCACGGGGTCAGGAGATCGAGTTCGCCGCCGTACTTGTCGATCCCAAACTGGATGTGATGATCCGGGGCTTGGATGACTCCTCCGTCAAGGAGGAACAGGATTTGGGCAATGGCGAAACCTACCAACGGGACAAGTCACTCGATCCAACGGTGGTGATCAGCCGGGCAAACGGTGAGGTCGTGGCCGAAGGCACCATGCCCTTTGGCTGAGCAGGGACCTGCGGGTACACGTGGCGTGTACCGGACGATTTCGAAATCAACGGTTCTCAAGAAGAACTGACCGTCACCGTGACCTATGACACACAAAAACTCTATGGTACAGTCAAGGCCGAACGCAAGATCATCATTACCCCCTGGGGCTAGGTGGGTACTGCCCAGAGGAATTGACCGGTCTCCAGGAATTGCTTGAGCTGCTGGATGGTTTGTTCGCATTTGCGCTGTACGGATTCGTGGGTGTTGAAGGCATTGTGTGGGGTTAGGATGACATTGTCGTGTCGGGCCAGTCGTTGCAGGGCCTGGACTTGGGCATGGTCGCTGGTTTGGCCGGATCGCAATGCCACTGCCAATTCCCTTTCTGCATCATAGACATCGAGTCCCACTCCGGCGAAGTGTCCACTTTCGATCAAAGGCAACAATTCCGTAGCGGGTGACAGTTCACCGCGGGCGATGTTGATAAAGAGGGTGCCTCGGTGACATTGATTCAACAGGGCCTGGGTGAAGATGCCTGGGTTCTCTTCGGTCAGGTTCATGGCGCAGACCACGATATCGGCCCAGGCGAGACCTTCCTCCCAATCGACATAGGTGACGTGGTCGTGACGTTGGACCGGATCGATGCCTCGTACCTCCATGCCCAGCCCCTGTGCCACCTCAACCACTTGGCTACCGATATTGCCCACGCCCGCAACCAGTAGGTGTTTTCCTTGGCATTCATAACCGGTGAGGCCATCGCGATGAAAACTGCGGAACTGTTCGATCTGACGGGGCAGTTTACGCAACAAGGCCATCCACAGCAGCATGGCCTGCTCGGCGACGGCTCTGGCACAGTAAAACGGTAGGTAACCGGCCGGGACCTGGACGCCGGTGGCCTGACGATAGGCCCGCACGTGGTCGTAGCCCGTGCTGCGGGTGATGATCGCGTTGAGCTGATCGGCCCAGGCCAGGGGGAAGATCGATTGGGTACGGGTGCTGATGATCGGTGCAGGTGGGGTTGAGTGACCGGCTTCCTGGATGGTTTGGTCGGTAAAGCCGGCCTCAATCGAGTCCGGTAGGAACTGTTGCAGGGCTTCGGCTTCCTCGGCAAAGGCTTCGTAAAAGAAGATCGTTTTCATGGTAGCTCCCGTTGGGGGTCGTTTTGAGGTCTCTACGATAGGTGGAGTTTACGCGTTCGCTGGTATTGGGGCAAGGTTGTCTTGAAAGGAACGGCGGTTCTTGTTGTTATAGCCAGGTTTTATCGGGCGGCAAAAAAAGACTGTCGGTTTTGTTTAATTTCGACCGACCCTGTCAATATAGATGCCAAGACGCCGGGATACCGGTGCGGAATCAGGGTTGAATGATTGGCGAAACCATGAAATCAGAAACAATCGACATTCAGAGCCAACAGTACCAGCTGTTTCAGCGGGAGTATCTGCAGAACCGCAAGAAGATCTTTACCTTCATCTTCTTTCTGGTGGGCAACCGCGCGGATGCAGATGACATCTTTCAGGACGCCTGTGTGGTGATGTGGAAGAAGTTCGACAGCTTCAAGCCCGGGACCAGTTTTGTGGCCTGGGCCAAGCAGATCTGTCGCAACCTGGTGATGGACTATCGCAAGAAACGCAAACGCCGCAAGGTGGTGGGCTTGGACGACAAGACCGTGGATCTGTTGGCCTTCCGTTTCGAACACGTGCAGAATCAGGTGGATGATCGCATCGAGGTACTCAAGCAGTGTGTTGAGAAACTCAGTTATCGTGATCATGAACTGGTGGAGATGGCCTATCAGAAGGAGCACACCGTCAAAGAGATCGCTGACGAATGCCGCGTGTCGGTCCAGAGGATCTATCGACGCCTGGGCGATGTACACAAGGCCCTGCTGTTTTGCTTGCGTCAGACTCTGGCACAAAGGGGGATAACGTTATGACCCAAGAAGAATATACGACTCAATTGGATACCTGGCTGATGGAACTGTTGCGGGGTGAGATCACCAGCGATCAAGCCAAGCAATTACAACAGCGTATTAAAAACGATCCGGCCACACTGAATTATTGTGCCGATATCCTGGCCGTCTCTGCCGGGTTGGAAACTCCTTGTCAAGAGAGTGACGAACAGGCCATCGAGCGTTTGCAGTCCATGTTGCATGCAGGCCAAGCCCATTCGTCACATCAGTCCAAGACCCTCAAGCCGGTATTCTGGCGTGCGGTCAGTGGCATTGCCGCCATGGTCGCCATCGGTGTGGGGCTCTTTGTGTTGATGCAGGCCACGCACAATCAGGGTTTGGCCCAGGTGGTCAACAGCCTGGCGGCCGAATGGGAGACGCCTTTGGAGAGCAAGCGTCTGGAACAGGGTTCATTGTTTTTGCGTGAGGGCCTGGTGGAACTGAAGATGGCCTCAGGGGCCAAGGTCGTGGTGCAGGGACCCAGTCACTTCTCCGTAGACAGTGGTAATCAATTGGGATTGACCCAGGGACGGTTGACCGCCGATGTGCCCAAGAAGGCCAAGGGCTTTGCAGTGCAGGCTCCGGGGGTCACGATCACCGACTATGGCACGCGTTTTGGTGTAGTGGTTGAGCAGGGGGGGTCAGCGGTCGAGACCCATGTCTTCGAAGGTAAGGTCGAAATCAAGACTCAGGTGACGCAGGATGAATTGTTACAGGGAACCGCGGCCAAGATCAACCCCAGCCTGGGGACAGTGACGCGTCAACCGGCTCGGGCCGACCGTTTTATCCAGACCATTCCCGCAGTGCAGGGCAAGGCCGTTCCGGGCAAGTGGCTGGATTTGGCTGATGTGGTGGCCGGTGGCAATGGCTATGGTACTGGGCAGATGGGTCATGGTCTCAATCTGTTGACCGGCGAGCCGACCCAGACCTTGCCGGCCCAGCCCGTAACGACTCTGGGACCGTCCTATGTCATGTTGTTTGACCTGTCCTATATCGATGGCGTGTTTGTGCCCAACGGTCCCAGTACGACCGTGACCTCTGGTGAGCATCGCTTTACCGGATGTCCGGTGACCTTGGGACAGACCTATGCCGCGGTTTTGGCCGGTGGTGCCGGGCAGGCTCGCCTGCAGGGACAGGTCATTGGTACGGCCCAGAATCCGGCCCTGGCCCTGTTTCCCAATGCCGGTGTGACCTTCAGTTTGGATCGTATTCGTGAAAACCAGAGCGGTGTCGTCCTGACCGGTTTTACCGCTAAGGCCGGAATCGCTCAGAGCTCGGGTCAAGCCCAAGCCGGGCCGGTGGAGTTTTGGGTGCTGGTCGATGGCCAAGAGCGAGCCCGAGGTCAAATCGATGTGAGTCAGACGCAGGTGTTGGAGTTTGATGTTCCCTTGGCTCAGGGTGATCGCTTCTTGACCTTGATGACCACGGCCGGTGGGGTAGTGGAAGGGACGCGGGCCTATTTTGTGGAGCCTACGTTGAACTGGTCCATGCAATAAGATGCCTTTATAGGTAGGTGTCGGGCTTGGAAGCGTCGATGTTATGGGGCACAAAAAAAGACCGTCGCTTTTGTTTAAAATCAACTGAGCGTGTCAATATAGATGCCAAGACCGCGGGCGTAGCGGTGATAACCTGCCCTGAATTGGACTATGATGCTGTTGGGCAGGCTCATGATTGATAACAATGCTTGACGTAATTTGGTGGGGTGATGATATGTGGCGTTACGGTGGTGCCTTGGATGATGTCCTGGTGATTTCGGGTGAAGATGTTCGTGTACAAGAGTTGAATATCGAGGCCGGGTGGAACTGGGACAATCAAGTCGTAGCATTGGATCTCTTTGTGGACATCCTCAATTTTGGGGGTTGGCCTGGACAGGATCTGGTGGTTTCTGCGATCTTGCAGGATCCGGAAGGGGCGGTGGTGCATACCGCTGATTCACGTCTGGTCGAGCAGATCGATGCCTTGGATGTACGACGTAATCAACAGATCCACCTTTGCTGTGAGCTGATTACACCCTCGCTATGGTCACCTGAGAATGGGGCGTTGTATCGTCTGCTGTTGACCTTGGAAACCCGTAGTGGCCATATCTACGATGCCGTTTCCACTGAGTTTGGGATACGTAAGCCCACGGCCCATGCCTACGAGATCCTCAATGTCCACCAGAAGATCTGGATCGAGGCCGTTGAAGGCAATCCAGGGACCTATCAGATTACCAATCAATTCGATTATCTATCCTTGGCGGCATTTGAGCCCAAGTGGGAACTTTTTGAAGATGGCGTCAGTGTCGGCCATGGAGTCTTGGCGCCGCTCCCCATCGAATCCCACCAGACGGGGCAACTGCACATCCCCAAGGTCACCCGCTCCCACAATCGTAAAAAGGAACGCGTTCTCAAGCTCTCTTTTCACGCCAGACAGAGCAGCTCATGGGCGAGTCAAGGCCAGTGTGTAGCCCAGGCTCAGTTCAACCTGGCCACAGACTGGACGGACTTCATCAATTGGGAGGCCTGTCAGGTGTTGTGTGCCTAGAGGCTGTTTTTCGGCTGCCTCAAGGTGCTAACAGTTTGGTGATCAGTGATCGGTGATCAGGTGTTCATGTCTGGTTGTACCGGATCACCGATGACTGATTACTGATCACCCATGTCAATCAGCGGATTGTGTCCTCAAAATGAACGATCTTATCTTCTCGTTTTTATGTGGGTTTCGGTAATTAATATTGGCTAAAGGGTTTCACTTCAGTAAACTTACGGGTTTAGTTAATCGGTGATGTCCAGAAGCCAAACATGAAGTCAGCTTGTTTAATCACAATTGGTAATGAACTGCTCAGTGGTCACACGGTCAATACCAATGCCGCCTATCTGGGGCAACGTCTCTTGGAGCAGGGAATTCCCGTTACCTTGAGCCTGACCATAGGCGATGACCTCGATCAGATCGTGCAATCCCTGCAGCAAGCCACTTCCAGCGCAGACGTCGTGATTATCAGTGGGGGGCTAGGTCCCACCGACGACGATCTGACCCGACATGCCATGGCTCGTTTCTTGGACGTGGAGTTGGTTCAGGATGACCACCTGCTCGAGCAGATCCGGGCTTTTTTCGTCAATCGCAGACGGGAGATGCCTGCACGCAACAACATTCAAGCCCACATTCCCGCAGGGACCGAGCCCATTGAGAATCCGGTAGGTACGGCCCCGGGGATCTACACCCAAGTCGAGAATTGTCATATCTTTGCCGTGCCGGGTGTGCCTTTCGAAATGGAACACCTGTTTGAACACTGGATCCTGCCTAAATTGGAGGCCTGCCATCAAGGTCAAACCGTTGTGGTGCGCCGGCTTCAGTGCTTTGGCATGGGGGAATCCGATTTGGCTGTGCGTTTGGGAGACCTGATGCAACGCGGTCGCAATCCCCTGATTAACTGCACGGTCCATTACAGTGTGATTACCCTCCATATTATTGCCACTGCTCAGGATGGCCCACAGGGCCAGGCCCTGATCGAGGACGATGAGGCAACCTTGCGAGGGCTCTTGGGCGAGGTGATCTATGGTGTAGAGCAGGAGTCTCTGGCCCAAGTGGTGGTGAGTCAGCTGGTTACAGCGGGTAAGACCTTGGCTGTGGCCGAGTCCTGTACCGGGGGTTGGATTGAAAAAATGTTGACCGATATCCCGGGAGCCAGCCAGGTTTTTACCCAGGGCTGGGTGACCTACAGCAACGAGGCCAAGGCCCGGGAATTGGGCGTGCCTGCTGAGCTTTTAGAACAGCATGGCGCGGTCAGTGAACCCGTGGCTCGGGCCATGGCCCAAGGGGCACGCCAACGGGCCGGTACAGATGTTGCAATCGCTACCACCGGAATCGCCGGTCCGGGCGGAGGGACGCCCGATAAACCTGTGGGTTTAGTCTATATTTCTCTGGCTTCAGCCGCAGGAGTGGAGGTTAAGGAATGCTGTTTTAAAGGCACGAGAGAAATGGTCCGATGGCGTACTACACAGACCGCCTTCAATATGCTTAGACTGGCTGCGGTCTTTTGACTTTACCTGTTTTATACAGTATAATCGACCGTCTGGGCTATGTCGGAAACTCCGTCGTCGTCCCGAGACCGTAATAATATCTTTTGCCTGGCAAGGACGACATAGCAGGCGATAGGGGTTGTGTCATTGATGCAGCCGGATACCGCCGGATTGGGTTTTGCGAAAGAGCCTGAACTGGAGGTGGTGTAACTCGAGGAGTGTATGGCCAAAACGAAGAAACATCTAGGTGAAATACTATACAAGGCCGGTGTGGTGGAAAAGCAGGCCATGGTCGCTGCGATCAAGGAATCCAAGACCAATGGTCGCCGACTGGGCGAGATCCTCTTGGACAAGGGCCTGGTCAACGAGGACACTCTCTACAAGGCATTGGCCAAACAGGCTGGTATCAAATACGTGAGCGTAGAAAAGGTGCCGGTCCCCTCTAACATGACCCGTATCCTGCCAGAAGACCTCATTCGCAAATTCAATGTCCTGCCCCTCAAGCTCGACGGCGGGCGGCTCAAGATCATCGTGAGCGATCCCAACGACCTGGACATGATGGATTCCGTACGGCTACGTGTAAACGCGGAGTTGGATTGCTACCTCTCGAGCCCCTCCAAGATTAGGGATACCATCGAACAGCGTCTCTCGGCTCCTCCTGATCCGATAGAAGAGGAGTCTATGGCTCCCGAGCCTGAACCCGAACCGGCGGAAAAAGACGAGTTGTCGCACAGTATCGACTTGATGCATCAAGAGTTACAGGCCTACGGCAATGACATTCAGGCTGAGATCTATAAGGCCTCGGCTGGTGGTGGCGATGAGGGGCCGATTGTTCGTTTGGGCAACCTGATCATCGATAATGCCTACCACATGCGGGCCAGCGATATCCATATCGAGTGTATGGGCGACCGCGTACGTATTCGCTATCGCGTTGACGGCGTCTGTATGGAAAAGGATGTCATTCCCAAGAACATGCAGGCCCCGTTGATTACCCGTTTCAAAATTCTCTCGGGGATGGACATTGCCGAAAAGCGTATCCCGCAGGACGGTCGTATCAAGCGAAACATCGACGGCACGGACATCGATTTCCGTGTCTCGGCCCTACCCAGTAACCACGGGGAAAGTATCGTTCTGCGTATTCTGCGGCCGGATGCCGTGAATATCGGTATCGAGTCCATGGGTTTCGAACCGGACAACTACGAGTTGTTCCAACGTATTATCAAACGACCCAACGGAATCTTCCTGGTGACCGGCCCGACCGGTAGCGGTAAGACCACGACCCTGTATGCGGCCCTGCAGGAACTCAACAAACCGGACAAGAAAATCATTACCGCCGAAGACCCGGTTGAATACAACTTTGCCGGGATGAACCAGTGTCAAGTCAAGGCCGACATTGGACTTACCTTTAGTAAGATTTTGCGTGCCATGCTGCGTCAGGCCCCCAATGTGGTGCTGATCGGTGAAATTCGTGACGGTGAGGTGGCGGATATTGCCATTCAGGCCGCCCTGACCGGTCACCTGGTCTTTAGCACGTTGCACACCAATGACGCCCCGGGTGCGATCACGCGTTTGATCGATATGGACGTCAAGCCCTTCCTGGTGGCCAGTTCCATCCAGGCCATTATGGCCCAGCGTCTGATTCGTGTGATTTGCAAGGAGTGTAAGGTGGTCGATGAGAATCCCGATCCGGATTACCTCAAGCTCCTACGCATTAGCCGGGAAGAAGCCAAAAAGCAGACCTTCTACAAGGGAGCTGGTTGTAGCCGTTGTTCCGGCAGTGGATACAAGGGCCGTATGGGCATCTTTGAAATGTTTGAAATGACCACGAAGGTTCGTGATTTGGCCTTCAAACGGGCTCCTACCAGCGAACTGCGAGCCGCTGCTCGTGCTGCGGGCATGCGGACCCTGATGGAGGATGGTAAGGTTAAGGTCTTTAAGGGAATTACCACGGCCCAGGAGGTCGCGCGTATTGCTCAGGCCGAAGGAATCGCGGTCGATTAATTCCGAGACATTATTGTAAGGTATACCGATGGCTACAGTTAACATGGATAGACTGCTTCAGGCTTGTGTGGAGCAGGGGGTCTCTGATATTCACATCACCAATGGGCGTCCCCCGGTATTTCGTATACATGGACGCCTGCGTTCACTGGAGACCAAGGTCCTGGGCCCGGACGATACCGTGGCTCTGATGAAGAGTATCACCCCTGAACGCAATCAACAGGAACTCCAGGAAGAAGGTGGCACTGATTTTGGTTTTGCCTTTGGGGAAAAGGCCCGTTTTCGTGTAGCGGTATTCAAACAAAAGGGTAGTGTGGCCATGGTGCTACGTCAGATTCCCAACGAAATGCTGACTTTCGAACAGATCGGACTTCCTCCCATTGTCAAGGCCCTCTGCCGCCGACCGCGTGGTATGTTCCTCGTGACCGGCCCTACGGGGAGTGGGAAATCCACTACCTTGGCCACCATGGTGGACTATATTAACCAAAATCTCGATCATCACTTGATGACGATCGAGGATCCGATTGAATACTACCACAATCACAAAAAATGTGTTATCAACCAACGTGAAGTTGGGATTGATGTTCCGAGCTTTAGTGAGGCCCTAAGACGTGTTTTGCGTCAGGACCCGGATGTGATTCTGGTCGGCGAATTGCGGGACTTGGAGACGATTGAAGCGGCGGTGCGTGCCGCAGAAACAGGACACTTGGTTTTTAGTACACTTCACACTACCAGCGCCTCCGGTACTATTAGCCGTATTATTGACGTGTTTCCCACTAACCAACAGGAGCAGATTCGTATTCAGTTGGCTGGTAACCTGATCGCCGTGTTGGCCCAGGCCCTCTGTCCTCTGGCTACGGGCAAGGGGCGTGTAGCTGCCTATGAATTTATGGTGGTAACGCCGGCCATTGCCAATCTTATTCGAGAAAATAAAACCTTCCGTATTGATTCCAGCATCCAAACCGGCAAGAGACTGGGTATGCAACTCCTAGATGAGCATCTCTGGAACCTGTATGAGTCCGGAAAAATTGCTTTGGAAGAGATGTTAGATAAGGGCCGTCAACCGGGCGCCCTACACGAAAAGGCCAAGGCTCGAGTGGCTGCCATGAAGGGTAAGGGCAGTTCCGGAGCAAAGAGTGCAGCGGAGAAGGAACTGGACTCCATCGGACCAGTGCTGCAGACTTAATCGGCAGTGTTAATAGGTGATGAACAAAGGAGTTAGTCGGGTGATGAGGCCTGTAACGGTCAGGCCCATTTCAACGGACGCATGCCAAGAAAAGAATCCCCAATCTAGTCAAACTTAGGTTTAGAAACGACGATGATCTGGTAGTGATTCCGATTTATTACTTAAATCAGTGTCTTGCTAACCAGGTGTCTTGAATGTAAATTCCGCATTTAAAAAGCGTTACTTTGCTATAATGAAGTGGAACCTACAAGTGCACTGTCAAATGAAGATGCTCGTCTTGAGACCTTGGTCGATGCGAACTTTGGAGTTTGGCAAGGCTCTAGGACATGAAGGAATAACGTAATGGCTATGAAACCTAGCAATGGAAAGATGCCGCCAGTCGAGCAACTGAGAAACCGACCCGTGGGTCGTATCCTCATTAAGATGGGGGTTCTCAGTCGCGACAAGGTGCATGAGTGTCTGACCGAGCAACAGGAAGCCAACAAAAAACAGAAGATTGGCGAGATCTTCATTGCCAAGGGCTATATCACCGACGAACAGCTCCAAATGGCCCTGGCTGCCCAGAAGGACATGGATTTTGTCAACCTCGCGGGTATGGATATTCCTGCGGATGTCATTGAGAAGATCCCCGCCCAGATGGCCAGCAGTTACCGGGTGATGCCCATCGAATTTGACGCGGCCTCTAATGAGTTAACCATTGCCTTGGATAGCATCGATAATTATAGGGCCACTGAGGACCTGGCCACATTATTGGGCTTTAAGGTTAAGGGTAAGATTACCCCCGCCCATGAATTGGAGAACGCTTTAGAGAGCTTTTATAGTAAGGGGGGGGGCGCCGGTGGTGGTGACGGTGCCGATGACGAGATCAATGACTTGATCGGTGAGATCGAGGGCGACGGCTTCCTGGCCGAGTTCGAAGGACGTAACCAGAGTATCGATCTCGACGAACTCAAGGACCTGGCTGAATCCAATCCGGTTAAGAAGCTACTGAACCTGGTACTCCTACAGGCGATCCGGGATAAAGCCGCGGATATTCATTTCGAGCCCTTTGAAAACGAATACAAGATGCGCTACCGTATCGATGGTGTGCTTTATGAAATGGTGCCGCCGCCCAAGCATATTGCCGCGGCTCTCAGTTCCCGTATCAAGGTTATGGCCAACCTGGACATTGCCGAACGGCGTCTGCCTCAGGACGGTCGTATTTCCCTGACCGTGGGAGGCAAGCCGGTTGACTTGCGTGTGAGTGTGTTGCCCACCATGTTTGGCGAGAGCGTGGTGTTGCGTATTCTGGACCGTTCCCAGGTCAGCTTCGATATGGAGAAACTCGGTTTTTCCGAACATGACCTGGCCGTGTACAAACAACTGATCAATAAACCCAACGGCATCGTAATCGTGACCGGCCCTACGGGTTGTGGTAAGACCACCACCCTCTACTCGGCCCTCAACGATCTCAATGATATCGAGACCCAAGATCATCACCACTGAAGACCCGGTCGAATATGACCTGGACGGCGTGGTGCAGGTGCAGATTCGTGCTGATGTGGGCCTGACCTTTGCGGCCTGTCTGCGTTCCATCTTGCGTCAGGACCCGGACATCGTACTTGTCGGTGAAATTCGTGACTTGGAGACCGCCCAAATCGCGGCCCAGGCCTCCTTGACCGGCCACTTGGTCTTTAGCACGCTCCACACCAATGACGCCCCCAGTTCCGTGGCTCGTCTGTTGGACCTGGGTGTCGAACCGTTTTTGATTACCGCCACCATCGAGGGTGTGGTGGCCCAGCGTCTGGTGCGTAAAATCTGCACCAACTGCAAGGCTGAATACACCCCGACCGATGATGAACTCTTCGAACTGCGTTTGACCCGGGATGAGATCAAGGACAAGACCTTTTATCAAGGCCGGGGATGCAGCAAATGTAACAATACCGGTTACAAGGGGCGTTTGGGGCTGTTTGAGATCATGACCTTCAACGATGAAATCAGAACGTTGATCATGAATCAGGGTTCCACCAATGTATTGCGTGAAGCCGCTGTCAAGAACGGCATGATACAGTTAAGAACCAATGGTTTGGATGCCGTTTACAATGGCATCACCTCTGTCGATTGAGATCCTCAAGGAAACCATTGTTGAAGGATAGTAAAACAGGTTCCAGGTTTACGGTTCACCGTACTAGGTTGGTGGATGAAAACTTTATAACCGTGAACTGTGAACCTGGAACCGTGAACCATAATTATTTGAGGTGTTGACATGCCGCTTTTTGAATACATTGCATTGGATTCGCAGGGCGTCGAAGTCAAAAACGAAATCGAGGCCCTGAGCGAAAAGGAAGCGATCAGTAAGATTCGCAACATGGGCTACTTCCCTACCAAGGTTCGCTCCAAGGGTGGAGCCAAGAGCCCGGCTGCAGGTAAGGCCAAGAAGGCCGCCAAGCCCAAGGTCAGGCGGGGCGGTAAGGCCAAGGTCAAGGAAAAGGTGGTCACCGAGTTTGCACGCCAGCTTTCCACCCTGCAGGACGCCGGTCTGCCGATTTTGCGTTCCTTACGGATTTTGGAAGATCAAGCCAAGAAGGGTGCCTTTAAACGGATCATTGGTTATGTCGCCGACGACATCGAAGGCGGGTGCACCCTGTCCGAGGCCTTTGGCAAGTATCCCCGCTGTTTTGACCGGTTGATGGTCAACATGGTGGCCGCCGGTGAGTCCGGTGGTGTACTTGACCTGATTCTGGCCCGTGTGGCGGACTTTAAGGAAAAGGCCATCAAGTTGCGGAGTCGTGTCAAGAGTGCCATGGTGTATCCCATGGTGGTCTTGGGTGCGGCCTTTTTGATCCTCTTGGGTCTGATGACCTTTGTGATTCCTCAGTTTAAGAGCGTGTTGGAAGAAATGGTGGGTGGCCAGTTGAATCCCGTGACCACTGCGGTCTTGGGGGCCAGCGCCTGGATCGCCTTTGACTTTGGTTGGCTCATCTTAATGGGTGTTCCCTTTGTGATTATCTTTATTCTCAAGATGGTCGCCAAGTTCAGGGCGGGACGTGTGGTGCTCGACAGCATCACCTTGCGTCTGCCGATTCTCGGTGAACTGTCCAGTAAAATCTCCATTACCCGCTGGACCCGTACCCTGGGTACCCTGATTAGTGCGGGTGTGCCGATTCTCGACGGCATTACCGTGACCGCCGAGACCGCGGGTAACGAAGTCTATGCCAACCTGCTTGGCAAAATTCACAATTCCATTCGTCAGGGTGACAGCTTTGCCGGTCCCCTGCGTAATACCAAGGTCATCGACGGCCTGGTCGCCAACATGGTGGCTGTGGGTGAAGAAACCGGTGACTTGGATAAGATGCTCTTGAAAGTGGCCGACAACTATGACGAACAGGTCGATGTGTTGGTCGGGTCGTTGATGTCACTGCTCGAGCCGGTGATGATTATTGTCTTGGGTGGCGTGGTCATGCTCATCGTGTTGGCCGTGTTCCTGCCCATGATTCAGGTGATTAGTGCGTTGGGTGGTGGATAAGATGAAACAACCAAAACCCGTTTATTCAAAACACTCTTTTATGCAACAACGTCGTTGGAAGGAGATCGCAATGCAGTCCAGAACAGAAAATCAGAAAGCCTTTACCATCATCGAACTGTTGACCGTGATGAGTATCATCGTGATCCTCATCGGTCTGCTGGTACCGGCCCTGAACCAGGTCCGTCGTTACGCCCTGGAGGTCAAGCAAAACGCTCAGCTCCACAGTATCTCTGCCGCCCTGGAACTCTACCGTAATGAGTTCGATCAGTACCCGGATTCGAGTTCATTGGATCCCAACGATGAGTACTATTGTGGGGCCATGAAGCTCTGTGAGGCCCTGATGGGGCAGGACCTGATGGGATTTGATCCGGATTCACAATATTCAGTGGATCAAGTAATAGATAATGATACTGCTCAGCTTTATCGTTTTACCGATCCACAGCGACTGTTACAGAGCCTCAAGAATAGAAACGAACCCTATTTGGAACCGGAAAATGTCCAGACTGCCAAGGTGACGGATCTCTACGATGATGCGGACGCAGGCGTTTATCAAGCAGTTCCTGAAGAAGAACAGATGTACATGATCTGCGACGTCTACAAGCGTACTGAGAACAAGGGGCCAATAGGCGATACGAGGTTGGGTATGCCGGTGTTGTATTACAAGGCCAATCCCAGCGGTGTTGAGCATGATCCCAATATGATTCTCGACTCTGATCATCAAGTTCCAGATCGAGACAGTTATAACGGCTTTGTCTACAATTACTGGGACAACCAGGATATTGTCGATCTGGGCGTAGCCTATGATAGTGGTGTGAGCCAACCTTGGGATCAAGATAAGGGTAGCCCTTATGATTTTTACGCCTTCACCCAAAACGATCAAATCACGGAACAACTCCCCATCGGTGCCAATCAGAATATCAGCCGTCCGCATAAGCGTGACACCTATATCCTGATCTCAGCGGGTTGGGATGGTGAGTATGGTACGCGCGATGACGTGACCAACTTCGACAACTAGTGATTCCAATCTCATGCCCTGTCCATTGCGGGCAGGGCATGGTTAACCTTTAAGAAAAGAGGATAACCGTGAAAACCAGGAACAAAGGATTAACCATTATTGAGATGATCACTGTCTTGGCGATCATTATGATCCTGGCCGGTCTGCTCGTTCCCGCAGTGTCCATGGTGCGTAAGATGGCCAAGGAGACGCAACAGCGTAGTCAAATCGCGACTGTCAGCCTGGGGCTGGAGGCCTGGAACGATGAGCTTGGTCACTACCCGGATTCTGATGAGTATACCGAAACAACTGCCTTGGAGGCGATCTATACCGGTGCTCAGAAACTGGGGGAAGCCCTGGTGGGCCGAGATCTGAGGGGATTCCATCCGTCACAGGATTTGTCTAGTGCAACAGGTGACTATACCGATGAAGGTGATGACTACTATTTAGTTGAAGATGTTAATGATGAAAAGATTAGAGATAACCTGAAGCAGCGTCTCGATCCCTTCATCGATATTGAAACGGCCAGGGCCTATCGAGGCTCCTCTGCAACTACGCCACCCACTGTGTTTGATATGCCCCATGTGGTGGAATCCGTGGTGATCTGTGATGTCTTTAATCGCTTTACCATGTCATTGGGTGATACGGTCGTTAAGGCGGGGATGCCGCTGCTTTATTTCCGCTCCAATCCCCATGACAATCTGTCTGAAGTGGCCGATTTCTACAATTTTTATGATAACTACGCTATCATCGCGTCGGCGCAAAAGGCCGCCAAACTCATGGATGGTGGTTTTCTCGTGAATGATGGAGCCAGCGACGATGAGCGAAGAGAGGCCTTTGATGCCTTTATCACCAATCCCGCGGTGACCGGGGATGGACATTATCCCTACAGAGCGGACAGCTACATCCTGATCTCCGCTGGTCACGATGGTATCTACGGGACCAACGACGATATTACCAACTTCAATTAATCAGGACGATACCATGGGCCCAGGGGGGGCCGAGTTTAGGATGAGACGGAACCGAACGCAATTGGGTTTGACCCTTATCGAGGTCATGGTCGCGGTGGCGATCATCGGGGTGTTGGCAACAGCCACTCTGATGACGCTGATCGGGCTGGAGACTCGGGTCAAGCACAAGGCAACTGTGGATCTGTTGATGACCCTGGACCTGGCCCTGTCCGAGTATGATGAGGTGATGGGCGAGTATCCCAATCCTGACGATCCCAACGTTTTGGATCAGTCGGTCAAGGATGATGAGGCCACGGCGGGTGAGCAGTGGTGGTGGATGTTGACCCAGGTGGATCGATCGTTCCAGGTGTTGGAGCGAATCCACGCCAAATACACCCGCGATCAGGATAGAGATGGGACGATCTATCGCAGTGCCATCGATCCCTGGGGCCAGCCCATTGAGTATACCTATATCCAAGACGATGACGGCGATTATGTCCTCTTGCGTTCGTCAGGACCGAATCGGATGTTTGAGGATCCCAACGAGGTCAACGACGACATCACCAATCTAGAAGGCCAATCATGAGCCCGCGTAAACGACGACAATCCGGTGTGACCCTGGTGGAGATGATGGTGGTGGTAGCCATCATTGCCATCATGCTGGGCATTGCCGTGCCCAGTTTGAAGGCCCTGTTTGGGGCCTTTCGCTCGGAGGAGGTCGTTGAACGCATGTCTGCCACGGCCTTTGCTACAGCCCGCAACCTGGCCATGGAACGAGGACGTTACGTGGGCATCCGTTTTCAAAAGCGGGACACCGTGGCGAGTCTGGATGCCAGTGACAATCCGCGTTGGGTGGTTGAGGCCCGGCAGGCGATGCTGTTTATCGAGAGTGCCATCCAGGATGGCTCAAAGTCCGGCAGTCACTTCACCACCATCAAGGGCTTTAAGCCGGTAGATCTGCCCGCAGGCTATACCGTGATCTCCACCGTCGGTGGTGAGGGCCAAGACTGGACTGCCGCCCAAGAGATACGAGATGCCACGACCTTTACGGTGTTGTTTTCGCCGGCCGGTCGTATCGAGACCGGCAAGGAGGTCTGTGTAGTGGGTAACGAACCCTGGGTCTATCCTCCTTCATATTGGGATGACCATCCGCAGGTATCGGCCTTTGTAGCGGATCGTGCCAGCCGAGCAGATGATTTCGACGATTATTTGGACGAATTGGATAAGGAACGTTCCGTGGGACAGTTCTGGATCTGCCCTGATCGCGAACTCAGGCAGGCTATGCAAGAGGGGTTGACCCTGGACGAGTTTCGCGACGATGCGAACCTGTCCGAAGTACATGTCAAACCCTACGGCGGGACCCTGTTGATCAGCGATCCCAACAACGCTTCCTAGGCATGGATGAGAAACGAAACATGACCACTCAACAAAGACAACGTGGTTTTTCCTTGACCGAGGTCTTGATCGCCGTGGGTACCCTGGCCGTGGGGATGCTCTTTGTGGGCGGGACCTTTGTGTTGGGTGTGCATTATTCCGTGTTGACCACGGAGAAGACCTATACGGCCGCAGTGCTGCAGAAGGCCGAGACCATGCTTCAATTACAGGCTTGGGATCGCGGTGACGCAGAAGGGGATGACCTGAAATTCGCTTGGGTGGAACTGAAGGATCCCAATTACTTTGCCTATCCCTATGATCAGCTCGACGGTTCACAGTATACCTGGGCGGCTTTGGTGCCGCCAGCGGGAGAATTGGGCAAGGCGATTTTCTTTGTCTGCCGGAGTGTGGATCACGCCAGCTATTCCACTGGTGAAGAGGACGAAGAACCCCAGACCTGGCCCAGGCCCATCACTACTAGCGTTGAATTCGAAGACGACGACCTGATTACCTCGGACGACGACTTTCTACGCGTTGGATCGGTGTTGGTCAGCGATAAGACCGGGTTGATCTATCGTGTGATCGGTCGTGGCACGGGCGACCAAGACGAGGCCTTTAGGGTTCAGCCTGAACTGCGTGATGACGAGGAAGACGATCAACCCTTCTGGATCATCCCGCCCAACAAGAATACGGGTAAGAATCCCTGTATTAGTGTCTTTTCACGGTTAATGCGTTTTTAAGTAAGCCAGGCATGCGAAACTTCATGAGACGAAAAGCCTTTACCCTAGTTGAATTGATGGTCGCCATGGGCTTGTTGGTCATTATCATGGCCATGGCCGGTGTGATCTTCAAGACCGCACTCAAGGCCCATCGCCTGGCCGTGGCCAACGCGGATGTCTTGGACAAGTTCCGTCTGATCAGCCAGCAATTGGATCGTGATTTCCGAGGCCTGCGTAAGGAGGGCGAGATCTTTGTCGCGTGGATCTGGGATGAAGACGATCCCGATCAACGTCAAGATCGCATCGGTTTCTGGAGCATTGGCGATTTTCGGAGTTTTGGTGACGATGTCGAAGTCCCCAAGGGCCGCCTGGCACGCATCAGCTACAGCCTGAATCCTGATAGCCGGGTGCTGGCCCGTTCTCAACATATCTACCGCCATGGTTCCCCCCATTGGTTGGAAACGGCCCGCGGTACCACCGTGGCCGAGGCCAAGGTTGCGGATTGGTCTGCATGGCAGAACGAACCCAGTGGTCAACATGATCCCAATACAATCCAGGATTGGTTGCTAATCGAACGAGAGGCCAAACTGCGGGCCCTGTGGGGCATCTATGATGTCAATATTGTTGCGAAGAATGTTGAGGAAGATGAGAAACCCTTAGACCACGGCTATGGGACCCAGGCCGATCCCACCCAACCCAATCGTCTGCATTCGGTGTTGTGCGAGGCCGTGGGGCAGTTCCGCATCGAGTGGTGGCAAGAGGATGCGGACAACCCGGGAGAATACGATTGGCAAGGGCGAGAGTTTCCTGGGTACGACAAGAGCAGTCTGGATGAGGATGAAATGATCTGGGCCGCACCGGTGCGTTGGCTCTGGTACCCCTATCGCGATCTAGATCGAGACGATGAGGTCTATCAAGGGGAACATCACCTGTATTATGACGATGATTTTGCGGATGCCAATTTGGTACCGGAACAATTCGACCAGATTCCCGGATTGGGACGGGCGCTACGCTTTACCGTGACCCTGTACGATGACCGCGGCCTGTTGGAAGAAGGCCGTGAATTTACGCATATTGTTCAATTGGATTGAGACCTTATGACGAGCAAGCAGACCATCAAAGCAAGGAAGGGATCGGCCCTGATTCTGACCGTCGTCCTGACGAGTCTGTTGGCCGTGGTTGCCGGTGCGTTTATGTTGCTGGCCCGTATGGACCGTAAGGGGGCCTCGGCCGCCCTGAGATCCAAGGAGTTGGATCTGGCCGTGCGTAGTGTCCTCGATGAGATTCGCGAAGAACTGGCTCTGGACATGCCCGGAGAGTCTGAGGGAGATGAGTATTACGATGCCCCGGATCCCTGTGATCCCTGGCTAGCCAGTCTCGAACCCTATCAAAAGGTGGACGATGGACCTTTTTACTGGGCCCAGGTTAGCCGTCTGCCCGGGGGGCAGTTGGATAATCGGGATATCCTCCTTGAAACGCCGGACTGTTATATTGTCGATTTCCCCTGGCCCATTGACGAGGGGGATCTGGCCGATGCCGATGGCGACGGGATTGCCGACAGTCTCTGGATGGTGGATCCCGATCTGCAAACCGACCGGGGTGCCCCGGTCTATGTCGCGGTTCGCATCATCGACCACGGTGCCATGCTCAATGTCAATACCGGTTATGATTTCGATACCTTGCGTTTTAATCCTGAAGCCAAACAGATGCAGGTGGACTTGACCTATCTGGGGGCACGGAGCTATGATGGCGATCCCAATGAGTCTGAAAAGGCCGATATCATTGATGAACTCAATGGTTATCGTATTCGGGATTACAATGACCAGAGTGAACCCAATCAGTTTGTTGACTATCGTGACAGCGTAGTTCTGAATTTTAACGGATGGCAAGATCAATACAGTCTCTTTGATATCAGCGATGAACTCAAGCTTCGTTACCGCTTTGTGTTGGATGACGATGAAATCTCAACCAGAATCGGCGATCTCTGGAGCGAGAACAACGCCTTTTATGGAGGCCCTCAAACTCAGATTCACACGGGATATTCAGACTATGCTTTTTCGGATTGGACGGAATTGTTGACCTTGGAGTCTAATCCCAGTTCCACGCGCAGAAACTACGACTATCGCCATATCAGCACCACGATCAATGCAGAGGCCCTGATCTCAGCATCAGAGTCGGGTGATCTTCAGGCCAATCTCAATGAGGCCAGTGCCCAGGTCATCTATGAACGTTTGGTAGAGGCGGCCGATCCCAATGAGTCTGTGAATCGAGTGCGTTTGGCCCAGCTGGCCGCGAATCTTTACGATTTTTTACATCCGAGCCAAGATGAACCGAGTCTAGTCAATCCCCAGACAGGGGACCCCAATGTCTATGGTTTCATGCCGCAGCCCTTTATTAGTGAAATCGTGTGTCGTTTGGATCCCAATGAACCCGGGAATCCCGCTAAGAATTTCTTTGCCGTTGAATTGGTCAATCCCTTTGACGTGAGTCTGGATGCCTCGGATTGGTCCCTGCAATTGATTTATGATGTACCGGGAGATGTCAATGAAGTCATCTCGTTGTCATCGTTGGGAGAATTCCCTGCCGGTCAACACAAGGTGATTGTCAACGACGCCAGTGTTGGCGGGGTGGTTGACGCCAACTCTGATTCCTTGGTTTTGGCGACCTTCGACAATACCCCGACATTGAACTATGGCTGTACGATCGTGCTCAAACGTCAGTTAGCCAGCGGTGTTTCCCTGATCATGGATAAGCAGGTGGTCTTTGACAACTGGCTCAAAAATCTGGTGATCGGTAATCGTGGTGATTTTGTGAGTCTGTATCGCTACGATGGTCTGGAGGGAGGCAGTGATTCTGCGTCACTGTATAGTGTCGCCTATGTTCCGCAAAGCGAAGATATTAATGAGTGTGGTTTTGACATCAGCGAAGCCATTTCTACCTTAGCCTTAGGGAGAGGTAACTCCAGTATCACCTATTACTCTGAGGATGACGATAAAGACATGTGGAACCTGCCCCGCCGCAGTGACTATTCATCAGAGGGCGGGGGGTATGCCTTGAGCACGCCCGTCGATCTCCTGCGTATTCCCATTGTGGGGCCCAGTACCGAGGTGGCGGATAAGACGGTGGGGCAATGGTTATCCGATCCCGACACCCAAGAGTCCGATCTCTTTTTGGACCTGGTGGATAAGCATCGTGTTTTGAGTCGCTTGTTTCAAGGGGTGACGGTGTATGATACCGCTCCGGGACGTGTCAAGGGACGCGTCAATGTCAATACCGCGCCCGAGTTCGTTTTGCAGCGTTTGCCCTGGATGAATGTCGAGTTGAAAGATGACGATGGCAACCCTGTTGATACGAATGAGGCCGCACATGCCATCGTGACAGGACGCATGGATGGTGATAAGTTTGATGCCTATGAAAGTATTGGTGACTTGCTATTGTTGCCTGAGTTCCGCTGCTTTGGCGTTGATGGAGTCGATAACTCCCGCAAAGATCCCGCTCTCGTAGATCCCTGTGATCCTAATGATCTCGGCCTTCTCGAGGATCAGACGTCAGTGTATTTTCAGCCCGACGAAACATTCGATAACAGCATCGATGACTTCGAAGAAGAGCAACTTCTTTTGTCATTGGTGTCCAATCAAGTGGCTGTACGCAGCGATGTCTTCACGGCTTACCTTTTGATCCGTCTTGGAGATCATCAGGATGCCCCCCAACGGCGTATGATGGCAATCCTGGATCGTAGCAACGCTCAGGAGGGCAGTGGGGAGACGGTCAAGGTCCTAGCCCTGGTGCCGGTAGCGGACACCCGATAAAAGCTGGGGCAATGTTGAAAATATCTTGATTTTACGATTGACATTACCTTGAAACAGCGTTAGAAAGAGTTCAGTTTTACAATGCTCCACAAGATCTCATCAAAATATGGAGGATGGGTCATCGGAGAATGGATGCTCGAAAATCAAGACTAGATGTTAGCACCTTTTGATTGGGCAGCTCCGGAGGAGTTGGTTCTCTAAATATATGTTCAGAACCGTATGATGGTTAGGATTCATCTGTGGTGATCATATGCCTACGCCGCAAGGAAGGTGTGGGTTAGAGAAAGCCGGGTCTCGATACGTTGAGGCTTGGGCGAGGATGTGATGAAAAGAATGCTTCCACGGAAGGAGGAGCAATGATGGCATTGAGGTGCCTTTGGGTACTTGGATGCGATCAGTGACATCAAGGAGGATGATGATGAAGACTCACAATACCTGCGAGAAGTACTGATTCCATGCATTGAGGCACGTTGTGTCCACTTGGAGTTCGTCTATTCGTCAGGGGTGAGTCAACGGTGTTCGAGTAACGTTCGTCTCCGTTAAGGTGTGATCTCTCTGTACACACGTCATCTGGCCTTCCTGTCTTGCTTCAAAATCCGTTTGGTTAGTGGATAACTAGGCTCTTATTTGACAAGACGTTGATTAAGGAGAATCACGATGAGACAGATGGCATGTGCAATGTTGACTTTGATCCTGATGGGGGTCGGACTCTGTCACGCAAGTAATGCTGTGGCTGACAGCACGGTAGTGAATTCAAATCTAAGCCAGGCCAGTAGCGTCATTGGTGGAGGAGACTCTAGCTCAACGTCATCAGCGGACGGTGCCTGGTCCTATTTGTCACTGGCATCGACGTCCAACTATAAGGGACGGACGGCTCCTATCGCTCCGGCTTCTCCCTATTTGCCCTTGTGGAATCATGGGGGATGGGGAACCGTGCAGGGATATTTCGCCAATGGCCCTACCACGACCAACTGTGTTTACGAACGCATGATCGATCCTGAGGATTCTGAGGACATCAAGCAACTGCACAAGATCCTGGGTGCCGTGCCCTACGATTCTCCCTTTGGCATCATTCCCGGCATGCTCAATGGAGTTGCGGTCCTCTTGGGCGGGCCGGACAAATTTCATCACGGTCGTGGATTCGAGATCTCCAATACGGTGATTCGCGAACGTCGTCCTGAAGGCAAACGTTTAATGGTCTACATCGATAGTAATGTCGATAAGGATGTCCTCGATACAGTAGGATATGCCTATGTCGGCAAGATCAGTATCGAAGGTAAGGATACCCGCAACTGGGATCAGGTTTACAGTGCCGCGGTCGCAGAGGTGTTGCCTTGGAATGTCGATATCCTGCTGGTTTCTGGCGGGATGAAAGGGGTGACAGTCGGGGAGAACGTCACCTTCCCCAGTGCGGCCCTGGGGTACAGTCAAGCGAACTATTCCGTGTCACTCGGAGGAGGTATGGCCAAGGGTGTGACTGAAGGAAAGGGCAAACCGGTTCTCAGTGCCGAGGCCTTCCGTTACTGTCCTGAGATCATTCATCGTCAGGATATGCCACGAGAATTCTATAAGAGTTTGGAGTTGCGTGCCAAGCAACAGGAAGAATTGAAAAAGCAGGCGGAATTGATGCGTCAGCGTCAACAGGAATATTACCGCCAACAACAACAGCTCCAACGCCAGATGCATCCCTCTCATTATCAACAACGTCCTTGTCCTCCTGGCCAACGCAGTCAATTACAACCGGATCCTCGTAACGTGCAAGGGGTCGATGTGAATCCCGAACTCTACGATATGGAAGGATTCAATCAAGGACAACAGATTGGATATTTAAGTGGGGCTCAAGCCCAGTCACAAGCCAGATAACTCCCTGAAATAAACCCATCTGACGCTTGAACCGGATTGCCCAACTCGGGGCACAAATGGGGGAGAAAGGAGGTTGTGTGGGGATAAGGTAAGCATCGAGTGTCAAAAAGAGAAAAAAGTATGTACATGAACAAAAGGATTTGTAACATTTTTAACTAAAGGAGTTTTACCATGAAGAAGTTTGCAACCCTTATGATGATTTGTGCTTTGTCTGCTGTCGCTATGGCCGATACCACCATCAGCATCCCTGATAGTTTTGCCGGTGTTTTCCAAACACAGGCCAACACCAATGGGATCGTCAATGCCGTGACTCTGGAACATGGCACTTCGGCTTCCAACACCGTGACCTTGATGGTTGATGATGCTCAACACGTAGAAGATGACTGCTACGTCGTGGCCGATCAAGGTATCGTCACCGACCTGTGGCAAGTTTCCAACACCTGTGCCGATTGTGGTATCGTTGCCACTTCACAAGAGCTGGGCAATGCTGCTACGCAATGGCAGTTGGTCGGTAACAGCGTTGGCATTAAGGCCCAAGGTCAGACCCTGGCTCTCGAAGGTCTCCAAACCGTGACCAAGACCGAAGGCACCGGCAGCGCCAGTGTTCTGCAGACCGGTATCACCAGCCAAGATCAGTATGCCGCCAATGCTGCTGGTTTCGCTTCCGAGAGTGCTGACGTGACTGCTATCCAGATGTCGAATGTCACCGGCGAGCCCGGCACCACCGCTGCTGTCGGTAGCGCTGTGTCGACCACGACTTCTCAGACTCAGTATGTTTACTAATTAACGGCTCGATGCTGAACCGGGCAAGGGCTGGGACGTGCAAGCGTCCCGGTCCTTGCTAGGGTTTAACAGCATCAAGAGTTGCTGGATGGAATGTGATGAAAAGAATTTTATCCATCAGGAGAAAGAAGATGCACAAGAACCTAATGCTTATCGTGACACTTGTGCTGGGATTGTCAATCACGTGTTGGGCTGATATCGACCAGGCACAGGTTATGGAAATCGGTTCAGTCAACAGCCTTTTGCTCAGTGGTAGTGGATTGATTGTGGGTGATAGCATGAATGTTGTCACAGGGAACGCGCTGCAACAGGCAACGAGTGCCAATGGCCGCGTGTTTACCGCACAATACGAAGACGCCACTCTGATGCAAAGTATTATTGGTGCGGGTGTCGGTGGTTCCTATGGTGTGGACCAGACCGGGTTGGGGATTGCCAGCCAATTGCAAACCCAGGATGGAACCGATCAGGCCGATCAAAACCAATCACTGAGCGCAGCGTTGGATACGCAATCTGCGGCAGTGGGTGGCGATGCGGTGCTGGGAACCATGCAGGCATTCATCGGTAATCAGGTACAGCTCGCACTGACCCCTTACAGTGCCAGTGTGAATATCTCTCGTACCAATGTGATCGATTCCGGCTATATCCGTCGCAATGCAGCCACTACGTTGGCTAGCAGCGGCATACAGTAACCGTTGTTTTTGCGTTTAACTGAACCAATCCCAGACGTCCCGCCCAAGGATGGGCCATGGACAGGGAGATAAGAGGTATGGCATGGATGCCAATCATTTATTCGCTCGGGGGAGTGCCGAACTGGGTCTGAACCTTCAGGTCTGAGCTTGGGACTCCCCCCATTTTTTTAACGCTGTCTTGGGTGAACGTTTACCGGGGGAGGGTCATGGATGACCCCAGAATGACTAAAGGAATAAACTATGCTAATGCGTTGCAACATTAAGACTGTCATCATTCTCATTTATATCTGTGTGGGGGCACTGACTCTTACGACCTGGGGTGCGGTAACCCAAAACACCAGTACCGATTGTTCCGACGGTGTGGAATGTATTCCGGCCGGCAGTTGTGATTCCTGCACGACCTATACCTTGACCTTGAGTTCAGGGACCGGGGGAAATATTGTTCCTTGGACCGGCACCTATGCCCTGTGTCAAGGGACTGCGGTATCGGTGATGGCGACACCCCTGTCCTGTTATCGCTTTGCCGGTTGGACCGGAACCGCCGTTGATCTCGGAGCGGTGACCGATTCCACCCGTTCCAGTATCACCTTGATCTTAAACGACAACTACACCTTGAACGCGCATTTCGTACCCGACGCTCCTGCCGTAGTCACCTTGGCCGCTGACGGCGTGACCAAGACGCAGGCGACCTTGAACGGCAAGGTCACCGAGTCTGGGCTTTGGAGCTATCAGCTTCGTTTCCGCTATCGTCAATACGGTCAAACCACCTGGCAATATACGGCCTGGTCTGAAGTGCGTTCACCGCTGCTGTCTTGCTGCACCTATGACTGCACCATCGCCGTCCAGGAGTGCCAGACCTATGAATACGTGCTTGAATCCAAGAATGGGTGCGGCACCGGATTAGGTGAAATTGTGACCTTTACCACGGGATGCACGACCAAGCCCGACCCCGATCCCGATCCGACCTGTTATGTCTTATATGTCGATGACAACTCCACTTACGATCCGGGCCCTGGAGACATGACCGTTAGTGATCCCGGTGAGAATGGTAGCTCCACACGTCCCTTTGACTCTATCCAGGAAGCTATTGAAGCGGCCGAGGATTGCACCACTATCTATGTGCGTGCCGGTGTGTATAACGAAAGTATCGATCTTATGGGTAAGGCTATCAACCTCAAGGGGGCCTGGTTGGACGGCGAAGACCGTTGCGTTGAAACCATGCCGATCTTGCAGATCGATTACAATAGCCATATCGTCAACTGTACCCAGGGAGAAGGTCCTGATACCTTGATTGCCGGTCTGATGATCGGAGGCACTCCGGATGGGGCAGGTATCTACCTGAAGAATTCCAGTCCTACTATTCGTCACTGTGTGATTGCAGGGAATCGAGGCCCAGGCCTTCAAGCGATGAACAGCGAGGCACTGATTGAATTCTGTAGTATCGTCGATAATCAATCGTTGGTGATTGAAGGGGGCGTGGATCTCTGGTTCAGTGATGTGACCTTAAGTCATACCATTGTACGGGGCCATACCGAAAACATCTACGTGCGTGCCGGCGACAAACCCACGGTGGCCTATTGCAATGTCGAAGGTGGCTGGCCGGAATCAGGGACGACCGTGGATCTGGATCCGCTGTTTATCCATCCCGGGACTTGGCATGATGCCCAAACCCCCTTGGATCTGGATGACGACTTCTGGGTGCATGGCGATTATCATCTGATGAGTCAGACCGGGCGTTATTGGCCGGTCTATGATCGCTGGGTCATCGATACGCTCGACAGTCCCATGATCGATGCCGGTGATCCCACGGTAGATGCCGGTGACGAGCCCGATCCCAATGGTGACGTGGTCAACATCGGGGCTTATGGCAATACCTCACAGGCAAGTCTTTCCGCCATGTGAAAATTAAACGGATCTTCAACTCTTCGAGAGTGCCTGGCAAAATGAATCGTCGCACCGAGAGACTGCGGTTTTAGATCTGGCAAGGAAGGCGAAGCAGGCCATCTGAAGATGGTCGATACAGCCTGACGTCGTCCAGATCTAAAACAAGCGGCTCGAATGCAGAGTCATTTTGTCAGGTGCTCGATAACAGCTTGATGGGCGGTCGGGTTGCCTACCACACAAGGCAACGGGCCGCCCTGATAGCTTTTCATGTCAAGGGGCCACAGATCCAGTCCCTGGTCCGTTGTTACCTTGGCCCCGGCCCGTTCGGCAATCAACGTTCCCGCTGCGATGTCCCACAGCTTGGGCATGATCTGTACTGACGCTGCAAAACCGCCCGTAGCCGCCATGGCCAGGTGCAGGGCCGTGGTGCCCAGGTTGCGAAAGCGGCAACGCATCATCAAACGTCCCATCCAATGGGGAATCTCATCGCCGATATGGCTGTCCATGGCCACACTCACAAAGGGACTCAGGGCCTCGTCACCACAGTCCAGTTTCTGGTCGTTGCAAAAGGCCGGGCTTTGTGTGTGGGCATGGTACATCTGGTCGGTGTTGGGATCGTAGATCACGCCCACCACAGGCCGTCCTTCAAACATCGCAGCCACACATACGGCATAAAGCCCCACGTGATGGGCGAAGTTGTTGGTTCCGTCGATCGGATCGATCACCCAGGTGACACCCGGATCGGTTTGTGGGGCGATCTTGGTGATTCCGCCGTCACCTTCTTCGCCCAGAAAACCATGCTCGGGAAAGGATTCGTGCAGGAACGCCACGATCATATCCTGACATTCGCGATCGACCTGGGTCACCAGCTCCTTGCCCGTGGTCCCGTCTTTGATGCGTGCCTGGGTCTGGTGCATCTGACTCAGGGCGTGTTGACCGGCCTGACGAGCAGCCGATTGGGCGATTTCGAGCATATGATCGAGTTGGTTGAGTGCCAACATGGTGTTTCCTTTACTACATGCGATTCTTGACAGTTTCATTTAAGCCGCCTATTCTACTGCCCTTATGTCTGAGAGCCAACCTACAAATTGGATTCACCTGAATCGTCGGCAGCGGGGGATTGCCTTGGCCTGGTTTGCCACGATCATGGGCTGTGGCCTGATCCTGCTGTTATTGCAGAAAATGGGTTTCGATTTTGGCCATGTCTTAGGCCCGTGCGGTCTCAAACAACGCACGGGCTACACCTGTCCCACCTGTGGCATGACCACCGCGACCCTGGCCTTTGCCCGCGGTCAATGGCTCTTGGCCTGGCAGATTCAACCGGCAGCCGGTTTTTTTTGTATCCTATTGCTGTTGATCGCGTTGAGTGGATTATGGCTGGCAGCAACTGGCCTGCTGCCTCGTAAGCTGGCCCAGTTTTACCGGGAGTTAAAATGGCGATACGTCCTGCTCTGTGCGGGCATCATCATCCTGGCCGGTTGGGCCGTGACCCTGGCGAGAGCCTGGACGTCCATGCATCAGTGGTGATCGGTTATCAGTGATCGGTGATCGGTAATCAGGTAGCCAATCACAAACCTTGCACATTGAGCCCCTCCGGCTACAATGTGGGCCAATAACCAGAAGCCAATAACCAGAAACCAAAACAACCAGGAACAACATGCAAGAGCTTATTATCAGTGTCAGTGGCCTGCGTGGTCTGATCGGCGAGAATTTAACCGCACCTGTGGCCGTGCGATTCGGAGCGGCCTTTGGTTCGTTCCTGAAACAACGCTTCAGCGAACGCAAGTCCCTCAAGGTCTGCATCGGACGCGATTCACGCCCCAGTGGTCCCATGGTCCAACAGGCCCTCACCGCAGCCTTACTGGGATTGGGCATCGACGTGGTGGACCTGGGTATTGTCCCGACCCCCACGGTGGGTGTCATGCTGCGTCACCTGGATTGCCAGGGCGGGGTGGTGCTGACGGCCTCGCATAATCCCACTCCCTACAACGGTATCAAACTCCTGCTCGACAACGGTATGGCACCGCCGCCCGAGGTCGCTGCCGAAATCAAACAGCGTTTCCAACAAAACGAAGTCACCTGGTCGGATGCGGTGGGTTGTGGTCAGGCCACACAAGATCGCACGGGTGATCAGGTCCATCTCGACAAGATTTTGGCCCTAGTCGATGTCGAAGCCATTAAGGCCAAGCAATATCGCGTGGTTCTCGACAGTGTCAACGGAGCTGGCGGGGCCACGGGTGTGGCCCTGTTGGAACGACTGGGTTGTGAGATCATCGCCGTTAACAACGAACCCACCGGTCTCTTTGCCCATGAGCCCGAACCGACTGCCGCCAATTTGCAAGGCCTCTCGCAGATCGTGCTGGACAACAAGGCCGATGTGGGCATGGCCCAGGATCCGGATGCCGACCGCCTGGCCGTGGTCGATCACGCCGGCACCTATATCGGCGAGGAATACACCCTGGCCCTGGCTGCCGATCACATCCTCAGTCAACAGGGCGGTAACACGGCTGCCAACCTCTCGACCTCACGCATGGTCGACGACATCGCCGCCCGTTACCATGGGCAGGTCTTCCGCAGTCCCGTGGGCGAGGCCAACGTCGTTGGTGTAATGCAACAGCAGGGCTGCACTATTGGTGGTGAAGGCAACGGCGGGGTGATCGATCTACGTGTCGGCCCCATTCGCGACAGCCTGGTGGCCATGGCCTATGTGTTGCAACGCATGGCCACCACCGATTGCTCGGTGCAGGAACTAGTCACTCGCATCGGTGGCTATGCCATGCTCAAGGACAAATTCCCGGCCGATGCTGAGATCACTCCCAAGCTACTGGCCGCCACACGGGAACGTTTTCCCGAGGCCAAGCTTAACGATAGCGATGGCGTGCGTTTCGATTTCGAAGACGGCTGGCTGCACCTGCGTTCCAGCAACACCGAACCCATCATGCGGATTATCGTCGAGGCCCGTGACCTGGAAACGGCCCAGGCCTATCGTCAGGCCGTCCTGGATCTCAAGGAAAACCTATAAACGGAGATTGCATGGTATCTGAAGCAGCCATCTCAGCCAATCAACAGATCAAGACCGCAACCTGGATCAGTATTTCGGTCAATATTCTGCTCTGCATTTTCAAGGCTGTGGTCGGTTGGCTCAGCGGATCTCTGTCCATGGCGGCTGATGCCATTCACTCCTTGTCGGATATGGTGACAGACGGGGCCGTGCTGTTGGGCAATCAACTCGGTTCGCGTGCACCCGATCAAAAGCATCCCTATGGCCATGGTCGTATCGAGACCTTTTCTGCGGCCTTGATTGCCATTGTCTTGATTGCCGTGGGTTGCGGTATGATCTATGTGGCCGTGATAGATATTGCCCGTGACAAGGTCAGTACACCCAGCCTGGCTGTCTTGATCGTGGCCCTGGCTTCGATTGGAGCCAAAGAAATCCTCTACCGCTACTCCGTCAAGATCGCCCGCCAAACCCGCAGCAGTGCCATGGCGGCCAATGCCTGGCATCACCGCAGTGACGCCCTCAGTTCCGTGGCCGTGGTCCTGGGTTTTTTGACACAACGATGGGGTTATCATCATGGCGACCAGGTCGCAGCCATGGTGGTGGGGGTGATGGTTATGGCTGTAGGCGTCAAGATCTTGGCGAGCTGTTGGGACGAGTTCAACGAGAGTGCTGTAGACCGTGACACCCTGGCCATCATCGAGGAGATCTTAAACACCCATGCATCCGTGCATCAATGGCACAAGCTCCGCACCCGCTCGCTCGGACGCGAGATCTTCATCGACCTGCACATCCTGGTCGATCCCGAGCTCAACATCAAAGACGCCCACGACATCGCCGAAGAGGTTGAAACCACGCTCCAAAAGAGTCTCTCCAGCCCAGCCAACATCATCATCCACGTCGAACCCGACTTGCCCCATCTGCGGTTTGATCGATAATCCTTGATATGTGAGCCATCCGCAATCCTTTTCACGCCAACTTCAAGAATTTTCTGGTTTTTTCAATTCTAACTGTAACGTCCCCCTCGATTCATGGACATAGGGGGTAGAGACCATGAAAAGCAGGTCTGTCGGCGACGATTTTGAGGTTGTGTAAATCGTAACTCATTGTTTTAAAGGGAGATCGGTCATGGTTAGTCAGGATTCAGGACACAGGACTTCGTATTCAGCAGAATATCAACACCAACCCTCAAGTTGTCATATTTGCATTAAATTGGGGTGGTTGATGCTCATGGGAGTGGTCTGGAGTACACAGATTTGGGCCTATTCTGGTGGCACGGGTGAACCTAATGATCCCTATCAAATTGCCACACCCGAGGATCTGATCGGCCTGGGGCAGGAGCCTAATGATTATGATAGACATTTTATCCTGACGGCGGATATCGATCTGAGTGGGTATACCTTTGATCGAGCTGTGATTGCGTCGTCGGAGTATGAATTTGGAGAGTATTTTCTGAGATATAAATTTGGAGGTCGGTTTGACGGCCAAGGGTATGTGATTCGACATCTTCGTGTTGAAGGGGAAGACTATTTGGGGCTCTTTGGATGTTGTGGCTCTGAGGCTGTTATTACCGATTTGGGGCTGGAAGCTGTTGATGTCGATGGCACTGGAGGATGGATCGGCGGTCTCGTCGGCTATAATGATTCTGGCACGATCATGTCGAGCTACAGCACGGGCTCTGTCAGTGGAGGCTGGTGGTATATTGGTGGCCTTGTGGGACACAATCATAGAGGCAATATCACATCGAGCTACAGCACTAGCTCGGCCACAGGAGAGTATTGTGTCGGCGGTCTCGTGGGATGCAATGAATCAGGCACAATTACATTGAGTTACAGCAGCAGTTTGGTCAGTGGAGAGTCTGATTGCGGCAGTGTCGGCGGTCTTGTGGGGTGTAATGAATCAGGCACGATCATATCGAGCTACAGCACGGGTTCGACCAGTGGACCGGAGGCTTATCGTGTAGGCGGTCTTGTGGGAGAAAATTCGTTTCGCGGCATCGTTACGTCGAGCTACAGTACAGGCTCGGTCTGTGGACAGGGGTATATCGGTGGTCTTGTGGGATACAATCGAGGCAATATCACGTCGAGTTACAGCGTGGGCTCGGTCATTGGAATTCGCCGCATTGTCGGGGGGCTAGTGGGAAACAATAGTGGCATCATTACGTCGAGCTACAGCACGGCCTTGGTCAGTGGTAAATATGTTATCGGTGGCCTCGTGGGAGAGAATGATTCTGGATCCATCGCGTCAAGCTTTTGGGATATGGAGGCATCCGCTCAGGAATCCAGCGATGGTGGTACGGGGCTAACGACCACTGAGATGCATGAGATCAAAACCTTTCTGGATGCCCGTTGGGATTTTATTGACGAGGCGGACAATGGCACCGATGATACCTGGTTCATGCCGATCGGAAACGCCCCGGGATTATCCGGTTCTCAAAGTCGATATAATCCGGTCCCTGATGTCGCTGGATTGGCAATCGCACAGGCCGAAGCGGTGTTGGAGGATCAGGGTTTCTCTGTTGCGACGATTACCTATCAGCTCAGCAGTGTCGTTCCGGATGGACATATCCTCTCACAGGATCCTGAAGCGGATAGTGAATATATGATAGGATCATCCATCTCCTTGGTGGTCTCCGTTGCACTCAACGGCATGGGAACCGATAGCGATCCCTATCAAATTTCGAACGCGATTCAGTTGATACTCCTGGCTGAACGAACGGATCTTTATGATGAGTGTTTTATCTTAACTGCGGACATTGATCTTTCTGACTATCACTTTGATCGGGCCGTGTTTGCAGGAGATGAAAATGATGGGCGTGATTCCTTTGAAGGAACGGAATTTAGTGGATCCTTTGACGGCCAGGGGCACATCATCAGCAACCTGGACGTTCAGGGGGGGGAGTTTTTTGGGATTGTTTGGACGGTGTTCGTCTGACGCGGTTATTGCCAATCTGGGGCTAGAGGCTGTCACTATTAATGGAGATGAAGGGTATACTCAAGGGTATGCTGAAGAGTATATTGGCGGTCTCGTGGGGTATAATGCGTCAGGCGCAATCAAGTCGTGCTATAGCAGTGGATCGATCAATGGGCAGAACTTTGTCGGTGGCCTTGTGGGAATCAATGATTCCGGCACGATTATGTCGTGCTCCAGCACGGTCTTAATCACTGGGAGGGATGAGTATATCGGTGGTCTTGTGGGAGTCAACGAATCGGGTCTGATTACATCGAGCAGTAGCACCGGTTCGGTTAGCGGCGGGTATGACTATATTGGCGGTCTCGTGGGGTACAATGAATCGGGTATCGTCGCATCGAGCTTTAGTACGGGTTCGGTCATCGGGGATTCTAGTGTCGGTGGACTCGTGGGAGTCAACGAATTAGGCGGTGTCACTTTGTGCTACAGCACTGGCTTGGTTACAGGGGGGGGCTCTGTCGGAGGTCTCGTGGGAGTCAATTATGGCAGTATCACCTCAAGCTATAGTGCCAGTGCGGTCACGGGTGATAGAGGTGGGGTGAGTCACTATTATAGCTCTATTGGCGGTCTCGTGGGAATTAATGGTTTTGGCTATATCATGTCCAGCTACAGTATGGGCTCGGTTAGTGGCTACGACTCTGTGGGCGGTCTTGTGGGAGTCAATGATTCAAGCATTATGTTTAGTTACAGCACCGGATTGGTCAGTGGAAGAGGGGATGTTGGCGGCCTTGTGGGAGATAATGCGTTGGGGTGTATTCGTTCGAGTTTTTGGGATATAGAGACCTCAGGGCAAAGTACAAGTGCTGGTGAGGGGAAAGGATTGTCCACTGACGAAATGTTGGACATCGATACCTACCTTAAGGCCGATTGGGATTGGGCTGGTGAAACAGATCATGGGACCTGTGATTTTTGGATGATCCAGGAGGGATGTTATCCGAGTTTGACAGGTTTTTCCGATGGTTCACCCGCAGAACCTAATGGATCGGGGACGCCCGATGATCCTTATCTTTTATCAGATGCCAATGATCTTGGAATTGTATGGTCTCGTCCAGGGGCTCATTATCGTCTGGAAGCAGATGTTGATTTAAACGGCATTGCCTGGAATAGTGCTGTAGTTCCGATGTTTGGGGGATATTTCGATGGCGATGGTCATGTCATTTCCAACCTCAACATTGATGGGGAAGCTTATTTGGGTTTGTTTGGAATTTGCACCTCTCATGCGACCATATCCAATCTGGGACTGAACATAGTGGATGTTAATGGGGCCAGTGATTATGTGGGTGGTCTCGTGGGGTATAATTGGCTTGGTACTATTGTGTCATGTTATAGCGATGGAGTTATTGATGGTCGTGAAGAAGTTGGAGGGCTTATAGGAGAAAATTATAAGGGTTCTGTGTTTTCATGCTATAGCTGCGGGCTTGTTAGTGGTGTTAGCAAAGTAGGAGGTTTTATAGGACAAAATGATGCTGGTTATTTAATGTCGAGTTATAGCACTGGCAGGGTTACTGGAGAGACCTATGTAGGTGGTTTTGTGGGAACGAACGATGGATTGATCGAGTCTAGCTTTTGGGACATTGAAGCCTCAGATCGGTCAGAAAGTGATGGTGGTTCAGGCTTAACCACTGCCGAGATGCAAGACATCAACACCTTCCTGGATGCGGGCTGGGACTTTGTGGGCGAGACGGCCAACGGCACGGAGGACACCTGGACCATGCCTGAGGCTGACTATCCGCATTTGACTTGGGAGTTCTAGAAGGCTTGCGCTTCGGATTGAGCCGCTCGCTTTTCTTCATCGCTTTGTTGGTGATCGAGCAGGATTTTGAAGTCTCGCGGGGTCATCAAACTGACATTACCGTTCAGATGGAGAACAATGGTGCCGTCTTCGACCAGGGGGGAGCGGTATTGCTTATGTGTGTAGGCGAGGATTTCGCTGTCGCGGGCGTCCAGGCCGATCCAGCGGGCGCGGTAGTGTAGGGTGCCCAGGCGTGCGTTGCCTTGGATGGAGGGGCGGATGTTTTCGACCACGCTCTGCGGGGGGACCACGCCGTAGGTCTGTCGATATTCGAGAATCTTGGAACCAAGTTGTTCCATGGCCAGCAGGGCCTCGCGTTGGTTGGTCTTGTCCTTGAACATGACCATGGCCAACATGGCCATGACCGTGACGGTCAACACGACCGTGGATTCCAACAGGATGGCCTTTTTGCGTCGATTCATGGTTAGGTCGCTACGTCCTTGATCTTGACGATTCCATTGTTGACTTGCAGACGTCCGGCGGCAAAGAGTCGAATGGCTTCTGGGAAGGCCAGGCATTCCTGTTCGAACACGCGGGCTGCCAGGTCGTCCGGGGTGTCGTGATCGTAGGCCGGGCAGGATCGTTGCACGATAATGGGGCCGGTGTCGTATTCGTCCGTGCAGAAATGGACCGTGCAACCACTGATTTTGCAGCCCTGGGCCAGGACGGCTTCGTGTACGTGATGTCCCCACATGCCTTGGCCACCGAAACTGGGTAGCAGGGCGGGGTGGATGTTCATCACGCGATATTGATAGCGTGGGGGGATCTGCCAGAGACAAAGCCAGCCGGCTTGGATCACCAGGTCGACTTCGGCGGCTGCCAGCTTGTCTTCCAGGGCCTGGCTAAAGGCCTCGATGTCGGCATAGTCTTTTTTTCGGACCACTTCGACAGTCAAGCCCGCCTTTTGGGCCCGTTCCACTCCGGCTACGGTCGAACGGGAACTGATCACTACGGGGATCTCGATGTCGAGTTCGCCACGGTCACGGGCTTCCAGGAGATTCAGTAGGGTACGTCCGCCACCACTGAGTAGGACGCCCAGACGAAGGGGGCGAGTTTCGTTAGGGATCTGTTGGAATGGGGTTTTGCCAGCCAAATCAATCCTCCCTAATTTGAGTGCAGGCCTTGACTTGAAGTCGTTTTAATTTGGGTTCGCAGGTAGCACCAGGATGCGGGTGCAGTTGGAACAGCGAATAATCTCGTCATGGGTCATGAGTTGATTGACGCTCTCGGCCGTGATGCCCATAAAGCAACCACCACAGCTATAGGCACTGTTTTTGCCACCTTCACCCTCGACTTCGACCACGGCTTCTCCATCGTAGGTTTCGGCTACGCGTTTGAAGACGTCCAAGGCATCGGCCGGGATATCTTGGGCGGCCAGATCCCATTCGGTTTGAATTTCATCGACATCGGCCTGCAATTTGACCGCCGAAGCCTCGGCTTCCTTGCGGGTTTCTTCCAGTTTGACCTTAAGGACCTCGATGCCCTCTTTCATCTTATCGATTTCCGCTTCGTCCACCTCGATCCCCTTCATCAGTTCGAGGATCTGCGATTCGATCTTGGAATTGTCGGCCTTGCTGGTGTTGAGGTGGGTCAGGAGGGCGGCGTATTCTTTATTGGTCTTAGCGGTGTTGAGGGCAGTGCGGAGTTTGGCGATCTCATTGTCTCGGCTCTTGAGTTCCAACTCCAAGCGGTCGCTTTGCATGCGCGTCAGCTGTATCTCTTCTTTTTTGGCTTCAAGGGCGTTTTGTTCGGTGCGAATCTTGTTTTCTTGGAGCACCACGCTTCGGCGACACCGCGTCAGCTTAGATTTGGCTGCCCTGAGCCTATTTTCCACGCTTGAAGTTTTGACAACCCAGATAGTAAAGAACCCATGTATACTCCTATGCTACCATGAAAAGCAGGTAAGGTGGCCATTATGGCCGCACATGGGGGTTCCTGCAACCAAAATTTATGGTCTTTTTCTGGCAATCGCGTGAATGTTCGCTACTCTGGTGCGACTCTAGTAAAGAAAAGGACTTCGCTATCGGCGATTTTATAGACCAATGCAGCATCGTCGCTGTGTTGGTCCGGTAATGGTCGAGCTTGTTCGCTGACGGTGCAGAGTGGCCAGCAGGTTTTGACAAGATTGTCCACGAATCTGGAAAGTATGATGGGGTTTTAGCCGATATGTGGGTGTGCCAGAAACAGCCTGGAACAATGGATGAACACCAGGACCGATAAGAGGTATAACCAGTAGTATTAGGAAGACTAACGGAATTGTGCTTGAGACTGGTTTGACAGGGGTTTCAGGGGCAATATAATGCGGTTGGATGTCAACCGTAATTTCCAGACGAATTCAATGCTTCCGCTGAAAAACTGAGGATACAACATGTTCGAGCGTTTTACAGATCGTGCACGGAAAGTCATGGCGCTGGCCAATCAAGAGGCCCAGCGTTTTAATCATGAATACATCGGGACCGAACACATTTTGTTGGGCCTGGTCAAAGAGGGTAGCGGGGTAGGGGCTACGGTTCTCAAGAACCTGGAAGTCGATATCAAAAAGCTGCGTCTCGAGATCGAGAAGCTCGTCAAGAGCGGACCGGACATGGTTACCATGGGCAAGCTGCCCCAAACCCCACGGGCCAAAAAGGTCATCGAGTACGCCATTGAAGAAGCGCGTGCCCTGAATCACAATTATGTCGGCACCGAGCATATCCTGCTGGGCCTGCTGCGCGAGAGCGAGGGCATCGCCGCCCAGGTCCTGATGAACCTCGGGCTCAAGCTCGAAGAGGTACGCCAGGAAGTTCTGAACCTGCTGGGTGCGGGCGTGGACGACACCCCGGCCGGCTTGGGCATGAAGATGGATTCATCGGCCGCGCGTGGTAATGCGGCTAAGGCCAAGAGCAAGACCCCGGCCCTGGACAGCTTCGGTCGCGACCTGACCCAATTGGCCTCCGATGGTGAACTAGACCCGGTCATCGGGCGTTCGCGTGAGATCGAGCGTCTCATCCAGATCCTCTGCCGTCGTACCAAGAACAATCCTGTGCTGCTCGGTGAGGCCGGTGTGGGTAAGACCGCCATCGTCGAGGGCCTCAGTCAACAGATCATCAACCGCAAGGTCCCTGAGATCCTGCGGGACAAGCGACTGGTCGTGTTGGACCTGGCCATGATGGTGGCCGGTACCAAGTACCGCGGCCAGTTCGAGGAACGTATCAAGGCCGTGATCAACGAGGTCAAGCGGGCCAGTAATGTGATCCTCTTTGTCGACGAACTCCACACCCTGGTCGGTGCCGGTGGAGCCGAAGGCGCGATCGACGCCTCCAACGTGCTCAAGCCTGCCCTGGCCCGTGGTGAAGTTCAATGTATCGGTGCCACCACCCTGGACGAGTACCGCAAGTACATCGAAAAGGACGGGGCACTCGAACGTCGTTTCCAGACCATCCTGGTTGATCCGCCCAATAAGGACGAGGCCCTGGAGATCCTGCGGGGTCTGCAGGATCGTTACGAAGCCCACCACCGCGTGCGTTTTACGGACGAGGCCCTGTTCCAAGCGGTCGAGCTGTCCGTGCGTTACATCACCGGCCGTTGCCTGCCGGATAAGGCCATCGATGTCATTGACGAGGCCGGTGCTCGCGTTCGCTTGAAGAACATGACCCCACCGCCGGATTTGACCGAGGTCGAGGAAAACATCGAAAAGCTGCAGCGCGAAAAGGACGAGGCCGTGCGCAACGCCGATTATGAGCGAGCCGCCTCACTGCGTGACGAAGCCCAGCAGATGGTCGAGAAGAAGAACGCCCTCCACAAGGAGTGGTATGACGAGAATCGCGAATCCACCGGCGTGGTCGATACCGAAATCATCGCCGAGGTGGTCAGCAATATCACCGGCGTGCCCTTGACGCGTCTGGAAAAGAAAGAGACCCAGCGTCTGCTCGAACTCGAAGCCGAGTTACATAAGACCGTGGTGTCTCAGGACGAGGCCATCCACGCCGTGGCCAAGGCCGTACGGCGTAGTCGTAGCGGTATGAAGGATCCGAATCGACCCATGGGTTGCTTTATCTTCTTGGGACCCTCGGGTGTGGGTAAGACCCTGTTGGCTCAGGCCCTGGCCGAGTTCCTGTTCAGCGATCGCAACGCACTGGTGCGTCTCGACATGAGTGAGTTCATGGAGAAGCACAATGTCAGTCGTCTGGTCGGTGCCCCTCCCGGGTACGTCGGCTACGAAGAGGGCGGACAGCTCACCGAACGTGTGCGTCGTCGTCCCTATGCGGTTGTCTTGCTCGATGAAATCGAAAAGGCCCACTCCGACGTCTACAACATGCTGTTGCAGATCATGGACGAAGGCCGCCTGACCGACAGCTTCGGTCGCATGATCGACTTCAAGAACGTGATTCTGATCATGACCAGCAACATCGGTGCGGATCTCATCAAGAACCAATCCGGTTTCGGTTTCGGCAAGAAGAGCGAAGATGCCAACTTCGACAAGATGAAGGAAGTTCTCAACAAGGAAGTCGAACGTCACTTCCGTCCCGAGTTCATCAACCGTCTCGACGAGATGATCGTGTTCCGTCCGCTCACGCGTGACAACCTCACCGATATCGTCGAGTACGAATTGAACAAGGTCTTCAAGCGTCTGATCGAGCACGGTCTCCATCTGGAACTGACCGATCAGGCCAAGGAATTCCTCATCGACAAGGGCTACAATCCCGAGTTCGGTGCCCGTCCCCTGCGTCGCGCGATCGAGCACTACATCGAGGATCCCCTGGCCGAGCGTTTCCTGGGCGGCGAGTTTAAGGGCAAGAACATCATCAGAATCGATGTTCAGGACGAGGAACACCTCAAGTTCGAGGGCGAACAGGTGGAAGAGGAAGAGAAGAAATCCGACTCCGATACCACCGTCAGTGTCTCGCAGTAAACGAGACGAATACTTAGTAACTGGACTTTTGCAATTTAGGCCAAGGCTAGATGCAGCTTGATTTTCTCAAAACTCCAACCGTCCATTTCGGCGCGTTCTATCACCCACCCCAGGGTTTGGCTGAGACTCTCCTTGAGTACGGCTCGACAGGCTTGTCCGATGGTCGTCAAACGTTCCAATGCCCACGCACGCGCATGGCTCTGCTTCAACTGAGACATCAAGAGACTGTACGCCAGGAAGACCATGTACATATGGCGGGTCTGACCAAGGCCACTCCTAAGCTGACATTCACCCATGCCCAGATGTTGCTTGCCATCCCGATGGAAGCATTCTGTGCCTGTCCAACGATAGCGATAAACCCGAAGGATACGAGTCACTTCCCAAGCCGTTCGGTTGGTGACCAACGCCTTTCTGGCTTTTGTATCGTTACGTTTGTCCCAGAGAATCACGATGCGAACCTTGTGATCCACTCCAGGGATGCGAATACTGACCGTAAAGTACCACTGGCGGGATTCGCCGACCTTGACGAGCTTGCGGTCCTTGGAATCGATTTGTGTGGACAAATCTTGGACGTTGAGTTCCTTGCCCTTGAAGACAATCTTACGGTTAAATTTCAGATCGCCAACATAGTTTCGCGTCAAGCCGTTGATATAGTTCAGGTTATCCTTGTGAGTGAACCAACTATCAAAGGTGAAGTCGCCGGGGATGTCGTTGGCAATACTCCAATCGACCAGTTGTCGAAAGAGAACGTTATGGTCTCGGAATTCGATCTGTCTTTCTTCACAATGATCCTTCTTGACAAATCGGTAGAATTCCAAGGGATAATGCTTTCCAGAGGTACACATGTAGTTGATGATCAGGTAATCATGGGCAATCTTGTGGCGTTGTTCTGCGTGATCCCAAAAATAGCCTGCATCTTCAATCAACTTCCCGTCGTGATCGATCAAGACATTGTCAATAGGGATGACTCCCTGGGCACTGAAGCGTGTGTCGGGTTGCTTTTGCAGCCATTGAATCCGTTGCAGGTTGAAGTTCTCTTGATCCCACTGGCATTCGGTAATCCAACGGTTCAAGCAGGATTGATCCGTGGTTACGGCGAATTCGCTATTGATGGCCGAGACATTCTTCTTGTGTGCCATCATCAAACCGGTGAGATATTCAGCGAAATGCTTACGTTCGGGGTCATTCGCGAACAGAGGTCCAAATTCGTCCAGGGCCTTCTTGACGACGGTAGGAAAATCAACAATCGCTGGCATGGTCATATCCTCCATGATATTTTTGCCAACCTGATTGCCAATATTTGTCGTCAAAGTGCCCATTTTGCCTTTAAATTTTCAACTTTGCAAAAGTCCAATTAGTAATCAAAACGCCTGTGGCTCTTCGCGGTCACAGGCGTTTTTTTCTTTTAGTCGTCAGAAGTCAGGATTCAGAAGTCAGGAGAAAATAAGAATCATCTACTCCCGATGCACCAACACATAGAGCACGGGCAGGACGATGAGTTCCAGGATTAGGGAACTGACCATGCCGCCGAAGATGACCGCGACCAGGGGCTTTTGCAGTTCCGAACCTGCACCGGTGGCAAAGAGCATGGGCAAGAGCCCCAGCAGGGTCGTGAGCGTGGTCATGATCAGGGGACGGATGCGCAAGCGACAGGCCTCGTGAACAGCGGCGAGGGTGGCCATGCCTTTTTTGCGGAGTTCATCGCAGAAGCTGATCAGCACCAGGCCGTCTTCCACCGCCACGCCCAGTACGGCGATGAAGCCGATGGTGGCGGCCACGCTCAGGTGGATACCCAGTAAGGCCATGGCCACGATACCGCCGACCACGGCCAGGGACAGGTTGACCATGATCAGGCCCGCACTCTTGACCGAACCCAGGGCGCTGACCAACAGCACAAAGATCAGCAGCAGGGCGATAGGCACCACAATCGATAACCGCTGCATGGCCCGTTGTTGGTTTTCGAACTGACCGCCCCAGACCAGGCGATAGCCCGTGGGCAGGGCCTGTTCGATGGCGGCCAATTGGTCCTGGGCCTCGGCCACGAAGCCGCCCATGTCACGACCGCGTACATTGCATTCGACCAGCAGACGTCGCCGGGCGTCCTCGCGAGTGATCTTGGCCGGGGTCGGTGTCAGTTCGATGCGGGCCAGTTCGTCCAAGGCCACGCGATAGCCCAAGGGACTCCAGATCAGCAGGTTGCTGAGGGATTGCGGCCCGGTGCGGGCCGATTCGGGCAGACGCACCATGATATCGACCGGGATGAGTTGGTCGTAGGCCGTGGAGGCAGTGACACCGTTGACCGCGGCCTGCAGGACGCGATGCACGGTCTCGGCATTGATCTGGTGACGGGCCATGGCGGCCCGGTCGAGTTGGACGTGGTATTGCGAAAAGCCGGAGAGCTGTTCTATGGCCACATCCTTGGCCCCGTCGATGCCGGACAGCGTCGGGGCGATTTCCTCGGCGATCTCGACCAGTTGGTCGATGTCGTCACCGAAGATCTTGATGGCGATGTCGGACTTGATACCGCTGATCAATTCGTTGACCCGCAGGGCGATAGGCTGGGAAAAGGCGGGACGGATACCGGGAAAGGCCTTCAGTTCCGTTTCGATCAGTTCGATCAACTCGGCCTTGGTGTCTGCCCGTGTCCATTGGGACTTAGGCGTCAACATGATCATCACGTCGGTCTGCTCGGGTCCCATGGGGTCTTCGGAGATCTCGGCCCGGCCGGTTTTGCTGACCACCGTGACAATCTCATCCGGGAAACGTTCAAGCAGGCGGGCCTCGATCATCTGGCTTTGACGGGCCGAACCCTCCAGTCCGGCTGTGGGCAAACGCACCAGGTTAATGGCAATAGCGCCTTCGTCCAGGTCGGGTAGGAACTCGGTTCCCAATTGGCCGAGTAACAGTAGGGCACCGAGCATCAAGGCAGCGGCCAGGCCCACGGTAATCCAACGTGCTTTAAGGGCCAGGTTCAGGACCGGCAGGTGCCAGCGATGCAGGTGACGCACTAAGGGATTCTCGTGGATGTCACGCGGTCGGCGTTTCGTGATCATCGCGGCCAGGGCGGGCACCACGGTCAGGGCTGCTACCAATGACGAAAGCAGAGCGAAGCAGATGGTCAGGGCCAGTGGCTTAAACATCTTGCCTTCCAGCGATTCCAGGCTAAAGAGGGGAACGAATACAATGACCATGATCAACACGGCAAAGAGTACGGGGCGAGCCACCTCGGTGACGGCATTGCGGGCCACATCCCAACGGGACTGTCCCTGTGTCGCGACTTCGGCCATGTGGCGGGAGATGTTCTCGGTGACGATGATGGCGGCATCCACCACCATGCCGATGGCAATGACCAGTCCCCCCAGGCTCATCAGGTTGGCCGAGACGTCACGCCAATCCATCAAGATAAAGGTGGCGGCGGCGGTCAAGGGCAGGGAGATGGCCACGGTCAAGGCGGCCCGCAAATCCCACAGCAACAGAAACAGAATGAGGATGACCAGGATGGCCCCCTGGGCCAGGGCGCGTGACACGGTATGCACACAGGCCTGGATCAGGTCGGTGCGATCGTAAAAGGGATTGATCTTGACGCCATGGGGCAGTGACTTCTGGATCTCGGGAATCTCTGCCTTGACGCGATCGACGACCTCCTTGGAGTTTTCGCCCTTGAGCATGATGGCCATGCCGAGGACGGTTTCACCCTGGCCGTCCTTACCGGCGGCACCGCTGCGGGGTTGGGGGGCCTCGATGACGTCACCCAATTGCGCCAGCGTTACGGGCGTACCGTCTACGGCTTTGATGACGATAGCGGCGATGTCGTCTGCATTTTGCAATAGGCCTTGTGAGACCACATTGATCTGTTCGGAGTCCTTGACGATGTAACCGGCGCCGACATTGCGGTTGTTCTCGGCTACGGCTGTGATGATTTCATCCAGGGTGATGTTGAATTGCACTAGGCTGGCGGGATCGACCACAATATGGAACTGACGTATGGTGCCGCCCATGCTGTTGACCTCGTTGAGTCCGGGCAGACGTCGCAGTTGCGGGCTGATCAACCACTCCTGCAGGGTGCGTAGGTCCATCAGGTCGAGGTCACTGGCCTGCATGGGGGCCTGGCACTCGGGACAAGCTTTTGGTGTGCGAGACCAGGCCTGGGGATGATTGTTACAATAATAACCTGCCTCTACGGCGTATTGAAAGATCTCACCCAGCCCGGTGGAGATCGGTCCTATTTCGGGTGTCACTCCCTCGGGCAGGTTCTCCTGGGCCAGGGTCAGGCGTTCGAAGACCTGCTGGCGGGCAAAGTACGTGTCCACCGAATCGGCAAAGATTACCACCACCTGCGAGAGCCCGGATTGGGACAGGGACCGTACCTGACGCACCTGGGGCAGACCGGCCATCTGGTTTTCGATAGGGAAGGTGACCAGACGTTCCACCTCCAGGGGACTGAGTCCCCGGGCCTCGGCGAGGATCATGACCTGCACATTGGTGACATCGGGAAAGGCGTCAATGGGCAGGTGGTGCCAGGTCAACCCCCCGGCAATCAGCACCACCACACCCAACAATAAAACCAGCAAACGCTGTTTGATAATGAATTCAACTAGGGTATTTAACATAAGGTTGTCACCTCATTTTGTTTGCGTTTTATAGATGAACCGCTACGCGGACTGTGTTCTAATAGATCTCTCCACTACGCTTCGCTCCGGTCGAGATGACATGATCGAATCGTGATATGTGATTGTCATCCCGAACGAATGTGAGGGATCTATTAGATTAAGCATCCGCGTCAGCGGATTCCAAACATCAATGAGCACAGCCAGCTCCCATCTTCTCTTTGAGCACCTCACTCTTGAACATAAAGGCCCCTTGGATCGCTACGGTCATGCCGGGTTCGATGCCGCTGAGCAGTTCCACCCAATCGCCGGATCGCTTAAGCACCTCCACGTCACGTCGTACCCACAGGTCTTCCTGCCAGCGGATAAAGACGAAGTCTTGGTCCTCGTCGCTCAAGACGGCTGTGGCTGGAATTTTAATGACCGGGTAGGTTGCTCCCAAGGCAACCTCGGCTTGGCCGAACATGGCCGGACGCAACAGGCCGTCCGGATTGGGGACATCGAAACGGACGCGAATGGTGCGGGTGTCGTGTTCCATGGTCTGACCGATCAAGGCCAGGGTAGCGGGGAAGGAGCGACCGGAAAAAGCGGCAAAGCGAATTTCAGCGGAGGTGGGCTGGGTGCCTTGAGAACGAACGATCAAGCGTTGCAGGTCCTTTTCATAGACCGTGGCCCAGAACCAGAGATTGGACAGGTCCGCTACGGTGTAGAGGGACTGTTGTGGCTCGACCCATTGTCCGCGTAGGGCGTTTTGTTCGATGATTGTGCCACTGATAGGGGCGGTTAAGGTCAGGCGTCCGAAGTCTTGCGAGGTGGTGACGCCGGGGCCAAAGAGGTCCAGCTGTTTATGCGTGGACTCCAGCATGGCCTGGGCCTTTTTCCAGGCAGCTTGAGCCTGTTGGTAGTCGGCCTGGCTACTGATGTTTTGCTCCATGAGTTGTTGTTCACGCTGCCAGGCGGTCTGGGCCAGTTCGGCCTGGGCCAGGGCCTCTTGCAGGGCGGCCTGGGCTCGTCCCAACTCGGCCGATTGCAACACGGCCAGGGGGGCGTCCTGGGCCACGGTTTGTCCTTGTAGACCGATGATGCTATCCAACCGCCCCGAGCCGGTGGAGGTGACCTGAGCCACACGGGTGAGATTCAGTTCGATCTCGCCATTGAGGACCAGGGTCTCAGGACTGCTTTGTGCCACGGTTACGGTTTGGGTTTGGATCAGGGCCTTGGCCAGTTCGGGATCCAGTTTTGCCACGCCGAATTCATAACGGCATTCGTCACATTCGATAGCCTTGATCTCGTGCTCACACTGGGCTAGGGCCAATTC
The DNA here is from genome assembly GCA_963662565.2 of Sedimentisphaerales bacterium. Lineage (GTDB taxonomy): Bacteria > Planctomycetota > Phycisphaerae > Sedimentisphaerales > Anaerobacaceae. The sequence goes on along the minus strand of CAXXXG010000015.1, from coordinate 47,521 downwards.
GTCTAAATCCAAGAGCGGTTGTTCATGGTTGTGACCTTCATGGCCCTCTTCCTCGTGATCCTCGTGTTCATCGAGGGGAACAACATGATCAGTGCATCCTTCACTACAGGTCATCTCGGCAGCATGGGCGTCGTGGTCGTGACCGTCGCCTCGGGGTCCCAGGCCTACGATGGCCATAGCGATGCCGGCAAATAAGATCAGTGCGAGAACAGGTTGGTTGATGGGGATTTTCATCGCTTATTCTCCTAGCCAATATTGGTATTGGATGGTTTGTTGCGTGGCCTGATGGGTTTTGACGAGGGCCTCTTGTTGGGCCTCGAACAGGCTACGTTGGGCATTGAGAACATGCAGGGCATCAAATTTGCCTTGCTCGTATCCCTGGACCGCAGCCCGGTAATTGGCCTCAGCTTGTGGGGCCAGGATGTCACGCCATTGTTGGGCTTCGGTTAAGGTGGCCGACAGCGTGATGTGTAACTGTTGCAGTTGGAGTTGTACCTCCAGGCGGGCCTGTTGTTCCTGGGCTTTGAGTTGAGCCAGTTGATGCAGGGCGGTTTCGCGTCTGGCCTGATTGCGATTGAACAGGGGCAGTTGCAATCCCAATCCAAGGATGGCGGTATTTTCGTTGATCTCTTCGGCTCGTTTGAGTCCGCCGGTCAAGGTGATATCCTGGATCGACTCGGCCTTGGTCAGGGCCAGGGCGGCCCGGCCTTGTTCCAGTTGATCTTGCCAGCGAGCCAGGTGGGGCGAGGCCTCTAGCTGCTCCATACTTTGTGCCAAGTCGGGTAAACCCGGCAGGGGGTTGGCAGGGGTGAGTACCCGCTCAAAGCGGGCCTGGACGCTGCCCCAACATCCCACCAGACGCAGACGGGCCTGGTTGAGTCGGGCCTCGGCCTGTTGCCGTTCGATGTCACTACGGGTGGCTTGCATCTCGGCCTGGGTCTGTTGCAGGGGGGATTCCGAACCGGCTTTCACCTTGCGTGTCATCATGTCGGCCAGTTGCTCGCTGAGATCGGCCAACTGTTGGGCCAGCTCGACCTGCTGCTGGGCCATCCAGACCTCGTTAAAGGCCAGGCGGGTCTGACGTTCGATGGCCAGGCGAGCGAGCTTGAGATCCCACTGACTCAATCTCGTATTGGCCTGGGCCACGGCTCGTCGCTGTTGACGCTTTCCGCCCAGGTCGATCGGTTGACTCAGGGTATAGGTGCTTTCCGTGCCGTCAAAGCCGCGACGCTCGCCCGTACCGCCGATATCTTCCATCTCGAATTCGAATTCCGGATTGGGCCACAGCCCGGCCTGGTTCTCTTGAGCCGCGGCAATGCGAGTGGCCCAATGGGCGTTGCTTAAGGCGGGGTGGTACTGCTGAGCCCAGGTGAGGGCTTGGTCTAGGGTTACTGTGCCGGTATCCCTAGGCCGGGATGAATCAGTGACCGCGACCTTGGCCTTGGCAGCGGTTTTTGGAGGTGGGGATGAAGACGTTGCGACAGGAGCGGACGTGCTACATCCGGTCAGGATAAGGCAGCCCAAGACTGCAAATAGACGAAGCATAACGATTCCTCAGTAATTAGGTTCACGAACCAGTCAGTGACATTCTGTTGCGCAGAGTGATAGCGCTGAGGGTGGGCTGAGGAAATCAAATCAAGAGGATAACTGAACGGAGTCCGTCTGCTAAGTGACGGTGTTGATCGAGGGATTGAACGAGAGTCGGTTTCGTCACCGTCGTGAAGGCAAGCCTGACGGCCTCTGCCCGTAGCAGGGTCTCCAGGCCGGTTGAGCGGGTTTTGATCTTGTCAGTCACGACGTCTTGTTCCAGGGGGATGTCTGTGCAACAGGGGGCGAGTTCGAATTGGACCGCGTGATGATGGCCGTCTTGGGTCTCATGCTGATCATGATGGCAATCGTGATCCGTGCCCTGGCTATGAAGGTGGGTTTGGTCCTCGTGAATACACAGAACCGGTCCGGCACCGGCAGGTTGAAGCCAACCGGGTAGACAAAAGATCAAGATGGCCAGTCGTGTATATTTCATCTCGTTCTGTTCATTCTTAGGCACTTATTCTAATCTTTAACGATTAACCATTCAAGCCCCTGCGTGAGTATGAGTGTTTTATTAGAGTTGCCTTAAATTGTAGAACCAAACTCTATACGCAGGTCAGGACCAATGTCAGGAGAAAGCCCAGTTGCAGGCCCGTTACGAGGAGTCCAAACAGCAGGGCCTTGGGGCCGTGACGGAGGAGACTGACTAAGCGGATTTTGAAACCGACAGCGGCCATGGCCACCAGTAATAGGAGTTTGGCCGTGTGTTGTAGCACAGGCAGGATCGTGGTGTTATGGTGCAGGAGGCTGCCGATGAGGCTACAGATCGTGAAACCAATGATATAGCTGGGGATGTAGCGGCGTTTGTCTGATCCCTGAGCCTGGCTGCGAATCCACATCGAGATCAGGATGACCACCGGACCCAGCATGAGCACACGCAGCATCTTGATCAACAGGGCTGCGTCACCCACCTGGTCATTAATGGCAAAGCCTGCGGCCACCACCTGACCGATAGCCTGGAGGTCACCACCGACCAGGTAAGCGCTTTGGCTGTCGGCCAGGTGCAGCAGGTGGGCCAGCAGGGGCAGTAGGAAGATGCCCAGGGTGCCCAGGAGGTTGACGATGCCGATAGAGATGCCGATCTCTTCCTCGTCTGCATGCACGGCCGGGGCTACTGCGGCAATGGCCGAGGCCCCGCACACGGCATTGCCCACGCCCATCAGTATGCTGAACCGCTTGGAGTAGCCCAACCAACGCCCCAATAGCAGGCCCAGGCCGATGGTGACTGCCATCATGGGTAGAACGACACCAAAGACGCGCCAGCCCATGTGACTCAGTTCGGATAGTTGCAGCTTGAAGCCCATCAGAACAATGGCATAGGTGAGCACCTGCTTTTCACAAAAGCGAATGCCGCTTTGGCAGGGCTGTATATGCCCCAGGGTATTGCCGAGTACCAGCCCCAGGATGATGGCCAGAGAGACGCTGCCGAGAGAGCCGACGTAGGGAGATAGCAACAGGGCTCCGATTGCAATCAGGATGGCCAGTAGAGAACCGGGCAGACGTTCCTTGAGCAGGGCGGTCGTGATCATTGTCGTGTCTCCAAAGGGTATAGCCGAAACCGAATAAGTCAGCAGTTTACCCTTTGTTTTGACATAAATCCAATATATGTTGTGCAGCAGTGGATTTTGCGTGAGAGCGGCTCAGGTACCCGGGAGATCTTCGAACGGTCGTTGGCTTCCCAACTGGAACGTCTCGATATCGGTTTTGAACTCGGCAACACCGAGGCCGTCAAGCAGGCCGTACGTCACAACCTTGGGATAACCTGCCTATCACAACTCACGGTAGCCGATGCGCTGGACCGTGGATCGCTAATCCAGCTCAAGACCCCGTGGCTGGATCTGCAACGCGATCTTTATTGTCTGCTGCATCGTGACCATTATCCCTCACGGCTCTTGCAGGCCGTGGTGGATTTCTTTGCGGAGTCCAGGTGAGACTGTCGCGAATGTGCCGTTTTTTTTGTCTCTCGCAAAGACGCAAAGGCCGCCAAGAAAAAGATCAAATTGAGGTGATGTCTTGTTACAAACAGAAGCTGGAGTATAATCGTCGTTAACTCTATGATAAGGTGCGATATCGATGACGCAAAAACAAATCCAATGGGGGATCATCGGCTGTGGTGATGTCACGGAAGTTAAGAGTGGCCCGGCCTTGGATTTGATCCAGGGTTCGCGGCGTGTGATGGTGATGCGACGTGATGCGGCCTTGGCAAAAGACTATGCCCAGCGACATGGCGTACCTAAATGGACGGGCGATGCGGACGAACTGATCAACGATCCGGAGGTCAAAGCCATCTATATCGCCACACCGCCCAGCACGCATGCAGAATACACCCTCAAGGCCGCCCAAGCTGGTAAGCCGGTGTATGTGGAAAAACCCATGGCCCTGGACCACCAACAATGCCAGGCCATGATCGAGGCCTGCGAGGCGGCGAAGGTCCCGCTGTTCGTGGCCTATTACCGCCGTTGCTTGCCCGCCTATCTCAAGATCAAGGACCTGATCGAAAGTGGAGCCATTGGTCAGGTGCGACTGTTCAATATCAACATGATGCGTGCCCTGAGTGACTCCGACCGTCAGCTCCCTTGGCGAGTGCGTCCAGAAATCGCTGGGGGTGGACATTTCGTAGACCTAGCGTCTCATCAACTGGACTTCATGGATGATTGCTTCGGTCCCATCCAGGAAGTCACGGGTCATGCCCGCAACCAGGCCCGGGTCTACCCGGCCGAAGACATCGTCTCGGCCAGCCTTGTCTGCCAATCGGGCGTGGTGGGCAATGGTTTATGGTGCTTTACTACCGCCGCCTGTTGCCAAAGGGATTGTGTCGAGATCGTGGGCGATCAAGGGCGGATTACCTTTAGCACCTTCAATCACGAGGTCCCAGTGACCCTGACCAGGGAGTCAGGGATAGAAGAGTTCCACCTCCCCCAGCCCAAGCATGTCCAACAACCCTTGCTGGAAACCGTGGTCGCTGAATTGCAGGGAACCGGGCAGTGTCCCAGTACGGGCGTCAGCGGAGCGAGAACCACTTGGGTGATGGAGGAACTCCTCAAGGGTGTAAATAAACCGAATGGCAGCATGGGCTGAAGCCCATCCTACGTGACTTGGCTTAGAGGTGTAAAAAATGGATCAGTATGAGAAGCACGAGATAGAATTTGAATCGCTTCGGAAGGCATTTGGGGATTCTATTGACGGGACCATTTATCACTATACCACAGCCGAAGGCTTAAGGGGGATCATAGAGAATTATGAGTTATGGTTGACCAATGCCTCATTTGTGAATGACAGAGAGGAGTGCGAATTATTGAAAAAGGAGAGCAATTTGTCGATAGAGGGTGAATTGAGGAATTCTTCTGTCAAGCAGGCATGGGATAAATTCATTAAGGGGTGTAGTGAAAATAATGTTTATATTGGTTCACTCTTGTCCAAGATAACTCTTTGAAAAGGTCATAAAAAAGTATCTCCGGGATTGGTATACTTGTTTTGCCCAAACAATGAACCAATACAAACCGGAGATGCAACTATGGTAAAGGTTGGCAGTTTATTCTCGCAAGTGCTTTCTTTGATAAATCGTAATGACTTTGCCCGGGCCGTTCGCCACTGGGACGCAGAACGAGGAGCGAAAGGCTTTCGATGTTGGGATCAATTTGTAGCCATGATATTCTGTCAGCTAGCTGGGGCCGACTCATTACGTGAGATCTGTGGTGGACTGTCCACTGCGATGGGCAAGTTGACGCATTTAGGCCTCAAAGAGGCCCCGGCACGCTCAACTCTGAGCTATGCCAATAGCCACCGACCGTGGCAGCTCTTTGAAACGATGTTTTATCACGTGTACAAGCAGGCCGATTCGCTTGCTCTCAGACAGAAGCGGCGTTTCCGCTTTAAGAATCCCTTGGTCAGCATTGATGCCTCAACGATCGATTTGTGCCTCAGCCTGTTTGACTGGGCCAAGTTCCGTCGAAAAAAGGGAGCCGTCAAGCTACACTTGATGCTTAATCACCAAGGATGTCTACCTCAATGGGCCTATCTCAGTACGGGCAAGGTTCACGAGGTCAAAATTGCTCAAACGCTTGAATTTGAGCCTGGGACAATCGTTGCCATGGATCGCGGCTATGTTGATTACGAACTGTTTGACCGCTTGACTCGTCAAGGCGTCTGGTTTGTCACGCGATCCAAAACCAATATGGCCTACCGTGCCGTCAAAAATCGCCCTATACCGCAGCGTGGTTCCGTCTTAAAGGATCAAGAGATTGTTTTAACGGGCCGTTACGCCAAGCAGAAATGCCCGAGACGGTTACGTCGCGTTGTCGTCTGGGACGCAGAGAACCAGAAGGAACTGGTGCTTTTAACGAATCACATGGACTTTGCGGCCAGTACCATTGGTCGGATTTATAAAGATCGCTGGCAGATTGAGCTGTTTTTCAAGGCGATCAAACAGAACCTCAAGATCAAGACGTTTGTTGGGACCAGTGAGAATGCGGTCAAGATTCAGATTTGGACAGCATTGCTGTGTATGCTGGTCTTTAAGATCTTACAGATGCGTTCTACGTTTGCATGGAGTCTGTCGAATCTATCGGCCATGCTAAGGTTTAATCTCTTAACGTATCGAGAGTTATGGACCTGGTTAGATAAGCCGTTTGAAACACCCGCCTTGGGTCCTCCTGAGGCTCAGTTGCTGTTATTTGAACCGTAGTTGGACAGCATAATGACAATGAGGTTAAAACCAGAGCCGCAACCTAAACTCAGAATGGAGGAACGCCTTGTCCGAAACAGGTGTTTCGGTAAAGGATTTTAAAGCGTAATCAGCAGAGGCTAATTATCTTGGACAGCAGTGATATTGGTTCATTCAGCAAAAAGGGAAATGATCTTGGCCAATATCGAGTTTATGGGAATTATTGCATAGGATTTGATGCTTCGAAGTTGGTTCGACGAGGCTTCGAGCTCGTTGAATGTGAGTACGACAGTAAGAAAATAAAGGACTGGATTCTACTGAAAGAAAAAGTTGATGAATGGAAGGGGCCCCTACATGATTGGGAAAAGGACTGTGCCGCAGGTCATTTGCTAGAAGCTGCACGCAGGAAGTTTAAAGGTAAAGATTTTGAATCCGAAGAAGAGGTAAGGATAGTCGCTCAATCGGTCTCTGGTAAGTGGGGACAATGGCAAAAGAGATTCCCAAATAGTGCATTGGCTATGTCTTCAGGTTTTCCGCCTGTATACTTTCGAGATCATCCCATTCATAAATGCCCAGTTCCTTATGTTAAGTTTTTTTTGACCAATGAGGAATGCGATATCGATGATCATGCGAGCATTTCATATCAAGAGATGCGGGAACGAAAACTGCAATTTGAAACAAGATGCAAAAGAAAACGGCTTCCTATAACTGATATTATAGTCGGTCCAATGGCGGATCAATCGACCGCCAAAGTTTCTTGTGAAATGCTTATTTCGGCTATGGGATATCTTGATGTGGAAGTGCTGGATTCCAAAATACCATATCGTGGCTAACCGGGTGCCATGGCTAAGCTTGCATAGCCATGCTCGGCGATGACGGCAACTTAAACACATGTCCACGCAAGCGTGGACATGGCACCAAAATTTTTCTTTGCGTCCTCTGCGTTCTTAAGTGAGCGATAGCGAACGGGCGAGAGGTAATCCACCTTTCTCGACTTTTTAACTCCACACCCCTTGACAGGGCAGGGGCAAACTGGTCTAATATTGATACTATGATGAATTTGAACAGCAATATCACTGGTCTTTGGTGGTGGCCTTCGGGAAAATAACCGGCAGGCATGCAGTCAACTTCTACATAGACGACAACTGATTCAAAGCGTATAACGCGGCCTGCTGAGAAGCGGGCCGCGTTTTTTTATGGTTTCACGGTTGATAGAAAAGGAAAAAAGATGGAATCGCTGTGCGATGCTAGTCTGAACAGATCCCTCGGCTTCGCTCGGGATGACGTTGCCTGCATCTGGAATAAATGCTGTCATCTCGACCGGAGACGAAGTCGCAGTGGAGAGATCTATTCAAATAAGCGTGCGTAGCAATCCTTTTTGGGCTGTGATCCGAGAACTGCGATCTGTGATCTAAGTTTTTGTTTGTAATTTAACTGTTTTAAGCATACAAGGTTACGTAAAAAGGTTCGAACTCATGAACGACTATAAATCTATCATCCTCAATGCCGAGCCCGGGCAGATTGTTCCGATCGTCAAGCAGATCGAAATCGACGATCCGGTGGACTTTTTCGCCCGCATCAGCGACTATGGCAGGTCCGAGAACAGTTGCCTGTTCGAGTCCCGCGAGCACCTGGCCGGTGACACCACCCTGACCTTTGGCACGGCCAAGCCCTCACTCTATCTGACGGGTAAGGAGAACCTGTTCGAGATTGTGGCCCTGAACCCTACGGGCCAACGTATGCTCGGGTATCTGGCGGCCCATCCGGAGCGATTTGCCTTCTGTGAGAGTATCGACTTCGGCACGGACAAGATCACCGGAACCATTCAACGTAACGACGAGATCATGGACGAGCAGTCCCGCCTGACCAGTACCAATCAGATGGATGTGCTACGGGCCGTGGCCTTTGCCTTCAAGCTGGCCAGTAAGCCCTTCCGCGTGACCTGCGGACTGCTGGGGGCTCTCAGTTACGACTTCATCGATCAGTTCGAGAACCTACCCAAGAGCGAGAAGGACCTGTTGGAGAATCCGGATTACGAACTCTACTTTGCGGACAATATCTTCCTGATGGACAATACCGCCAAGCAGGGCTATGTGGTGGTCAATGTGGTGGTCACGGATGAGAATCGTCAGCAGGCCATTGAAGAGGCCCAGGGGTGTTTCGATTATTATCAGAACATGTCTCGCTTCGAACCGCCCAAGGCCAAACCTTGCGACGGTCCCTTGGGTGACATTGAGACCGATACCGACCAGCCCGCTTTTGAAGAGATGGTCAAGACGGCCAAGCAGCACATCATCGATGGGGATATCTTTCAGGTGGTCTTGAGTCGCACCAAGATGGTGCCTTGCCCAGACGAGCCTTTGGACGTGTACAAACGCCTGCGTAAACTGAATCCCTCTCCCTATATGTTCTATATCAAGACCCCGCGTACGACCCTGCTCGGATCGAGTCCGGAGTTGAACCTGCGGGTGAGCGGGACCGAGGAACGCACGGTGGAAATCAGACCCATTGCCGGGACCAAGCCACGGGGACGCATCAACGGCAAGCTGGACCTGGATATCGATTTCCGCTACGAGGCGGAACTCAAGATCGACCGCAAGGAACTGGCCGAGCACATGATGCTGGTGGACCTGGCCCGCAACGACATTGCCCGCGTGGCCTCGCCCGGCAGCCGGGTGGTCAATGAGCTGTTGACCACGGAGAAATACGAGTCCGTGATGCACCTGGTCAGCAATGTCAAGGGCACGTTGGATCCGTCGCTGGATGCCTTGAGTGCCTATCTGGCCACCATGAACATGGGAACCTTGACCGGGGCACCCAAGATCGAAGCCATGAAGATCATTCGTCAACTGGAACAGACCAAACGCGGCTACTACGGCGGGGCAGTGATGTATCTGACCGTGGACGGCCAGTTCGACAGTTGTATTACCATTCGCAGCCTGCAGGTCAAGGATCAGATGGCCTACATCCGCGTGGGTGCGGGCATTGTGCATGACAGTGTGCCCAAGACCGAGTTCGAAGAAACCGAACACAAGAGCGGATCCTGTATGCGGGCGTTAAAAGGTTAATTGAGGTTCACGGTTCAAGGTTCACGGTTGGTTGATGTTTCTTGATTTATAAGTGAACTCAGAACTTTTAACTGAGGATGAAAATGAAAAAGGTACTGTTTATCGATAACTTTGATTCGTTTACCTATAACCTGGTGGACGATTTTTGTAAGCGGGGCTGCGATGCTAAGGTCTACCGGGCCGATACCTCGCTGGATCAACTCAAGGCCATTGCCGCTGAATACCAGCCGGATCTGTTGCTGCTGTCACCCGGACCGGGCAATCCTCAGAGCTCCGGCGTTTCCATGCCGGCACTGGATGCCTTCAAGGGGCAACTGCCGATCTTCGGCGTGTGCCTGGGCCTGCAGGTGATCGTGGAATACTTTGGCGGTAAGGTGGGCCATGCTCCCGAGCCCATGCACGGCAAGCCGTCACGCGTGACCCATCAAAACAAGGGCGTGTTCGCCGGATTGGAAAATCCCTTGCAAGCCGGTCGTTACCATAGCCTGGTCGGTACGGAATTGCCGGATTGCTTGGAGGTCACGGCCGACTTCGAGGGCATCGTCATGGGTGTGCAGCACAAGACCATGTCTATCCACGGGGTGCAGTTCCATCCCGAGAGCATTCTCACCCCGGCAGGCGGACGAATTATAGAAAACATGCTGGCAATGTGCGGCTAACCAACAACTAACAACCAACAACCAGTAACCAGCAGAGGAGACGGACATGGCGACATTAGTTGACTTTATCAATTTGCTGCTGGACAAGCAGGATCTGACGTTCGAGCAGGCCCGCGAATTGATGGACCTGGTCTTTAGCGGAGAGGTCCCCGAGCCCCAGGTGGCGGCTTTTCTGACGGCCTTAAGGGCCAAGGGTGAGAAGACCGCCGAGGTGGCGGGGCTGGCCTCGTCCCTGCGAAGTCACGCGGTCAAGGTTGAGACCTCGCAATCGGACCTGGTGGATGTGGTCGGTACGGGCGGGGCGGCCATCAAGACCTTCAATGTCTCGACCGCGTCGGCCATTGTCACGGCCGGGGCCGGGGTGTCCGTGGCCAAGCATGGCAATCGTGGCATTACCAGTAAGTGCGGGGCCGGTGACGTGCTGGAGGCCCTGGGCGTCAAGATCGATGTGGGCCCCGAGGTCGTGGCCCGTTGTATCGAGCAGGCGGGCATCGGTTTTATGTTTGCCCCCATGTTCCATCCGGCCATGAAATACGTACAGCCGGTACGCAAGGCCTTGGGCTTCCGTACGGTGTTCAATATCCTGGGACCGTTGGCCAATCCGGCCGGGGCACCCATGCAGTTGTTGGGTGTGGCCGATGCCAGCTTGATTAATATGATGGTCGAGGCCTTGGGCATGTTGGGAGTCAAACGTGCCATGGTGGTCCATAGCGAAGGCCTCGATGAATTGAGTACCTTTGCCAAAAGCCTGGTGGCCGAACTCAAGGACGGTCAGGTCACCAAGTATGAACTGGACGCCCAGGACTTGGGGATTCCGGTGGCCCAGGTCGAGCAGTTGCAGATTAAGGATGCCCAGGAGAGCGCGGACGTCATTCGTAAGATCGTCAGTGGTCAACTGGACGGACCCAAGCGTGACATTATTTTGCTTAACACCTCGGCCGCCCTAGTGGTGGCGGGCAAGGCGACGGACTTCAAGGAGGCCTATGGTCTGGCCCTGGAGTCGATTACCAGCGGCAAGGCAAAGGAGGCCCTGGACGCACTGATCGAGGTGTCGAACAGCTAGGGGAAAAACATGCAGATCGTGAAGGTTAAAATTTGTGGAATCACCTGTTTAGATGATGCACGCCAGGCCATGGAGTTGGGTGCGGATCTGCTGGGATTCAATTTTTACCAGAAGAGCCCACGTTATTTGAGCATCACCCAGGCCGCCGAGATTGCCGACCAGTTGCCGGCCTATGTACAGTTGGCGGGGATCTTCGTCAATGCCGAGCAGGACTATATTCGTCAGGCTGTGCGTGCTTGTCACCTGGAATGGGTGCAGTTGCATGGCGATGAGGATCCGGCCTTTTGTGAGTCTTTGCGCAGTGACAGTGTTAAGGTGATCAAGGCCCTGCGTGTCAAGGATCGCGAAGATATCAATCGGGCTCAACTCTATACCACCGATGCGATCTTACTGGATGCCTATCATCCCGAGTCCTATGGGGGCACGGGCCTGGCCTTTGATTGGGAGTTGATCGATCACTCGCCCAGTCGTATCTTTCTAGCCGGTGGCATCAATCCGGACAACGCGGCCCAGGCGGCGGAGTTGGGTGTCTATGGTATCGACATCTGTAGCGGTGTGGAAGCGAGCCCCGGCAAGAAAGACCACGAGAAGTTGAAGACCTTGTTTGAAAACATTCGCCACTTGCGGGGATGATATAAAGATAGAATACAGAATGTAGAATGTAGAATACAGAAGAGACGATTAATCAATAGATAGAAGACTATGAAGAATAACGGACGATTTGGTGATTTTGGTGGCTTCTTTGTGCCGGAGGTCTTGATCCCGGTGCTGGAGGAGTTGGAACAGGCCTATGAACAATACCATGATGACCCGGCCTTTGTGGCCGAGTTGCAGGGATTATTGAGTGACTATGCCGGTCGGCCCACAGCTCTGTACGAGAGCCCGGCCCTGAGCGAGGCGGTGGGTTGTCGCGTGTTCCTCAAACGCGAAGACCTCATGCACGGTGGGGCCCACAAACTCAACAACGGTTTGGGCCAGGGCCTCTTGGCCAAGTACATGGGCAAACGCAAGCTCATCGCCGAGACAGGCGCAGGTCAGCACGGTTTGGCCACGGCCACCATCGGGGCCATGCTGGGCATGGAGGTCAAGATCTTCATGGGGGTCACGGACATCGAACGCCAGATGCCCAACGTGCAGAAGATGAAACTCATGGGGGCCGAGGTGGTGCCCGTGCAGGGGGCCAGCGGCACACTCAAAGATGCGATCAACGATGCCCTGCGTTACTGGACGTCGCACGTGGACGATACCTTCTATCTCTTTGGCACGGCGGCAGGGCCACATCCCTATCCCGTGATCGTCAAGCACTTCCAACAGGTCATCAGTCAGGAGGCCCGGCAACAGTGTCTGGATAAAACCGGTCGCCTGCCCAACATGATGGTGGCCTGCGTGGGCGGGGGCAGCAACGCCATCGGCGCCTTTGCCGCGTTTGTGGACGATCCCGAGGTACGGTTGATCGGAGTGGAAGCGGGCGGCTATGGTGTGGACACAGACAAACACGCCTGTACCCTGGAGCGGGGCAAGGTGGGGGTCCTGCATGGGGCTCGTTCCTATGTCTTGCAGGACGAAGACGGCCAGATCATCGAGTCGCATTCGATCAGTGCGGGCCTGGACTACCCCGGTGTGGGGCCCGAGCATAGCTATCTCCAGGAGATCGGTCGAGCCGAGTATGTCAATGCCACCGATGAAGAGGTGTTGGAGACCTTCCTGTTCCTGTCACGTAAGGAGGGAATCTTTCCAGCCTTCGAGAGTTCTCATGCCGTGGCTTGGGTGCTCAATCAAAAGGGTCAGTTCGCTGCTGACGACATCGTGATCATCAACCTGAGTGGACGCGGTGACAAGGATGTGGATTCGTTTATCCGTTACCGACCTGAGACGGTTGAGTGAGGAGAGGAATAAGAATGTAGGGTGGGGCCTTGCCCCACGCTGTTGAGTTTTGGTGGGGCAGGGCCCCACCCTACAGATTGATTAACCAATAGCCAATTGACAAAACTATGAAAAAATATAGCGATATCCTTGGTAATGACAAACCTTGTGCGTTGATTCCTTTTTTTGTGTTGGGTGATCCGGATATGGAAACCTCGCTGGCCGTGATCAAGGCGGCGGTGGATGCCGGGGCCGACATTCTGGAACTGGGCATTCCCTTTAGCGATCCCATTGCGGACGGACCCACCATTCAGAAGGCCGACATCCGTGCCTTGGAAGCGGGTATGAACGTGCACAAGGCGATGGACATGATCCGCGAGATTAGGGCCTACACCGATGTCCCCATCGGTCTGTTGATGTACTACAATCTGATCTATCATTATGGACGTGAGGACTTTTATCGCGACGTGGCCGCAGCGGGTGTCAATAGCGTATTGATTGCCGATACGAGTATCGATGACGCCGACGAAGTTGTGCCCGCCGCCCAGGCCGCTGGCCTCGATACCGTGTTTATGGTGACTCCCAACACCGCAACCGAGCGTCGTCAACGTATTGCCGAACATACGACCGGTTTTATCTACACGGTCTCGTTGATGGGGGTTACGGGCAGCCGTACTGAACTTTCCGATGCCGTTAAACCGCTGGTGGCCGAGCTCAAGGCCATGACCGACAAACCGGTATGCGTGGGCTTTGGCATTAGCACGCCCGAGCACGCCCGTAGCGTGGCGCAGGCCGGGGCCCAAGGTGTGATTATCGGATCCAAGGTGGTTTCCCTCATCGAAAAGAATCTAGGACATCCAGAACAGATGATCCGAGAGATCCAGGCCTTTCTTCAGGCCGTTAAGGCCGCAATCTAGCTCTGATGGGCTGTTATACGGGGCTGACATCCTTGGGCAGGAGACCTACAAAGGAGGCATGGGGTGGGACCTATAAATTTCATAGGTTTTCCTGGATTCTGGTGGTAAAGTACCCCCCTCATATCGTTAGATATTGATAGTGTACATAGTGTCTTTTTGAATAACTTACACTGGAGGTTATGTCGTATGAAACGCAGTGTTCTTTTGATTACAGTAATATTAGGGTGGCTTGCTTCGATAGCCGTGAGCCAAAATCCCCCGGTAGAAAAAGTCGGACCTCAGGTCTCACCCGTGCAACGGCCTGCGCGTCGGCCCATGCAACGTCGTAGTGAACCCCAGCAGCAGTTAGCAGGACTCCAAAGTCAATTAAAGAAGCTGGAAACCGAGCACCTGGAACTCATCAAGGCCCTGCAGGAAATCGAGGCCAAGGCCCAGGAGGAGAAGGCCGTTAAGACCCTGGAATCGGTACAGGGATTACGAGAAACGCTAGAGGCCCAATATGAACGCGAGACCCAAGCCCTCAAGGGGCGTATCGGACGACTGGAACGGGTCGTCAACAGTCTGGAACAACGCAAGTTGGAAATTAATCGAATTGGCATCAGTGCTCCCAACTTTGCACTCAAGGATCTCGACGGCAATGAAATCCGCCTGAGCCAGTATAAGGGCAAGGTTGTGGTGCTGGAGTGGTTCAGTCCCCATTCCGGTCCTGTGTTGTATCACTATGAAAAAAAGACCCTAGCTGGTTTGCGTGACAAGATGCCGCAGCAAGAGGTTGTCTGGTTAGGATTGGTCAGCGATAGCGGAGATCAGGATAGAGATTTGCAGCGTTTTGTCGAACGTTACGAGATCGATTGGCCGATCCTCGATGATCGTCAAGCCAAGGTGGCCTCCCGTGCCTATGGTGTGACGCGTACCCCGCAGGTCGTGATCATCGATGCTGAGGGTAAGATTGCCTATACCGGTGCTATCGACAACGATCCACAGCTGGGTAAGCTCAAGAACAGTGAACGGGTCAATTATGTCGCAGCGGCCCTGGAAGCCTTGCTGGCCGGTCAGCCGGTGGCAACACCTAAGAGCGAGGTTTATGGCGATCCTATACAGTAATCACCCCTCGTAGATGTTGACTTAAATGCAGCCCTGCAAAGTCGTTAAGCGATTTTTCAGGGCTGTTTGTTTTTGTGTGTTCCTTGACGGTGGGGAGCGACTGTGGTATCAACATGTTTTAGAACCCCCTTTTTGGAGAGGGTTAATGTGCGAATGATACCAATTCAATAAAGGAGTATCCGATGAAGATGTCTCAGTGTTGTCGTCAAATGATGGTTTGGGGACTGGTTTGTCTGGTGATGACCAGCGGGGCCGCTATGGCTCAAGACAAGGCCCTGAAGGTCCTGCCGGACAACAGTCTGCTTTGTATTAAACTCAATGGAATAGAGACCAGCCTCTCTCAACTCGATAATTACCTGATGGGTGTGTCTCCGTTTTTACCGGGCATGCTGGTCAAGGGCCAGCTCGGAGCCCTGTTGGGCAACCCGGCCTTGGCTGGATTGGATCAACAAGGGAGCCTGGTCATCTTTGTCGTGCCGGCTACCGATCCTGCAGGACCGATGCCGGTCATGCCCGGATTACTCGTGCCAGTGACCGATTACCAAACCTTTATCAGTGGCAGTCAGACCTGTAATGACATGGGCAATGGCATGGCCATGATGACCATGGAGGACGTGCCGCCCCTGCAGATCGTCCAGGCCGGCGATTTCGCCTTAATGGCTCCTGCGGGTATGGTGGATATGGAAGCCCTCAAGCAACAGCTGCGTTTAAGTGGCGGTTCTTCCCTAGGGCAGGGCCTGTCCAAAGCTGCCGTTAAAGAAGCAACCAGCAATTCTCTTTGGGTTTACGCCAATCTCCAACAGGTCAATGCCATGTTTGGTCCCATGCTGCAAATGGGGGCCATGTCGGCCAAGCAGGAACTGCAGGCCATGGCCGCTCAACAACCCGAGATGGGGCAGCTCGTAAGCATGATAGACTCGATATTGGCGATGTTGGACCAACTAGGAACCGCGACCGTGAGCTTGAATGCTCAGCCAACCTCCTTGAATCTGACGGGATCCTTTTCAGCGGCCTCAGGCTCGGCCCTGGCCAAGGCCCTGGATAACAAGGCAGATCATGCCAATCTGGATCGTATGATGGGGCAGATGGATACGTCTGCCATGATGAGTATGGCCGGGTCCTATGAGGGTGAACAGGTCGCTCAATTGATGGAACTTGTTCTGGGTGACATCGGGAAAACCTTCTCGGATAAATTAAAGGCGGCTGGGACGATTAGTAAGGTCCAGCATATGAATATCAAGAAGGATGCCGAGGGCAAACCCGGCATGGCCGCGGTGAGCTTGGCTCTGGTCGATAATCCCAAACCCATGGCAGAGATGATGAGTAACCCCAATGCCATGATGGAATCTCTGGGGATGAATCAACTGTTGGAGAACAGCGGGGCGGGAATGAGCTTCGAAACCAGCGAGCCCGAAACGATGTTCTCACACCAAGGTGTTGAGGTCAAGGGGGTGACTCAGAAGATGGTGTTGGACAATCCCGATGCTCCGGAAAACCAAATGGCTGCGGCGATGGGAACGGACACGGTGATTCGCTGGGCCGTGATGGACAAGACCGTGGTTTCGGCCACCGGTACTGGATGTGACGATGAAATCAAGGGTATGATCGATCTGGCCAAGCAAGGCGTTAAGGGGAGTGCTTCGGCTGAACTCAAAACCCTGCTGGGCCATCTGAGCGATAGCAAGGATGTGGATATTGTGGCCACCTATAATTACACCAAGATGATTGACCTGATGGCAGCCGTGATGCCTATCCCCATGCCTGCCATGGAGATTCCGGTCAAGACGCCCCTCGTGATGGCGGGTAAGTCTCGTCAGGGGACTGCCTATGGTGAGTTGGCCGTGCCCAAGGCCCACGCCCAGGAGTTGATGCAGTTTGTGCAAATGATGATGATGCAGCAGATGCAACAACAGATGCAGCAACAACCGTAAATGGTGATGATTGATAACGTGTTTTCAAGCGACCTGGACAACGGTTCAGGTCGCTTTTTTTATAGGGCCTTTGCTGAATTTGCCTCCCAGCCCCTCCTAAAGTCACGCACTGCGCAAACCGATACTAAAGCAGTAGAATTCTGAGGTCGTGGTACGTCCATGCCTTTGAATTTTGGGGATCACTTGAAACAAAAAGGAGTCCGAAATGGTACGATGGGGTTTCAAAAAGGGCGAAACCAAGACGCAAGAAGGGGGTGGCGTATCCACCCTTGAGCAAGATATGCGCAAAGCTAAAGACGTGATGCAATATGGCGTCGTGACTGTCAGCCGTGATGAGTCGATTTATCGGGCCGTCGGTTTGTTGGCCGAGCGCAAAGTCAGTGGTTTACCCGTGATCCATGAAGGGCGACTTGAAGGGATTATCTCTGAGAAGGATGTACTTAAGCTTCTCTATGAAACGGAATTCCTCCCTGGATTGGTGGAAGACTATATGACGCGTGAGGTTGTGACCTTCGATATCGAAGATTCGATGACCGATATTCGCCAATGTCTGGTCGATAATGCCTTTCGTCGTGTCCCGGTGATCTACCAGGAGCGTCTGGCCGGTGTCATTACTCGTGCCGACCTGATTCGGGCTTACCTCGATCGTATTCGTGCTTCACAACCCAATGTACCGAGTCGACGTCGTGATGAATTGCAGGCCAGAGACGTCATGAAGTGCGGATTGCTGACGGTTCAACCGGAGACCCCCATGCTTGAGGCCATGGAGACCTTGGCCGAGCGTCGCTTGACCGGATTGCCGGTAGTCGATGAAAAGCTTCACCTCCAGGGGATTGTCACGGAAAAGGATATTCTCGCCTGTCTGGATCAGCCTGAGGCATTGGAGGCTACTGTTGAGAACTACATGACCCGTGAGGTGCAGACCTTTGATCAGAGAGATAGCCTCTTCGATGTCTGTGAGTGTCTGATCGAAAATAACTTCCGTCGAGTACCCATTCTGGACGGTCGAAAACTCATCGGTGTCATCAGTCGCGCCGATATCATGGTCTATATCCTCAAGAATAAATCCGCCGTCTTCCGCCGTCGACAGGCCGATGTGTTGGTATAGATAAACAACTTTACAGCCAAGTCTAAAATAGGTATATTACTTGGCTTCTTGCCGACGTAGCTCAACGGTAGAGCACAGCTTTCGTAAAGCTGAGGTTGTGGGTTCGATTCCCACCGTCGGCTTTCGTTGTTTTCTACAAGAAGTCGTAACGCATGTGATATTCTGGAATTACAACGATTCTTTTGGTACGCTTTCCTCGGCTTTACCCTCATTTGCACTTTCTTTTAGATGGTTACTGCACACCTTATGCACATCCCAAGACTCGGCGGTTTTTGTTAGGTCGCTCTCTTCGGTGCAAAGGTCAGGGATGTTTGGTTTTTGACCTTGACAGATCTCGATGGTTATTTTACTTTTCAATCATCTTTAGAGATTGTAGCGAAGGATCTCAACTGAAAGCGTTCTCGTTACCAGGATGGAAAACGAGAGAAATTGGGAATTCATCATTACTCTATGGAAGGAACTGTGATGAAAAGGCGTACCCTCACTTCTGCATTGATCGTGATCGCAACCCTAGGGCAGTACTCTTATGGTGGATTGATTGTCACCTTGGGAGACCTCGACGGTGGACATTATGACGGACTCGGATCCGTTGATCATGTCTACGTGGATGCCCAATATATGGAGGATCATAAAAGCGTCCTCTATCAGGACAACAATACGGTCTGGTACCGCAATCGAATCGTGGGGTTCGACAGCTGGAAGTCGAATCAGCAGGTTCTCTTTTCGTTTCAATTTGATTATTCAGAGGAGATCACCGAGGCCTGGTTAACCTTGGTCTTCGCTCCGATTAGCTCTGATTTCGTGACCGACAATTTGATTGTTGCCGAAGATGATACTGGGGCCAGCTATCGACTCAGTGATTTTAATTGGGATCAAGGAACAGGCAAGTTTGTGGTTGGCACTCTCGATCTTTCCGCTCACCTTGCTGATCTGGAGGACGGATTGCTCAATCTACGCATGATCGATGATACCTGTGTCGATTACGCCTTACTAACCTTTAATGACGATCCTTTAGAGATCACCCCTGTAACAGCGAACAGGTCGGGTGTGCCCTTTCCTCCTTATGATCCGGTTCCGAGACCTGATTCACAAACGATTCCTCTTCCATCGAGCGTCGTCTTAGGTCTGTTGGGTTTTGTCTGTGTCCGCAAGGGGAGACAACGCAGACCTTTATAAATCGATGTGTTGGGGGAGCACTCCCACGCATTTTAGATCGCGATAACGCCCCTCGAAGTCCAGGCCGTAGCCTACGATAAAGCGGTCGGGGACCGTCAACCCAAGGAAATCCAACGCTATGGGATGGGCGTGGTGACACTGCTTTTCGAACATCACGCAGGTCTTGACGTCAACGGCTCCGGCCTGGGTAAGCAGGTCCAGGATATGGCCCAGGGTACGGCCGGTGTCATAGATGTCGTCGATGACCAGGACCGAGCGACCTTGAACCGAGCAGGGCAGTTCGTCGGTCTGTACCATGCCGCAGCTTTGGGTGGTGCCATGATAACTGGAGGCCTTGAAATCCTGACGCTCCCAACGACCTTCGCCGAGTTGGACAAAGAGATCGTCAGCGAACCAGCGTGCTCCTTCCAGTAGGACCAGGGCGAGTACCGAATCGCCGGGGCCATAGGCGTTGCGAACCTCCCGAGCCACACGGGCCACGGCCTGATCGATTTGTTGTGAAGTGACCAGGATTTCACCCAGGTGTTCACAGGTCTCGTTGGATGGCAGTGGACATTGCATGGGGTGGACTATAGAGTGATTTCCATTGAGATGCAAGAGGGTGCTGTTAAGAAGAGAAGAGGAAAAGAAGAGAGGAAGAGAAGGTGGAGGTTTACTGGACAGAGGGGTGCCGGGCGGCTATGGTATTGCCTGATCAAATAAGGAGATGATTATGATTGAGCTGTTGCGTCAGCGTCGCAGTGTACGTCGTTATCAGGAACGACCCGTGGAACCCGAGAAGGTGGCCCTTTTAAAAGAGGCCCTGTTACGTAGTCCCACCTCACGCAATCTGAGGCCTTGGCGGTTCATGGTGGTTACGGACAAGACGTTGTTACATAAACTCGCCCAGTGTAAGCCGCATGGTGCTGCTTTTCTGGAGAAGGCCCCCTTGGGGATTGTCGTCTGCGGGGATTCGACCGAAAGCGACGTCTGGATCGAAGATTGCTCCATCGCCTCGATTTTGGTGCAGATGACCGCCCAATCCCTGGGCCTGGGCAGTTGCTGGATTCAGGTTCGCTGTCGCGACTACAACGATGAGCAAAGCTCGGAGTCATATATCCAGCAACTGCTCGACTTGCACGAACAGGTCCAGGTCCTGTCCGTGATTGCCATCGGCTATCCGGATGAGGTCAAGGAGCCGATTCCAACCGCTTCTCTGGAATACGACAAGATCACGGAGGTTCAGTAATCGGTCATCAGTGATCGGTTATCGGTAAAAAAGGTGTCCCTTCATCGATGTCGATTCCAGGCCAGAGCCAGGGGGGCTGTCGCTAGAGGGGCAATGGGGAGGAATCCAATGGCGAGCACAGACAAGGATTTGGAGAGGGCTTCTATGAGTAATGGCCATTCATGATCCATGTGTAGGCTGAGTAAATGGAACATATATTCGTAACAGGTATAGCCATCAAAGATGAGTTGGTGATTAGCCATAATCCAGGTCAGACAAAAAATGGCTGCAATGATCGTTAGGTAAAAAGGAATGTGTTGTTTTCGACGGGCCTGTACAAAGGCCAGGGTGGTGCCTCCTACAATTGTCAAGATATAGATCCAGGCCTCAATAGAAATTAAGGATAGAATCACGAGTTCTGGGGCTTTCAGTATTGCCGCGATATTGGGAATCGCCGGTAACAAGAAGATGAGAGCAAAACACACACCTGCAATAACACGCCTCCCAGTAAGGATTACAGAGCCGATGAGGCCTAAAGAGGCCCAGATTAAAAGGAAGTAGACACCAGGAATTGAGAATAGACCGTAATTGTCTGTGTTGGTGTTTCGAATGCCTATGAATGCTGCTTGGATGGCCTCTCCAATGTGGGATAGGAGTTGATGCATGATTTGACTCTGGCCTGTGACTAGACAAATCAGATAGAGCAGGGTAATACCACCGGCAAAGATCAACCATGATAAAGCAAGACTGATTAGGGTGCATTTGAGGTAGATCTTGATCATGGTTTGATGCTTCACAGGTAGGCAACTTATATAGACGGGCATGCCTTGGTTGCGGGTTTCCTGCTGGCACACGATCAAGGCCGACAGGAGTGGAAATATTACGACATGTAGAATGAAAATGCCTGTGAAATACCCTTCGATAAATTCTGCTCGGCTATCCCATTCGACCAGACATAGGATGTACCCTAACACCATCAGCAGTAGGCTGAGAAATGGGATAACCCAGCCCTTGCGCATCCAATGGAACCAGAACAGGGTTCTTTGAGGAGAAGTGTCCGTGCAGGTCCTCCAGGGCAGCAGTGCCAGTAAGGCTTTGGTGAGTTTGTTCCACAGGATCAGCAGACTCAAACGTTGAGAGCGGCGATCCAACGCGGCACCCTTGAGTGCCAGCCAGGCCGATAGCCCCATGAAAAGAATCAGTCCCCATACCCTCATCGCATGTGTGCCTGTATGTAGATCATGGTAGTATTGTCCACACAGTACGAGGATCCCGATGCATATTGAAAGGATTTGCAATGCGGGTTCGGCAGGCAGGGTCCAGCCCATGGCCTGCATGAAGAGGATTGAAGCGGCAAGGTATAGGCATGGTAGTGCCAATGGCCACCTTATTTCAGTGGCCCAATAGAAGCAGAGGGAGGTGGCAAGATACAACAGAATCCCCAGTCCGATCGCTAGCGGCAACTGGATGACAGCAATCAGTCGAATCGACACGGGTTTGATAAAGAGGTGCTCGGGAAATCCCATTCGACCTTTTCGTTTGTTGTATTGGCTGGCGTACAAAAAAAGCAAGCCGCGATCATTTCGTATATGAAAACAGTGAAGTGTGTGATTTGTTCCTCTGTGTCATAGATCGGTAATGGATCATTGTAGTACATCCCCCCCAATCCCAAAATGATACAGAGGCTGAGACCCACCCACCAACGGTTTTGTCGATAGAATTCCCAGGTGACGGCACGTATGATAGCACTCATGAGTCGATCTCCTTGTTCTCTTACTCGGCCTTGGCATGGGCCACAAAGATGTCATCCAGGCTGGGACTGGTTAAATCCACGATTTGGGCATGGCATTGCGTGGCGGCTTGTTTGAGATGGTCTATGTCTTCCTTGCATACCATGGACCATTCTTGCGGCCCACCCGTGCAACTTACCATACCCGGTAGGGAGGGGCAGGTGGTATCTGGAGTCTCTAAGCGTAATGTGAAGCGATGGTAGCAAGAGCGGATGAGTTCCAGGGGATTGCTGAGGAGGACTTGGCCTTCGTGCAGCATGACAATGGTGTCGGCTACGCGTTCGACTTCATCCAAGAGGTGAGACGACAAGACCACGGTCCGTCCTTCTTCTGCAATGGTTCGTACGATTACCCCCAGCATGTCACGTCGCACGACAGGGTCCAATCCGGAGGACGGTTCGTCGAATAACAGCAAGTCGGGCTTATAGGCCATGGCCACGAGCAGGCCCAGTTTGGCGCGTTGACCTCTGGATAGATTTTTGATCTTGAGGCTGGTATCGAGATCGAATTGTTTGATGAGTTCGTCAGCGAAGCTGGTGTCCCAAGTGGGATAGAAGGCACGGCTGTAAGTAATATACTGTTGGCCTGTCATCCACTCGGGCATCTCTCGGTTTTCCGAGAGGTAGCCGATGCGGCCCAGGACACCGACCGGGTCCTTGACTGGATTTAGGCCAAAGACGCTGACCGAGCCGCGTTGGGCCTTGTAGAGACCGAGGATGTGTTTGATCAGGGTGGTCTTGCCGGCTCCGTTTTCACCGACCAGGCCCAGCACCTTGCCCTGGGTGACCTCCAGGTCGATCTGGTCCAAGGCCAGTTTTTTGCCGAATCGTCGTGACAGTCCCTTGATTTGAATAATCGGGTCGTTCATGTGTTGTCCCTCGCATGTCATGGTTGGAGAAGTTGACTACGTTCCTGCAGCATATCGATAACCTCTTCGGTACTGATATTCATTTGTCGGGCCTCGGCCAGCAGCATGTCGATGCGGTCATGTAGGATCTTGGTCTGTTCCCGCTTGGCCAGGGGGCTGATGCCCTCGGCCACGAACACGCCCGAACCCTGGCGGGTGTGCAGTACACCTTCGCTTTCGAGTTCGCGATAGGCCCGGGCCGCGGTGTTGGGATTGATGACCAGCTGTTCAGCCAGTCTGCGTACGGGCGGTAATTTTTCACCGGCAGTGAGTCGGCCCGAGGCAATGAGGTATTTAATCTGATTTTTGATCTGTTGGTAGATCGGAGAGCCGTCTTGTGTGGATACGCGTATTTGCATGGGTCATGCCCTTAATACCGTCGCTGTATATTGTATTAACACAATAATACAATTATAGGTAAGGTGATGCAAGAGGGAATTTTGTTTTTTTTGAAATGGGTGAATGCGAGGCCCATTTAAAAAGGCCGCTCAATATGGACGGCCTTGGATTTTATTATGGTGCTGGGGACTATTGTCGCCTTGGGCGGGCTCTGGAAGTAGGGGCCTTGGCAGGGGCATCCTGCTGGGTGACCTTGAGGAGTTCCACCTCAAAAATGAGGACGGAATTGGGAGGGATACTGGAGCCTTGGCCTCGAGTGCCGTAGCCCAGATTGGAGGGGATAAAGAACTGGACTTTGGCCCCTTCCTTCATGAGCTGCAATCCCTCGGTCCAGCCCTTGACCACTCGGTTGAGAGGTGTTTCATAGGGCTTCCCCTTTTTATATGAGCTATCGAATTCTGTGCCATTGATGAGGGTGCCCCGGTAGTGGACTGTGACCTTGTCATCGGCGTCCGGGCTGATGCCGGTCCCTTCTGTAATAACTTTGTATTGCAGGCCGCTTTCAGTAACCTGAATGCCTTCTTTGGTCTTGTTTTCTTCCAGGAATTTTTGTCCGGCTTCCAGGTGGGCCTGGGCCTCGGCTTGGCGTTTCATGCGTGCGGATTCGATGGCCTTCTGACGAAACTCCTGGAAACCAGCTTGGATTTCTTCATCTGTCATAAGCATGGGCTTGTTTTCCAGGACATCATGGAGGGCTCTAGTCATCATCTCGATGTCGATATTGGCCACTCCCTGTTTTTGTAGGGTATAGGCGAATTGGGCCCCCAGTACATAACTGTATTTGGCATCATCGGAGGCAAAGGGAGGATCTTCTGTCACGCTCTCATCCGCGTTTCCGAGCGGGCAAACCAAGGCTATAATGACCATGATTATCAAAAAGTGACTCTTGAACATGCTTATCTCCTTAAATGAAACGTCGGAAAATCCAACTCATAAAAAAGTGACTGATTCAGTGACTGTCACTCTAGCATGGTGCTGGCAGCGAGGCAAGGGTTGATAAAAAGGGACATTGTAGGGGCTGGGACATCGTTGTTTTTTCTTAATGTGAATGGGTTTTGGTTTAAAATAAGGGGTATAAGTGGAATGGGTTGACATTTTTGCAACATACGCTAAAATTAATAGTTCCTCTACCTGACTTCAGGGTAGGACGCGTTTGCCCTGAAGGGTGTTGCCTACCGCAATAAACTTCGAGCGGGGAGGAGAGCCAAGGGTAACCCCCTTTGGAAATCTTCCAAAACATGGCTTTTGACGCTACGGGCCAAGCCTGCGTAAAATGCCTTCAGCACCATAAATAACGCAGAAACCACACCTTACGGGTGTGGTTTTTTATGCGCTCGGATATCCCAGGGGTTGGCCTATGATTCGGCCACGGGCTGGGTTTTGAAGTGCACGTGGGGAAGGGGAACACGCGTGAGGGTCTTGAAAACGTCGATCTTCACCATTCCCAGCAGGACCGATAGCCCGCAAATCAAGCTGCTGGCCAGGGGTGACAGGAACATCATCTGCCATATCGAGCCGGGATGGCTGCCACCTCCATGGGACACAAGTAGCCAGTATCCCAGGAGAGTGGGAGCCAGACCATAGGTCCAAATGACCAGTCCGAAGGGCAGGGGGCCGAGCTGTTTTCTAACGCCCCAGATGTAGATCGCGTGTCCCAGCACAAAGCTAGTTACCAGTAAGCTGGGTAGGTGCAGGAGGATTTCAACTGGCGGTGTTGTGGGAAAGGATTGCCAGAAGGCCTTGCTTGAGAGTAACTGGGATACACGACTCGCGTTGAGGTCACCTGCCTCTGACTTGAGGATCAGATCGAGGGCGTGTAGAAGGATGGCCGAGGTCAGGATGGCAACGCATAAAACGATTAGATGGATCAATGTCTTCTTCATGTTGGCTCCTTGTTGACTAACGCAATGGAATAATCCAATCTTATGCTATCGGCATCGATATCTCTTCAGGCTGAGAGGAATTCCCTGAAAAAGCCCGTTTCCAAGCATGCTATTTCACTCAAATGGGTTGCCGATCCTGGGGGCGGGAGTTAACATCGAGGGGAATAAAGGATTGCTCTCCTCGGTGAAAGAAAGGGATGCTATGTGGGTTTACAAGAGGCTCATGGTCCTATGGCTGGTGACCGGTAGTGTAACGATTGGGGCCGAGGCGTTGGATACGCCGCCCGGTTTGATTACGCAATGGGCCGATCAGGTCACTGCGGATTCGGTCTGGCCTCAATACCCCAGGCCGGCTCTGACTCGTAAACATTGGCAGAATCTCAACGGCTTGTGGCAATATGCGATCACCTCCAAGGAGGCGGATAAGCCCGAGGTGGTCGATGGTGAGATCCTGGTTCCCTTTGCGGTGGAGTCGCAGTTGTCCCAGGTCCGTCGACGCGTGACTGCCGATCAGGCCCTGTGGTACCGCCGGACCTTTACCCTGCCGTCTCGTTGGCGTGACGATCGCATTCTGCTGCATTTTGGGGCCGTGGATTGGGAGGCCACGGTCTGGGTCAACGATCAACAGGTGGGATTTCATCGAGGCGGTTACGATCCCTTTACCCTGGACATTACCGAGGCCTTGCAGAACCAAGGCCAGGGACCTCAGACCGTGGTGGTACGTGTTTGGGATCCGACGGACCAAGGTTCCACTGCCCCAGCTCGGGGTAAGCAGACCCTGCATCCGGCGAAAATTTTCTACACAGCAGTGACCGGGATCTGGCAGACGGTCTGGTTGGAACCCGTACCGCAGGCCTATATCCGTGACCTGCATGTCACCACCGATATCGAGACCGGTCGGGTGACGGTCAATGTGGATCTGACAGGGGATCTGTCGCTCGAACCCTTACAGGTGGTCGTCAAGATCAAGGAGGGATGGTTCGTGAAGGCCAAGACCGTGGGCGAGATCAACGAGCCAGTGGTATTGACCCTGAGTAAGCCCAAACTCTGGTCGCCGGATCGGCCGTTTCTATATGATTTGGATGTGGTCCTGGAAACCGAGCGAAACAAAGAGGTCGATCGGGTCGATAGCTATGTCGGCTTGCGTAAGATCCATGTGGCCCCGGATCACAAGGGCGTCCCACGTCTCTTCCTGAACAACGAGCCCCTCTTTCAGTTCGGTTTGCTGGACCAGGGCTGGTGGCCCGATGGTCTCTATACCGCCCCCACGGATCAGGCCCTACGTTACGATATCGATGTCACTAAGCAGCTGGGCTATAACCTCATTCGCAAACACGTTAAGGTCGAGCCGCAACGGTTTTATAGTTGGTGTGACCGGTTGGGCATTCTGGTGTGGCAGGACATGGCCAGTCGGCTCTTTGAACGGGACCGCATCAGGACCGATCGGCTGCAAACCTCTGACCAGCAGTGGGAAGGTGAATTGAAGGCCATGATGGATCACCTACGTAACCATCCCAGCATTGTGATGTGGGTGCCTTTTAATGAAGCCTGGGGGCAATACGACACCGAGCGTGTTACCGAATGGATCAAGTCCTATGATCCCACGCGTCTGGTCAACAGTGCCAGTGGATGGGACGACAAACAGGTGGGGGACGTACGCGACGTGCATGTCTATCCCGGTCCCAACATGGGGCCCATTGAAACCGAGCGGGCCATGGTCTTGGGAGAGTTCGGTGGCCTGGCCTTGGGGATTGAGGGGCATGTGTGGCGTCAGAGTCAGGATAACTGGGGTTATCGTTCCCTGCCTACGGCAGAGGCTCTCAAGGAGGATTATGCCCGGCTGATCGTGGATCTGTATGGATTAAAGGATCGGGGATTGGCCGCTGCCGTATACACACAGACCACCGATTGCGAGGTCGAGATTAACGGGGTTATGACCTATGACCGGGAGGTGATCAAGATGGATCCGTCATGGGCCCATGACCTGAATCAGGGATATCTACCCCCTTGGTTCGATGGCGAACGTACTGGCTTCCTGGATAGGACCCGCGTGACCCTTCTGTCTCGCGATCCCTATGCTACTATACGTTACACCCTGGACGGCTCCGAACCCACAGGTAAGTCTGCGCGTTATACCGGTGCCATCTTGATTGAAGAGGATGCCCTGGTACGGGCTCGCTGTTTTTGGAAGGGGGGCAAAGAGAGTGTCACGGTGAGCAAGGCCTTTGTGGAGATGAACCATCCCATGCTCCCGGTCGACCCCAACCTCACCAGTGAGGGCCTGGTCTATGAAGTCTTCAAGGGCCATTGGGTTCAATTGCCGCATTTCGAGAACCTCACCCCGGAGTATACCGATGTCACCCGCATGCTGAACCTGGCCGATATTGAAGAGACCACCGATTTTGCGGTGCGCATGCGTGGCCTGATTCGTGTTCCTCGCACCGGGGTTTATCGCTTTTCCGTCCATAGTGACGATGGTAGCCGTCTGGCCATTGGCGATCAGATCCTGGTCGATAACGACGGTACCCATGTCATCAGCGAGGCCAGCGGTGAGATCGCCCTCTGCACCGGCTGGCATCCCATCGAATTGTTGTATTTTCAAGGCAAGGGCGGCAAGGGGCTCAACGTCTTCTTCGAGGGACCACACCTCTCCAAACGGATTGTCCCCCCCTCGGCTCTGGGGTACTAAAGGCCTTTGAGAGGGTAAGAAGGCCAGAAGAGAAGGAGATAAGAAAAAACTTGCTTTGAATGGCTCGATCTGCTTAAATTGAAACCAGCGGAAGTTTTAAAAGGTTGTCAGATTCATAACGAATGCCATCATACGAGAGTTTTTCATATCTTCGCTGACACCTTAAAAACCACCGATGATCATAGGCTGTGTCAGAAAACTCGATCTGGCTTCGAGCGGCTTGTTTTGTTTCTGGACGGCGTCCGGCTGCATCGACGATATGTTTAATATCGCCTGCTTCGCCGTCCTTGCCAAAAAGAAAACCGCTCACTCTCGGGCCTACGACGGAGTTTTCAGACAAAGCCTAACATCTCAGTGTAAATGTCGCCGATTTTCGTCGGGGGTTGTTGCTGCGCACTGAGGATGGTATGGATTTGCGTTTTTTCGGTGGTTTCCCGTCTTTATCAAATTTTAGAGCGAGTGTTTCACCACCCCCAGGACCTCTTGGGGATGCCAGAGAGTGACTGTCTACGAATATGGTGGGAGGAATGAATTATGTATTCAGGACTCAAGAGCCTAGAGCCAGAAAATGATGGGATTTGTCTTAATGTCGGTTCGTTTATGGTAATATTGTGATCCGAGAAGCAAGAAAATGTGGTTTATGGCGAATTGATGACTATGGATAGATTCTGTCCGGAGATTGTGTGGATGGTTTTCTTAGGTATCTATGAATTGGGAATCGTAATGTGGAAAAAACAATGAACGATATCGTTAAAAAATTCATATTTGTAGTTTTTGCCACAAGTACTTGTTTGGCCGTTGATTTTGCCGGTGGTACAGGAGCCCCCAATGATCCCTACCAGATCGCCACGGCTGAGGATCTGATCGCTTTGGGCAATGAGCCCAATGTGTACAATGACTGCTTTGTCCTGACTGCGGATATCGATTTGTCCGGTTATGTGTTTGACCGGGCCGTCATTGCTCCTGATGTGGACGATAGCCATGCTGAATATCAGGGTATTCCGTTTGGTGGCTTTTTAGAGGGCCAGCGTTATGTCGTTAGAGGGCTTTGTATACGGAATTCTCAAGCTCGTTTTGTGGGCCTTTTTGGGCAGTTGGGAGATACCGGAAGAATTGCCAACTTAGGATTGGAGGACGTTGTTATTGATGCCAATAGCTCCTTAGGGGCATTGGTTGGGTACAACAATGGAGGGTTGATACGAGGCTGTTACTGTGGGGTTGAATCTATTACAGGGCGATCTACCATCGGTGCAATGGTGGGTTTTAATAAAGGGCGAATCTACGCCAGTTATACCTACGGGTTATGTACCTCCATCAGTGGAGGTATTGGCGGATTGGTAGGTTGGCATTATGTCGGTTGTCTGAGTTCATGCTATTCCAGTTGCCGGATCGTTGGGAATACCAGTGTTGGAGGCTTGGTGGGATCCAATGGGGCAATGACCAATGATGCGATTATCGAGCGATGTTATAGCATCGGTGAAGTCGTTGGTAATCGTCTGACTGGTGGACTGGTGGGAAATAATAATCTTGATGTTTTTGTGGGGGTATGGGATCAGGAGACCTCGGGACAGATGGCTAGCTCAGTGGGAATAGGTTTATCCACCCAGGAAATGCAAGATCCCAATTATTTGGGTTTGGCGGGATTTGCTGATGATCCCAACTGGGTTCTAGATCCTCATCGGGATTATCCCCGCCTCGCTTGGGAGGGAACCCCTGGGGGGACGATTCCCCAGGTGCCTGTGGATTGGTTGGCTGGTGAAGGAACTCGGGAAGATCCTTATCAAATTACTACAGTCGAGCAGTTGGTACGGTTTAGTAAAACGACCGCACTGGCAGAAAAAGCCTTTTGCTTGACCCAGGATTTGGATCTTCAATCCGTGACATGGGGACGTTCTGTATTTCAATTCTTCAATGGCCATTTTGATGGCCGTGGTTTTAAACTGCATCATCTGACTTTGGAGGGGGCCAACAATGTGGCATTGTTTGGTCTGATTGAGATGAATGGGATCGTTGTCAATCTGGGACTGGAAGATGTCAATGTTTCCGGGATGGATGATTATGTGGGGAGCTTGGCGGGTGTGAATCAAGGTTTGATTGTTCACTGTTATAACACCGGGAGCGTCAGCGGGGATAATTTCATCGGTGGTTTAGTGGGTGGCAATCGAGGCAGCCTTGCCGCATGTTACAGTTTGGCTTCGGTAGAGGGAAAATACTATATCGGTGGTTTGGTGGGGATCAACCGAGAAGGAGGGATTGGGTCCTGTTATAGTATGTCCGAGGTTGAGGGGGAGAGGTATGTTGGAGGGATCGCTGGAAATAATACGGGTATTGTTATGACGAGCTATAGTGACAGTGAGGTCGAGGGGATTCACAGTGTGGGAGGGTTGGTAGGTTATCATATGTGGGAGGGGCAGATCACGAATTGTTTCACTAGCGGTTCTGTTCAAGGGAGTCAGTATGTAGGAGGACTAGCAGGTTCTTGTGCGAGTTTGGTGACTCACTGTTATAGTCAGTCAAGAGTGCAGGGCAGTGAGTATGTGGGAGGTTTGGTTCCTTCCGGCCAAGTGAGGGCTAGTTTTTGGGATGTCGATACATCTGGTATCGCGATGGAAGAGGGGGCCTGTGGTGTGGGATTGACCACGGCTGAGATGGGAGATGTCAACATTTTCCTGGAAGCGGGGTGGGATTTTGTTGATAGCAATCGTAATGGATGCCGTGACTATTGGCACATGTCGTCGGCACAGAGACCTCAGCTTCGTATAGCTATTGATTTGGGCTCAGAGCCGCTACAGGGCACGGGGACGTCGGAAGATCCTTATGTAATAGAAGATGTCAATG
The DNA here is from genome assembly GCA_963662565.2 of Sedimentisphaerales bacterium. GTDB lineage: Bacteria > Planctomycetota > Phycisphaerae > Sedimentisphaerales > Anaerobacaceae. The sequence goes on along the minus strand of CAXXXG010000015.1, from coordinate 16,666 downwards.
ACCTACAAAAAATGTGGATGGAATCCTGGGCCTGTTATCGTTTAGCCGGAATTTTGGATCTAACGCAGTTCGATAGGTCAGGGTCCGTGGTCGATGGATTCTTTGGGACATTTGATGGAAATGAATCCGTGATTCAAAATCTCAATCTGGTGGGAGAGGATCATTTTGGACTTTTTGGTACATTGTCGCCAACCGCCCATGTCTTTGATCTACAGTTACTGGGGGTGGATGTTAATGGGACCCGGGACTGTGTCGGTTCATTGGCCGGTATTAATTCGGGACAGATCACGCAGTGTTCTGCTATAGGACAGGTATGCGGGTACGATTATACCGGGGGGCTCGTGGGACTCAATCAAGGAACGGTGCAACAATGTAGCTATGTAGGATACCTCAATGCTTACGGCCGGAGTGGTGGACTCATTGGAAAGAATAGTGGGACGGTCAACATCTGTTGTTCTTCGGGGTCGGTGTATGGCGATTATACGAGCGGAGGATTGGTGGGTAGTAATTATGGTCTTATTCGGAATTGTAACAGTGACTCTCAGGTAACGCTCAACAAAAACTATGCGGGGGGATTGGTTTCAGAAAATTACGGTACCATTGAAGCCTGTTTTAGCACGGGAACGATTCAAGGGGATTTGCGGGTCGGCGGATTGGTTGCCTATAATTACGGTTCTATCCTATCAAGCTATAGCACAGGAAAGGCTCTTGGCTCTTGCTATGTTGGAGGTTTGGTGGGATATCATTATCGAGGAGAAATCTCTGAATGTTGGTCTGCTGGTACCGTTGAAGGGCAGGAAGATACGGGGGGACTCGTTGGACTGAACAATGCCGTGGTCAGAGCCTGTGTATGGGATGTTCAGACCTCTAATCAGAGCGAAAGTGCGGGGGGGATCGGTCTGGATACGGATTCAATGATGGATCCGTTGGTTTTAGGACTCATTGGATTTCAAGAGGATTGGACCCTGGTCGCGCATCAGGATTATCCCCGGTTGGCCTGGCAAGAAAGTACCGGTGAGGTCATCGAACGGGTTGATCCGAGTGATTGGATGGCCGGATCGGGGACGTCGGACGATCCCTTTATATTGAACCAGAACCAGCAGCTCTTCTGGATAGGATGTGACTCCAGTCTTTGGCAGAGTGCTTATGTGCTCGGCCAGGATATCGATGTACAGGAACGTACCTGGTATCAACCCGTCATTGCGGAATTCTCAGGGCGATTTGATGGCAAGGGGTATTGTATTCGGAATCTCCAGATCGAGGGGGATGGTCCGTTGGGTTTCTTTGGTGTCTTGGCCCCTGAGGGGGAGGTCTATAATCTGACGCTGGAACAGGTGGAGATTAGGGCCAGTGGAGATCAGGTCGCCGGACTCGCCGGACGCAATGAAGGAGTGATCGTTCGATGCGGTGTCAGCGGATCGATTCAGGGACAGGATGATGTGGGAGGATTGGTTGGCCGTAATGAGGGAGAGGTTGCAGAAAGTTATTGCGAGGTCACCGTGAATGCCAATCAATATGTCGGAGGATTGGTGGGATGGAATGCCGGAGAGATCAACGCCAGTGTCAGTGCAGGCCGCCTGGTAGCCCAATGGGATGTGGGAGGATTGACAGGAATCAACAGTGGACAAATAGAGGCCTGTCACAGTTCCTGTGATGTCTATGGCGACGAGGCCGTTGGAGGGCTCATTGGGATACAGACCGGGGGCAGCATGGTCTATAGTTACAGTGTAGGAGAGGTCTATGGAACAACGGAGTCGGGTGGCCTCGTCGGGAATCGTACCGGGGGGGATGTCGTGGGATGTTTTTGGGATCTCGATCGGTCCGGGCAAGCCACCAGTGCCGGAGGGATTGCCTTGTCCACAGAGGATCTTCAGGATGTGGCTGTTCTGGGATTGATCGGATGGGGTGACAGTCAAGCTTGGCGTCTGGATCCCTCACAGATTTATCCTTGCTTGTCTTGGGAGACGTCTAGCGAAGTTGTTATCGAAACGGTTGAATTGGACGATTGGTTGGACGGAAACGGTTGTGCTGAGGATCCCTTTATTCTAACGGAACCTCGACAGTGGAGCATTGTTCACGAGATATCAGAGTTTTGGTCCTACCATTACGGCCTGGTCAATGATGTCGATCTAGACGGCCTGGTTTTCTCCGAGGCCTGGATTCCCGAATATTCAGGGAATTTTTATGGCAATGGTTATTGCGTTTTCAATCTGAAGATTCAAGGCGAGGCCGGTCCATCGGGGTTGTTCGGTACCTTGACCCCTGAGGGACAAGTCTCAAACCTGGGCCTGGAGTCAGTGGTTGTCGAGGGCTTGGACGAGATCGGTGCGATTGCAGGACGCAATGAAGGCCGGATTACGGATTGTTACAGTATGGGGCAGGTCACAGGCGATGAAGTCGTTGGTGGACTGGTGGGGGGTAATGCGGGCCAGATGGATCGTTGTTACAGCCTGGCCCTGGTCAGTGGTGCTAACGATGTGGGGGGAGTGGTTGGCAACAACGAGTCCGGCTTGATCATTTATTGTTATCGTCCCGGGGCCTTGTATACCCGTGTTGATGGCGATGGCATGAATGTCGGAGGATTGGTTGGATATAATGAAGGATGGATCGAGCAGTGTTATGCCACTGGCTTCGTTTTTGGAAGCGAGGGTGTGGGGGTGCTGGTGGGAAATAATGAACACCAGGTAACTCAGTGCTATGCGCGGGGAATGGTGGAGGGTGATTTCTGGGTAGGGGGGCTGATTGGATATAATCAAGGTTGGGTCTTCGATAGCTACAGCACTGCGATTGTATCGGGAGAGGATGAGGTCGGTGGCCTGGTTGGAAATGACACTTCGCCCTGGCACAATCAAAACAGAGGCGAAGCCTATCATTGTTTTTGGGATGTTGACTACTCCGGGCAGAGCCAAAGCAATGGTGGCCAGGGCTTATCGTTCCTGGAGATGAGACAGCAACAAACCTATTTGGATGCAGGCTGGGATTTTGTAGACGAGACAGACAACGGCACCCGTGACATTTGGTGGATGTCCCTAGAGGGAGGCCTGCCCCAATTCAGTGTGTTGAATGGTTATCCTGTGCCCGTCTTGCCCGGAGAGGGCACCGACGAGAGTCCCTTCCTGATTGGATCCACTGAAGATCTCTTAGGAATGCGGGCTCACGATTTAAGGGCATCTTATCGATTGATCCAGGACATCGATATGACTGACACAACCTGGCAGGAACCGCTGATTCCTTGGTTCAACGGGGTTCTGGACGGCAATGACTGCATGGTCTCGCACTTCAATGTGTTGGCGGTAGGCGAGAGCGTAGGTCTTATTGGAACACTGGGCAGTGAAGGGGTTGTCCATCATCTGCACGTCAGTGATGTCAATGTCATCAGTGAGGGACGCTATACCGGGGCCCTGGTCGGGACCAGTGAGGGCGAGGTTTCTAATTGTACCAGTAGTGGGATTCTTCAGGGGGGATCCTATACCGGAGGCCTGATTGGACTCAATACCGGGACAGTGCTTGAATGTTCGACCACTGCCACGGTCAACGGAAACCAGCCAGGGGATCTCATTGGCCGTGATACGGCAGGAGGACGAGGTCCTTCTCGATAGATTTGGGATTGTCATGATGAATAAAATGTATTTATCAAGAGATGTGATGTGATTGATGCGTTATTGGGGAGCAAATATGAAAGTCGGACCATTGAAACAGGAGAAAATTCATGGGTACGCATAGCCAAAGCAATTGTCACAGGGTTGATCGTGCTGACGAGTTTTTTGTACAGCATGGATATACACGGGTGCCGCAGTTGGTCCAGTGGATGGCCACTCTACGTTGTGGATTGAGTTGCGAACATTGCCTGGCTGCGGGGGATAAGGCCGGGCTGGCTGACATGTCCCTGGAACGGGCCGAGACCTTGGTCGATGAAGTCGCGGATCTGGGTGTGCCGGAGTTTCTGCTTACTGGTGGTGAGCCCCTGGTGCGTGAGGACTTGGGCGAGGTGGTCGCTCGACTGGGCCACAGGCAAGTCAATTGGACCTTAAATACGGCGGCTTTTCCTGATCGGGAATTACGTGCGGAGATTAGCAAGCACCGTCCCGGTTTTGTGGCCGTGAGTTTGGATGGTCCCAAGGCCGTGCACGACGGCTTTCGCGGCAAAGTTGGAGCCTATGAGGAGGCCTTGGAGTCGATCACCTTTTTCAAGTCACTGGGGATACGGGTCTGTGCCGGGACCACGGTGACGACACGCAACTATACCACTCTGGAGGAGACCTTTCATCTGGTCGTGGGCAGCGGGGCGGATCAGTGGGGTCTACACCTACTGCTACCCGAGGGCCGAGCTGCCCAACGCCAGGATCTTTTCTTGAGTCGATCGCAGTTAAAACGTCTGATCAAATTTGCAGCACGCAAACGATCTTATTTCAATGTGCAAATTGCCGATGAGATCGGTTACCTGGGCCTGCTGGAGCCCCTGGTGCGGCCGGTTCCCTTGACCTGTGGTGCGGGTCGTTCTCAGTGCGTGGTTCTACCGGATGGTTCGGTGGTGCCCTGTACCACCCTGGATCGTTCGACGAGTGCGGGTAATATTCATGAGCAGAGTTTGCAGGCCATCTGGAGCGAGGGATTTGCTGAGCAACGCTCCTGGCGTCCTACAGGTAAGTGTGGTCGTTGCGACTATGCCCGGGCCTGCAAGGGTGGCTGTTGGTTGCAGCGCAAGGCGGGGACCGAATGCTTCAAAGATGTTTGGCACGTGCCCGGGGCCTTGAAGACCGCGGCCGGCATTGCGATTTGTCTGGGTGGGCTGGCCGTGACGGAGTCACTGGCAACCGCGGCCGAGTCTGGACGAGACTCCGGTGTGGTCGTGACCTCCTCGGAATCGGAGGATCTGCTGGCCTTGGATGACGGGATCATGGTCTATTACTACAATGCACGGGTTGTGGGAAAGTCACTGGATATCAACGATCTGGACGGGGCGGACTGGGATGAAGTGGGTTGGGCCTTTTTCCGAGACTTCGTCGAGGGCGTCCTGCCCGAGGATCTGGTGGGCCGTTGCACGCGTATTCATCAGGCCTTGGAGACCGAGCAATCCTCTCTGTCCTTGACGGCCCTGTGTTGGCGGGTGCTGACCGAGCCGATCCTGGATGCGGCGTCCCTGCCCAACTATGACGAGTATGACCGTCAATTACTCCAAGACACCCTCAGTGCCATTCAACAGAAAGCCACGCATTGGAGGCAGGAGATTTTTGCCGCTAGTCTGGATCCCTTTCTTACGAATGGACGCTATATCGAATCTCCAACCTGCTTTTATGGTAAGGGGGGGGGTTACTTTGATGTAGAGGGTGCTTTAATCGCGGATTTGCAGCAGGAACGCTGGGGACGCGGAAGTGACTATGAGGGCATGAATGCGGCCGAATATTATGTACAGACCCATCCCTTTGGCGATCGAATGAATCTGACCTTTACCTTCTTTGCCCGGGGCCAGGTCACCCGCACGAACGCACAAGGAACGCAGGAGGTCACTTCTCATATCGATAACCTCTGCACGGGGAGTCAGACCATTGGCTTGTTCGATGTGATCGAGGCCCAGGAGGACGTCATCCTCTGCTTTGAATTAAAGGGGACTGGCGTTTCGTCCTGTAGTGATCACGTTCCAAAAATATTGATGGAAGATGCTCCGCGTGAAGTGGCCTTGCGTGGATTCCCAGTCTATCTGGAGGCCAATCGTCCCTACAGCTATGCGGAGATCCTCAATGCCATCTATTCGGGGCAGCGGGATCTATTGTTGCAATTGGCCTGCGCCTGGCTGACTGGTGACGATCTTGAGATGTGCGATGGTGAGGAATATGAAGAGATCACCATTCATGAAAATGGAGCCTTGATGTGGCCGGCCATTCGAGAGATCATCGCTCAAGATAGCGTAACCTTTGCCTATGATGTTTGTGAAGAAAATCCCGAAGAAACAACGGTCAATACCACAGAGTCGAGAGCGATTCATGAGCAGGCCGTACTCAAAGACGTGGATTTCTGGATGTTTTGATTCGAGGCCTCTACCTCACGACATCATTGCTGTGAGGTAGAGGCCTGAAATTTCATTGTTGTGCGACTGTGTATGTGGGCTTCGTGGTTAAAATTTTATGAAAATGCCTGAACCTGTGCATTATTATATAGTAATATATGAATATATAAATAAAACAATATATAAGGTGGCTCAATGGATATTACGGTAGCAGAACATGTTGCAGAGGTTTTGAAGGCCGTAGCCCACCCGGTGCGGTTACAGGTGATCGAGCAGTTGGAGCACGAGGAACGCTGCGTGGGCCAGTTGATGGAGGCGTTGGGAGTGCAGCAAGCCGTTTTGAGTCAACAACTTAGGATTATGCGGGATCGGGGCGTGTTGGGTACCCGACGGGAGGGGACCAAGGTCTTTTACCGCATTGAAAATCTCAATGTTATCAATTTGTTGCACTGTATGTACAATCATTGCAAAACCCCTGAGGAATGATTGGAAATAGGCTTGCATCGTGGCATGTAAGTGCGAAAATGAGGCAGGCTTTTTAGGGATAATGAGTGAGGTTTGATTATGGATTTGAAGAAACAGATTACCGGCTTTTCCGTGCAACACCCCCGACTGATCACCTGGATTATGGTCCTGGTGACCCTCGCCTTGGGGGCGTTTATTCCCCGCATTACGGTCGATACCGATCCTGAGAACATGCTGGCCGAGGACGAACCCGTACGGATCTTCCACGACCTGGCCAAGCGGGAGTTCACCCTCAACGACATCGTGGTCCTGGGCGTGGTCAACGACGAGCACCCCGAGGGTGTGTTCAATGTGGAGTCCCTGTGGCGGATCTACGAGTTGACTGAGTTTGCCAAGACCTGGCATAGTCAGAAGGATCCCAATCAGGGGGTGGTGGCCATTGATCTGATGGCACCCTCGCTGGTGGATCATATCAGTCAACAGGACGGGACCATCACCTTTGAATGGCTCATGCCCCAGCCGCCTGAGACCGAGGCCGAGGCCATCGCTATTCGTGATAAGGCCATGTCCAATCCCTTGCTGGCCGGGACCGTGGTCTCGGACGACGGCAAGGCGATCTCCCTGTACATCCCCTTGACCACCAAGCATGTCAGCCATGAGCTGTATCAGGCCTTGTCGGGTAAGATCGCCGAATTCGATGCGGGTCATGACCAATATCACATCACCGGTCTGCCCGTGGCCGAGGACACCTTTGGCTACGAGATGTTCATTCAGATGGCGGTGTCCGCACCCCTGGCCATGCTGGTGATCTTTCTTTTGATGCTGTTGTTCTTCCGCAAACTGGTGTTGATCATCTCGCCCATGATTGTGGCGATGGTTGCGGTGATCTCGACCATGGGACTGTTGATTGCCTTTGGTTTCCCGGTACACATCATGAGTTCCATGATTCCGATTTTCCTGATGCCCATTGCCGTGGTGGATTCGGTGCACATCCTGTCGGAGTTCTTCGACCTCTACAGTCCGGCCAAGGGACGCAAGCAAACCATCATGGAGGTCATGAGCGATCTCTTTATGCCCATGCTTTACACATCCCTGACCTCGGCGGCCGGATTTGCGTCACTGGCCTTGACGCCTATCCCTCCGGTGCAGATCTTCGGGATCTTCGTGGCCACCGGCATCATGGTCGCTTGGGTTTGCACCATTACTTTTGTGCCGGCCTACATCATGTTTATCAAGGATAGTGCCCTGGCCAACTTTGGAGCGTCGGTGGTGCATGAAGAAAAACCCAATGCCCTGACCAAGCTGCTGCATGCAGCCGGAGCCTTTACGTATAGAGCGGCCAAGCCGATTCTGGTTTTCATGGTCATCCTGGTGGGCGTGGCAGTCTACGGCATCACCAAGATTCAGATCAACGATAACCCGATCAAGTGGTTCTCCAAGAAGCACCCCATTCGAGCCGCGGATATCGAGCTCAAGAAGCACTTCGGCGGGACCTACATGGCTTTTCTCGTGTTCGAGGACAACCTGCCCGAAACCGTTGACGCGGATATGATCGCGTCCCTGCGAGGCAAGCTCCTGGACAAGGGTAAGGAACTGGAATCGGAATGGCCCAATGCCATGACTGTAGTGGGACGCATGGAAGAGTTGATGCTGGCCGTAGAGAACGTCGGTTTCACCCGTACTCGCTACCTCGATCAGATGGTCAAGATCGCCTCGGATCAGGAAGCCGAGGCCGAGGGTGACGATGCGGATCTGTGGTTCGAGTTGGCTGACTTCTTCGAATTGCAAAAGTCCGACATGGAACTGTTCAAGAAACCCGAGATGCTCAACTATCTTTCCGGCCTGCAGGCCTATATGAATGAGCAGGGCCTGGCCGGTAAGAGCAATTCCGTGGCCGACATCGTCAAGAAGGTGCATCAGGAATTGATTGACGGCCAGCCTGAGAATTTCCGTATACCCGAAACCAGCGGTGGGGTGGCCCAGTGTCTGATGCAGTTTCAGAGCAGTCACCGTCCCGAGGACCTCTGGCACTTCGTAACCCCTGATTTCCGTAAGGCCAATCTCTGGATTCAACTCAAGAGCGGTGACAACATGGACGTGGAAAGGACCATCGAGGGTGTGGAGGATTATCTGCAAAATAATCCGCCACCCTTGGGACAAGCTCGTCTGGCCCTGGCTGAAGAAGACAACCCCTATCATCGTTGGGCCGGGTTGACCTATATCAATGTTGAATGGCAAAAGAAGATGGTCTTTGGCATGCTCCAGTCACTCATGGGCAGCTTCATCATCGTGTTCATCATGATGGCCGTCCTGTTTCGGTCGGCCTTGTGGGGACTGTTGTGTATGATTCCCTTGTCCATCACCATTGCCGTGATCTACGGCATCATCGGCCTGATCGGCAAGGACTACGACATGCCCGTGGCCGTCTTAAGTGCCTTGACTCTGGGTATGGCCGTAGATTTCGCCATTCACTTCTTGGAGCGGGCTCGTTCGACCTACCAGGCCAAGGGGTCCTGGAAGGAAAGTGTGGCCGAGATGTTCGCCGAACCGGCCCATGCCATCGCGCGTAATGTCTTGGTGATCGCCATTGGCTTCTTGCCGCTGCTGGCCGCGCCCTTGATCCCGTATAAAACCGTGGGCATCTTCCTCTGTGCCATCATGGCCCTGTCCGGCTCGGTGACCTTGATCGTTTTACCTGCAGCGCTAACGGTATTGGAAAAGAAGGCCTTTGTCAGGGGTAGTGACTCCCGGAAGTTGGGATGTAACTGCGGCTTCTGCCTGGTCCTCTCCATCGCCGCCGTTGTGCTGGTGGCCCTGACCCTGCAACAGACCTGGACCCTGGGCTGGACCCACCTGGCCATTGGCAGCGCCGTAGCCGTTGTGGTCCTGGCTGTGCTATGCAACCTTAGTGCAAGACGTCAATCCTGTAAGATGAATGAATCTCAGAAGTCATGAGTTGTTCCTTCTGTATACTGTATTCTGTATTCTGCATTCTTAAGAGGTGACCTATGACCGTTGAACGATATCTTAGAGCCATTGCAGGAGGCTTTATCCTGCTGAGTGTGTTGTTGGCCTGGAAGGTGAGCCTGTATTGGCTCTGCTTTACGGCCTTTGTGGGACTCAATCTCTTCCAGTCGGCCTTTACCAACTGGTGTCCCATGGTTACGATACTGAAAAAGCTAGGTGTTAAAAGCGTGGAAATGTAAGGAGGTCTGCTATGAAACGCTTGATGATGTACAGTGCTGTTGTTTTTCTATGGGCCACGAATGCCTGGGCCGAGGAGCCTCTGACCGATGTGCAGCAGATCGTGGAGAAGGCCAATGTCGTGTCTTACTATCAAGGTGATGACGGCAAGTCCAAGGTCAACATGACCATCACCAGTGCCCAGGGACAGACTCGCAACCGGGAGTTGATCATCCTGCGTAAGAATGTCGAGGTCGGTGGCGATCAGAAATACCTGGTCTATTTCCGTCGGCCCGCGGATGTGCGTAAGATGATGTACCTGGTCCTCAAACATGTCGGGGGGGACGACGACCGCTGGCTTTACCTGCCTGACTTGGGTTATGAAAAGCGGATTGCCGCCAGTGACAAACGGACCAGTTTTGCCGGATCGGATTTCCTCTATGAGGACGTCTCCGGTCGTGGCCTCGCCGAGGATGAACATTCCCTGATGGAAACGACCGATCAATACTATGTCGTCAAGAATGTCCCCAAGGATCCTGCCAGTGTGGAGTTCAAGTATTTTACCGTGGCCATTGATCGGACCAATTTTGTACCCATGAAGATGGAGTTCTTTGGACCGGACGATAAGCTCTATCGCGAGATCGTTTCCGAACAGGTGGAGGTCATCGATGGATTCCCCACAGTGGTCAAGAGCTTGGTCAAGGATCATCGTAGCGGCAGCCAGACGCTGATGGAGTTCTCCGAGGTCTCCTATAACCTCGGGTTGAGTGATGATATCTTTACCAATCGTTCCTTTACCCGTCCACCCCGGGAGGCCACGCGATGAAGTCATGGATGATCATGATGTTTGCCTTGGTCTGTTTTGTGGGTGTGGCCGGGGCCGTGGATCTGCCCGTGTGGGACGATATCCCCATGGAACTGCACGGCTATGTCGATCTACGTGGGGGCTATCGTTTGCAGAACGATCCCTATCAAAAGGATATGTCCGTGATGGAGGCCCGCACCCAGTTGGATCTGCTGGCCTTGCCCGACTGGGGCGAGATCACGGTCAAGGGCGATGTCTTTGCCGATGGCGTGCAGGAGCAGGGCGATTTCGATCTGCGTGAGTTGAATGCCACCTTCACCCCGCACGATCGGGTCGATCTCAAGGTGGGCCGTCAGATCCTGACCTGGGGGGTAGGGGACCTGGTCTTTATTAACGACATGTTCCCCAAGGACTGGCAATCCTTTTTCATCGGGCGTGACACCGAGTACCTCAAGGCCCCCTCGGACGCGGTCAAGGCCAGTATCTACCTGGATGACTTTGATCTGGATGTGATCTACACGCCGCAGTTCGATGCGGACCGTCACATCACCGGGGAGTACATCTCCTATTGGAACGGGACCTTGGGACGCCGAGCCGGTCGGGATGCCATCATCCAGACCTCGAAACCGGATCATTGGTTCACCAACGATGAGGTGGCCCTGCGTGCCTCGAAGCGTGTCAACAGCGTGGAGTACGCCCTTTATGGTTACTGGGGCTATTGGAAGAGTCCGGGCGGGTACAACAGCGATCAGACTCGAGCCCTGTTCCCGGATCTCAATGTCTACGGCGCCAGTGTACAGGGGCCATTGGGCAAGGGACTCGTTAAAGGCGAGATCGGCTTCTATGACTCACGTGAAGATCGCAAGGGTACCAATGCCCTGGTGAACAACTCGGAAATGAGGTATTTGGTTGGCTATGAACGGGAACTGGCCCGGGAACTGACCGGGGCTGTGCAGTACTATATCGAGCAGATGCTCGATTACAGCCAGTACCGGGCCTCCGGGGGCACCACCCGCGACGAGTTCCGGCATCTGATCACTGTACGCCTGACCCAGTTGCTGATGAATCAGAACCTGCAGCTTTCCCTGTTCACCTACTACAGCCCCAGCGATGAGGATGCCTATTTACGTCCGAATATCCGTTACAAGGTTAGCGATGCCCTGGCCGTCGAGGTCGGGGGCAATGTCTTCTGGGGCGATCAGCCCTATACTTTTTTTGGCCAATTCGAGGACAATACCAACGCCTATACGGCCCTACGTTACAGCTTTTAAGTCCGTGGACCCGGCAAGAGGGCCGCTGAAGCCCGATTTTGCCCCTTGTTGGCGTAAAAAACGGGATTATCCAGTTTACCTAGCCCCTCCAGGAGGGGCTTTTTTATTGACACAATAGGGGGTTTCTTTTTAGTATAGGGGGTCTACGACCGAGATAACACTGTAGTTTAACAGTGTATCTGTAGACTTATGTAATGGGATGTACGTATTGTGACTACCGTGAGGTCAGGGTGTTTTTGGTCAAGCCTTAACAAGGGTGGTAAGCCTAAGTCTAGTCCTATAACCATGCAAACGGGTGTTTCCGGGAGAACGTGTAATGTTCAACGCTAAATCGATTGTCGCTGTGTTCTGTTTGACGGTGGTTCTAGCTGCTACCAGTATCGGTGGTGAGCTCAAGGATGACTGGAGTGATTACCTGCACTACACCAAGATCGGCCGGGTGGACCTGGCGATCAGCTTTGGTCGAGCCATTCTCAACAGTAACCCCGATCCCGCCGAACTGGTGGAACTGGCCGTGGCCAACCCACGTGGTTATGAACTGTTGCGTAAGCTCAACCAGACCGAGGCCAACGCCGAACTGGTGGCTGTCAACAAACAAATCATCGCTCTGATCGAGGAAGGGCACTATCGTAAACGTAAGGATCCCAACCTGGTGGTCAAGGAGGTCGAACGCCTCAACACCACCGATCGTGGCCGTCTGGCCGCTATCAAACGTCTCAAGGACTCGGGCGAGTTCTCGATTCCTTATCTGCTGGACGTGCTGGCCGATCCCACCCGTGGCAACGAGTTTGCCAATGTGATCTGGGCCCTGTCTCAGATCGGCCAACCCGCGATTCGCCCCCTCGGTGTGGCGATTCAATGTCCCGATCCTCGGGTTCGTACCGAAGTGATCGTGGCCTTGGGCAACATCGCCTATCCCCAGGGATTACCTTATCTCAAGTATGTGGTTGAAAACGACAGTTCCGTGCAGATGCGTGATATGGCCATGGCCGCCATCAACAAGATCGATCCGGCCGCCATGGGTGTTTCCGCGGCCGAGCTGTTCTTCCAATTGGGTGAAAAGTACTATTACCACCACGCCTCTCTGGCGGCCACTGACAAGAACGAGATGAGCAATATCTGGTTCTGGGACGAGGATAGCCGTCGCCTGGTTTGGCAAGAGGTGGACATGCGTTACTTCCATGAATTGATGGCCATGCGGTCCTGTGAATGGGCCCTCAAGGCCGACGCGACCTACGGCAAGGCCGTGGGCTTGTGGCTGGCCAGTTACTTCAAGGCCGAGGCCGTGGGTGAGCCCATGCCCGCTTATTTCGGGGAAGGCTATGCCAGTGCCTATGTCTATGGCACCTCTGCCGGTCCGACCTATCTGCATCAGGCCCTGGCCCGTGGTTTGGATGAAAACAACGCTGCCGTGGCCCTGGCTGCTGCCGAGTGCTTGATTGTCACGGCTGGTGAACAATCGATCTTTGCCGGGGGTATCGAACAGCCCATGCTCAAGGCTCTGACCTATAACGATCCTGCGGTTCGTACCAGTGCCTCGATCGCCGTGGCCATGGCCGGCCCGCGTGGATCCCTGACCGAGAGCCTGACTGTGGTGCAAAACCTGGCCACTGCCATTTCGACCGGGATTGCCACGACCGCCTTACCGGGTCAAAAGGACTATGCCTTGCGGAGTCTTGAGGCCCTGATCGCTGCGGGACAGCAACGCAACAGTGCCTTGGACCTGAGCAATGCGACGGAAGCCACTGTGCGTGCCTCCGCATCCAGCGATCTGGACATCAAGATGGCCGCGACTGGGGCCCTGAGTTTCATGGTCAGCCCCATGGCCCAAAAGGCGATTGCAACGGTGGCTTTGGACGAGAGCCTGGATCTGGACAATCGTATCGTGGCTTTTGAGGCCCTGGCCCTCTCCGGCAAGCTCGGCAACAACATGCTGGGCGATGGTACGCTCCAACAGATCTACGACGTGATTAGCGATGCTACGGCTGACGCAGATCTGCGTTCCGCAGCTTCGACGGCCTTTGGCGCCTTGAACCTGCCCAGTGAAAACGTGATGTCACTGATCCTGGATCAAGCCAGCAGCTAAAGCAGGCTCCCATGTTAGACGATCAAAGGCGTAGCTCAAGAGCTACGCCTTTTTTGTTGCCTATGCAACGGGCAGGGGATATGTCGATGGTTAAATTGGACAATAACGGACGCATCATATTTTTTTTACTTCTTGGCCTGCTATGGAGTGCTTGCTGGAGCTGTAAACCGTGTCACGCAAGTGATCCGGTCGATTCTGCCGAGGTTGAATTGGCCATCGAACGAGCCGCTGATTATCTGCTCAGGAGTGTTAATGAGGACGGCTCTTTTGTCTACCGGATTAACATGAATCCCACCGTTGATGTCACACCGGGCTACAATGTTTTGCGACATGCCGGGGGCATTTACGCTCTGAGCATGGTTTGCGAGGTGAGCTCCAACGGTTTTGTGCGACCCGCCTTGGCTCGTAGCGTGAGCTTTTTGCGTGAACACACGTTTGAGCCTGTTCCCAAGATGGACGACTGTTTAGCCGTTTGGTCCAAACCGGAGCGGGTGGGGGTACCTCAGCTCCAGGCCAAGTTGGGGGGTACCGGTTTGGGATTGGTTGCTGTGATTAGTGCCAAGCCCTTCATTCCCGATCCCGTTCCCTTGTCGGAACTACAACAGATGGGCCAGTTTTTGATCAACATGCAAAAACGAGACGGCTCCTTCTACAGTAAGTACATTCCCTCCAAGTGGCGTCCCAAAGACGATCGTTGGGTGTCCCTCTATTATCCCGGTGAGGCCGCCTTGGGCCTGTTAATGTTGTACGAACAGGATCCCAATCCTCAATGGCTCGCGGGGGCTGAAAAGGCCCTGAGCTATTTGGCTCGACAACGCCAGGGACAACAGGATATCCCTGCCGATCATTGGGCCCTCTTGGCCACCGGCAGGCTCGCCGCCATTCGAGCTCGACAATCACGGGCTCCTCTAGAAGAGATTTACCTCGATCATGCCATCCAGGTATGCGAGACGATCTTGAGTGAACAAATTGTGGATACCAACCGGCCAACCCTGGTTGGAGGTTTTTCTGGACAGGGTTTGGTGACTCCCTCGGCGACGCGTCTGGAGGGATTGTTATCGCTGCATCAGGCCTTGCCCAGAGAACACCCCCTACGGGATAGGATTGAAACCGCTGCACACCTGGGGATCGCCTTTCTGTTACGGGCTCAAGTCAAAGAGGGCGTCTATGGTGGAGCTTTTCCGCGTGCGGTGATCAAGCTACCGTTGGATGCCGAAGGCAGTGATTCATTCAATCAGCGTGTTACGGAAATACGGGTGGACTATGTGCAACATGCCCTCAGTGCCATGATCCAGTATCGTCGTTGTTGCAGGTAATGACCGTCATTCGGTCGTGAGCACAATCTTGCCGCAGTGACCGGCCTGCATCACCTCGCAGTGAGCTCGATCCGCTTGATCCAGGGGTAGTTCCAGACCCACGACAGGATTGAGGATCTGGCTTTGCAGGCCGATGATGATGCCGGCGTGGATGTCGGCCAGTTCCTCGGGTGTGGCATTCATCAAGAGCAGGCCCAGGATGGCGGCGTCCTTGGCCATGAGCAGGCGGGGGTTGATCTCGATGGTGCCGCGATTCCCAATAACCACCACCTTGCCGCCCGAGGCCAAAAGTTCCAGGTCCATGGCCAGGTTGGCATTGGCCAACATCTCCAGGATAAGATTGATACCCTTGCCTTCGGTCAGTTCCATCATGCGTTCATCACGTTGGGGATTGTGATGGTCCAGGACATGGTCAGCCCCTTGCTCACGCACGAGTTGCTGACCTTCCTCGGTCGCAGCCGTGGCAAAGATCTTGAGACGCAGTTGCTTGGCCAACTGCAGGGCAGCCAAGCCCACACCACCACTGGCGCCATGAACCAGAATGGTCTGGCCTTCACGCACGTTGCCCTTATGGAACAGGGCGCGAAAGGCCGTGGCATAGGGGATACCCAGGCCCGCTCCCTGGCTGAAACTCAGGCGTTCGGGCAGGGGATGGACGTGCTCCTGCCGACAAAGCACCTTTTCGGCGTAGGTTCCCGTAACGCTACCGCTGCAATAGACACGGTCACCGGGTTGGTAGATATCGACGTCCGCTCCCACCTCTTCAATGATACCAGCCGCATCGAATCCCGGGGTATAGGGGAGATTGGGCAAGCTGGCGTATTGGCCACTGCGGATATAGGTGTCCACCGGATTGACCCCTACGGCCTTGACATCGATCAAGAGGGTGTCATCGGTCAATTGCGGTTCTTGGATGTCTTGCTGTTGCAGGACTTCCGGCCCGCCAAAGGTCGGTATGCGGATGGCCTTCATAGTTTATAGCCCCATAGATTTGTCATGGTTTACTCTTAAAATCATACACATCTCTGCGGTTAGGGCAATGTTCATTTGAAAAACCTTGTGATCCCATGTAGGTTGGGACGCTAAAATACCGAAAGATGAATATGGGTTTTGTTAAATTAGAGAAAGACAAGGCCATTGCCCAGTTGGAGCAGGACCTGATCGATGGGGTGGCTACCATCCAGGTAGACGGTACCTGGGGCTCGTTTGGAGCCTTATTGGCCACTTGGCTGACTGCACGTTTGGATCGGCCCATCCTCTATCTGCGTCCTCACCTCGACGATGCCCACAAACTGGCCGACGATATTACCACCTTCGGACTCAAACACCATGATCTTCTACCCGCTTGGGAAGGCGATGAAGATCTGGCCGACGCCACCGACGAAATCCGAGCCGAACGCCTGCGTCTGGCTCTACGCTGGTCCCAGCTTGCCCCTCAGGCCCTGCTGGCCGCCGGGATTCAGGCCCTGGTCCAGCCAGTTCCCAAGCCCGAGACCTTGACCGAGGGATGCCTGGGTCTGCAACTCAATCAGGACA
>CAXXXG010000014.1:0-39020 GCA_963662565.2 Sedimentisphaerales bacterium | reverse complement strand
AGGTTAAATTACTGGTCGCTTTGACACGTAACTGTCTCTCCCGACCGCGTCCCCAACCGTACAGGATCGAATCTACCACCATGAGGGTATGGGTTCGACCTGCACAGAAGGTCGAGGCCGCATCAATACTGGCGGTGACACGGGTAGGCCTCGGGCTTAGACTCGGTACTGGTGGCGATCCCGAGTTGATACTGAGAATTTTCACCCCAACACCAAACATCCCCGGCATCGTCCAACGCCATACTGAAATGCGGGCCTGCATCTATGGCGATCCAAACCACATCAAGATTCAACACCTCGTTGATCGAGGACCGGAGCGCTGTGATTGTCGAAGGTCCCATCGCCCAATTGCCCGTCCTCGTTAAGGCCCCAAGACCAAACCACCCCATTGCCATCCAGGGCCAGGCTATGGTAGTCGCCCGCTGCCTACAGCGACGATATCCTCCAACTCCACGAATCCGGGCTCTAAATCGTAGGACAGATTCGGATCACGTCCCAACTGACCATAGGCATTCGCCCCCCAGGACCAGACCTGTCCGGCCTTTACGGCCATGGCATGGCCCCGTCCCACAGCGATCGACTTGGGATTCTGTGCCCAGGCCATGGAGCACAGCCCAAGCAGGCATAGCATAGCCAACCGTCCAATCAGCATCGATTGTTTCACCCTACCTCGCATATATCCACCTCGTCAAAGGATTGCCAACAAAGCATTTTTTGCAGATCGCCTATTTTACCATTGCATCACTCCTAAGTCAAACCATGACAAGCACTATCGACTCACCAGGGCCTATTCCAATCCTCCCTAGGAATTAAGTGGAAAACATGGGCCTATTATGGGATTCCACGCGACAAGAGCTCATAAAAAAACCACGCTCTACCGCGTGGTTATGAGACTTAAGGGATGCCATACCCAGACATGTTAGTTCGTGCTTTGCTCCCCGTTGAGTTCATTAAGAATCTCTCGGATGCGATTTTGGTAAGGGGTGTCCTCGAGATAGACACGTGGACGCAAACCCACCAACGCGCACCAGGTCGGATGCATGATATGATAGGGTCGCCAGGAACCGTTTCCGGTGCTTGGCAATACCGCAGACCAGCTCCCATCTACATTCTGGCTATCCAAAAGAAATTCGGTTCCCTGTCGCACCATCTCATCATTATCCTCAGTCAATCCCAAGGCACGTAAACTATCCACAAATTCCCCCACCAGTTCCACATCATTGCGGGCAAATGCCGCAGGGTAGCTGGCACGAATATAATCAAAGACCCAAGGTGCATCACTCTCCTGCAGTTGAAATTCATTATAATTATTCAACGCCAACACAATATGCGTCGCAAGATAACAATGATCGCGCCACGTATTTTTGTAGAGACTGGAATCATCCTCAATCGCGACCAGGGGCTTGGCCTTGAGATAGCGTAACATATCCAATAACCTAAAATCGGCATGATATTCATTGTCATAAGCAAGATTAATGCGTTCCAGTTCATAAGTTCGGATCAACAAATTAAACAAATTTTTCTCGCTCAATTCCTCCAGGTTATCGACTTCAATCCAATAAATCTGCTGATCCGTCTTGTAGGTTTCAAACGAGGCCTTCGCCTTCTTATACATAGGCTCAAAATCAATCCGATCGAACGAAGAACAGGACAGTGACAGCATCTGTAAGCAATGATAACCCCGCAACGGATCGCGAAAGAGCGTGGTGTATTCCTTCAGACGTTGGCCGTACATAAAGGCCACCGATTCGCACCACTGACCAATCAGTGGATTGTGTGCCGTGCGGTGAATCTCGTTAAAAATATGAAAACAATCGAAATCCACATCGCGAAAATGATCCTCATCCACCAAATAGGCACTCACCCATGATAAACCCTTGAGCATGGCAAGATCGCGTTCTTCATGACGATCAAAGGCCTGCGCCCCCCATAAAGAACCACACCACAACATCACCCCTAAGACCATAAGTCGCCATTGCACCATTGGACACCTCACTAAGTAATGCTAAAAATCCCTACAACGGGTTTCATAACTGATTTTATGGAGAAATCGAGCGAGAAGCCTTTTTTCCGAGAACGCAGATCCACGGCAGCCGATTGCAGCCAAAAGGAGTTATGAAACCAGTTGTAAACTCTTGTTCACCTGTTTTCTCGATAGCTTGCAACATCTCGATAGCCTTGTCAACCGGATCCTTAGAAACCCACAAACAGGCCGGTATGGCCAAATGCGGCAACATGGGTGTTCTCATTCTGGTAGATTTATTTGTTAGATAATTGTTCTGGGGCATTTAACTCACGAGACAATAAGACGAGAATATGTGAGCGGTCTCATAGATCTCGATGCTCTATGTCGTTAAGAATTCCAGCATCCTCTTTGATAGACTGGATGTTCATCTCCCGAATCCATTTCGTTAGATTCTGCCAAATACCATGAAAACCAAAATCTCCTTGAGACATTTCTTGAATAGCCTCCTCTTTAGTCCATCCTTGAACCGCGATACGATGTAGGGCATTACTGAGGTTCAACAGGTACGTTAGTCAAAGAAAGGATATTTCTTAACTTGTCTATCAACTCGTGTTTGTCATCGAGGACACACATTTCGGTAAGGCAGTTGATTGCATCTTTTCGACGGTTGTGCCGAAGATAGACGGTAGCGAGATCATACCATGCCTTAATGGCTTCTTCTTTAATCATGAGAGAATGAGTATATATATTGGCCAGATGAAGCCGTGAGATGTCATCATTTGAATTGAGTTTTGCCGAATTCTTAAAATCAGAAACAGCAAGACTATAATCCTTGTTCTTTCTGTGGATATCCCCTCGTTGACGGTATATACGCCAGATGTCTGGATTGAGTTCTATAGCTTTATCATAATCCTGCAACGCACCAGATCTGTCATGTATATAGGCCTCCTTGATTATGGCACGTATCCAGTAAGCGTTGTAATCTGTTGGTGCTAACTCAATGGCTTTATCTAAATCAATGAGTCCTCCCTCAGGATCTCCATTTTTTCGTTTTTCATCTCCTCTCGCTTTATATTCTGCGCTAGTCATGGATTCTTGTCCAAATACGCTCTTCGCTTCTGGCTCAATCAATGAATTACGAGGATCACCATTCTTTGGCTTCATGGCCATTTGAGCCTTGTTTTCCGGGCAAGTTACAGACCGACACCCGCATAGGGTCGAGACAAGAGTGAGAATTGTAACCCAAAACAACGTTTGCATCTTTTTCGTTATCATGCTGTTCCCTCTACTAGAATATTCCGGGGCAACCTAAGGGTCGGCAACCTAAGGGCAACCTAAGGGGCAACCTAAGGGTCAGCCCTTTCCTTAGTCTTTAAGGCCGTCTGAATCTCTTTCCGGAGCTTTTCAAGAGCCGGGTCGGTTCTAAGGTGGAGGGCTAATTTCTTTAACTGCTTGCTCACCGAGGCCCCATTACCACTTCTGAGTAAAACACCAACCTCACGTTGCGTCAATCCTCCCATCTCACAAAGAAATTTGCTAGCCATTGCTCGAAGAAAGCTGTTTCGCCGTCTTTGGAAGAGAGAGGTCCTCTCCACACCAAACGCCTCACAAACACATGACAAGATCATTTCGGGATCCATCGAAAAAGAAATCCGGCCAAAGGCAATATCCTCCTTATGCTGACGCGACTCAACCAATTCACGATAACGTCCCCCGATGCGTTCTACACTTTCCTCTGAACCAATACACAAGGGTGACCGTTTCTTAGCATCAATGACCGCAGAATCAATATCCTCGATCCCCGCTTCCACAAAACGTCGATAGAGGGACTTGACGTTGCGTCTGGCCCCTTCCATCATACCCAATACAGGGCCGTAGTCTACAAAATCATCTTGTTTGGCTTGGCCAATATAACCACGATAACTGCTCCATACATATCCCCGCAGTATTGATATGCGTTCTGAAGGCGGCTTGGCCTTATTGGCTCGCGTAAAAACTGGATTAAGATGAACATAACGACTCAGCTTGAGGATGTAGAGGTCCTCATCCACTAAAGATGCCCCAAATCTACCTTGCATCAAATGGCCACTGCGCCGATGCCTTCGATTAAAATACACGGTATAAGACGTTTGCAACCGATGCATAAAGCGACTAAGATTTCCGCGTGGTGTTTCCAGGACCAGATGGATATGATTCTGCATCAGGCAGTACAAATACAATCGGATATCATACCGATCAACACTGTCAGACAGTGTTCGGACAAACCGCTCACGATCTGCATTGGTCTTGAAAATGGCGTGGCGTTCATTACCGCGAACCGTTACATGATATACTGCGCCTTCATACTCGATTCGTATTGGTCTAGCCATGGCAAAAGACTACAGACGCGTAGGAGAGGTGTCAAGTTAAAGACTAAAGAAAGGGCTGACCCATAATCCCCCACGCTTGTTATACCTTGTACTTAATATTAATAGTTTTTGTTTCTGTCACTGTCTCTATCTTTGGTTCTGAGGCTGTAACGATCTGGACAATGTTGTCTATACCAAAGAGTATGTAATGACATAGCTGCATTTCTGATGCTCCATCATCCGGTACGCCAGGCAGAAACCACTTGCCTGTTTCATATGATTTCAGCCAAGGTGAATCAATCCATTTGAATGAGTAAATACCCTGGCAATTCTTTGGGAACATATCTTCTGTGATCCCTAGATCTGGACAGTAGGATTCAGACATACTTGAGAATGCTACTGATTCACCAAAGCTAATTACATGCTTGGGGTACTCGTCAATTCCCCTTGGGGCTACAACGACCGATACACAATCATGAGTACTGTTGACGGAGGCGACCATTACACCAATAGATGGGTCATTCATCTCAGAAAATGGTGTTGTCCAATGTATCAGTTTGCTCATTGCTCTAATCTGAATAGCTGAGAGTATAACGAGTCTGTAGAATAAGTCACCTGACAAGCGAGTAATATCCTACAGTATTGATTTTCGGATTAAAATGTTTTCTACCGTTTGTTTGTTCGTTTTTAGCCTACGAGTTCGCTGATAACGCTTTCAAATGGCAATTGCATGCCGCTTTACTGCTTTTCGTTGACCATCTCGACCTCTTTGGGGGCCTTACGCATAGGCATGCCCATCTCCAAACCTAAAGATCTTCTTGATGTTGTGCACTGTGCAATAGAGTAACCACTGGGTATTGACTTTTTGTTTACCTCTAAGGCTAAATTGATCTAAGCCTAGAGTACTTCTTATATGTCCAAAGACCGGTTCAATCGTGCCGAGCCGTTGACTGTAAATATGACGACCTTCAGGCGAATCGATCTTGTGTTTCATCTGATGGGTATAGGTCTTCTCCTGGTATCGTTCGGTGGTCTGCCCTGTGAAGAAGTGGACCTGCCGTGCGGTCTTCTGGTTCGGATGACGTAAACACTGAGCCTTTAGATCACACTCAGAACATGCATGCATCCAAGCCCTGAAGCAGATCGCCTTCTTGCCTTTAACTTGAAAATTACTGTTCTCTAAATACATCGGCTTACCCGCCGGGCAAGTACATCGCATCGCTTCCCAATCGACGGAAAAATCAGACGGTTGGAATCGCTTCGACTTTTTATGTTTAGGTTTATGACGTGAGGCCGTTGCAAACAGAGGATCGCGTTTGCGAAACTTTGGATCCGCGACATAGGCATCGATTTGTTCTTGAGCCAGCATCTCCATGGTAGCTTCGCTATGATAGCCTGCGTCAGCAGTAAGCTTGGTAGACTCAAAGACATTTATCACGCTAGAATCCAAGATCGTAAAGGTCTCTCGGACCGAATCAATCATCGGCTTGAACACGTGTGTTTCTTGTCCCGAGCCAAAGGCTTCGGCCCCGACGACCACTTGATGCTTACTGTCGGCCACCGCTACGCCGTTATAGCCTTGTACGACGCCATGAGAGGTCATCATCTTGGCACTCTCGTTGTCGGTGATATTGCTTTGAATTACATTGCCCGTTGGACCCTGTCGATCGTCCTCGTCCCACTCACTGAGCTTCTTATAACGTTGTCGCAGTGTTTGGAGCTTCTTCTTCTCACGTTGAATCACCTCGGACGACTGTTGCTTAAGATCCATTTGGCGGTGTTTGTCCAGAATTCGCTTAATGGCCTTATTGAGTTTCTGAGCCTTCTTCTTCAGCTCTGCCTTGGTCCCACTCCACTCTTTGGCCGCATTGGACGGCAGCTTACAACCGTCAATGGCGAACATCTCTTGCCCAATCAAGTTCTCCTGATAACAAACCATCAGGATATCCCGGAACAGTGAGACCACTTCCTCATGCATGGTCGAAACAAAATCCGCAATGGTGGTAAAGTGTGGTTGTGTATTGGCAGACAAAGCCATGAATACGATGTTCTTTTTGCAGCACGTCTCAATATCTCGACTACTGGTAATCCCTCTGGAATAGGCATACAGAATAATCTTGAGGAGAACCGCTGGGTTAAACGCAGAGGCTCCAGTCACATCGTTATGGTAACGCTTATGAAAAACAGACAAATCAACCGCATTATCAATCAAATCATTCAAGGTATATTCAAACGTGCCCGGTAGGATCTGCTCCTCAAAAGAGACACCGATCCATTGCATCTGATTGTAATTGACTTCCTTATAGCGAGGCATGTTTATCTCCTGGAATTGCTAAGGGGGCTTCGTATATCACAATCCCAGTATAGCGCTACTAAACTAGCTTGAAAAGGGTTTTTCTACAGGTTCAACGATGAGCTAAGGGGCAGGCGTCAGCCTGTCTCTTTTCAGCGACATGTTCGCATTAATCATTGTTCTTTTTCGAGATTGTTTTCTTTACTTTCAGCGAGTTGTTCCAGAGCAATCACACGTTTATACAGACGGGAAACTATCTCATATGCAGAGACTCCAATGAGACCGACAAACATAAAAGGGAGTCCCGTTGAAGGCTCTATCTTCTCCCCATCCATCTTCGCTACAATTGGTAGAATTATTGAAAGAGACAACACAAGGAAAGCCTCAATGCATAGTATTTTTAAATGGAGTGGTCACTCTTGTCCAAGATAGCGATTTGAAAAGGTCATAAAAAAGTATCTCCGGGATTGGTATACTTGTTTTGCTCAAAATAAGGAACCAATACAAACCGGAGATGCAATTATGGTAAAGGTTGGCAGTTTATTCACGCAAGTGCTTTCTTTGATAAATCGTAATGACTTTGCCCGTGCCGTTCGGCATTGGGATGCGGAACGAGGTGCCAAAGGCTTTCGTTGTTGGGACCAATTTGTGGCCATGATGTTCTGTCAGTTGGCTGGTGCCGATTCGTTACGTGAGATTTGTGGTGGACTGTCCACTGCGATGGGCAAACTGACTCATTTGGGCCTCAAAGAGGCTCCGGCTCGCTCTACCCTGAGCTATGCCAATAGCCACCGACCGTGGCAGCTCTTTGAAACGATGTTTTATCATGTGTTCAAGCAGGCCGATTCACTAGCGGATCAGCAGAAGCGACGCTTTCGCTTTAAGAATCCCTTGGTCAGTATTGATGCCTCAACGATCGATTTGTGCCTTAGTCTGTTTGACTGGGCCAAGTTTCGCCGGAAAAAGGGAGCCGTCAAGCTACACTTGATGCTCAACCACCAAGGATGCCTACCTCAATGGGCCTGTCTGAGTACCGGCAATGTCCATGAGGTCAAAGTGGCTCAAACCCTAGAATTTGAGCCAGGAACGATTGTGGCCATGGATCGTGGCTATGTTGATTACACCCTGTTTGATCGGTGGACTCGCCAAGGCGTCTGGTTTGTCACACGATCCAAGACCAATATGGCCTATCGTGCCGTGAAGAATCGTCCAGTGCCGCAGCGTGGTTCGGTCTTAAAAGATCAAGAGATCGTTTTAACAGGCCATTATGCCAAACAGAAATGCCCTAGACGGTTACGTCGTGTAGTCGTTTGGGACGCTGAGAACCAAAAGGAACTGGTGCTTTTAACGAATCACATGGACTTTGCCGCTAGTACCATTGGTCGGATTTACAAAGACCGCTGGCAGATCGAACTGTTTTTCAAGGCGATCAAGCAGAACCTCAAGATCAAGACGTTTGTTGGGACCAGTGAGAATGCGGTTAAGATTCAGATTTGGACAGCATTGCTCTGTATGTTGGTCTTTAAGATTTTACAGATGCGTTCTACGTTTGGATGGAGTCTGTCGAATCTATCGGCCATGCTAAGGTTTAATCTCTTAACGTATCGGGAGTTATGGTCATGGCTTGACAAACCGTTTGAAACGCCAGCCTTGGGGCCTCCAGAGGCCCAGTTGATGTTGTTTGAATCGTAATTGGACAGCATAATGAAACAGAGGTCAAAAAAGAGCTATAACCTAAACTCAGAACATTCGAACAACTTGTCCGAAACAAGTGTTTCGGCAAAGGATTTTAAAGTGTAATCAGCAAATGCTGATTATCTTGGACAGCAGTGTGGAGTGGTGTTTTGTCATCTTTCATATGATTCTCCTTTTATGATGCGAACGCCGAGGATCATTCGACCGCGTCAGCGGGTCGGATGAATCCTCCTGTTCTATCTTCCATAAAAATACCTGGTGGGATTTCAGGAGTACCAGTACTAAGTGCATAGGCTATTCTCCAGCGACGTTCAATTGCGCACTTAGGACAGACCCACTTTTTTCTGTCTTTCTCTACCGGAGAACTTATAACGTCACCTCCAAATATTGGAGTATCTGAGTATGGTAGACCGTCGATAAATGGATCTACAATGGGACTCCAACCATATGTGATTCTTACAGTACGCTCTTCAAGAATACAATTATGCACTGAACAGGTTTTGCCGGTCTTATCATTTGACTGGGATTCAGCCTGACTAGCTTGTTGGTCAGTCGCTGATTGACTTGAATCATCCGAGGTGGGACATCCTACGATATTCGCTATAAATGAGAGAAGGACTAGTAGTCTTATGAATAGCTTCATTTTATTAATACCTTATGGTAGAACGATAGGGCTCATGGCCGCCGCGTCAGCGGCGTGACATGGAGCCCTTGGTGTACGCCCGGCATGGGCGTGAACTTATGAGGTGCGGCGGTGACCACCGTGGTCACTGCTTAGTCCTCTGTACGTGAATCCTGTTTAAGGGTTAATATTGTTTTGACTATCTTAAGCACAAGTACTAGCCGAGGGCAAGGGCGTTGTCGCGAGACAGGGTCTAAAGGAAGCCCAAGTGCAAAACTACGAGCCGACGAACAGAAACGTCATACAAGGCCGAGCCTTCGGGTAAGCGGGCACATCATCGTTACGCCCTGGATTCGGGAGGTACGGTAAATGACGCGGTTGCGTAGTGACAGTTCACGTCCTTATCCGGGGAGGCCTGACCGACAAGCGACCCTCTGGGATAGCGTCACCAGTGGTAACACTAGTGATGATCGGTCAGGAGTCAGCCGAGGCCATAGTACCTGTCCTCACACAGGGAAGGGCCGAACCCTAGGTCGGTCTGGATCTCCTGCAAGCTCGTCCGAGACGTTGAAGCCGTATGGCCGAGTCTCGCGGCGGCGCGTTGCAGATCAGAGCCAGCCTGAACTCTTTCTACTGGAGCGAATCCTGTCTCGTGAGAACATGCTCGCGGCCTGGAAACAGGTCAAGGCCAACAAAGGCAGTCACGGCATCGATCAGATGTCCATCGAAGACTGCTGGGCCTATCTCAAGGAGCACTGGGGACAGATTCGCGACGCTCTACTGGCCGGGACGTATGTCCCTCAGCCGGTTCGCCGTGTGGAGATTCCCAAGTTCACGGGCGGCACACGTCCATTGGGGATCCCCACGGTCCTGGATCGACTGATCCAGCAAGCCATGGCCCAAGTCTTAGGCCCGATCTTCGATCCGACGTTCTCGGAATCGAGTTTCGGCTTTCGACCGGGTCGCAGTGCCCATCAGGCGGTCCGTCAAGTCCGCCAGTTCATTCGAGAGGGCTATCGCGTTGCCGTGGACATCGACCTGTCGCAGTTCTTCGATACGGTCAACCACGATGTGCTCATGCACCGTGTGGGACGCCATGTCCGCGACCGACGCGTATTACGCCTGATCGGCAAGTACCTCCGGGCCGGGGTGGTGGTCAATGGACGCCTGCAATGCACTCGCAAGGGTGTGCCGCAGGGCGGTCCACTGTCACCGCTGCTGTCCAATATCCTGTTGGATGACCTGGATAAAGAACTGGAGCAACGCGACCATCGCTTTGCCCGTTATGCCGATGACTTCGTCATCCTGGTCAAGAGCCAGCGTGCAGGGCAGCGTGTGATGGCCAGCATCACCCGGTTCCTGGATCGACGTCTCAAACTCCGGATCAATACGGACAAGAGCCGCGTCTGTCGCTCGACCGACTGTACCTTTCTTGGTTTTACCTTTTACGGTAAAAAGATCCGTTGGACGAAGGAGGCCTATGGCGAATTCAAACGTCGGGTCAAGCGTCTAACCGGTCGCAGTTGGCGGGTGTCCATGTCACACCGACTCGACAAGCTCAATGCCTACCTGCGTGGCTGGATGGGGTACTTCGGGATCTCTCAGTACTACCGTCCGTTCCAAAAGCTCGACTCTTGGATTCGGCGCAGGTTACGGATGTGCTTATGGAAGCAGTGGCGTTACACCCGGACCAAGGTACGTGAACTGATGAAACTTGGCACTGACCGCAAGACTGCGATTGATACGGCTCGTAGTCGTAAAGGTCCGTGGCGACTGTCACGAACTTTAGCGACGCAAACGGGCATGACCAATCAATGGTTTGCTCAGCTCGGTCTATACAATGTCAAAGAGCACTGGTGTAAGATTCATTACCCGGATAGTCCCTGGACGTCCCGGTAACCTTTTGGGAACCGCCTAGTGCGGACCCGCATGCTAGGTGGTGTGGGGGCTGGGGGCTAAAAACCCCCGGCTACCCGATTATCCATTATTTTTCTAATCTATTGAGTTGCCTTTCTCAAACCACTCAATTCTACTCTCTCCAGCATTCTCTTTGACTCCAAGGATCAATAGAGCACCACATTGATAGCCATAATGCTGAATTTTTCCTAGGGCAGTGAATTCACATAGCTTGATTCTATCCCCTTCGATATCTGATTTCGTGCTGGTTGATTTTTTTAACTCTATAATCAAGAGATTATGATGTCTTCCGTTACGTCCTCTATGGTGAACAATGATATCAGGCCTTACAATTGAAACTTCATCATTATTCGGATATTGAACTTGCTTTCGTCCGCTCTGGGAATCTAGGTCATTATTGTATTCACAATCGACGTGATGTTCAGGAAACATAGATTCCAGATACACCGCTATTCGATGACTAAGAGTTTGCTCATGTACATCGTATTTCAGAAGAAAAGAATCATCTCGCAAAACACGTTGCACTGCATTATGAAGGTTTTGTTGGATTTGTAAGGTCAACAATCCTGCACCTTTGAAGGATAACGAGTCTGTAGAATAAGTCACCTGACAAGCGAGTAATATCCTACAGTATTGATTTTCGGATTAAAATGTTTTCTACCGTTTGTTTGTTCGTTTTTAGCCTACGAGTTCGCTGATAACGCTTTCAAATGGCAATTGCATGCCGCTTTACTGCTTTTCGTTGACCATCTCGACCTCTTTGGGGGCCTTACGCATAGGCATGCCCATCTCCAAACCTAAAGATCTTCTTGATGTTGTGCACTGTGCAATAGAGTAACCACTGGGTATTGACTTTTTGTTTACCTCTAAGGCTAAATTGATCTAAGCCTAGAGTACTTCTTATATGTCCAAAGACCGGTTCAATCGTGCCGAGCCGTTGACTGTAAATATGACGACCTTCAGGCGAATCGATCTTGTGTTTCATCTGATGGGTATAGGTCTTCTCCTGGTATCGTTCGGTGGTCTGCCCTGTGAAGAAGTGGACCTGCCGTGCGGTCTTCTGGTTCGGATGACGTAAACACTGAGCCTTTAGATCACACTCAGAACATGCATGCATCCAAGCCCTGAAGCAGATCGCCTTCTTGCCTTTAACTTGAAAATTACTGTTCTCTAAATACATCGGCTTACCCGCCGGGCAAGTACATCGCATCGCTTCCCAATCGACGGAAAAATCAGACGGTTGGAATCGCTTCGACTTTTTATGTTTAGGTTTATGACGTGAGGCCGTTGCAAACAGAGGATCGCGTTTGCGAAACTTTGGATCCGCGACATAGGCATCGATTTGTTCTTGAGCCAGCATCTCCATGGTAGCTTCGCTATGATAGCCTGCGTCAGCAGTAAGCTTGGTAGACTCAAAGACATTTATCACGCTAGAATCCAAGATCGTAAAGGTCTCTCGGACCGAATCAATCATCGGCTTGAACACGTGTGTTTCTTGTCCCGAGCCAAAGGCTTCGGCCCCGACGACCACTTGATGCTTACTGTCGGCCACCGCTACGCCGTTATAGCCTTGTACGACGCCATGAGAGGTCATCATCTTGGCACTCTCGTTGTCGGTGATATTGCTTTGAATTACATTGCCCGTTGGACCCTGTCGATCGTCCTCGTCCCACTCACTGAGCTTCTTATAACGTTGTCGCAGTGTTTGGAGCTTCTTCTTCTCACGTTGAATCACCTCGGACGACTGTTGCTTAAGATCCATTTGGCGGTGTTTGTCCAGAATTCGCTTAATGGCCTTATTGAGTTTCTGAGCCTTCTTCTTCAGCTCTGCCTTGGTCCCACTCCACTCTTTGGCCGCATTGGACGGCAGCTTACAACCGTCAATGGCGAACATCTCTTGCCCAATCAAGTTCTCCTGATAACAAACCATCAGGATATCCCGGAACAGTGAGACCACTTCCTCATGCATGGTCGAAACAAAATCCGCAATGGTGGTAAAGTGTGGTTGTGTATTGGCAGACAAAGCCATGAATACGATGTTCTTTTTGCAGCACGTCTCAATATCTCGACTACTGGTAATCCCTCTGGAATAGGCATACAGAATAATCTTGAGGAGAACCGCTGGGTTAAACGCAGAGGCTCCAGTCACATCGTTATGGTAACGCTTATGAAAAACAGACAAATCAACCGCATTATCAATCAAATCATTCAAGGTATATTCAAACGTGCCCGGTAGGATCTGCTCCTCAAAAGAGACACCGATCCATTGCATCTGATTGTAATTGACTTCCTTATAGCGAGGCATGTTTATCTCCTGGAATTGCTAAGGGGGCTTCGTATATCACAATCCCAGTATAGCGCTACTAAACTAGCTTGAAAAGGGTTTTTCTACAGGTTCAACGCGATAATCAGGGGCGGCCGTCCAGGCCGTCCCTTGCATTTACTGGTTAGAAGTGATTGTTCACTTCTCTTCATCATCGGTTTTATTTTGTTCTAATTGATTTGTTTGCTGTTTAATAGAATCTAATGCCGCATGGACCCCAACCAAAGATGCCCCAATGGCTAAACAGGTAAAACTCATAGCCCTGTGAAGAACACGAGAACCATGATCTAAGGCACTCATAGTTGAGAACAATAAGCACAAACCGAACATAAAATAGGATTCATACAGAACCCATCTAACTTTGTTTTTTATAGCCATGTTATTTCTTTGCTTTCTAACGTGATGGATGAGGGACGAGCGGTAGCGAGTTCCTCTCTATCCATTTGTTATGCTTCTCTTTCTTAAAAATAATACGCATGAAATGCACAGACCGACAGGGATCGCCCAAAGCAAGCCTATCGTCGTTGCACGCGGATTGATTGATTCCATTCCGATTCTTCCCCATGTAAAGAAATTGGTTGGTAGCCAACTCCAAGGGAAGTAAAGTGCTTTATAGATTGAGTTGCATATTCTCATTCTGAGGGGGACATTTAATATCACCTGTCCCATTGCTGTGCCTGTCACATAAGCACAGAATAGCCAGGTGACTGATGTGACTGCTACAACTATCCACAACTTATGAGATACTTTCATAGTAACACTTCTGGCATAACGTGTATTATCAGTGCCCTCGGCACTGATATCCCGGTTAATCAAAAATGTTAAAATTCCCTTCAATGCTCCAAAATTAGGCGATACTGGTTCAAAAATCAAGGAGAATGTAACCCGAAGACTTCCCATCTACCTCAGCTTCACAAAACAAAATGGTAGCCGAGGGCTACCGTTTTATGGGAATCTCCGGGTTATCAGTGCCGAGGGCGACCATACCCCGGTGATTGATTTTGTTGATATACACATTTTAGATGAAGGTAAATCTGCGTTTTGAGACTAGAAATGAAGTAAACTAAGGCAGCATTTATCTATATTACCATCGTAAAAAAGGTGCCCAGGGCTACCATAATGTTGGAATCTCCGGGATATCAGCGTTGAGGGCACTGATAAAATGGCTAGTGGATTTCTGGTTATTCGTGTAACTTCGTAGAAAAGCTATGGTTATGAGTAAACGCAGAAATCGGGGGAAATAAAATTGACACATTTATGGGCAAATGGCTATATATGGTCATATCACCAACGGGGTAGACATCATTGAGCCGTTGTTTCACTTTTCTTTAAGGACAATGATGATGAATCAGCCACCAAAACTTCTCGATCAACTCAGCAATGCCATCCGACTTAAACACTATCCCCTGAGCACGGAAAGAGCCTATGTTGGATGGGCAAAGCGGTACATTTTATTTCACAATAAGCGACACCCAATGGATATGGACGCAAGGCATATCCAAGCCTTTCTGAGTTACTTAGCGGTCAATCAGCATGTCGCGGCTTCTACTCAAAACCAAGCGTTGAATGCGATTGTGTTCTTGTATAAAAATGTCCTTCACAAGGATCCAGGTGATTTTAGCTGTGCTGTAAGAGCGAAGAAACCTCAGAAGATTCCAGTGGTCCTGACTCTAGGTGAGATGAATCTCATTATCAAATGCCTGCCTAAGACGCCGCATGGATTGATTATACACATGCTCTATGGCACGGGAATGCGACTAAAAGAAACTCTTCGCCTACGTGTGCAGGATCTTGATTTTATCAAGGGCACTACCACAATTCGTGACGCCAAGGGGGCCAAGGATCGAATTACAATGTTACCGGAGAGTATTCAGCCAGCCTTGAAGGAACACTTAAATCGGGTGCAGGTTCAATTTCGCCAAGACCTGGCGGACGGTTTTGCCGATGTGTATCTGCCCTATGCCTTGGCACGAAAATATCCTAAGGCAGGTAAAGAATGGCGTTGGCAATACGTTTTCCCCGCAGAGTATCCATCGGATGATCCACGTACTGGAGTTCGGCGTCGTCATCATGTTTACGATAAATCGGTCGGCAAAACAATTGCGAAGGTTGCCAACCTGGCTGGTGTTCAAAAGAAGGTTACCGCTCATGTCTTTCGTCATTCATTTGCAACTCATTTATTAGAGTCAGGGACACCCATCCATGTGGTTCAGGAATTACTGGGCCATAAGAGTATCGAGACGACCAAAATCTACCTACATTGTCTCAATGCCCCCGGTGAGACGGTTAAGAGTCCTTTGGATCGACTGTGAGTTAGATTGTTGGTTTCTAGTTTCTGATTGTTGGCTAGTGGTTTGCCTTCGGCAGGCTTTGTTTAGAATAGACCTCTCCAATCGCTTCGCTCCGTCGAGGTGACAGACAGGTCTTTCGTATATCGTAATCGTAATCGGCTTCTAAAAGTGTGATCGAGGATTCGATTACGATTACGAGTACCGTTCGTTGCACTCACTGATTACGATTACGAACGAGAGGAGCCGCCCCTACGTTTGCTGCGCAAACTCCGTCCCGGTCGGTGGGTTACCGATTTCGGGCGATGATTCAATCTCTCAACATTCACTCATCAAGACGCGGGAAGAGAAGAAGTGTTTCGCTAAAAAACGGGACTTTGACTTGTCCCCTCCCTCTTGTCTGTTAGTGCTTTCTTGATAACCATTTATCAATCCCCAAGAGATAAATGATTATGAAGGATTTATGAAAAAATGTCAACACCCTCACTGATGAGTGAGTTAGACTAGAATCGCCTTTAGAGAAGCGAGTACGCCTTGATGGACATCCTCAACAGACTGTGTGGCGTCAACAACGGAAATGTGGGGTTGGTGCTCGGCCAGACGCAGGAAGCCTTCACGCACGCGTTGGTGGTAGGAATCGCCCTTCTGTTCCATGCGGTCGAGTTCTCTGTCCATGCGAGCACTGGCGGTTTTCAGATCCACATCGAGGACAATGGTGGCGTCGGGCCAGATGCGATCCAGGCAAGACTCGGCCAGATCCAGGACGCGACCGATGCCGTCGCCGCCGGCATAGCCCTGGTAGGCACAGGTACTGGAGATCCAACGATCCAAGACAACGCATTGTCCCTGGTCCAAGGCCGGCTGGATCTTTTCGGCCCACAGCTGGGCACGCGAGGCCATGTAGAGCAGCAGTTCGGTGCGGGTGCTCATGATGTCATGCTCGGGGCTCAGGAGGATTTCGCGGATGAGTTCGCCGATGCGGGTGTCACCGGGGTCGCGGTAGGTCACCACGTCAACGCCCTGCTGCTGAATCCATTGGACCAACCTCTTGACCTGAGTGCTCTTACCGCATCCGTCCGGACCATCGAGTACGATGAATTTTCCTGCCAGTGTATTCACAGCGATTCTCCTTTACCGGGTGAGGACGACGTTGTCTTCACCGACGACCTGACGCATCTTGCGGAAGAAGTCGGCGCTGGGATTGATATTCCAACGGTTGTCGGCGGTGGCATAAACGCGGGCCTTGTCCGTGTGCACGGCGACCAGGAGGGAGCTCTTGCCGCGGTGACTCTCGCAGATGCTGCGAATCTCGGCAATGCGATCCTCGGTCACGGTATGGGCATCGAGCTTGATGGCCACGCGGGCGGCCAGCTTGTCCTTGGCCTCTTCGATGGGGAAGATCTCGTCGGCGAGGATGCAGGGACGCTCGCGTTTATTATCCACCTTGCCCCGCACGAACACGACCTTGTCGGCCTGCAGCAAATGAACACACTGCTCCAAGGAACTGGGGAAGACCACCACCTCCACGGTCCCCTGCAGGTCTTCGAGGCCGAAGATGGCCATCTTGGACCCGGCCCGTTTGCCGTTCTTGATGATGGTGTAGCGGAGCTTGGTGATCATACCACCCAACAGGACCTCTTTGTCCGGCTTGGTACTGGTCAGGCGGTTGGTCTTGGCCGTGGCATAGGCATCGATGACCTCCGCATGGTGACTGAGCGGATTGCTGGTGACGTAAAAACCGAGTACCTGCTTTTCATAGGCCAGCATCTGCTGTTCGGGCCAGGGCGGCAGGTTGGGCAGGCCCTGCTTTTCCTTGGTGGGTTCGTTATCGGCGAGCTGTCCGAAGAAGTTCATCTGACCGCTGGCTCGGTCGGCCTGCATGCTGGAGCCGTTTTCCATGGCCCCCTCGAGTCCCTCGACCATCTGACGACGATTGCCGCCCAGATGGTCAAAGGCCCCGGCCTTGATGAGGGCCTCGATGACCTGTTTGTTGACGGCCCGCAAATCGACCTTTTCGCAGAAGTCGAAGAGGTTTTCGAAACGTCCGTGTTTTTCACGAGCGACAA
Source organism: Sedimentisphaerales bacterium (assembly GCA_963662565.2). GTDB lineage: Bacteria > Planctomycetota > Phycisphaerae > Sedimentisphaerales > Anaerobacaceae. Next base: position 21,502 of record CAXXXG010000014.1, on the reverse strand, counting down.
TGATCTGTTCGACGGCCTTTTCACCCACACCCTTAACCGCCCCGAGACCGAAGCGAATCACGCCTTCCTTTTCGGGCTCGCCTTCAGCGGGCTCCTCGCCCTCGGGTGTCACCTTGTCACGATAGATAGGGGTGAACTGCTTGCCGCTCTCGTTGATGTCCGGAGGCAGGATCTCGACGCCAAGTTCGTTCTGACACTCGGCAATGTAGTCCACGACCTTTTCGGTGACGTCACCGTCGTAGGTGAGCAAGGCGGCCATAAACTCGACCGGATAATGGGCCTTGAAATAAGCGGTTTGATAGGCCACGAAGGCATAGCGGGTGGAGTGACTCTTGTTAAAGCCGTACCCGGCAAAGCGTTCGATGATATCCCAGATATCGGTGACTTCCTGTTCCTTGAGGCCCTTGCTCAGACAGCCCTTGGTGAAGCGTTCCCGTTCGGCCATGATGATCTTGGTCTTCTTCTTACTGATGGCCTTAATCAGTTTGTAAGCGGCACGCAGCGGGATGTCACCGAGTCGGTTACAGATACGCATGACCTGTTCCTGGTAGGTCATAATACCGTAGGTCTCGCCCAGGATCTCGGCCATGATGGGGTGGGGCAATTCCCATTGGGCCCCGTGCTTGCGATCGATGTAGTCGGGAATGAGAATCATGGGGCCGGGACGATAGAGGGCGTTGGCTGCGATCAGGTCTTCGACCCGGTCGGGCCGCATCTTGATCAACAGGTTCTGCATACCCTCGGATTCGAACTGGAACACACCCTTGGTGCGGCCCTTAGCAAAAATCTCAAAGGTCGCGGGGTCCTTCTTATCGACCAACTCGGGATCGATGTCCACTCCGTGGATCTCGTTGATCAGTTCACGCGTACGCATGAGTACACTGAGGGTCTTGAGCCCCAGGAAGTCCATCTTGAGCAGGCCGACCTTTTCCACCAGCGGACCTTCGTACTGCGTGATCAGGTCATCGGAGCCCGGGGCCTTGTACAGGGGCAGGTGGTCGGTCAAGGGACAATCGGCCACCACCACACCACAGGCGTGCACGGAGTTGTGACGCGTGAGGCCTTCGAGTCGTTTGCCGATATCGATCACACGACGGATGAGTCCGTCTTCGTCGTAGAGCTGTTTGAGTTCGGGCTCGACCTCCAGGGCCTTGTTCAGGGTCATGCCCAGGTCTGCCGGGATGAGTTTGGCCAGCTTGTCGGCCCGGTCCAGGGGCACACCCAACACGCGGCAGACGTCACGGATGACGGCGCGGGCCTTCATGGTCCCGAAGGTGATGATCTGGGCCACTTGGCCGTATTTGTCACGCACGTAGTCGATGACCTCCTGGCGGTGGGCCTGGCAGATATCGATATCGATATCCGGCATCTCGTTACGCTCGGGGTCCATGAAGCGTTCGAAGAGCAGATCGTACTTGATGGGGTCTACGTCGCACATGCCCAGGGCATAGCCCACGATGGTTCCCACACCACTGCCTCTCGCGCCCACTGGGATGTTACGCTCGCGCGCGTAGTTACAGAAGTCCCATACGATCAGGAAGTAGCTGGAAAAGCCCTTGGATTGGATCACGTGCAGTTCACGATCGATGCGTTCCTGGATGACCTCGGTGATTTCGCCATAGAGTCGCTGGCAGCCTTCGATGACCAGCCGCCGTAGATAATCGTCCGGCGTTTCCTCGGTGGGCGGTTCGTAACGCGGAGCGTGTTGACTGGACAGGTCGATGTCGAGGTTGCAGCGTTCGGCAATGGCGAGGGTATTGTCACAGGCCTCTTCGTAATCGTGAAAGAGCGTACGCATCTCCTCGGGACTCTTGAGGAACACATTGGGTGGGTAGCCCATGCGGTCGGGATCGTCGTATTGCTTGCCCGTGCTGATGCAGGTCAGACAACCGTGGGCCTCGTGGTCGTCGGCCTGGAGGAAGTGCACGTCATTGGTGACCACCAGGGGCAGGCCCAGGCGGTTGGCGATATCGACCAGGCCGTCGTTGACGTCCGGGACATCGCCCTCGTGACGTTGCAGTTCGATGAAGAAGTTGTTCTCGCCGAAGATTCGGGCAAAGTCCTCGGCCTCCTTGAGGGCCTTGTCGAAGTCACCTTGGTTGAGATAGTTGGCCACCACGCCCTTGAGACAGGCCGAACAGGCGATGATGCCCTCGTTCAATTCGGTCAAAAGCTCTTTGTCCACACGCGGACGGTAATAGAAGCCCTCGGTATAGGCGGCACTGGCGAGCTTGAGCAGGTTCTTGTAGCCCTGGTTGTTCTCGGCCAGCAAAACCAGGTGGGTGGCCGCACCCTTGATCCCCCCGCCCTTCTCGAAACGGGTGGTGGGAGCGACATAGGCCTCGGTGCCAATGATGGGTTTGATTTCCATGTCACGGGCTCGCGTGTAGAAATCGATGGCCCCGAACATATTACCGTGGTCCGTCATGGCCACGGTGTCCATGCCCAGTTCTTTACAGCGATTAAAGAGCTTACCCGGGGCTACGGCACCGTCCAGCAGGGAGTACTGGGTATGAAGGTGGAGATGCACAAATCCTTTGCCGGCCATATGTATTAAATCCTTTTAAATCAAGGGGTTACTCGTAAAACCAGAGTGTTCTGCGACTCCTTCATCATAGGCATCACTGAACGGGATGTCAATCGATAAGGGAATGAGACGATCTTGCCGAACTGGGCTAATTTCCCGTTGCACAGAGACTTAAAGGGCCTACAATAAGTCACCAAATGGGTTTTAAATAAAGGAGTGATTATGTTCTTACCTAAACGTATCCGCAAGATCGTGGCCCTGTTACGTGGGCAGGTGTCCCCCCTACTGGCCGGGCTGGCCGTGGGACTCGGCTTTTGGTTCGGCCTGATACCGGGCTTCTATGGAATTCACGCCCTGCTGCTGGTCCTGCTGGTGCTACTCAATGTCCCGATTGGCCTGTTCATCCTGTGCATGGGACTCGGCAAGGCCGCAGCCCTGGCCGGGGCACCGGTCCTGTATCATGTGGGCCTGTTCGTGGTCGAGAAGTTGCCCTTCTTGATTGATATCGTAGCCAAGGTCCCTCTGGCCGGAGCCACGGACTTCGGACGCTATGCCGTCACCGGGGGACTGCTGGCCGGCCCGGTCATCGGTGGACTCTTCGGCCTGATGGTAGGACGCATCATCCTGATCTTCCGCAAGACCTGGCTCAAGCTGGAGAGCAACTCCGAAAAGTTCGACCAATGGCAAAAAAAGAAATGGGTGCGTTTCCTGGATTGGCTACTCGTGGGCAAACGGGCCAAGGACGCCAAGAGCACACTGGAAGCCAAAACCAAACTCATTCGCAAGGGTGGACTGGTCCTGGCCATTATCCTGTTGGTGATCTGCTTAGGGCTGTCCTTTGCCTTTAAGAACAGCCTGGTCAAGGACAAGATCAGCCTCAAGCTGTCCGAGGCCAATGGGGCCACCGTGGATGTGGGCTCGCTAACCTTGTCACCAACCACGGGTGCCGTGGGTGTCACCGGCCTGGCCATTGCCGACAGTACCAACCTGCAAAGAGACCAGGTCCAGATCGGCGAACTCAGTGCCAAGGCCAATGTGTATCAACTGTCCCTGGGCAAACTGGTGATGGATCAGGTCACGGTCAGTGGTGTGGCTTTTGACCAACAGCGCAGCGAACCGGCCCAGTTGGTGGAAAAATCACAAGACCAGGCCGAGGTCACCGAAGCGGAGGCCGAAAAAGAGGTCGAAGAAAAGACCCCGCAAGGCTGGGACGTAGCCAAGTTGGAGGATTATTTGGCCCAGGGGAAAAAGGCCCTGGAATGGCTGGAGAAGATCAAGCCCTGGTTACCCGAACGCACGGCCCAGCAAGACGCCGTCCAGGAAACACCGCAACGCTACCTGGACTACCTGACTCAACGTATGGACAGCCTGCCCAATGCCCGCGTGTTGGCCAAGGAGATCCTGCTGGGCCAAGTCGAGCTGCCGGATGAGCAGTTCGGCACCAGCACCATTACCCTGAAGAACCTAAGTGACGCCCCGGCGGCCCTCAAACTCCCCCTCGAACTGGACATCCAATCGGAAGCGGGCCCCCACCTTCAGGCCGCCCTGCACTTCGACGATCCCAACCAACCCGGCAAGTTAATCGCCTCATTTACGGCTTTTGACCTGGCCAAGATGCAAGCGGGCCTCAAATCAGACAATGACCTGATCTTTCAACAGGGACAAGCCAGCGGGACCGTGGAGGGCTATGTCACGAAATCCGGAGTGGATCTGACCATCCAGGCTCAACTCAGCGATCTCCTGGCCCAGGCGGATCAGGGCCTCTTCGGCCTGGACGCCCAGACTACCCGTGAGATCCTTAAAGTCCTGGACGACCTGGAGGTCACCCTCAAGATCGTAGGCCCCTTGAGCGGGCCCAGCCTGGCTTTTGACGGCGATGACCTAGGCGAGAAGCTCAAGGCCAAGTTGGTGGAGGCCGGGCAGGAAAAGGCCGCAGAAGAAATCAACAAGGTGATCGAAAAGAATCTTCCCAAAGAAACACCGGATGAAATTAAAGACGTGTTGGAATCGGATGTCGTGAAAAAGGGACTTCAGGATCTCTTTGGCAATTAACCGTCCACAATGCACAAGGCACCTCTTAGCCCATTAAGAGGTGCCTTCCAAACTACAAACCACATTTCGTTAGTCAGCGCCAGTTCGCAACAAACAAATCCAACCTCTCTCCCGAGGTTTTCGTGAATTCACCCTGTTAATCCGGGTGCTTATTCTCAATTGTCAGAGTGAGCTTTAAAACCATTCCGAAACTCACCCTAAAGACGTCACTCCCACCCGAAACGACGATACCAAAAACCATTAAATATGTGTTTTTTTTTGTGGCGCATAAAAAAACGGCTGCTATCCCGAAGGATAGCAGCCGTTGCACTCGCAAAGTAAATCCTAGCGGTCGCCCGCGATATAGCGTACTTCGGCTTCGCTCAAGCCCCGGTCGTAGATACGGAATTCATCGAGCAATCCCTCCAAGAGAGCGTCACTTTCCCACTGAGACTTGCCCAGCCAGTTTTGCGTGGTTGCTCCCATCGTTTGAGGAGTGATGTCGGTTTCTACGCTACCGACGGACCAACCATCGACATAAAGGCTCATGGCCCCACTGTCAAAGGTCACACCCAGATGGTGCCAACCGTCACTGAGGGGTTGCGCCGAATTCATCCCGGTTTCACCGGTATCATCCGTGCGTCGAATCGCGGCCCTGACATTGCCGGCCGTCTCACGACGGGGGCAGAGGAACAGGTAATTCGTATTATCCGTGCCGATGTCAAATAGACGCTGCCAAGCACCGGTACTTTCTTCATCGATCTGTACCCAGCCCAGAAAGCTGCTGTCACCCAAACCGGCGACCATACTATCAATCGGCATGCTGATGAAGTCGTCGACGCCGCTTAAGGCCACTGCGTCACCCAAGCCTTCCAGACTATCCTGGTAGAACAGGGTCGTCTCAGAAGTCCCATCGTAATTCCCGGCGGAGTCACTGAGGTTGCCTTCCATTTGATACCACAAGACCAGGTTATCATCCCCCGGATCACTCGGAGGCACCACCGCGGGAGCCTCACGATAAAGACGGATATCATCAATGAACATATGGCCTTCACCCGAACCTTCCACCCCAATCACCATTTCATCGATACTGGAGAGATTGGTGCCAAAGCCGGCTAAAGAGAAATTCACTTGGGTCCAGAGACCACCGGCTAGATAGGCGTCCGCGGTCTGCCGTTTGCCATCGAGCTCGACAAACAAGGTGGTACTCCCGGTGCTTTCACGATCGCCCAAGACAAACATCGTCAAGGTGGAAAGGCCACCCGCAGTCCAATTGGCACCGTCCAAGTCCATCGCGATGACGGCATCACCGTTGCTGGACAGGGCATAATACATGGGCATGGATTGACTTCCGCTATGAACGATCGTGCTCTCGGCATAGGGGGCATCTTCGTGCCCGGCCATGGCGCCCTGACCGTCTTTATAACCGTCGTAGTCGTCACTCCAGGTATCATAGACCCTAGAGCCTTCGTCATTGGTATAGGACTCCATATCGTCGATGACGACATAAGCCTGCGTTGAGAATGTCCAGTCCGGACCGGTGTAGGTCTCTTGGCCAATGACTTCATCCACACGCCAGTAGTAGGTACGATCATATTCCAGCGAGGTCATTTCGTAGCCCACCTCGGGACTGCTGCTGATCAGTTCCAAACCATTGGGTTCGGTTCCCAGGTAGAGGTCGTGGAGGTCCACATCACGAGCGGAACGCCAATTCAAACGAGTGCTCATATTGTTTACACTGGCCCCATCCTGTGGTTCGGGGAGGCGGGCATGGGTGGGAATCCAGAAGAAACGAACCTCACTCAAGCTGCATTGAGTAATTCCAGGCAAGGCGGTCCAGGTCGACAGGGCCGTGATACGAACACTACTGGCCTTGATGGCCCCGAGATCAACCTCGCTGGTCACACCTGTTTTACCGCTTCCGGCAATCTTATCGAGGATCACATCATCATGAACAACGGTCCACTCGTTACCATCCACGGAAACCTCGATCATCGCCGACTTGATACCAAAGCCGAGATAGAATTCCGTTTGAGAGTTCGAATTCCAAACCCACATCTTATCGAGCACGACCACGTCGTTGAAGTCATACTGAATCCAGGGTTGGACATCATCGGACGCACTAAACCACATATCATTGACGCGTTGATTGTGCCGATCGTTTTCGTCTAGACCATTACTATCGATCGTAGAGCTCGGCAGGCCTTTGGTTTCGTCATAGGACGAGGCAGTGGCGGTAATCAGGGCACCGTCCAACGGGAAGGACACGGGTTCGGCCGTAAAGCTCCAGACCTTGCCTTCGGTGACGCCATAATCAGGAGCCCCATTGACTTCGTCCACACGCCAGTAATAGGTTACGCCCAGTTCAAAAGCCTCATCCAAGGCCAACTCATTGACATCGAGTCCTTCGGCCACCAGGGCATCCACACTCCCAGCCGCAACACTGTCGATATCCGTGCTCAGGTAGACATTGCGAGTCTCGGCAGCGGCCCCGGGAATCCACTTCAGGGTTTCTTGTACATACACGTCCGTGGCCTCTTCTGCCGGGGTAGGATTGGACGCCATATTGGGATTGCTACTGTCTCTCAGTTCAAAACTGAGAATCTCACCACTGACCGTGGAGTAGTACCCATTGACGCCAAAGGCGACATAATGAATGGGATAGTCGGCGGGATTGATGGTTTCCTGAAAATCCTCGGAGCCATCAAAAATCCAGGTGACCGTCCATTCGGTTTCGCTGGTGGTTTCAAGCTGAATTTTAATCTCGGCCGCACTGCTGGTAGAGGCATTACCTAGGCCATTGCCAGTCCCCGGCCCCATAAAGACTTGATCGGATTCCGTATCCCCATTTTCACGTACCAAGCCCCACAATAGGGCGTTATCCAGCATACGAGCATTGACTTCCGGTTTCTCGTCGAAGAAACCCACTGCAGCCCAGTCACCGTCCTGATCGAATTCGGCTATTAACTGGTACACTTCGCCGATCTCAGGCTCGAACGGAAGCACCGCCGTACATTGAGACCCCAATGAACCATCGGCTAGAAACTCACTACCCGCCTCCCATAGAACTCCTGAAGGAGCAATGTCCGGAGCCGTACCGTTAAGTTCGTAGTTTCCACCATCAAAAGTGTCGAGATAGACCGTTCCGGCCCACGCTGGTGCAATAAGGCTAATCAACAGCCCCAAGATACCCAGTTTGGATACTATTGATTGGTTTTGATCGCAGATCATGACTGTCCTCCATTAAATATGACATCGAAACAAACGTACTGACACCCAGTTACATATCATTCAATGTAGGCTCAAACACGAAATCGGAATAAAAACCCTGCAAAATCGGGGGGTGAGAACAAAAAAAAGGGCCTGCACTAGGCAGGCCCTTTAAACTTACAACAACATGACCACTACTCACCTTGGAGGTAGAGGTAGAGAACTTCCACATCACTCAAGACCTTGTTGTAGATGGCATACTTATGAATGGCACCGATCCACTCGGGATCGCCGCTGTAACCACCCTTGGCCAGGTAAGCGAAATTGGTGCTGATGTCATGGATACTGTTGCCATTGGTCATGGCGGCAGTCCCCATCAACTCACCATCGATATAGAGCTGAATGTTCGCCGTATCGAGGGTCAGCACCATATGGTGCAACAGACCATCGTCATACTCAGGACCGTTGACACCCGTCTCGGTACCCCAGGGGCTAGCCTGGTTGCCGGTCGAGATGGCGGCACGACTGACATCGTCACCACGGGCACTGGTCATGAACAGGCCATTGGAACCATAGCCATTGTAGGAATCACCCAAGTAGGCCAACATGGTCCAACTGGTATTGGCGTTCTCAGCCGGAGTGTACCAGGCTTCGAGCGTTACGGCATTGTAGGTATTGACCGCAATCACGTCGCCGGGCATTTCCATCCAGTCGTCCTGATCAACGGTGATCATGGAGCCATCGGCAATGTAAGCATCGCCAACCAACGTACCGTCAGCATCACCGACCAAGTCACTGGCCGTGCCATCCTCAAAGGTGTAGAGGTGCTTCATGAAGATCTCATCCGTGGGGACAGGATTATAGGCCATCATGTAAGCCACGGCGTTCAGGAAGACCTGTTGGCCATCCGCGGTCAGGTTCAAATCACCCTGAGGAACACCATCGGTCTCTTGAGTACCGGCCATAAACATCATACGCTTGCCGCCGGCAACCTGGCTGGAGCCTTCGTAGTAAGCCTGGCCAGCTTCCCATTCGGCAATCCAGGGGTACATGAACAGGTGCTTACTGAGCAGGGTACCATTGCCAACACTGGTGATATTCACAAAGGTCGTACCTGGTGAAGTCGGATATTGGCTATAGTCCGACATGATGACGCTGCCATCGGTCAGGCTGACACCCGCAAAGATCGGATGATTGGCGTCTTCAACAGGCATGATGTTCAAGAGATTGTCCGAAACCTGAGAACCGGAATTGAGCCAATCCCAACGAGAGTTGCGGATATGATAGGCACTTAGACAGATCGTCGGAGTCGTGATTGAGTTCCACAATGCAATCTCATTACCGTCATCATAGTTACCACTGCTGGCGGTACGACTGATGATGACCAGGGTCGCAGCATTGAGCTCACCCATGTAATCATTGGCGTCGTTAGGATCGCTACCGGTCAGATCGACATAACGATCAGGTTGGCAATCAACCACATAACCAGCGGCTTCCAGCATCTCAACCCAGGCCACGTCATCACGCACACCGTCTTCATCGGCATCACGATCTTCGGTCACCCAAACGATCTTGGGCTCGGGAACGAACAGGGCCTTGAGGGTCAGGGCCTGATAAACCTCGACAGAGGTTACAGCAGCCATCGGATCGGCAACCAAACCTTGATCCACGGCAGTACCGGCCCATTGACTAAAGAGGTAGCCCTCTTGAGCAACAGCGTTAACATCCAAAATGTCGCCCTGGTTGACCAGCTTGACCAGACCTTCACCCGGCTCAGCCACAGAACCACCCGCCGAAGAGCTCAGAAGAACCTGAGGCAACTGCAGCGTGGTAAAGGAACGAGGATATCCAGAGTAGGTAGCGGATGCATTGCGGATTTCCATGTAGTAGGTGTAGGTCGTGTCATCCAACAGACCTTCAACATTCAAGAAGGCCGAACGACTGGCGAAAGCCTTCCAAGGCGTGCTCACAGCGGCACCACCCTCGGGGGTGTAGACAAAGCGGATTTCGCACTCCAGACCACCATCATCAACAACGGCACCGGCCAGAGTCGCGGAGGTAGCAGTAATATTCAGGGCAGCGTGAGTGCTACAAACAGGTTCGCGACTGGCTTCGAGGTCCAGCTTGATCTCACTACCATCAGTCAGAGTGATGGTCACGGCATCCAGATAGCTATCAACTGGAGGACTGCTCGTGGCATAGCCAGCGATGATGTCAATGAAATTGATCTTTTCAGTTCCATAGGGAGAACTGGCTAACAGGGTATCGAGCGTGACGTCGGGATAATAGCTCTCAACGCCATCACCACTGCGAACCCATTCTACATTATAGGTATCCGTATCCCAAAGATCCCAGTTTCCATCATCACTGGTGCCTCTAACGAAATTGAGACGATGACCATACCAGCCACTGGCTTGACCGGCCAACGGGTAGGTGTAGATCTTCAGCTGCCAGTCAATCGGGCTACCAGGCTGCATATTGGTGTAATAGCTGATTGAATCAATCTGAGCCAAACGCACATCGCGACGCTTGATCAGGTCAGCCAAGTGGATACGCAGAGACGTGTAATCACGCGGGCCACCCGCAGCACTACCTTGAACGTCGGAATAAAAGGCACCGCTGCCCCAAACAGAACCACCATCCGTACTACCGATCGGAGGATCTTGATCGGAATCATATCCAACCGTGCCACCGAAGGGCAGGAACGGGCTGTATAGATCGTCAGGAATGGCTCTCTCATCAATGCTCACGGGCTCATAACCGCCATACAGGAAGTCAGGCATTTCCAGAGACTCATCGGAAATACGAACTTCGTCAATATGGCCATAGAAACGATCCACGTGGCCACCAGCCCATCCACCGCGTCCGACGGTCCAAGTACCAGATTCAAAATCAGGATCTACATAGCTTCCCAAAGCAAACTTACTATCAGTACTCCAAGAAATATCTGTAGAACCAACCAGTAAATTATTGAGGTACACTTTTAAGGTTTCACCATCACAAGTGGCTGCCGCATTATACCAAGTATTAGTAGCAATGGCTCCGCCAGCAGCAACATGCCAGTTTCCAGCATTATCCATAAATTCAATGGAAATCTTTCCATCGCGTACACAGAAGAACATACTCGGCAAATCTTTCATCCAACTTCCACTATCGTGGTAGATATAGCGGTCATCACGACCGACAATACAGCGAGCTCCATCAGAGTAATTGGTCTCAAACGAGACCTCAATCGTCCATTCGAGGGGTTGCCAAGTTTCTAGATCAACTCCCGTGGGATTGCTCTGCTCTGACCATGTCATCGCCGCAGGATAAGTACCCCCATTTGCAATACTCAAGGCATTGGGTAACCCTAACCCCTTGACAACAGGGGCACCTACATCACTTGACCAATTAAAACCAGCCCACTCCCACTCCCAAGTGGTTAAGTGGTTACCGTTACCAGAATGGTCATGCGCGGCTTTCCGCCAAATGGTTTGTCCATCGGAATCCGGCACATGGCCTCCATCAGCGACTGTACCACCGGCACCGTCACCGATATTGGCTGCGATCTCGGCATCGCCTTGATCGTCAAAACGCCAATAGGCCATGGTTTCGGCCATAACAGTGGTGCCCATAACAGCCACCAAGAATCCCAACATGAGGATTCGGTTAAGGACATTGTTTGATTGTCTCATTGAAAGGTCCTCCTTCAAAACACCAACAAATTGTTTCGGATGTTCTGCATTGCCTTGCTTAGCAAATGCGAACTCAACTCTCTTACGCTACTTCTACTGATACTTTAATATGTTACCAGGACTTCAACTCTGGAATTAAATACTGTTTTTATTCGGATCTGAGGGTTGAGGACGTAATCCTAAGGAATATTAGACACAGAATCCGTGCGACTGAAATCCTCTCCGATTTCCGCGTATAGTACTCTCATCACCACTTCTCTACATCCCTTCCCGTATCTGCCTCAATCCTCTCAGGTGTCACTGTGAACGTATGCTTACTCAAGGCAAACGAGCACAACCCTTAATTCCTATTTTTGCTACCTGATTTATACTAATCAAGCAGCAAAAAACCTAGTATTTCAATAAAATTCATTCTAGTTAGATGACTATTCAATGTCAAGCCATCTAACCCCCAGTTTTTCATATTAACATCCATGATTTACCGACCCCGTCCGCCTCCATTATCGTCATCACTACTGTTACCGCCACTGACCACCAAGGCTTCAATCTCCGCCTCAGACAAGGGATAATCGGCAATATTGACCTCATCAAGCCGATCCATCAAACAGTTGGATCAGCGGCAAACTGGCTACGACCGAGGTAGTTGTTGACCGTCTCAAGGTCTTGAGGGATCAAGCACGATACTACCTGAATCAACCAGAGCACCATCGACGTAAAGCCGTCCTATATTTCCATCCAAAACCACGGCAACATGAACCCACTGGCCCGTGACCAAGGATGAACTCTGCAAACGCTCTTCCTGATTATAACCACTGGAAGTCATGGCAAACCGTAGGGTATTACTTCCGGACTTGGGGGGTTTAAGAACATATATTTGTCCGTTCCCGCTCCAACATCAAGGATTCGTTGCCAGGCATCTCCCCCGTCCCACTGGATCCAAGCGGCAAAGCTGAAATCAGCCGTATCCGTTAAGTTATTGGGGATCACCATGAATTTGAGACTCACCATTCAGGTCCAGGGCCAGACCATTGCTATCCACGCCGGTAACGAACTCGGGACCACCGACCAAAACAGCATGATTCTCCTGCCCTGAACCATCCAAGGCACTGCCCTTCTAATCCATAATAGGCCTGTCCCCCCCACTCCTGTCATTGGGCTTCTGGATATAGGCCATGGGGCTGGCATCATCTCGATACACCTCTCCAGCAGCCGTCCAAGTCACCGCTGTCCATACATCAAACGACGTGTATCGCCCCACCCAATTGTATATGGCATACCGCTCTACAAAGGGAGCGTTATCCAGCATTTCGATAAAGTCCTCAATCTTATCGGCATTTTCCGACAAAGTTGGGGGTACAACCGGTCCAGTTGGCCCCGTTGTTGAATTCCGTGATCCAGATAGGACGGCCCGTGCGATTATGGACGGCTTCCAGCCAATCCCTGAAGTTCGCGGCGTTTTACAGCCCTGATAATAGTGCACGGCCACAAAATCGACTCGATAATCCCGGGCATCGGCCTCATCAATGAACTCATAGAGCCAGGAGAGCCCGCCGTCAGTAGGAGCGGGAGAACCCAAACGCAAGCCGGAAGCCAGGAGATTGGGCCACTGGGCCAAGGCCTGCTCAACTGTCATATTGGCTTGACTGGAACTGTCGGCTCGTTGAAGGCCAAGGCATGGGTCGAGGTTTTCTTACTGTTGATATTGGCATAGGCATTCCAACCGGCATTATGACGCATGGGGACATATTCGGTATTCAGGGTTGAGGTAGCCACATTGTCCCAATCATACTGCCATTTGACATTCATGGCATCCGAGGCCCCGGACCCTCCACCGGCCCACCCCTTTTTACCCGTCCAACGCCAGGGAAGGATACGAATAAAGGAAATGGCATTGTCCAGGTTTTCCGGCAACTGCCGCACCAAGACATCGAAATCCTGGGCCACATAAACCTTGCTGCTACCAGTGCCATTCTTTTCCGTGGCCACAGTGGCCATGTACCCCCGCTTGAGGATCAGCGAACTGATATTCTCACTGAGATTGCCTCCACGCGTACCAAACTGGGTATGAACATCGTAGAGTCCCAGTTCCATGGATGCCCCACCGAAATTGGGATCCTCAAAGATCTGCAAGGGTTCGATATCGCTGGCATGGGGAATCACCACCGAACCGGTTGCGTATTGAGCGATTCGACAGTTATTCCCCTTCATCGGGCCTCGTCGCCATTGATCAGAATCTGATCGAGATAACTGTCCCTTGACCTCTTGAGGACGAACATTTTCCAAAAGAGCCAGGCGTCTGGGTGAAACGAGATTCACATCACAATTGACTAGCGGGGTTTCTACACTGGTTAAATGCAGCTCTGAACTCCCCAGAAACCGTGACCACCTGATCCGTCAATGACTCGTAGAATTGAATCTCATCGACGATCTCCAAGCTGTCTGCCCAACATGGCCATGACATTAGAGCAATTAAAACAACCATCATCCGTGCAGATATGGGGCAACTCATCATTCACCGCCTCCTATGTGCTATATAACCTATACAGAATAAATTTCCGTTATAAGCCTCATAACATATTTATATTTAAACACTTACTGATTATACTCACACCCTCGGCTCACCGTCAAGCCTAGGGCCCTGACGAATGATGAATGACCATCCGTAGGGTAAAATCTACTCTTCTTTACTAATAAAGATCACCATTTGATTGTTTTCGTGCGTAATAAATGTCTAAAAGGACAACAAATTGGAAATAAAGCAGGCCATCAGCTCTGACCCACCCCCGCATCATGACCCTGATTGATCGCAGTATTACCCATCTTCTCTGTCACGGTAACGATCAATGGGGCAACCATTACCCCACAGCCGAAATCTTCCAACAGGATATCGAGCGTCAAGAACTCTATCTCTTGCAAGAGGACCGGAACCTCTGCGGGATTATCGTGGTCAACAGCCATTTCCCCTCCCAATGGGAAGGGCTCACCTGGTCTTGCCCCGAGCCGGCCATGACCGTGCATCGATTATGTGTGGATCCAGACTGGCAAAGACAACGAATCGCTAGTAAACTCATGGACTTTGCCGAGGCCATGGCCCGGAAGAACCACGTTTTATCCATGCGTTTGGATGCCTATTCCGGCAATCCCGCAGCCTTGGCCCTTTATCAGGGCCGGGGGATACCGATGGGTGGGGAAGGTCAAATTCCCGCACCGCAGCCGCCATGGACTGGCGTTCGAGAAAGAACTATGACGATTAAAGCCGTTTTATTTGATTTGGATGACACCCTGTTGGTGGAAATGGCCTCCGCCGAAGAGGCCTTTGTGGAGACCTGCAAGCTGGCTCGTGATCGCTATGGTCTGGACCCGATCGAACTCCATCAAACTCTACGACGCGAGGGCCAAGGCCCTTTGGTATGCCTCACCCGAACGGGCCACCATCGACCGCATCAGCATCAGCCACTGGGAGGCCCTCTGGGCCCAATTCCTGGGGAGACGACACCGACCTGACCCGCTTTGCGCGAATGGGCCCGGTATTATCGTCAGGAATCCTGGGAACGCGCCCTGCGTTCTTACGACATCCACGATCCCGACTTGGCCAGGCAACTCGGTGATGAATTTCGTCGTCAGCGCGAGCAGCGTCACATCCTCTTTCCCGACAGCCGCCCCATCCTCGACGCCCTGCACGGTCACTATCGCCTGGGGCTGGTCACCAACGGGCCTGTCCTGCCTGCAACACGAAAAGATCGATGGTTCGGGACTGGCCCATTTCTTCGATGTTATCGTCGTGGCTGGCGATCTGGGTATTGCCAAGCCCGATCCCCGTGTGTTTGACGCCCTGTTAGATCCCTTGCAAGTCACTGCAGACGAGGCCGTGATGGTGGGTAACAGCGTCATGGGGGACATCGGCGGGGCCCAGAACGTGGGTATCAAGGCGGTCCTAATCCACCGCGGTGAAATTCATGGCCAGGATGACTCCATCATTCCAGACCGCACAATTGCCGACCTCAGCGAACTGACCGATTACCTCAATGAACTCAACGCCTGACAACATGTCCCATCCCCATCGATTGATCAAGACACGCCTGGGCCTGATGATGTTTCTTCAATACATCGTCATGGGCTCGATCTGGCCCATCATCAGCCTGTACCTCAAACAGGTCATGGGCTTTACCGGCACTCAGACCGGTTCGATCCTGGCCATGTCTGCAGTCGCGGCCTTTGTGGCCCCCGTGGTCGGGGCCTGCGTGGCTGACCGCTTGATCAGCGCCGAACGCCTGCTGAGCCTCTGTCACTTTACCGCAGCCCTGTTCATGTTTCTCATCGCCAGGGAACAACGGTTCATCGCGGTCCAAGGGCTCTACCTGGGCTACGCCCTCGCCATGGGCCCGACCGTGCCCTTGACCAACGCCATCACCTTCCATCACAATCCCGATGGCCAGCGTAAATTCGGTAACATCCGGGTCTGGGGCACCGTGGCCTGGGTGGCCGTGGCCTGGGGATTCGGTTATCTCTGGCTGGGTAAGACCGGCGACAACGCCAACCTGAGTCGCCTGCCCGATGCCCTCAAGCTCTCGGCCCTGGCCTCACTATGCCTGGGATTCTACAGCCTTTCCCTCCCTCAAGTCGGCAAACGAATCGATGGTCCGGTTCGCCTCTTTCCCAAGGAATCCCTGCATGTCCTGTGTCGGCCACAGGTCCTGCTCATTGCCGGTGTCAGTCTGCTGGTCGGCATCATCGATCGCTACTATTACTTTGGCACCGCTCCCTTCCTCAAACACCTCGGGTACAGCGAGGCCATGATCATGCCCCTGATGAGTGTCGGGCAAATCGCGGAGGTCATGGCCATGTGTTGCCTGGCCACGCTCCTGACCCGCCTCGGCACCAAACGCACCCTACTGCTAGGTATTCTGGCAGAAATCGCTCGATTCAGCGCCTTTGCCTTTGGCTCGTCACCCCTGGTCATCCTTCTGGGCAACGCCTGTCACGGCCTGGCCTACACCTTCTATTTCACCGCCGTATACATCACCCTCGATAGTTTCTGCAATGCCCAATCGCGTACCGGCCTGCACCAGCTCTTCACCATCATCACCAGTGGCTTGGGGGCACTCAGTGCCAACCTCTTAGGCGGCCTGTGTATGGATCACTTTGTCACCGATGCGGCCACAGCCCAATACCGTGGATTCTGGTGGGTTCCGTTGGCCATGGCCCTGATCTCACTGGGGCTTATTGCAGGGCTGTTTCGAGAGAAGTCTTCCAGCCCGTCCTAATTATCCCACGTCCTAAAATGTTTCTCATTTGAATCCTTTTGGCCAATTTATTAGACTGGACTACAAAGATATGCCTCATTTGCCGATGTGATGGGGGTATGGAAATAAAAAATCACCTGAGGAGCTTTTGCATGACCTTCAAAACGAATGCCATGATCACCGTTCTTTTGTTCTCTCTCTCGCTAGGACAAACCTGTCTGGCTCGTGGTATGTCGGCGGCCAGCAATCCCTCACCCTCCCACCAGGCCACAGACTTGATCTTTACCTATCAAACATTGGATCTCAGTTGGACAGGGAGTATCCTGGCTAATCGATACCAAGTTTACTGGGGCACAGATAGCAACGCCCTGGAACTTTACACCACAACCTCCTCTACCAGTTTGGAATCCCCGCCCCTGGAACCGGCCACCACCTACTATTGGCGGGTGGATAGTTTGAGTTCCACTGATGAACTCC
The DNA here is from genome assembly GCA_963662565.2 of Sedimentisphaerales bacterium. Lineage (GTDB taxonomy): Bacteria > Planctomycetota > Phycisphaerae > Sedimentisphaerales > Anaerobacaceae. The sequence goes on along the minus strand of CAXXXG010000014.1, from coordinate 4,337 downwards.
TCAAGGGCCCCCTCTGGCAATTCCAAACCGCCATCCCGGCCTTTCCCGGAGCCGAGGGCTTTGGACGCTGGGCCACGGGCGGTCGCGGGGGATCGGTCTATCATGTCACCAACCTCAATGATAGCGGCTCTGGTTCATTCCGTGATGCCGTCAGTGGCTCCAACCGCTATGTGGTCTTTGATGTCGGCGGGATCATCTATATCGACAGCCGCATCGTGATCCACAGTAACGTCACCGTCGCCGGTCAAACCGCACCGGGCGGTGGCATCACCGTCTACGGCAACGGCATCGCCCTCAATGGGGATTCCGGCAATAGCATCATCCGTCACATCCGTTTCCGTATGGGCGTTGGAGGTGACAGCGGCAAGGACGCCTTGGGGGTCTCGGATGGACAGAACTTCATGCTCGATCACGTCTCGATCACCTGGGGACGTGACGGCACCGTGGACATCAACGGCTCGGCCATCGACAACATCACCCTGCAGAACTGCATCATCGGCCAGGGTGTCAACAACCAGAACCACTCCACCGGTGGGCTCATGCAATCGGGCAAAAACTCGGTCATTCGCTCACTCTACATCGACAACAAGACTCGTAATCCCAAGGGACGCGGTGTCCAACAATTCGTCAACACCGTGCTCTACAACTGGGGCACCAACGGTTACATTCTTGGTGACACCAGCGGCCTGTCACAGGCCAACAATCATGGGCTGCTATATGATCAAGGGTCCCAGCTCTAGCGGCAACTGCTTCAACAGCGCCACCTCCAGCTTCCATGTCTATGCCTGGGAAAACTGGTACGACAGTAACAAGAACGGCATCCTGGATGGGGCCAACTGCAGCGAATCGACCTACGGCCCGGTGACTTTCGAGTCTACCCCGTATCCTTACCCCACCATCAACAACCTCATGACGCCCACGGCCGCCTATTACTACGTGGCCGACCACGTGGGGCCTTCATTGGTTCGTGACGAGGTCGATGAATATCTCGTTTCTCAGTTGCTCTCGGCCGGTAGCCAAGGCTCCATCATTGATCGCGAAACGGACAATCCCATTGCCAATGCCGTAGGCACCGTGGCCAATGGCACCCCCGCCCCTCGACACCGACCAGGACGGCATGCCGGACAACTGGGAGATTGCCCTGGGATCGAATCCCAGCACCAAAGATCATAACGGTGACGTGGATGGCAATGGCTATACCAACCTGGAAGATTATCTCAACTTCCTGGGCCAATGGCACCTGACCGCCTACATGGACACCCCACTCAACATCGACCTGTCCACCTATTGCCCCAGCTTTCCTGCAGACGCCAACTACCTCCTCGACGAGGTCGTACATGGCAGTGTCGAACTCTTAGAGGATGGCCATACAGCACGCGTAACTCCTGATGAAGGCTTCGCCGGCTTGACCAAGTTGACCTTCACGGTTCAAGACAACGCAGGCAACCGCCTCTATCTGACCTTGGCCCTCCTGGTCGATCCCTCCGAGGCCGTGACACTACCAGAGACCATGACCTGGCAGAATGAACCCTCTGCCAATAGTCTAACCTCGGTCACCATGTCCGCCGCACCCGTTCTAGGCCTGCCCGGTGTTGAATATTATTTTTCAGCAACGTCTATCGGCGGCAACGACTCGGGCTGGCAGAGTGACTCGGCTTATACGGACACCGATTTGGAACCGGGCACCTCCTACAGCTATACGGTCATGGCCCGTGTTGACACCAACCCCGACGATGTCACCCAGCCCTCTGAGGAGATCACGGTCACGACGCCCGATTGGCCCGAGCTGGACAAATCCCTTGGCCTATTGGCCCCTGAACGAACGTCGCGGCAGTACGGCTGACGATGAAACGGGCAACGGCAGCGATGGAACCCTCATCGGCAATGTCACTCGTGTCAATGGTGTCTTCGGATTGGGTCTCGGCTTCAATCAGTCACTGAACAACTATGTCCAAATCCCCAGTAACAGTTTCATCGATCTGGGCGACGAAGACTTTTCCCTATCCCTTTGGATCAACGAACCGATCAGCCAATCTGCAGGCGAACACAGCCTCATCATCAAAGGCACCTTTAGCGGCAGTTACGACAATGGCAGCGGCAAACGCTACCAGCTCTACCGCAAAACCTACGACGACGGACGGGATCATTTCCGTTTTGCCATTGACGACAATAGCACCAAAAGCGAGATGTCCATCGACGCCAGCGAGGTCTGCACGGATGAATGGGTCCATATCGTGGCCATTCGCAATACCAACAGTAACCAACTCCGCCTCTATGGCAATGGCACCCTGCTCGGGACTCTCACTGACAGCACCGGCAGTGTCAGTCAGAACGAACCCATGTTTTTTGGTGCAGGCTGCGATCTCCTCGATGATATCCGCGTCTATGGCTTTGTCCTGAGTGAACTGCAAATCGAAGCCATCGGTTTGGGACTATAATCCCCTCTTAGCCATCCCTATTTCAAAAAATCACCCAAAATTAATAGGAATTCCTTGACCTCCTACATCTGTCCTGATATCATACTAAAGAACGGGGATATCTGAAAGGCAGTGCCAGAGGAAAACAAAATTGTAGTTTAATTTTGCGCGAGGGATTCTATGATTACCGGCCTCGAGAGTAATGAGCAGAGCCGTACCAAGCGAGAACTTTTTATCATCGCGGTAATAACCGCCGCTTGCCTTATACCGTTCATCAATAAGGCCTATCACATTGATGACACCTTATTCCTCTGGTCTGCCGAGCAGATTCAAAGCGATCCCATACGGGCATACGATTACTCCGCCAATTGGTATGGCACCCCGATGCCCATGTCGGAAATCATGCAGAATCCACCTCTGACCTCTTACTTTATTGCCGCTGTTACGGGGATTTTCGGTTGGGATGAGATCCCCTTGCACCTCGCCTTTTTCATCCCTGCGGTCATCACGATCATGGGAACCTATTTCATTGCCCGTTCTTTCTGCCAACAGGCCGTTTTAGCGGCATTGATTGCATCCTTTACTCCTGCGTTTATGATCTCCAGTACCAATGTGATGTCCGATGTTTTAATGCTTTCCTTTTACGTCAGTGGCATCGCTTTGTGGATCCATGGATTACGTCGCAACAAGCCTTGGTTCTTATTGTCATCGGCCCTTTTGATCGGGCTATCGGCATTGGCAAAGTATTATGGCGCAACGGCACTTTTGCTTGTCACGGTCTATACCCTGTTTGAAAAAAGAAAATTACACCGATCTTTGTTCTACCTAATCATCCCCATCGGCCTCTTGATCTTCTATCAGTACTTCACCAAATCCATCTACGGCCATGGCCTGCTATCGAGCGCAGCAAACTATTCAATCGAAGTCGCCAGTAAAGAGTGGAAACATTTTTTTGATAAGAGCTTCATTGGATTGGCATTTACCGGTGGGTGTATGGTTTCGAGCGTTTTTATGATCCCCCTGCTCTGGCCCCGTAAAGTATGGATACCCGGATTCATCGGCCTATCCAGTCTTGTCTTGATCTTGTTGATGACAAAAGGGGCACTTCTTGAGTTTTCTCTACAAAATGAAACCGGATACAAATGGCCTCAAATCATACAATTAACCCTTTTTATTACCATCACACTTCACCTGCTCATCTTGGTCGCCTATGACGTTGCGTCTGGCAAAGATAGCGTCTCGATACTATTAGGTTGCTGGATTCTAGGAACCTTGGTTTTCTCGACCTTTTTCAATTGGACCACCAATGGCAGAACGCTATTGCCCATGGCCCCGGCTATCGGCATACTTATTGCTCGTCAATACGAACGACGCCAACAAACCCGAGTGCAACCCCTGACCACCTCATCTCAGTTCAAGACAAGAATCTGTCTATCCGGAGCCTTGACTTTAGGAGCCCTCTTTGCATTGGCCACCACCTGGGCCGACTACGCCTGGGCCAACAGCCATCGTAAAGCCGCCCACCTCATCATGGACGAACTCCAACCGACTCAGGAAACCATCGGGTTCCAAGGCCACTGGGGATTTCAGTATTACATGGAGAAGCTCGGGGCCACGGCCGTGGATTTCAAGGCACCCGCCACCACGTCACAACGGTATGTCATTATTCCCCAAAACAATACCTCCAAACGCCATCCACCAGGAAACTATCGATACCTCAAAACGATCACCCTGCCTGCCTGTCCATCCGCGTCAACGATGGGCTATCCCATTGGAGCAGGTTTCTATACCTCCATCTGGGGACCTTTGCCCTTTTATTTCGGCGACACACCCGAAGAAAAGTTCTTTATCTACAAGCGTCTATTCTAGTACGCCATGTTATGCACGCTCACCCTCATAAAGACGAACACAACCCGTTCG
>CAXXXG010000013.1:0-294364 GCA_963662565.2 Sedimentisphaerales bacterium | reverse complement strand
CAGTCCGGTCAAGATCAACGAGTTCGCGGTCAGTTCCGGTTCGCCCGACAATATGACCCACTCCTTTATCGAGCTGTATAACGCCGGTGACAAGGCCGTGGATCTGTCCGGCTGGAGCCTGACGCATCACCCGACCCAGATGCCGATTTTTTCGTCCGTTGAGGTGCCGAGCGGAACCCAGCTTCCGGCCCGGGGATTCTACCTGATGGCCCTGGCGAATTCCGGCCTGGTTGTGCCCGCCTCCAAGGGCGAGTCCACCCTCTATGTACGCACGACCTACGATATGAAAGTCGGCGATACCGTGCAAATCGATACGGGTTCGGCTATGGAATCACGTAAGATCGCCGCCATAGACACGCCGTCCGAGCCCGAACCCGAGCAGGATATGCGTCGTTGGCGACGTAGGGGCCCGCGTGGTGAGGCCACGGTGTGGCAGCCTCTTCCGGATGGTCCGGTGATTACGATCAAAGCCGGTTCCAACAATATCCCGGTCTCGAACGTGGAAGGCTTCGAAGTGGGCCAGAAGATGGCCATCGGTTACGGGGCCACCTATCCCACGGTCGCCCAAGCCATCGAGAAATACGAGGTTGTGACGATTACCGAAGTCGGTAAACCGGGCACACAGGGTTGGCTCTCGATGGATGCCAAGGCCGGGGACACCAACATCAAGGTCTCCTCTACTGAAAACATCTCCGTGGGTGATAAGATTCGCCTGGATATCGACAGTGTGGGCCATGGCATCGAGACCGTGACGGTCACCAAGGTCGGGACGGCCTCGGTCCGCAACACCTTCCGGGGTCCCTTGGCTGCGGACGAAGATCCCGGTACCGGCCTGGAATTGGCCGAACCCCTGAAGTTCGACCATGCTTCCAACATGCCTTTCAGTGCCCGCGGTACGGGCATCACCTTTGAACCGGCTGCAGCCTTTGATCACTCCAGCAACGAGCCGGTCCTGGCCCTGGGTACCAGCATCACCCTGGATAAGCCTCTGGCCCAGGATCATGAGATCCACGCGGTAGTCCGTGACGAGAAGGTCAAGACCGCAGGCTACCAGGGCACGGCCCGACCCGACCAATGGTTCGGTGGGCCCGCCTTCGGTTCCCAGGCGGGTAACATGGTGCTGCGTGACGCCTCCGGTTGGGTGGTCGATAGCCTCAACTACGGCGGCATGGTCGATCCCTGGGCCGCCGAGGGCTATCAGGCCACCTCCGGTGCGGGCGAGAGCGGTTGTTACGTACAGACGCCCACGATGGATATGAGACGACGTTTCGGTTTTGGAGGTCCGGGCGGACCGGGAGCCTCCCAGGAATCCCCCAACAAGAGTGCGGGACGCTACCCGGACGGCAAGGACACGGATACCAACTGTCAGGATTTCCTGATTCAGCAGGACACCTCTCTGGCCCTGGCTGCCAACGCGGGCGCGAAGAATATCAAGGTCTCCAGCGTGGGGAACTTCGTTGTCGGTCAGCCGATCATCATTGGAACGAGTCAGGGGAGTGAACAGGTGGTGATCGAGGCGGTCGGTACCGCAGGAGGCACCACCTTGAGTTCGGATGTCGAGGCGGGTGCGACCGTGATCTCCATCGATGATGTCCAAGGCTTCAGCGTGGGACAGACGATCATGATCGGTAGCGGGACCAACCGGGAAAAAGCGGTGATCGCAGTGATCACGAGGCCCCGCAGGCGTTGGGGCCCAGGCGGACCCGGTGATCAGCAAGGTATCACCATGACTCTGGCCATGCCCCTCAAGCATGCCTATGCCCAGGGAGTGCCCATCTCGGGTTCCGGTATTACCCTGGCCACGGCCTTGAAGGGGACCTATGACAGTGGGGTGTTGGTGATCGATTACGTTCCCACCCCGGGGGCCTCCAATCGGTATACTCCGTGACCTCGCTGAACATGTCACGACTCTAATATGAACACAAGCTCCGCGGCTCGATATGGCCGCGGAGCTTTTCTATAAAGATCGCAAACATGCAATCCAACAAAATAAATGAACACGCCTCTGACCTACGGCCCAGTTGGCGCTGGCTCATGACTGCTCTGATTGTGCTGGGGCTCGTCTTGAGCCTGATTCTCAGTTGGCGTCATATGGCGGGGCGGTCCATGCTCGGCTGTGGGGGGGGGAGCTCTTGTGAGCAGGTGCTCAACAGTCGTTGGTCCACGCTGGCAGGTGTACCTGTCAGTGGTTTGGCGGCCGGGGCCTATCTGGCCATGCTGGTGACCAGCTTCTTCTTGGCAACGACCACGGAATCGTCACTGCGTCACTTGGCTTGGCAGGTGATGCTGGTGTTGGTGGGGGCCACGGTGGGCAGTGCGCTTTGGTTTGCCTTTGTGCAGAAGCAGTGGATTGGGGCTTTTTGTCCTTATTGCATGGCGGCCCATGGCACGGGTTTGGTTTTAGCCACGTTAGTGATGGGGCTAGCGGTCCGTGGATATGCAGGCCTTCGTCTAAGGCAAATCATGGGCATGTCTTGGGTGGGTGTTGCATTGGCCGGAATCCTGGCGTTAGGGCAGATCTTGATCACGCCTCCGGCTCTGTATCTGGATGGCGATGCGCAGGAGTCCGTTGCTGTCGCAGACAACGACGCGGTTCCATTCATCGGTCCGGCAGATGCCAATATCATGGTTACGCTGCTCTTTGATTATCAATGTCCCCACTGCCAGCAGATGCATTTCATGCTTCATGAGGTGGTGCGTCGCTATCAGGGGGCCTTGGCCTTTGTGTTGTGTCCGTCGCCCTTGAATGGTGAATGCAATCCCTACATCCCCAAGGACGTGGATCAGTACCAGGACTCCTGTGAAATGGTCCGGATCGGTTTGACGGTCTGGCGGGCCAATCCTGAGGCCTTTGAGGAGTTTGAGTTGTTTATGTTTACCTACGATTCCGGTGACCGCTGGCAACCTCGCACACTCGAAGTTGCCCAGGCCAGGGCCATCGAGTTGATCGGACAGGAGGCCTTTGATCGGTATGGAGCCGATCCCTGGATCGAGACCTATATGCACCGCTGTATCGAGATCTACGGCAAGACCATCCAGGGCGGCCAGGGCGGTGTACCCAAGCTGGTGTATGACACACGCTGGGTCATCCCCGAGGTCTATAGTGCGGATGACCTGGTTGCAATCCTGCAAGACAGCTTGGGTGTACCTGGCTCACTGACTCCGTAGAGAACAACTTTTTTGATCACAGTTCTCAGATCACGGATCACAGATAGAGGAACCGCTTCACATCACTGTGATCTAACAACGGCGATCTGTGATCTGTTCCTACTCATACCGTAACGCCTCCATGGGATCGATCTTGGCGGCTCTGCGTGCAGGGAGGTAACTGGCCAGTGCGGCGGTCATCGCCAAGACACCGGAGACCCATACGAGCGTAGCGGGATCTGTGGGGGTGACGTCGTACAGGAGACTGGATAGCACGCGCGTTAGGGCCACGGATCCGGCCACGCCCACGACGATGCCGATGAGAATGAGCTTGAGTCCTTGCGTCAGAACCGATCTTACGACATCACCCCGTTGGGCCCCCAGGGCCATGCGAATGCCGATGTTGTGGGTCTGTTGGGTGGTGTGGTACTGCAGCAGACTGTAGAGGCCGACCAGGGCCAGAAGCAAGGCGGTCCCGGCGAACAGAGTGAGCAGGGTCATGATGAAACGTCGGGGCATCAGCATGGTCGAGAGGTTGTCGCCCAGGGGTTCGAGGTGCTTGATGAATTCATCCGGGTCCAATTCTCCGGCGAGTCGATCGATGGCCGGGATGATGTGGACCGGATCGCGGGTGCTGCGGATCAATACCACCGCGGATCCCAGGAAGGTTTGCCCCAATCTATAGACCACCGGCCGAGGGGGCTCTGCGGTTTGGTAGCTGCGTACGGACTTGACCACGCCGACAACGGTGTGCAGCAGATTGTGCCCGGCCGGGTCGTGGGTCATCAAGGCCTTGCCGATGGGATCGGTCGAGCCAAAACACTGTCGTGCCAGGGCCTCGTCGATTACGATTGCCTCCGGATCCTCGCTTGTCAGGGTCTGGCCCCCTGAGGAGGTCGATGCCCATGGCCGCGAAGGCGTCCGGGGTCACGTCCACGCCCTTGACCAGGTATGTGCTCGCGGTTTGTTGCGGAATAAAGATATCGAGATCCATACCGTGCTGGGAGGCGAAGACATGGTCGATTTGATAGGCATTGATAAAGGCCCCGGCAGCCTGGACGTCCGGTAGGGCCTGGAGGCCTTCGAGCAGAGACTGCAGGAAGGCATTCTTGTGCGAGGTCTCGGGATATTTGGCTTGGGGCAGGACCACCTGCATGGCCAGGGTATTGTCAGGTCGAAAACCCAACGGGATGTTGTACAGGGAGACCATGGTGCGGATCAACAGGCCCGCTCCAGTCAACAGGATCAGGGAAAGCGTGATTTGCGAGGCGACCAGGGTGTGGTGGGCATAACGCCACGGCCACAAGCCGACCGGTCGCGTGGCGGCCCTTTGCGTCAGTATCGGGCCGAGGCCGAGACCGGATGTCCTCCAGGCGGGTATCATGCCAAAGAGCAGTCCGGTCAGGATCGAGATCCCCAGGGCGAAACCCAGCACCCTCAGGTCGATACCGGTCTCCTGCAACCGTGGGATATCCGCGGGACACAGGCCGATCCAGCCCTTGATCGTGACCGTGGTCAACAGCAGTCCCAGAACACCGCCCGTGATACCGAGCAGGAGGTTCTCGGTGAGCATTGGACGCATCACACCCATGCGAGAGGCGCCCAGGGCCATACGCACGGCCGTCTCATATTGTCGGGACACGGCCCGGGCCAAGAGCAGATTGGCGATATTGGCGCAGGCGATCAGCAACACCAGTCCCGCGCTTCCCAACAACAACAGCGGTAGCCGGCGATGACCGGAAATGATCTCGTCCCTGAGTCGAGTGACCCCGAATCGGCCGGTATCGGCCTGGCCCGAAGGAGGATGCAGACGCTCGGCCAAGACCGCCAGATCGGCATGGGCCCGCTCCAGGGTGACGTCCGCACGCAGGCGTGCCAGGGGAAACACCGGGATCGGGAAGGAGTCGGACCTACGCTCATCCAGGAGCAGGGGTCTCCACAACGGCAACCGACCGGCCGAAGGGGAAGGTGAAGTCTCTCGGCATGACTCCCACAACCCGACAGGGTGTCCCTGACTCCGTGTCGGTGGGATCCGTGGTGAAGACCAGGGACTGGCCGATGACATTGGCGTCGCCGGCCAGATCGTTCGTCCAGAATTCGTGGCTCACTACCACTACCGGCGGACGGTTGGGCTCCCCATCTTCCGGGAGGAATCCCCGCCCGAGCAGGGGATCGACGCCCAGCATGGGAAAGAGATTGGTCGTGACCTCGCAGGCCCGTATCTCGTGCGGCCTGGCGATTCCGGTGACATACAACCGCCGGGCACAATAACCGGCCAAGTCCTCGAAGACCTGGTTGTTCTCGCGCAGAAACCGAAAGTTCCCGCGGGCCCTGAAGCCCTCGTCAAACCGGACGCCCCGTTCCCAAAGGCTGACCAGACGATGTGGATCGCGATAGGGCAGGGGACGCAGCATGACGGCATTGACCACGCTGAACAGCGAGGTGTTGGCCGCAATGGCCACCGCCAGGATCAGGATCGCGACGGCCGTGAAACCGGGATTTTTTCCGCAGCATGCGACAGGCGTATTTGAGGTCGTTGAACAGGGTACTCATGGCATTCTCCTTCTTACGTACTTCTTGATACATACACGACGAAGGAAATTGGAGGGGTGTTAATCAAAATAATGATATTTTGTAGATAACAGAAGCTCTTGAAGGGAGAGGGATTAGGAATCGCTTCTCGATGTTTATTTCTAATAGATTCCTCACATTCGTTCGGAATGACAAAAAATCGTTGTCATCCCGAGCTTGTCGAGGGATCTGTTAAAATAAGGTCCGCGCAGCGGCTCAAATATAAAAACAGAGGCGATTGAACACCTTGATCAATCGCCTCTGTTCCTGAAGGAGGAGGTATCATGTCATTCTGTCTATATTTATTAGATGAGGTTTCCCTGAATAGGTTCCCAAATTTATAGCGAATGTGTGATTTTTTGTATCACTTTAGCTATATGAAGCAAAAGTGTTGGTTCCAGGTTCACGGTTCACCGTTCAAGGTTGTTGGAAGGTTTTATATTAACCGTGAACCCCGGAACCGTGAACCAATTTTGGCCGTTTCTCCAAACCGCTAAAATGTTACGAATTTTTCTCCTTCCTGGTTTTGTGCATCCCATTGAATTCGATCTTTGCCCAACAAGACTCCGGTGACGCGGGCCAGTTCGATTTGGCTGATTTCGTAGTCGGTGAAGGCGTAAAGCCGGGAAAGCTGGGCGTCGGCCAAACGCGAGACGGAATATAAGACGTCCGTGCTGGTGCGGGCTCCCAGTTCGAATTGTTTTTGATCGACGGCGTAGTCACGCGCGGCCGAGGCCAGGCTCTGTTGGGCGGCCAGGATACGTTTCCAATCTCGCTCGAGATTGTTCAAGGCGTCAATGACCTCCTTGTGAATGGTTTGTTCCTGTCGGGTCTGGCTGGCCTCCAGTTGGAGTTGGGTTAGGCGGGGCCCGCCGCAGGTTGGTTTGGGCAGCACGGTTGCCCAGGGGAATCTCGGCATACAGGCCGACATAATGGTCCTGTCCGGATTGGGCGGTCCATTCATGCCAGGCGTCACCGAGTTGGTTGCCTGATCCGGCATGGGTGTAACTGTAATTGAAGTTGACCTTGGGTTTGGTCTGATTGCGGGCCAGATCGACGCGTAGTTCCTGGATCCGCAGAGACTCGTCCATCTCCACGCAATCCATGCGTTGGTCCAGGGCCTGTTGTACCCAAGCTCTCGGGATTGAGGGTCAGGCCTTGGGGGGCTGGATGGGTTTGAGGTTCGAAGGTCAGGGTCTTGTCCAGGGTCAGGTCCGGACGATTCATGACACGTTGCAGTTGCCGGGCCGCGCTCTGCACCGAACTCTGGGCGGTAATCACATTTTCCAGTCGGCTGGACAGACCGGCCTCGGCTCGCACGATTTCGATCCCCGCAGCTGCACCGGCGGCGACCTTCTTACGGGCCTGGTCGAGTTGCTTTTGGGCCAGGTTATACTGCTCCTTGCGGATATCCAGATTTTTGCAGGCAGCGAAATAGCTCCAGTAGATCTTGTCGGCATAGGCCAATACATCGATGACGTCCTGCTTGGTCGCGGCCGTGACCTGATTGCGTTGATGTTCGGCAATGCGAATATAGGCCGTGTTGACCTGGGTGCCGGCCCCACGGAAAAGGGACTGCACATAGGATACACTGGCTGTGGCCTCGGGACACACCCGTCCCGGGATCGAGTTCATAATCATAGAAGGGCATGGTCAATGCCAGGGATCCACCGGTGGCCAAGGGTTGGGTGACACCTACTTCGTTTCTCCAGTAATGAGTCACGGGATCGTCCACGTCGCAGGGTTCACTGTAGGTATAGGCCGATGATGCATGAAAGACCGCCTCGAACGCGGCCCGTTCGCTGTCGATATCCAGTTGGGCCAATTCGGGGTTGATGCATTGAACCTTGAGATCCAGGTTGTGACGCAGAGCCGCAGCCCGCACCTGCTCCAAGGTCAGGGGCACGCGGGTCAGGGCGTCATTGTCATTGGGCTCGGCCAGGGCCTGGGCAATGTTCTTAACGGCCTCATTGACATCCACCGGCTCGCTCTCGGAATGCTCCGCCCACTGTACGCTCTCAATGGTGGTCAATTGAGGGCTGACTGCTGCAGGTTCCGCAGGCATGGTCTGACAACCGCTGAAGGTCAGGGCGATAGCTGTGATTAAGATTAGTAGAATGATGGGTTTGTTGATCATGCGATAACACGTTGTCATTTGATAACTCCTGGTAGGGTGGGCTCCGCCCACCGATTCAATTTTTAGTGGGGTGAACCCACCCTGCGTCTATGTTTGGAGATTACTCACCAGCGTCATAGGTGTATACGACCTCACCATAGGTAAAGGCCTTGTTGTAGATGCTGAAGCTGCCGATCAAGCCGCGCCAGGTCGGATCTTCATTGTATATGCCCTTGCCAAGATAAACATAATCGTTGCTGATGCCCGCTAGAGACGTGTCTCCCATCGCCACCGATCCAATCAACGACCCGTCAACATAATAGGTCAACGTCTTGGCTGTCACCGTGCAGACATATTGGTGCATCATGCTATCAACGATTTCAGGACTATCGACACCTATCTCGTCATTCCACGGGCCATCGTTGTCAGGGGTGTTGGCGATCATAATACGGTTGATATCGTCACCGCGACCCACGGCGAGCATGAGGTAATTCTTGCCCGTGCCGTTGTCCCAAATGCTACCGAATGTAACGGTTCCGCTGTAAGGATTGTCAACATCTTCCTGGGCCCACAAGACCAGCGTCAGTTCAGCATAAGAGTTGATATCAATGGCTGCGCCATCCAGCTCCATCCAGTCGCCCTGACCGTCGCAAACCAGAGCACCATCAACCACGTTGGCATCGCCAACCAGAACACCGTCAACACCGGCGACGAGGTCTTGAGTGCCGCTTTCGAAGCTGTAATGGTGGGTCAGGTTGTCGGTCCCGGGATCGTCGGCATTGACGACGGTGAAGCAGCGGAGCTGGCCCGCAATCACGGAGTCCGGTGTCACGGTATCGACACGCCAGGTATAGGTCGTGCCCAGATTCAAAGCCATGGGCTCATAAGACGTGGTTGAGAGAGTCAGTTCTTCCCCCGGATTGTTGGCCACTGTATGGGCGTCCGTGCCCCAGGCCAGGCGATAGCCCACTGCGTTCGCGGCAGGCTTCCAAGTAAGTTTGGTATGGGGACCGACATCGGTGGCCCCTTCGGGGGGATAGAGATCAAAGGCCTGGTTGGGAGGAATGCGGAAATGCCAGACGTCTCCGGCCCAGGGACTGTTGGGCTCTTTAGGATTCACGGCATCCACACGCCAGTAATAGGTGCAGCCCGGTGCCAGTTCCACTGCCTTGACGGTCGTGTCCTGCGTTTCTGTCAATAGGGCCTTGGGATCGCCGGCCGTCACCCAATCTTCGTTTTGATGGAGGTAGACGGTGTGGGATGTGGCCAGACTGCCGGCACGCCAGTTGAGATCCACAGTCGTGGTCATGACCGTGGCATGGTCATAGGGCGTACCACTATAAGGATCCACAGACTCGGTTTGTCCATAGACGGCATCGCGAGTCTCATCCTGTTCGTTGTCTCCTGATCCGGATCGATCCATGACAAAGAGTACGCCCAGGATCAGAATGACCAGGGTCAAGGCAATGGTGACAATTTTGGTGTCTTTATCTAGCATTCGGTTGCTCCGCCCATTTTAAGATCACAGTTGTTAGTTCACAGATCACAGATAAAGGCACCGCTTCACATAACTGTGATCTAATAACTGTGATCTGTGATCTAGCCTTATTCATACCTCAACGCCTCCATGGGATCGATCCGCGAGGCCCGTCGGGCTGGAATATAACAGAGTAGGCCGGTTGCGAACAGGATAACGATGGCCACGGTCAGCAGGATCAGGTTGGTGAACTGGGCCTCATAGAGAAAGCTGGTCAGGATCTGTTTGCTGGCATAGCCGCCGATCAATCCAAGTGAAGTTCCTGTCAGCAGCAGGATCACCCCTTTACGCAGGAATGCCCGGGTTATGTTGCCGGTGGTTGCCCCCAAGGCCATGCGTATACCGATTTCATTGAAGCGTTGCTCGACCATATAGCGTAACAAGCCGTAGATGCCGATCGCTGCCAACAGCAGGGCGATCAGGGCGAAGAGAGCCAGCAATAGGGCAATATACCTTCGGGGTGCCATCATGTCGGCAAGAGAGTCTTTCAAGGCATAGATTTCACCAATCGTTAGATCCGGATCCAATTCCGCAACCTGTGTCCTGACTGCATTGGCCAGTACCAGAGGATCCCCTGTGGCCTTGATCACCAAATCCGAACAGACAAAACAGTAGTTGGTCACGGGACGGTATAACGTGACGATATCCGGGGCCAAAGAATCGTAGTCTTTAATAGTGCTGACCACTCCAATAACTCGACGACCATTGATGCTCTGCTTGAGGGGATCTTGATCGATAAAGTGTAGCTTGACCATGTTCTCATCGATGACACAGACTTGGGTCTTAAGTTCGACATCTTGTTGTGTAAATCCTCTCCCTCTTAAGATAGTCATTCCCATGGCCTGGAAGAAATTTGAGCTAACCGTCTGACACCGAGTCAATGGTTCCTGGCCGGGATCTAAGGGGGGAGCTCCATCAATAATGAATGAAATGAAACCTCCTCCTCCCCCCAAAACCAATCCACCCGATGTATAGGCTGCACTGATGACATCTGGCTGGATCTGCATTCGCTGTTGTAATTGCTGAAAGAAAGCCAGTGAATCTTCTCTATTGGGATATTTGATTTCGGGTAACTCAAACTCGACGACCAACGTGTGCTCTGGACGGAATCCGAGCTCTGTCTGATAGATACTGATGACGCTTTGAACTAACAGGGCCACGGCAAAAACCAGGGTTAGGGCCATTCCGATTTGACCGATCACCAAGCATCCTTGTAAGCGACGTTGATGATGAGTTTGGCCATGAAAGCCTTGTTTCATGGCCTCCGTTAGATGAAAGCTAGTGACCTTCCAGGCAGGAACCAGGCTGAAAACCAATCCTGTCAACACAGAGACTCCCAGGGTATAGACGAGGGTGTTTATATCCATCTGTGTTTCACTCAAACGGGGTAGTGTGATGGGTGACATGATCACTAGACTTTTGATGACCAAGGTGGCCATGATTAATCCCACCATTCCCGCAGTGCTGCTTAGAAGGAGACCTTCTATTAACATCTGTTTGATGATTTGCCATCGTGAAGCACCCAAGGCAATGCGTACGGCAATCTCTTTGCGACGCGTATCTCCATGGACAAGGAAGAGTCCCGAGGTATTGAAGCAGCCGATCAGTAATACCAAGGCAATGGCTCCCCATATGGGATATAAACAGGCTCGGCTATGATTGAGTTGGCTTGCAAAATAGGGACGCACATCAACGGTATAGCCTTTTTTGTGTTCAGGATGTTGTTGGACCAAACGCTCTTCAATAATATCCATTTGACTCTTAGCGTGGGAGAGACTCACATCTGACCTAAGTCGAGCGTAAACTCCAGTTCCTCCTGACCAACTCTCCAACTCTAAGGGTAACGGCACCCAAAACAGGGCACAATGATTAAGAGAATCACGAAATTCGGCGGGCATCACACCGATGATGGTGTATGGTTTTTCATTGAGAACAAGAGACTGGTCTATTATCTGGGGATTGGCTTGGTAATGCTGAGTCCAAAACTCATGACTCAACATCACGACCCGTTCACGACCAGGCTGTTCCTCTTCACCTAGAAAGTCACGGCCCAACAAAGGCCGCATGCCCATAATGGAAAAGTAACAGGCCGATACGGCTCGTGCCCGCGTATAAAACGGTTTCCCCTGTCCTGTCTCGACATAGAACCGATGGCTTTCGCTCCCAGAAATATCTTCAAACACCGTGTTATGCTGACGCCAAAAATTGATGGTGGGATGACTGATACCAACTCCGATAAGCCCGGCATCTAGTTTACTTTCACTGATCCGTACGATTCGCTCGGGGTGATCGTAGGGTAGAGGCTTGATGAGTACCGTATTGACCACGCTGAAAATAGCCGTATTGGCCCCAATGCCCAAGGCCAGGATGGTAATAATGAGCAGAGAAAACCGAGGCCGCTTGGCGAGCACCCGGATGGCGTATTTGAGATTGGTGAAAAAAGTACTCATTGCATTCGTTCCTTTTAGATCACAGTTCTCAGATCACGGATCACAGATTTAGGCATCGCTTCCCATAACTGTGATCTAACCACTGCGATCTGTGATCTGTAGCTATTCATAGCGCAACGCCTCCATAGGATCGATCCGCGAGGCCCGACGGGCCGGGATGTAACAAGCGAGCAGCCCGGTTGTGAACAGGATGACAATGGCCACGGTCAGCAGGATCAGGTTGGTGAACTGGGCCTCATAGAGAAAGCTGCCCAGGATTTTCTTGCTGGCATAGCCACCGAACAATCCCAGGGAAGTTCCTATCAGCAGCAGGATCACCCCTTTACGCAGGAATGCCCGGGTGATGTTGCCGGTGGTTGCGCCCAGGGCCATACGTATGCCGATTTCATTGAAGCGTTGCTCAACCATATAGCGTAACAAGCCGTAGATGCCGATGGCTGCCAACAGCAGGGCGATCAAGGCGAATAAACCCAGCAGCAAGGTGATATAACGTCGGGGTGCCAACATGTCACCGAGCCGATCCTTCAAGGCGTACATGTCGTCAATGGCCAGATCCGGATCCAATTCTGCAACCTGGGCCTTGACCATATCGCTTAGAGCCAGGGGATCGCCGGTCGTTTTAATAATGAGATCGGAATCGCGATAGCACCGGTCGATCACAGGGAAGTACGTGGTGACCGTGTCGTGGATCATGGCTTCGGGGTCTTTCAAGGTGTTGACCACGCCAATGATTCGATGGCCATCAATGCTCTGGTTCAGGGGATTTTGACCGACAAAATGACGCTTGACCATGTTCTCATCGATCACACAGACCCGGGCCTTCAGTTGGACGTCTTCATCCGTAAAGCCGCGTCCTCTCAAGACGGTGATCCCCATGGCCTGGAAGTAACCTGGGCTGACGTCGTCAACCAGGGTATAGGATTCATGTCCGGGGGCCACAGGGGGGGCTCCGTCAATGCTAAAGGAGGTACCAACACCAGCTCCACTTACCATGCTAAGTCCACCTGAATTAAAGGTTGCGCAGACTACGCCCGGTTGGGCCTGCATCCGTTGCTGTATTTGTTCGAAGAATGATAACACCTTTTGGGATTGAGGGTATTTTTCCTTAGGTAAATCAAATGAGACCACCAAGGTATTCTCGGGATGGTAGCCCAGATTTGCTTGATAGATACGGATGACCGTTTGAACTAACAGGGCCACGGCAAAGACCAGGGTCAGGGCAATCCCGATTTGGCCAATGACCAGACAGCCCTGCAGGCGGCGTTGATGGCGTACCTGACCGTGGAATCCCTGTTTGATGGACTCACTCAGGCGGAAACCCGTGACCTTCCAGGCGGGAATCAGGCTGAAGAGCAATCCCGTCAGGACCGAAACCACCAAGGCAAAGCCCAGGGTGGTGGTGTCCATCTGTGTGTGACTTAACCGGGGTAATGCAGCGGGAGCCAACATCACCAGGGCCTTAATGGCACAGGTGGCCAGGAATAATCCCACCATTCCCGCGATCCCACTGAGAATGACGCCTTCGATCAATAATTGTCCCATGACCTGGGCGCGTGAGGCCCCCAAGGCGATGCGAATGGCGATTTCTTTACGGAGCATGTTTCCGTGAACGAGGAAGAGTCCGGAGGCATTTAAACCCCCCACCAGTAGGACCAGCCCAATGGCAGCCCAGAGGGGATACAAATAGGTGCGACTATGACTGAGTTGGTCCTCGAAATAAGGAACCACTTGGACCGTGTGCCCTCCCATTTCTTGAGGATTTGCTTGGATTAAACGTTCTTCAAGGACCTTCATTTCCATCTCGGCCTGGGCGAGGCTGACTCCGGGCTTGAGTCGTGCGCAAGTGATGCTATTTCCTGTCCCAAACCTGTCATCCAACGTTAAGGGCAAGGGCACCCAAAGCAGGGCACATTCACTATGCAGAAGAGAATTAGTGAGCGGGTCCCCAAATTCAGCGGGCATCACCCCAATAATGGTATAGCTTTTGTCATCGAAGACCAGGGATTGTCCCACCACCTCGGGATCGGCCTCAAAATGTTGGGTCCAAAACTGATGGCTCAGCATCACGACCTGTTCATGACCGGGCTGTTCGTCTTCCCAGACAAAATTACGTCCCAATGCCGGGTGCACGCCCATGATGGAAAAATAATTGGACGAGACGGCTCGTCCAGTTATATAGAACGGCTTCTCCCGTCCTGTCTCGACATATAACCAGGTCCCTTCGTTGACAGAGAGGTCTTCAAACACCGTGTTGTTCTGACGCCAAAAGTCGATGGTGGAATGAGTGCTGCCAATAGCTCCAATATCCTTACTCTCTAAACTTTCGTAGATCCAAACCATTCGCTCGGGGTGGTCGTAGGGTAAGGATTTGAGGCGCATTACTGTTTTTACCACACTGAAAATGGCCGTATTGGCCCCAATGCCCAAGGTCAGGATGGTAATGATGACCAGAGAAAACCGAGGCCGCTTGGCGAGCACCCGGATGGCGTATTTGAGATTGGTGAAAAAAGTACTCATTGCATTCGTTCCTTTTAGATCACAGTTCTCAGATCACGGATCACAGACTTAGGCATCGCTTCCCATAACTGTGATCTAACCACTGCGATCTGTGATCTGTCCCTACTTTATTCTTACCATTGATGACGTGATTCCTACTCATAGCGCAACGCCTCCATGGGATCAATTTTGGCGGCTCGTTGTGCTGGGATCAAACTGGCCAATAGAGAGGCCGCCGTGAGCAGTACGATGGTGATGGTGATACTGACCGGATCGATGGCTTTAACGTTGTAGAATTGGGATTGTGCAAAGTGGGCTAGGGCCAGTCCTGCAGTCAGGCCCAGTCCGAGCCCCACCAATAGCAGGATGCCGCCTTCACGCAGAACCATGAGCACGACATTCTTGCGTGTGGCTCCCATGGCCATGCGGATGCCGATCTCCGGTGTGCGCGAGGCCACCATGTACATCTTGATGGCATAGATTCCCAATGTCGCCAGAAATAGGGCCATGGCTCCAAAGGTCAGGGCCAGACGTGCACTCAGTCTGGTCAGCCAGACAAATTCGTCACCCTGATAATGTTGTTGCAGGGTTGCAACCGTACTCATGTTGAGGTGAGAATCCAACTTGTGCAGGGTTTGAGACACGGCCAACAGCAGGGCCTCTTGTCCCTTTTTGGTTTTATCTCGACCCAGGACGTGCATATTCAGAGGGGCCAGGGTTTCGAAGGTAGGGATATACATTTGGACCTGATAGCCACTCTTCTTTTCAGCGGCCGTATACAAGGTTGGCACAATACCGATTACCCGAAAGGTATTTTCTTTGTAGTGATTCCCATGACCGTATTGCAGCCGGCATCCCAAGGCGTCACCCTGGGGACGCAGCTTATGGGCCAAGGCTTCATCGATGATGATGACTTTTTCAGCACCGCGTACGCAATCCAATGCTCGGAAGGATCGCCCCTGTAATAGAGGGATTCCCATGGCATCGAAGTAGTTGAGCCCCACATTGTATTGAACGGAGTGGTTGCTGATTTGTCGGGCAGAGTCGGTTTGTTCATCGTCGGAATGGACTTGGTAAACCGATCCGGAGGGCCAACTCTGAGTAAACGTGTTGGTACGTGACGTTCCGACGAGCTCTACCCCAGGTAAGGCCTCGAGACGTTCAACGAGTGTGCGGCAAGCCTGACGATCGTTGGGACTGCCTCTGAGATTTTCCAGGTTTAGGGCGATTAGCAGCTTGCCGTCAAAATCGAAGTCTTCCATGATGTTGCCGACCTGTACGGCGCTGCGAGTAAATAGACCGGCCCCTAAAACCAGTACTACCGCGAGAGCCGTCTGTGCCGTCAAATAGAGTCCACGCGGCATTCCCCTGCGTTTTCGTGTCGATCTCAGTGCGTCACAGGCGGTTTCCTTAAGATCGATCATCACATTGCGTTGCACCAGACGCCAAGCGGGTTTGAGACCGAATAAGAGAGTGGCCAGCATGCAAAATCCCAGGGTTCCCAACAGGACACGTCCATCCAACCGGGCGACAAAGACCGCCGGTAATTCAGTGGGCAGTCGCAAAGCGGTAATCCAACCATTCAACGACTGTATGCAAATCCAGGCCAGCAGGCATCCCAATGCTCCACCCAGTAACGACATCAGCAGACACTCCGTGAGCAACTGACGCATGATACGCCGGCGTCCACCCCCTAGGGACATGCGAATGGCAATCTCCCGTTGTCGCGTGGTCCCCTGAACCGTTAACATGCCTGCCAGATTCAGACAGGCAATCAATAAGATCGCTACGGATACGGCCATCAGGCACAGACCTAAGATCGAGAAAAAGCGATGCTCGCTTTCCGGGCCTTGATTGGTGATCAGGTTCAAACGCCCGGGGCGAGTCAGAGTTAGTTTTCCAGGTTGGTCCCACCAGGTCGGGTGCCTTTCCTGGAGTCCCGGAACGAGGGCCTGTAATTGGGTTTGGGCCGATGCCATGTCGAGATTGGATTTGAGTCGGCCCAGGGGGATCACCTTCGGGTAACTGGTCATCTCGCCATCGGTTCCTTTTCTGGCAGGTTCTTGTGACACTGCACTACCCAAGGGCAACCAGAGGTCACACCCCATAAGGGTTGCTCCGGTAAATTCCTTGGGTGCAACTCCTACGACACGAACGGGCTTTCCGCTAAGCCAGATGGGGCGATCGATCTGTTTGGGATCACCGCCGCAGCGTTTCCAGGCACGATAACTCAAAATGACGACCGGTTCGGCTCCGAGTCGTTCTTCTTCCATGAGAAACCAGCGGCCGTGCAAGGGAGTGGCTCCCAATACGTTGAAATAGTTTGAGGAGACATAGGTATAAGAAAAATCCTTGGGTTTGACCTGATGCTCCTCTAAGGACCAAGGTGTGTTCCATTGGTATGCTCCCACGGCCGCGATATCCGTGAACACCGGATTGTTGTCTCGAAAATCCACATAGGCTTTGTAAGGGAAATGCCAATCCGCATTCTCCGCCTGGCAAACCACCATTTGTTCCGGATGGCTCACCTGGGCCGATTGCAGGACCAACATATCCACCAGGCTGAACATCACGGTGTTGGCCCCGATACCAATGGCCAGGGTGATCAGGGCAATGACCGTGAATCCCGGGCGTTTAGATAACATACGACAGGCGTATTTGAGATCATTCATCATGGTATTCATATTAATCGGCCTTTAATCTGGTTAAAATTGAGCCTTTTCGGTTGTTGTTTGCCAATAGCTTGTCCAGCCACTACGTGTCATGGTTGCATTTGTGGGGACCTGCTTGAAGATGGTCAAGGTTTCCAGAATATCGCCTGATGAGACAAAGGCGTTCAGGACCGTGGCATAGGCCAGCCAAAACGTGTATTGATCCAGCAGGGCGGCGAGAATGACCGGGATCAGGCTGAGGGTGACAAAGGGCATCAACAGGGTCACGAGATAGCGTTGACGTGTCACTGCCCCATTGTAAATGGCATAGAGCAGCATACGTGAAGGCCAAAAGCCGATGATGCTTTGACTGGAGTCACCGGCTTGGGGATGCAGTAAGGCATGGATGAACTCGTGACAGAGCAGAACCAGCACCAGGGTGAGGATAAAGCCGGAAATAGGAATGGGCCAGTGCATGGAACGCAGATGTCCCCATGCCGGTGTCAGCCACAACCAGAGCCCGGCTACGATGGCCATGTTCATCACGGCGATGGGACAGGCCATGAGTTGCCAGCGACGAATCTCCGGCATGCGCACCTTCGTCCAGGCAGAGGTATCTGCAAAAGCGGTGTTGTCTGGAGCTGGACCTAATTGGAATTTCATTCTTGTGTTACCCTTAACAAATTTATCTTTCTGGCTTAATCACAATAGACACGAAAGCCGATGTCTCGCTCTGTTTTTGAAAGATTGCCCCCACCGCGTTCAGTGACTTGACAGTGACTCCCGGTGGCATAGCCATACCAGGCACCGCCGCGGAGGTAAGCGATGTTGTCTGAACAGGAACTCGTCCACTCCCAGACATTACCCGCCAAGTCACAGAGGCCATAACCACAGGCGGGATAATGTCCCACGGGCGAGGTGTACGGTTTATCCGACAATCCGAGTGGATTGGCCGAATGATAGTTCGCTCGGTTGGGATCGATGGTGGTGCCACAGCCATAGGTAAAGCTGCCGTCATAATCCGCGACCGCCTGCCACTCCCATTCCGTAGGCAGGCGGTAACCGTAATATTCGGCAAAGGACGTGGCCCCATGCCAACTGACCATCACCACCGGATGGTTCTTCATACCATAACCGTCGCGTTGACGCACATGGAAGCCGTTTGGGTCATAATAGATTTGGCTGTAGGGCGAATGGGCGATGGTGTCGAAGTAGGGCTCGGAGTAGTCCATGTCGCCAGCGGCATAGACGCGTTCTTGAACCACCTGGATCAGGCCATCTGCCAGGGCGGTGTTGAGGTAATGGCAGTATTGGCCGTGGGTGACTTCATATTTGCTCATCTGGCCGCTGAAGCCTTCGTGGCCGGTCACGCCCGGATCCTCGATGGTCACGAACACCATGTCACAGGGATCGTTGGACACGTTACGACAGACCCGAAAGCCAGTCGTGCGGTAGTGGGTTTGCGGAGACGTCCCGGCGCGATTGGACACGCAGCAGGCTGAGTCGCCATCTTCCCAGGAACCGCTGCGTATAATACGAGAGATGCCCTCCTCCGGACCTGTTGGATTGTCACCCGGACTGAACGGGTAATAATCTCGGCTTCTCCAATCCTGGCACCATTCACAGACATTGCCGGCCATGTCACAGAGGCCGTAGTTGCCTTGCAGACCATAGTAGCCTACAGGTGAGGTGTAAGGTTTATGGGTTAAGTTTAATGGATTGCAGTATGTACTACCGATAGCCCCACCGCCCAGTTGGAAATTGGCTTGGCTGCAATCGATTTCGTTACTGTCCCAGGGATAGCGGCGATAGGGGGAATGATACCCGCCTCGGGCTGCATTTTCCCATTCGGCCTCGGTGGGAAGACGATAGCCGTAATACCGGCAAAAGGCCTGGGCTCCATACCAGGTGACTTCGACCACTGGATGATCGGCCAGGCTCAAGTCATCACGACTAAGCACCGTGAATTGTCCTTGGGTATATTCGATCTGACTGTTATAACCACGATCCGGACAATGCACGACACCATAGGGTTCAGAGCCATTGCTATCTGAAATCGCATAAAGACAATCAAGCTCGATTCGAATCAAACCCTCGGCCAGGGCGGTGTTGAGATAGGCCGCGTACTGGGAGTTGGTGGTTTCATAGGGACTGATCTCAAAACCGTCCAGGGTGACGGTATGAACGGGCTGTTCATCGCTAGAGCCGTCGCCAGAGTGATCACCCATCTCGAAGGTGCCGCTGGGAATTTTCACAAAGACCATATCCGCTGGATCACTGGCAATGATCGGCATGTTGGGATCAGTCCAGGCCACGGCTGCCATGGTTTGGCCTGAAGTGTTGGCCATTAGTAATAGACAACCGAATAACATACATATGGTTATTTTGAACAGGCAGATCCAAGGTGTATGGTTCATGAGTCGATCCTGTTCATCGGGACTCTTACACATTTTATGATCAGGAAGTGTCATGGTTTATGCCTCCTGCTTGAGGATGTGCCAGAGGTTTTTGATGTTGCGGTCATGGGTGCCATGTTCCCACTCGCCTGGGCCAGGCTCATAGAAATAGGAAAACATCATAGGCTGTGAGAACTGCTCCAGAACCATCTCTAGCGAGAGTCCCTGAGCTTGTGCATCTCTGATACCGGTGAGTAATGTCTGGTAATAGTTGCGTACCGGAATCATATCGTCCTTGACCAAAGGAGGGCTGTGCGTGGGAACGAGATGCTTGATCTGGACCTCTGGATCCAGGAAGGAGTCCAAGACCGAGATGAAACGTTCGATGTCCTGCACTTGAGCCTCCTTGAAGATCCAGGGCAGGCGGTAACGCTGATAGATAATCGCGCCGGTGACCAGCAGTTTTTCCTCGGGCACATAGATCAGGATGTCGGAGAGGGTGTGGCCGCCTTTGCCGAAGAAGACCAGTTCCAAGGTCAGGTCGCCCAGGTCCAGGGTGTGACGATCCGTAAACGTTAAGGAGGGATCAACGATGGGGTAGCCTATTTTCATATCCTGGCTGTACAATCCCCAGAATTCGATTTCGCCTTCGATTTTTCGTTTCGCCTCACGATCATTATTAACGTGGAGTAGGGTGTTTCGCAGATGTTCGAGGGTGGTGGAAGCCAACTTTATCTGCTTACGATATCGTTGAGGATCGCTTTGATCCTCCCTCATCCACCGCATGTCCTGGGCCAGGTTTTCATGTCCCACGATGGTCGCATTGGGAAATGCGTGATTACCCCCGGCGTGGTGCATATGACCGTGGGTATTGATGACATAGACCCAATCGTCACGCTCGAACTCGTGTTCGATCCTGCGTTTAATCGGCTGCATAATCCGAGGCGACATCTCCGTGTCGATCATCATCAATCCCTTTTGTGATTTGATGGCGATCAGGTTGGAACGGCCAGTCCCGACCCAGTAGGCCAACATCACCCGTTCGGAGAGTCGTTCTGTTTGCACATATCGGATGGCATCCCGTACAACGGGGTCTTGAATGTCTGTCGCCCCAGCGATAGAGGCCTGACTGGCAAGAATGCTCATACATAGAAAGATGGGAAGTAATTGTTTCATGTTTTAATTCCCTGATACCGGTTGTGTTGTGTCTGATAGATTCGACAAAACGGCCTGCAAATCCACCCAATAGATATCTGCCTCACGCCCGTAGCGGGTAAAAAAGAGATACTTGCCATCCGGTGAGATCGAGGCAGCCATCTCATAGGCACGAGTGTTGATTGTTTCGCCCAGATTTAGGGGTTTAGACCAGCAGCCATCCGGTTGTCGCAAACTTACATAGAGATCGTAGTTGCCGTACCCACCGGGACGGTTGGACCAGAACACCATGAAACGTTGATCTGGAGCGATGGCCGCACCGCAGTCGTTATGGACCGTGTTAATGGTCTCTCCTATATTCGTTACCTTAGGCCAGGTTCCGTCAACGCAAGGGGCGACCCACAGATCACATCCTCCGTGTCCGCCGGGGCGGTGCGAACAAAAATAGAGGGTGTTGTCTGCGGCCAGGCCGAATCCGAATTCTTCGCTGGCTGAATTCACGGGCTCGGGAAGTCGTTGGGGTAAGGACCATCCGTTCTCCGTTTTGCGTGTGACATTGAGATCCTCATTGGAGAAGAAGATCGCTTTGCCATCCGGTGAGACATAAGGGGCCCATGCCTTGGACGAATCACCGGGAATCGATTGAATCCGTTCCAGAGGCATCCAGCCCGCTTCTGACTGTTGGGTCATATAAACCCCTGAGGCCTTCAAGCAACAAAACGTCTTTCCATCACTAGCAAACGAACCATTGGATTCCCGCTGTTCTTTGCCACTCTTACAGATAAGCCCAGGTGCGAATATTTCAGGGGTTGAACCGGGAGGTGTCTGCCCCAGGTAAGGCCCTTGCGCAATGGGATCCTGAGCGTTGGGGGAGGCCATGACCTCGCCGGTTAAAAACAACCACACCAAACATGTTGCCATGTGCTGTTTAATAAAAGTGTTCATTGCATTCGTCCTTTTTTAGATCACAGTTCTTAGTTCACAGATCACAGATAAAGGTATCGATTCCCATAACTGTGATCTAAGCACTGCGATCTGTGATCTGTTTCTATTCATACCGTAACGCCTCCATGGGATCGATCTTGGCGGCGCGACGTGCGGGAATCCAGGCCGATAGTATGGCCACGATCAGCACCAGGCCTATGGCCAAGGCCAGGGTCGCCGGATCATGGGGACTGACGCCAAAGAGTACGCTACGCAGGATGTGCGTGAATCCCAATGAGATCGGAATACCGATCAGCAGACCGAAGCCTGCTAGATGCAGGGCATGGACGATGACCGGTCTGGCAATGTCACGAGGTTGGGCCCCCAGGGCCAGTCGCACCCCGAATTCATTGGTGCGGCGTGTCACCATAAAGGCCATGAGGGCATAGATGCCGATGCAGGACAACACTGTCCCCATAAAGGCCAGACCGCTACAGAGGTTCGCGAAGATTCGCTCGGGCGTAATCGAGTTTTTAAAGAGTTGGGCCTGGGTGGTGATGTTTTTCATGGGAATGCCGCGATCCACGTCAGCCACGACACGACGCACCGCCGGTAACAAACGAAGTGGATCACTCTTGCACTGCACCTCGACCACCATCCCCTCGGTTTGGGATTGACGATGACTGAAATAGAGGGCCGGTTCGATATTGCGTTGAACACGATTGTATTTGGCGTTCTGGCAGACCCCGATGATGCGATAGTCTCGGTTGCCCATGCGAATGGTCTGGTTGAGCGGATCTTCGTGACCAAAGCAGGTTTCCGCCAATTTTTGGTTGATGATGGTGACCCAGGGTTGGGAGGCCGTGTCTGTGCGTGCAAAGGGTCGACCCTGCAGGAGAGGGATCTGTAAGGTGGCAAAAAAGGCCTCGTTAACGGTCAGCAGGTCCGCTTGTAGATGTTGATCTTCGGGCACAGTTCGCCCCGGTAAGCTGAAGCCGCTACAGGATAGATTGCCGCTTAATAGTCCTTCACTGGAGAATGCCACCCGCCTGACGCCGGGTAAGGCGGTGAGTTGATCGCTGATTTGGTCGAAATACTGCACGGCATTGGCATCGTGATACCCGGCTTGTCCGGGATTGAGGCCGAAGACCAGGATCTGATCGGTTTCGAATCCCAACTCCGTTCGGTAGAGACGAATCAGGGATTGGGTCAGTACTCCGGTTCCCACCAGCAGCAACACAGTGAGACTCACCTGGGCGGCCACCAGGACCTTGCCCATGCGTAGGGTCAAGTGTCCCAGGATTCGTTGTCCTTTGAGTGTGTTGTTTAAATCGATACGCGTGACACGCAGTGCGGGTAACAATCCGAAAAACAGGCAGGTCAGAACCGCCATGGCCAAGGTAAAGGAGAGCACACGCAGATCGGTGCGAACGTCAAGACGGAAACTGTCCAGACTGTCCGGGATGAAGCCCAGGATGGTGGCCTTGATCCAAACCGATAACAGCAAGCCCAAACCCGCCCCGGCCAGGGACAGCAGCAGGCTTTCAGTGAGCAGTTGACGAATCAAGCGTCCGCGTTTAGCGCCCATGGCCGCTCGGATGGTCAGTTCGGGTTGACGTGTGGCCCCACGGGCCAGCAGCAGACCGGCCAGGTTGGCGCAGGCAATGCAAAGAACCAGGATGACGGCAATCATGATTACGGCCAAGCCTTGGGCCATCATTTTACGCATGCCTAACTGCCCGCGACTTCCGTCTATTAACAGAATATGGGCGTTGTCGGCACGGGTCTGTTGCTGGGGTGCCGAGAGATTCTGCAACAGGAGTCCCTCCATGGTCGCCTGGACCTGGGCTTCATCGGCACCCGCTTCCAGGCGGGCCATAATATTGACCCACCATTGGTCACGTCCATCCAAGGGGTGACGCTTGACGAATTGGGGTTGGGCCGACATGGGAACATAGATCTGGGCCATGTCACCGATTTGAGGGCCGCTATAGGAACGCGGTAACACACCCACAATGGTAAAGGAATGTTCGTTGATGGTGATCATCTGGCCGAGTACGGCAGGATCGAGATCGTATTGCCGGTCCCAGAGTCGATGGGTGATCATCGCCACGGGCGTGGCACCAGTGACTTCGTCCTCCGGCTGAAGGGTGCGACCGATCAAGGCGTTGGCCCCGTAGCCGTTGAAAAAATCTCCGGACACCATCATCGCGGCCGTCGTGATTGCTCCCTGGGGACAGACCACGGTCAATCCCTCCAAACCGAAGAAGGCAAAGACATCCGAGCATCCCTCGACCTGTTCCTTGAAATCGCGGTAGAGCGGGTAGGGGAAGGAGGAGCAAACGTTGGCGCCATCTCGCTGACGTCCTCCATCCGCCGCTCCACCGGTAAAATTGGAATAGCTTACGTTGTGTCCACTCCAATTGACCAGACGCAATTGATGGGGATTCTCTACAGGCAGTGACTGCATCCAAACCGCATTGAGTAGGCTGAAGACCGCCGTACAGACCCCAATCCCCAAGGCCAGTGAGACGATGGCGATCGTGGTGAAACCCGGTGTTTGGATCAGTTGGCGCAGGCCATATTTGATGTCGGTGTAAAAAGTGCTCATGTTGTTCGTCCTTGTTCAGATCACAGTTTTCAGTTCACAGATCACAGAGAAGAGTACCGCGTCACATAACAGTGATCTAAACAACTGCGATCTGTGATCTTTCATATTATTGTTCCGTACAGTGGGTGATCTTCAAGTTGCTAAACATACCTTCGGATTCGTTGTCTACGAAGAGGGCGATCTTGCCGACGTTTATCTTGTTGAGTTGCTTTTCGACAACCAAGCAAGGCTCTTCGGCATTGTTGACGTAAACGCTGACCTGGGGCCGTTTGATCACCAGCTTGACGTGGAAGAACTCTTCGGGATCGGGTGCCGGTTCAATGGCCGCTTCATAGGCTCCGGGGAAATCTTTACGCAGCTTGTGCCAAGTGTACTCCGGATGGGAGATATACTGAACGCTGTGTTGTTGGCGTCCTTCGGCACGGAAATTAAAGGGCCGGAAGTAGACCGCGTCGTAGGTCTCTGTATCAGTGACGTCCCAAGCGATTCCCACAAAGCTGGGGCGTTGGGGTTGGCCCTTGATATCGCATTCAATGATGCCGTTGGCGAAATCCATGGTCTGGAAACAGGCCCCGCCCATGCCGGGTTGACCATTGAAATGGACAATGATCCGGTCATCCTGCTCAATGATCTTGGCCTCACGGTTCAAGAGTCCCCATTCGAAGCTCTCTACCACATCGTGCAAATCAGGTGTGACTACCTCATCCGCCGCAAAGCATAATGTACTGAGTATAAGAAATACGAGTGTTACTAAGTTCTTATTTAACTGCATCATCATTTCCTTTTTTTCTGTGTTTTTATTCTGATTCCTGAATCCTGAGTTTCCACCCTCCGTAGCAAGCTACTGCGGAGGACGGGCTGATTTCTGTTTTCTCATTCATACCTTAGTGCCTCCATGGGGTCGATCCTGGCCACGCGACTAACAGGAACATAACAAGCCGTTAAGGATACCAACAGTAGTATGGCCGTGACACAACCAAAGGTGACCGTATCTACTGGGGTTACCCCAAATAATCGTGAAGATAGAATTTGTCCAAAGGCTACCCCTCCGCCGATACCGAAAATCAAGCCCATGCCGATGACGCGCGTGCTCTGCCAAAGCATCTGTCGGGTAATCATATTAGACGTCGCCCCTAACGCTAAACGGATACCAATGTCGTGATGACGCTGGGTCATTTGATACGCGATGATGCCATAAAGGCCACTGAGCGCCATGGTCAAGGCAATGAACGCAAACAAATAGTATGGCCAAGAGGAGGTTCGACGCCAGTACAACTCCCGATCTCTGGACTCTGCTAACATACCAATAGAAGGGGAAGAACTTTCCGGATTGGTTTCTTTTAATATTTGGTGAATCGGCTGGGTCAAACTGGCCGGAGATAAATCCGTATGAAGTACAACCATCATGATACCTACACCGCAATTCTCGGGCGTGTAGGGTTGATAAAGGGCCATGCGGTAGGAGGCATCCAATCCTTCAAAGCGGGTATCCTGGGCGAGTCCCACCACCCGGTGCCATGTCTCGTCACCGGTGAAGCGGAGACGTTTATCCAGTGGATCTTGCTGAGGCCAATAGAAATCCGCAAGACTCTGATTGACAATGACGGTCGGTTCTGCCTCGGGATGCATGTCGTGTTCACTGAAAACTCGTCCAGACAAAAGCTTGATACCCATGGTCTCCAGGTATGTGGGAGTGATGGGATAGCGTATGACCTCCGGTTCCTGTCCCGGCGTGATCTCACGACCTCCCTCTACAAGAATACGTCCGTCATCGCCTCCTCCCCATAGAGGGCCCTTAAGGGTGATAGCGGCGTTCTTGATTCCCGGGAGTTGACGAACCTTCTGGAGGTGGTCCATGAAGTAGGCATGGGGGCTGCGGGCTTTTCCCGCGTTGCAATGATACATGAGGATGTCCTGCGTACGATATCCGGGATCCGCATGTTTCATGGTTTGATAGCTCCGAAACAGCAATCCTGCACCGGTGAGAAGGGTCAAAGCGAAGGCGATTTCGGCAACCACTATGCCGTTGAGGCTCACTGAGTGCCAGCGTGATACAGAGGATTGAGGTCCTCCTGACTGCAGTATATTGCGCAGGGGACGCTTGGCCCCGGCATAACAGGCGGGCAACACACTCGAGAGCAAGGTGACTCCCAACACAATGCCCACGGTGTACAGCGTTTGTCGGACATCCCAAGCGAAGGAGGCCCAAGGTGGGATCAAATGGCCAAACCATTGATTCATGATGGCAATGCCATATTGACCCAGTATGAGTCCGCCGCCCGTCCCTAGCAGCGATAACACCAGGCTTTCTATGATAGTTTGTTGAATGAGATGAGAGCGAGTGGCCCCCAAGGCCGATCGAATGCCCAGTTCATGATTGTGCTGGGCCGCACGTGCTAGCAGCAAACCACTGACGTTAAAACAAGCAATGAACAGGATGATCGTTAGCGATAGTAGAAAACGTTGACTTTCACCCCGATATCTCTCTGTGTAAATCGTTTGGATGGATTTGATTCCCATCCGGTCATCGATATGCACTGTATGTTGATCAGGCGGCAGACCTTTAATACGGATTAGATCTTGCAGTGTCTGGGTGGGTGTCACCCCGGGCTTCAGACGACCGAAAATATTGCGAAGTCCACCTCCTCCGCTATTGGGAGGAGGTTGTGTAGGCGTCACAGGCATCCATAAATCCAGCCCAGCGTACGGCAGGTTTACGCGGGGCTCCATGATGCCAACAATGGTAAAGTCCTGCTGGCCAATCATAACGCTTTGACCAATTAGGTCGGGCCTGGCTTCAAAGTTACGTTGCCAAAATTCATAGCTCAACACAGCTACACGAGACTTACCAGGATGCTCATGCTCTCCTGTGAAGAAGCTCCCACGGTATGGCGTGACACCTAAAAGATCAAACAATTCATGGCTGGTATAGATGGCCTCGGCGTCAACCTTATTACCTTGCATGGATAATCCACATCCCTTACTCCAGGTAAAAGCGGCCATACTTTCAAAGGTCGTGTTATACTCGCGGATTTCCATGGCCTCATCATACGCTTGCCACAGGCCACTACGCCAATTATCCACCATCACCACTCGTTCCGGCTCGGGAATGGGCAATGGACGTAGAGTGTTGGCATTGTACACACTAAACATGGTGGTGGTCCCACCGATTCCAATAGCCAGGATGCCCACTATTGTAAGTGTAAATAGCGGACAATTAATTAAATTCCGACAAGCATATTTGATATCGTTGGACAGTGATGTCACTTCACTTCTCCGGTTTTAATGGAAACAGATCGAACTGCAGAACCGAAGAATTCCGAATGTCCAATGTAGAAGTAAGGAACTAGAGCATAGGCGACAGCCAACTTCGAAATTCTGCAGTTCCTTGTTCGATATTCTGAGTTCATTTTTTGCCTCCAACAATAATCATTCACACCGTAATGTCTTCATTGGATCCACCCGTGCCGCTCGCAAGGCCGGAATAAAGCAGGCCAGCAAGACCACCATGATCATGATTCCCGCAGTGACACCCAATACACCAGGGTGGAGGGTGTTAACATCGTAGAGCAGTCCTTGCATGAGATACCCAATGCCCCAGGCACCCAGCAGTCCCAGGGCCAGACCGAACAATAGCCATTGGGTACTGATGCCCAGATAGTGTCCCATGATCTGTCGAGGCAGGGCACCGAGGGCCATGCGTATTCCAATTTCACGTTTGCGTTGGGCCACGGCATAGGCCACGACTCCATAGGTACCCAAAGCGGTCAGTGACAAGGCCACTGCGGCGAAGAGGCCGGCCAGCATGGCCGGGGAACGGCGTTGTATCAGGCTGGAGTCGATACGGGCCTGCAGGGGTTGGATGTCATCGAGTGGGATCTGCACATCCAGGTTCTGAACGGTCTGTCGCAATAGTGAGACCATGCCTGCGGCTGGTAGACTGCTACGTGTCACGATATACACGTTGTCTAGGGGATCATAGCGGTAGGGGAAATAGACCGCACCCAGAGCCTGATCTTCCAGTCGATCCTGTTTGATCGATCCGACAATGCCCACGATCCTAAAGGCGGTGGCGGGATTGAAGACCGGCCCCTTGGTGACGCGATAACCGATGGCATCTTCGTTAGGCCAGTAGCGTTGGGCAAAGGCCTCGTCTACCACACACACACGCTCGGCGCGACTATTGTCGGCCTCTTCCAAGAATCGTCCTTGACGCAGGGGAATCCCGAGGGTTTGCCAGAACTCACCTGTTGCGGCGCAGTGGAAGTGGGCTCGTAGCGAGTCATCCGGCTGGGGTGTTACACCTTCGGCCACGATCACTTGACTGTTGTCTTGCCCGGTGAAGGGGACGACGGTTGAGGCTGCGGCTGAGGCTATGGAGGGTTGAGCTTGCAGTTCATTGAGTAGGCGTTCGACAAAGGCCAGGCGAGCCGATTCATCCTGGTATTGGTTTGTCGGCAGCATAAGACGGGCCGTCAAGACCTGGGAAGGCTCAAAGCCGGTGGGGACACTGAGAACCTGCTGCAAGCTGACGCCCAGTAATCCGGCCCCGGTCAGCAGAAGAAAGGCCAGGGTGATTTGGGCCACGATAAAACCATGTCGCAGGCGTTGGGCGACCGGACTGACCATGCCACTGCGTCCTTCACTGTGCAGAGTGGGGGCCAGTTGTTTACGCAGGTGAAAGACCGCCAGCGGGATCGCGAAGATCGCACCAGCCAGTATCGCTCCGCCCAGCGTCGTGACGGCCAAACGGCCGGTAAAAGCGACTTGTGTGCCCAAGGGCAGTTGGGCCGTTCCCAATTTGGATAATAACGAGAGGCCCATGTTCCCCAAGGCCAAACCGAGGAGTCCCCCAACGGATGTCAGCAGGAGACATTCAATCAAGACCGTACCGATGACCTGTCCGCGACCGGCACCGAGTGCCTGGCGTACCGAGAATTCCTTGGCGCGACTGCTGGCCTGGATGAGCAGCAGGTTCACCAGGTTGACGCCGCCTATCATGAACAAAAACAATGCCCCGCCCTGGAGCAACAGCAGGACTGGTCGTACGGAACGCACGTGATCTGCGTGTAGCGGGAAGACCGTGGTGTGGAATCCCGTTCCCTCCAGCAGCTTGGCCAGACGCGGTTCGTCTTCCATCTGCTGGGCATTGAGGGCATCGATCTGTTGTTGGGCAGTGGTTAGTGAGGCCTCAGGGGTCAGACGGGCAATGACCTGGACACTGGTATTGTGACGTTGATAGGGCCCACGATCTCGGGGAAGAGATGCCAGTGGTAGAAAGAGCTTGGCTTGGCTGGATAGGAAGCGGAAGCTTGGCTTTAACACTCCCACGATAGTCACCGCTTTACCATCGACCTGAATATCCCGGCCCAGGATGGCAGGGTCGGCTTGGTAGTGGTTACGCCAGGTCGCATCCGTGAGGATCGCCACTGCACTTTGGCTGGGGTTGCCTTCATCTTCAGTGAAGAAACGTCCCAGGGCCGGAGTGACTCCCAGGGTGGCGAAGAAATCGGACGTGACCCGTTGGCACTGCACGCGACGGGCTTCATGGACGTCTGTGTCTTGAACAACAACACTGCCTTCTTGACATGCCGAGACCTGTTCGAAGGCTGGAATTGCTTCTTGCCATTCATCCCAACTAGTTAAGGAACAGGCCTGATGCTCGATACCAGCTCCGGGGTAGTTGTGATAGGCAATCACCAGACGGTCGGCGTCAGGGAAGGGCAGTGACCGAACCAGGATCGCATCGACCACGGCAAAGATCACCACATTGGCCGCGATACACAGCATCAGCGTGACAAGGGCCACGGCCGTGAAACCCGGAGAGCGAGTCAGTTGACGTATGGCGTATTTAATGTTGGTGTAAAAAGTACTCATGTTATTCGTCCTTTTTTAGATCACAGTTTTCAGTTCACAGATCACAGATAAAGGGACCGATTTACCCGACTGTGATCTAACAACTGCGATCTGTGATCTGTTCCTATTCATAGCGCAATGCCTCCATGGGATCGATCTTAGCTGCACGACGTGCCGGTACATAGCAGGCCAAAGCTCCAACGGCCACGAGCATTCCAGTGACACCGATGAAGGTGAGCGGGTCAGTGGCTGTAACTTCATAGAGCTGGCTGGTCAGTACACGGGTTAATGCCAGAGCTACACCGACACCAATGGCTAGGCCAACGAAGGTCAATCCCATGCCATGACGGATTAATAGCAATAGAACGTTGCCCTTGGGTGCACCCAGGGCCACGCGAATGCCGATTTCTCGAGTACGTCGGGCCACGGACAGTGACACTACGCCATAGAGTCCGATGGCCACCAGGATCAGGGCCAAGACCGCAAAGCCGCCCAATCCCGAACTCAGGAGTCGGCGGTTGCTCACGGATCCCGCCATGATGCTGTCCATGGTGCGAATGCGGGCGATGGGTTGATCCGGATCCACGGCCTTGACCGCCGCCCTGAGGGCCTCGGCCATGCCCAGCGGATTGCCGTTGGCACGGACCACCAGGGTCATGGCGCGGGTGTTGGGCTCCTGCATCTGGGGCAGGTAGAGCGTGGGAGACAGGTCCGCGTCCAGGCCGTAGTGTTTGACCGAACCGACGATGCCGACAATGGTGCGGACACGACCGCCCATATTGATCCGGGCCCCGATGGGATCTTCATCCGGCCAGAAGTGTTGTGCCATCTCGTTGTCAATCACGGCCACGGCCGGGGCGTCGAAGATGTCACCCTCGGCAATCGTGCGGCCGCGTAACAAGGGAATGCCCAAGGCCTCGAAGTAACCGGGAGTAGCCGTGCGATACATGGCCAGGTCGAACTGACCGGGGTTTTTAGCCGGGCGTCCCTCAATGGTAAATCCCGTCATGAAGTTCATGGTAAAGGGAGGCGAGTTGGCCACGCCCACGCTATCGACCTGTGGTAGTGCCGAGACCTGCTCGCAGAGTTGACGCCAGAAACTGGTCAACTGCATTTCCTCCGGATAGCGGGCCCTGGACAGGGATACCTCGCCATACAAGACGTTGTCGGATCGGAAACCGGGATCGACCTGCATTAAATGGGAGAGACTGCTGGTAAGCAACCCGGCTCCAATGAGCAGCATGGCCGCGACCGCGACCTGGATTACCACCAGACCATTGCGAAGGGTGTCCTGTCCGCCATGGGCCCGATGGGCACCGGCGATACCCGCCTTGAGGATCAGGTTGGGATTGGAGCTGGCGGCACGCCAGGCCGGGAACATGCCGAACAGGAGGCCCGTGACCACACTGGTCGCAAACAGGAACAGTAAGACCATGCCGTCGACCTCAACGGCCTGGGAGGGAATGCTCGTGAGCCCTCCCAGCAGCGTAGGCCCCTCGGCGAAGGCCGGCATGGCTTGTACGAGTCGCAGGCCCAGTAGGGCGATCAGCAGTCCCAAGGCCCCGCCCATCAGGGACAGCAGGAGATGTTGGATCATACTCAACCGGATCACACGCAAACGGCTGGCCCCCAAGGCCATGCGGATGGCCACTTCTCGGTTGCGTGTGGCTCCTTTGGCCAGGGCCAGGCTACCGACGTTGAGACAGACGATCAAGAGCACCAGTCCCACACAGGCAAACAGGATGATCAAGGCTGGACGCATGGATCCGGAGATGGCACTCTGGAGTGAATGGAGTTGCACACCCCATCCGGCGTTGTCATTGGGGTACTGTTCGGCCAGGCGTTGGGCAATCACATCCATCTCCGATTGGGCCTGGTTCAGACTGACGTCCGGCTTGAGTCGGGCCAGGGTAAAGAGCGTGGACTGGCCACGAGGAAGCTCCATCAGGGCCTTCGTCAGGGGAATCCACACCTCCGTGGAGTCACCGGGCAGATTGAAGCCCGCGGACATGACACCGACCACGGCATAGCTTTCACCGTCCAGCATCAGGTGCTGCTCCAGAATGTCGGCAGTCCCGCCAAAGCGACGTTGCCAGAGTCCCTGACTCACCAAAGCCACGCGTTTGTTCATCTGCTCGTCACTGTCGATGAACTGTCCCCGCAAGGGATGAACGCCCATCAAGGGAAAGAAACGCGACGATATCCTCCAACCGCGAATGCGTTCGGCCCGTCCATTGCCACTCAGGTTGAAGGTGGTATCCTGTACGGCCGCCATCTCTTCAAAGACCGTGTTTTGTGTGCGCCAGTCCTCGAAGTTGAGATACGAGGTGCCCTTGGCCGTCAGGCCACGTTCCGCGTTGAACATGTCGATCTGAACCAGTTGTTGCGGCTGAGCAAAGGGCAGCGAACTCCACAGCACGCCACGCACCACCGAAAAGACCGCGGTATTGGCACCAATGCCGAGAGTCAGGGTCAAGATGGCGATGAGAGTGAATCCCGGAGACTTGGTTAATTGGCGAATGCTGAATTTGATGTCGCTTATAAAAGTACTCATTTCATTCGTCCTTTTTTAGATCACAGTTGTCAGTTCACAGATCACAGAGAAGGGCTGCGTTTTACATAACTGTGATCTAACCACTGCGATCTGTGATCTGAAGTTATTCATCCCGCAATGCCTCCATGGGGTCGATCTGGGCCGCTCTATAGGCCGGTAGCAAACAGGCGGCTGCGGCGGTGAGGACAAAGATCATGCCCACCGAGATAAACGTCACGGGGTCCTGGGCTGAGATCTCGAAGAGGAATCCTGCGATCAGATTTTGGGCGGCCCAGGACAAGACCCAGCCACAAGCAATGCCGATCAGTACGGGTTGGAGGCCTTGTTTGAGGATGAGCTTAACAAGAGTGGATCGATTGGAACCCAGGGCCATGCGGATGCCGATTTCACGACGGCGTTGAGCGACCATGCAGGAGAGCACGCCAAAGAGTCCTACGATGGCGAGGATCAGGGCCAGACCGGCAAACAGTCCCATCAGGGTGACGTGGTAACGTCGATCGGCGGTGTCTGCCGATAGTCGTCCCTGCATGGTTTCGATGTTGGCCAGGGCCAGTTCGGGATCCATCTGGGCCAATTCACGTTGTAGGCGGTTGACTACGGCCGCAGCCGGGGCTTGGATCTTGGCGACCAGGAACATTCCGCGCAGGGTGTAGGTCATAAACGCCGGGTGCTGGTAGGGTAGGTAGAAGGTCGGCTTGCTGTCTGCCTCGCGGCCATAGGTCTTGACGTCGGCAGTGACACCCACAATGGTCATCCAGGGACGCCATCGTCCCGGCCCCATTTTGATGCGTTGTCCCACAGCCTGGCCCTGGGGGAAATAGTGTTGAGCGAAGGATTCATTGATGACAACGGTTGGCTCTCCGGCTTCATCCGTTGGCCTGAATGATCGACCGGCCCGAATGGGGATATTCATCAGGTCGAAGTAGTTGGTGCTGACGGAAATGTAGTTGGCTCGTAAGCTGTTGGTTTCACCGACCCGATCTGTCGCCGCGACGTTTTCGATAGTAAAGGGACGCATGAAATTGATATCCGCCAAGGGCAGGGAATTGACCATGCCTGCTTCACTAACTTCGGGCAGGGAGGTCACCTTCTCCGTGAAACGTTGGAAGAAACCCCGCAAGGCTTCATCATCGTTATAAGCTGAACCACTCAACACCACACGTGCGGTCAGGATCTGATCCGGAACAAAGCCGGGATCGATTCGCATGACGCTCTGGAAGCTATTCCACAGGAGAGCGGCACTGATGAGCAGGACCGTGGCAATCGAGACCTGGGAGGCCACCAGCCAGGAACGACGGTGTGATGCGTGGGCATTGCCATCGTTTTCTCGGCTCTTGAGCACATTGGCATTACCTTTTTGCCTTAAGACATGGACCAGGGGGATCACGGACATCCCTACACCGACCAGCAGTGACATCAGGAAACCATAGGTCACGATCACAGGGTCCATGCTGATCTCTTCGGCACGCGGCAAACCAAAGGGGGCCTTGACACGTAAGAGATGGATGAGCCAAAGCGAAAGGGTCACCCCGACGGCTCCCCCCATGATCGAGATCAAGGCAGATTCGGTCAGCCATTGACGCACAATGTGTTGGTACCTTGCCCCGAGGACTTGGCGAACCACCAATTCCTTGCGGCGCTTACCCAGGCGGGTCAAGTAAAGATTGATCAGGTTGGCCGAGCCGATCAAGGTTACACAACTGACGGCCCCAAAGAGAATCCATAAGATGCGTTCACTGCCTCCGAGCTTGGTCTTGAGTAGAGATTCAGCCACAAAGGAACTCTGTAAGGAGCTGGCCTGTTGTTCTTGAAATCCTTGAGACAGTTGCAGTAACCGTTGATCCATCTGTTCCAGCGAGAGTCCGGGCTGTCTGCGTGCGACCACGTTGAGGAATCGCTCGTCACTTTCAGTTTCGTCTGGTGTTAGGATTAAGGGCCGCCAGTAATGGCCATGTCGATGGGGATAGTGGAAATTCGGCGACATCACCCCACAGACCGTGACAGCCTTTCCATCCAGCAGAAAGCTTTGTCCCAGGATATCGGTCTGGCCCCCAAACCGTTCCCGCCAAAGCTCATCACTGAGTAAGACCAGATGATCGTAACCTGCGGCGTAATCCTCGGTCGTAAAGGCCCGCCCGATCGCAGGAGAAACACCCAAAGTGGACAAGAGTTCAGAGCTAATCCGAATGCCCCAGGCCCGTTGGGGGATGTCTATTCCAGAAAGCGTTGTCCACTCTTCCGTGTATCCACCTACATGTGAAAAGGTGTCACCAGCCTCGCTCAAGGCCACAAACTCGGAATGGGTTAAAACAGACTCCGTCTGATCCGAGGATTCCTGGTGAACACCCACATTAACGAGTTGCTCCGAATTAGCATAGGGCAAAGGTTTTAACACCACGCGATACAACACGCCCAACATGGCCGTATTGACGCCGATACAAAGGGCCAAGGTCAAGACCGCTATGGTCGTAAATCCTGGTGTCTTGATCAATTGTCGTAAGCTGTATTTGATGTCGTTGATGAATGTCGTCATTACAGAATTCCTCGTAGGGTGGGCTCAGCCCACCGATTGATGTTTTGGTGGGTAGAACCCACCCTACAAAGCTGCGATCTGTTCTTATTCATACCGCAACGCCTCCATGGGATCGATCTTGGATGCCCGACGGGCCGGA
The DNA here is from genome assembly GCA_963662565.2 of Sedimentisphaerales bacterium. GTDB lineage: Bacteria > Planctomycetota > Phycisphaerae > Sedimentisphaerales > Anaerobacaceae. Next base: position 259,228 of record CAXXXG010000013.1, on the reverse strand, counting down.
ATCCAGCAGGCTATGAGGCTGACCATGGCAATCAGTAACGGCACCAGGGTAAAGACCATCGGATCGGTCGCACTGATCTGATACAGGTAGCTTTTCAAATAGCGAGTCACGCCGATGGCACTGGTCACGCCGATGACGGTGCCTAACATCCATAGGCCCATGCCCTGTTTGAGCACCATGATCAGGACCTTGTCTTTGCGTGCACCCAAGGCCATGCGGATGCCGATTTCGCGGGTGCGTTGAGTCACGACATAAGAGATGACGCCATAGAGACCGATGGTTACCAACATCATGGCAATTGAGGCAAAGAGTGTTAAGAAGGTCGTGGTAAAACGCTCCCGGTTGATGCTCTGGTTGAGTTGGGCGGTGAAGGTGCTGACATCGTAAAGGGGCAGATTGGCATCCAGCTCGGTGAGGATGGCCCGGGCCTGTTGGGCCAGTTGCCCGGGATCCGATTCCGTGCGTACGGCAAAGCTCAATTCCGAGCCATGGAAGGTGGCGTCAAAGGCAAAGAAGGCCTGATTGGGCCGGTACCCCTTGACGTTGCCTTGCACCACATCCGGTACAATGCCAATGATCCGAAATTGCTTGCTGCTGAAGGTCAGTTCTCGCCCCAGGGGATCCTGCCCCGGCCAGAACCGTTGGGCCAAGGATTCATTGATCAGGACCACCCGTGCCTTGGACTGTTGTTCCTGGAGCGTCATGGTCCTGCCCTGCAGGATAGGCATTTGTAGGGTCTTGAAGTAATCCTGGTTGACATTATGCGAGGTCAGCATGATGAAGCCCCCATCCGGAGGACTGTAGCCCTCTACAGAGACCGGGCCCATGTTGGACATGGATGAGCAGGGCAAGGACGAATCCGTGGCCACGCCTTGGACCGCAGGCAGGGCGTTCAAGCGAGTCAGATAGTCATCGCAGAAGCTGAGGCGATGGGAATCGTCCCAGGCATCCGTATCGATCTTGAAGGTGACTAGATTGGATTGATCAAAGCCGGTGTCAGCCGTTTTCAATTGTTTCATGCTCTGACCCATCAACCCCAACCCGATCGAAAGAATCAAGGCCAGGGCGATCTGGGCGACGACCAGCCCATGTGAAAATCTGGCTTGAAGATTCGAGGTACTGTTGCGTTCGGAGAGGATATGGTTTCGGCCACGTTGGTGACAGGCAAAGGGAGTTACTCCCAGGAACATCCCCACAAGAATCGTGATCCCAATGGTGAAAGCCAGCACCATGGGCTCTATGCGGATTGTGTTGGCCATGGGCATGAAATTTGAGATTTGGATCTTGATCAAGGGTAGGCTAAAAAACGTCACCAGTAATCCCAGCACGCCTCCCAGACTCGATAGCAATGTGCTCTCGGTGATAAACTGTCGCAAGAGATGCCAGCGATTGGCACCCAGGGCCTGGCGGATGGCCAGTTCCTTGTCCCTTGAACGGGATCTCGCCATACAGAGGCTGGCCACATTGGCACAGACAATCAACAGGATGAATCCCACGATAAACGACAGAATCAACAGAATGGTCTGGGCGTCACCCACGATCCTGTCACGCAGGTTGGATAATTTGACTTCACTTTCGGGGTGTCCCCCCAGCCGGTGGTGCAGGTCATTCAAGACGGACAGGGCCTTTTCAGTGGTCACCGTCGGATTTAACGGACCTGCGATGCTGAGCCAGCAGTTGTTCTGATCCATTAAATGCTTGGCATCCTGCGTCGCGGGACTTATCACGCTCCAGATTCGAACTCGATCGAGCCCAATGGGATACTGAAATCCCGCCGGTAATACCCCGACAACGCGACAGGCACGGTTATCCACCACCAGAGTCTGATCCAAAACTGTACGAGATCCTCCGAATCGCTCTTGCCAGAGACTATAGTCGATCATGACCAGAGGTTCATGATTGGCCTGTTCATCGGCTTGGGTAAAGGTACGTCCCAGGACCGCAGAGATGCCCAACATAGAGAAGAAATTGCCGCTGACATGAGCCCCTTCGACCTTGCGTGTACCTTGTTGTTCTCTGACATCGAATCGAGCCTTGTTATAGGCGGCCAGATCATCAAAGACCGGATTCTGCTCCCTGAAATCTGTAAAGCTGGGATAAGAAAAACCGGTGGTCACATTGAATGATTTGTGGTGCTGCGCAACCAGGGTCAGACGCTCGGCATCCTTAAACGGCAAGGACCGCAGCAATACCCCATGAACCATGCTGAACATAGCCACATTGGCCCCTATGCCCACCGCCAGGGTGAGGGCCGTAATCAAGGTAAAGCCCGGTGTCTTGGTGAGTCGACGTAGGCTGTATTTAATGTCGGTGATTAGGGTCGTCATTCAATGACTCCGGTTAAATGGTTAATTGGGTGGCACAGTCTTGTGCAGCAAGGCTGTGGTTGATCTATGAGGCGGGTTAAACCACGGCTTAACCTGCGGTTAAACCGTGCTACCCAATCGATCACCGGTGACTGATCACTGATCACCATTTTTTTATTCATACCGTAACGCCTCCATGGGATCGATTTTGGCGGCCCGCCGGGCAGGGATATAAACGGATAACAATGCGACAAGCCCGCTCAGGCAGATCGATGTCACGTAAACGATAGGGTCGTGGGTTTTAATCTCAAATAACTGACTCTCTACCACACGAGCCAGGACCAGTGCTGCACTCAATCCGATGGCAATACCTATGGCTGAGAGCTTCATCCCTACACCGACAACCTGCTTGATAATGTCCAATCGCTGGGCTCCCAACGCCGACCGAATACAGAGTTCGCGTGTGCGTTGTCCCACAAAGAAGGACATGAAGCTATAGAGTCCCATACAAACGAGACTCACGGCAGCGGTGGCTAGGCAACCCAATAAAACCAGTGTGACTCGTTTTTTCTGAACTGAATGTTGGAGGGCCTGCTCCATGGTACGAATGTCGGAAATGGGCAGGTCTGGATTGGCTGCACGAACCGTTTGTCTGATCGCGGGGATGAGACTCAGCGGATTTGCGGTCGCACGTACAACGATACTGGTTCGATTGGGATTGTGTACCTGTGCGAGATAGACCCTGGGTTGTGGATCGGTTTCCAGATTCCTCCAATGAACCGGTGCTACGACACCCACGATCTCCCATTGTTGGCCCAGGGTTTCAATCGATTGTCCGATGGGATCCTCATTGGGATAAAACTCACGCACGACACCACTGTCGATGACGGCAACCCGAGGGGCGTTATTCCGATTATCTGCCTCCGTAAACGTGCGTCCGCGTAGTACCGGGATACCGGTGGTGGAGAAGTATTCTTCCGACACAAAATCTGTTCCCATACTGATCCTATGCTCAGGCTGATCAACCCGCCGAGTTCCATTGGTCCATCCCCAGTGACTCAATGGCAATCCATAAGCACAAGCCGTAGATGCAACCCCAGGCAGCGTGTTGATCTGTGCCGTTAGATTTTTGATGAATTGGTGCCTATCTTGGTCTTTTGGGTATTGTGTTTCGCTAAATCGTAAGTCAAAAGCCAGGGTATTGGTCGGGTTGAATCCAGGATCGACATCAAGGATGTGTAGAAAGCTCCGCAGAAACAATCCGGCACCAATGAGCAGTAGCAGTGTGAGCGTGACTTCGGAAACCACCAATAGAGCTTGCGAACGCGCTCGCGAACCGGACGTGCCACTGCGTCCACCTTCCTTGAGTCTGGCATTGAAATCGGGCCTGCATGCCTTGAGTGCCGGCAACATGCCGAACAGTAGTCCACAACCACAGGCCAGACCTATGGAGAAAAGCAACATGCGTATATTTAAGACCGGCTGTCGCATGTCCGGAAACAATCCTGTGATGGTTTTGGTAGGTAGGTCCAACCCGAACCATGCAAAGACCACCCCCAACGTACCGCCCAGCAGGGCAAGCATCAGGCACTCGATTAAGATCTGTCGAATCATGCGCCATGAACCGGCCCCCAATGCGACGCGAATGGCCATTTCTCGCTGACGCGCATTACTTCGAGCCAGTAGCAGGTTGGCCACATTGGCACAGGCGATGAGCAACACAATGACGGTTGTGCTCATAAGTGTCACTAAGGTAGGTCGCGCCTTTCTAGGAAAAATCTCCTCTTGCAGCGAGGTTAGGGCCATGCCCGCAATCCTGTTTATTGGCCGGATATCTTGACTTGACCTGCGCTTGCGCCCGAATGCTACGTATTTCTGCCTCTGCCTGGGCTATAAGTACGCCGGGTTTCAAACGACCGATGGCTCGACCTCGATGGGAGCTGCGTTGCCATAAAGATGCCTGGGGATCGATGACTGCCGGCACTAGTAGCGCAACATTATTTTCCATGATCCGGTCGGCAGGGAGTACACCGATAATCGTGTAAGGCCTTTGATCCAGTGAGATCATGCGACCCACGATCTCCGGATCGCTACCAAAGCGTGACTGCCAATAGGCGTGGTTCAGCACCACCACTTGATGATCGTGACCCAACTGATCTTCATCAGGGGCAAATCCTCGGCCCAGTATGGGCTCAACGCGTAATACCCTGAGAAAATCCGCTGTGACCGCACGTCCCTGGATCCGTTCCGGTTGGTCAATGCCGGTTAGAGTGAATTCAACACGCCTGGAATAGGCCACATGTTCAAGTAGTTGGGTATGCGTTTGCCAGTCAAGGAATGCCCCACCAGACACATTCCCATTGCGTCTGCCGTCTGGCATGGTCTCATCCATTTTGACCAGTTGATGCGAATCGGTATAAGGCAAGGCCTGTAGCAAGACAGCATCAATCGTGCTGAAGATCGCAGTATTGGCACCGATTCCCAAAGCGAGGGTCAAAACAATGAAGACGGTAAAACCGGGACTCTTGCGTAACTGTCGCAAAGCATATTTAATATCATTCAAGAACGTCGTCATTTTATGACTCCATGTAGGGTGGGGCCTTGCCCCACCAATGTTAGAATCCGCGTGGGGCAAGGCCCCACCCTACAATCCTGTGATCTAAGAATTGCGATCTGTGATCTATTCTTACTCATACCGAAGCGCCTCCATGGGATCGACCTTGGCGGCCCTTCGGGCTGGCAATGCACAGGCCAAACCAGCGACTATGGTCAGTACCAGCGTGACGCTGGCCAGGGTCAGGAGGTCATTGGGACTGATGCCAAAGACGATGCCGCTGAGTAAGCGTGACAAGGCCAGGGCTCCGGTCAAGCCGATACCCAGGCCGATGACGCTGAGTTTGAGGCCGGAGATCATTACGGTTTTGAGAATGGCGTGGGGTTCGGCTCCCAGGGCCATGCGAATCCCGATGTCACGACGACGTTGGGCTACGAGATAGGCCAGCAGGGCGTAGAGTCCCATGGCGACCAGGATCAAGGCCAGGGCCGAGAAGGTCAGCAGACACACGGTGATAGCTTTATACGACACCGCGGAGTTGGCCATGATCTGCTCCATGGAACGTGGGCCCGACAGAGGAATCTGCGGATCGATCTCTTGCAGCAGGTTTCGTAGGGCCGGGACCAGAGTCATGGGAGGTCCGGCCGTACGCACGGCCAAACGCATGGTGCCCGGTCGCTGCTGGCCATAGACACGATAGAAGGTGCCTCGATCACCGGCTGGCTGGAAGAGGTTGTTCTCCTTAATGTCACCGACCACACCCACGACCTGCCACGGTTCGTCATGGTTGCGGTTAATAAAGACGGATTGTCCCAGCGGGCTGCGATCCGGGAAGAGAGTCTTTGCGACTTGCTGGCTAATCACGACGACCCGCCCGCTGTCACGCGTATCCGTAACCTGAAGATCTCGACCGGCGAGCAAGGGGATGCCCATGGCCTCGAAGTAACCCGGTATGACCACGCGTTGGTTGGCCGAGGGTCCGCTAGCCGGCGAGTCGGGTGGATTCTGGGCGGCGTAGATATCGATGTTGTTCCATGGATCACGGATGGGCAGTTGGCTGTTGGCCGTGGCATCGATCACGCCGGGCAGGGCCTTGATATCCTGTAGGAATCTGGCATAGAACGTCTCCCGCTTATCTCCCGGATAGTCTCGACCAGGCAGGGGAATCTCAAAGGTCAGGAGGTTCTGAGGATTGAAACCGGGATCGGATGTTTGCAACCAGGTAAAACTGCGTAGCAGCAGACCTGCAACGACCAGTAGCAGAAACGACAGGATGATCTGACCCACGACCAGGCTATTGCGTAAACGCAGGCCATGGGTGAGCATCCCTCGTCCGCTACTGCGTAAATCCTTGACCAAGTCGCCTCTTTGCGCCCGCCAAGACGGTAGGAGTCCGAATCCCAGTCCGGTCAGCAAAGTGACACCGAGAACGAACCACAACACCGGAGTCGATAGTCCGATGCCTCCCAGCAGCACGGTCTCGATGGGCATCAGACGCAACAATCCCTTTTGCAGTCCAACCGCCAGGAGAACTCCCAACCCACCGGCACCCATCGCCAGCAGCATGGCTTCGCTTAGCAGCGGTCGCATCAGGGCCCAACGCGAGGCCCCCATGGCGGCTCGTACTGCCATCTCACCCCGGCGACCGATGCCACGGGCTAATAACAGACCGGCGGCATTGGCACAGGCAATCAGTAAGATGGCACCCGCTCCGATGCAGAGCATGAGAAATCGCCCGCGGTGATTTTCGGCATAGGTGCTTTGTAATGGGGTTAATAGGATGCCCTTGAGTTTATTGCTGTCGGGATAGGCCTGAGCCAGTTGAGCGGCAATGACATCGAAGTCACTTTGGGCTTGAGCCAGAGAGACACCCTCTTTGAGGCGTCCCAGGATATACCAATTCGCAAACCGACGGGGTTCATTATTCAGGGCCTTGGGACGCATGGGAAGCCAGAGATCCACCTCTTGAATGAAGTGGAAATCGGGAGGGGTCACACCCACGAGGGTCAGAGGGTTCCCGTTGATCACAATGGCTTGACCAATGGCATCCTTCTGGCCTCCCAATCGCTGCTGCCAATAGGTGTGACTGGCTACGACCTGGGTCAGAAGCGTTTCAGGGCCCTCCTCTGTGTTAAAGCCCTTGCCTAGAAACATCGATACCCCCAGGGTGTTAAACAATCCCGGACTGATCACGTTTTGCTTGATTCGCTCCGAGCCCTGGGCCGATGTTACGGTCACATCTTGAGGGTTGCAGAAGTAGGCCTCAAGGGAGTCAAAGGTCTGGTTCTGTTCTTGGAAATCAAAGTAATCAGGGGCCGCAGACCATGAATTGACATACCCATCAAAGGTGGTGCGGGCCATCACCAAACGCTCGGGCTCTGCATAGGGCAGCGGTTTGAGCATCACGGTATAGAGCGTACTGAACATGGCCGTGACTCCGCCAATCCCCAGGGCCAGGATCAGTACCGTGAAAAGGGCAAAGCCTGGACTTTTCGTCAGTTTTCGCAAAGCGTATTTGATGTCGTTGATTAGGGTCGTCACTTTGTTTCTCCTAGATGGCAGATCACAGTTCTCAGATCACAGATAGCAGATAAAGCCATCGTTTCACATAACTGCGATCTGTGATCTACTCCTATTCATACCGCAGCACCTTCATGGGATCGAGTTTCATGGCCTTGCGGGCTGGGATGTAGCAAGCCAGCATGGCGACGATGAAGAGCAAGACCGGGACGAGGATAAAGGTGCTCAGGTCCCAAGAGCTGATTTCGAAGAGCAAACTGCCCAAGGTACGACTGACGGCCAGGGCACCGGCTAAACCAACGACCAAACCAACCAACGTCAAGACAAAGGCCTTTTTGATCACCAAAAACAGAATGTTCCATTGCTCGGCCCCTAAGGCCATGCGGATACCGACTTCACTGCGACGTTCGTTGACGCTGAAGGCCATCACGGCATATAGGCCGACCAGGGCCATGGCCAGGGCAACGCTTGCCATTATGGCAATGAGGATGGTGCAGAAGCGATCCAAGGAGATCGATGCCATGGCCAGATTTGCCATGGTGCTGATGTAGAGAATAGGCTGGTTGTCGTCGATGTCACGAATGACCTGGCGGGCGGCCTGGGCATAGGTCATGGGATCGCCCTGGGTTCGCATGAAGACCGTCATTTCGTATTCATGGCGTTGTAGATGCGGCAGGTAAGCAAAGGGGTGATAGCCTTCGCTTCTTAGGTTGTTACGCGTGACATTGCCGACCACCCCCACGATGGTTCGTGGCTTTCCCCAGACCTCTAACTGTTGGCCCAAGGGATTACGATCCGGGAGCAGACGTTGAACCAGGGCTTTGTTGACAATGACCACGGCCTGGGAATCGGGGTTGTCATTCAGATTGAAGGGCCGTCCCTGACACAAGGGAATCCCCATACAGTGGAAATAATCCGGCGTGATAATACGCGTCTCGGTATTGGTTCCTTGATCGTTTCCTATGATCCGTGTGTCGCCATTGTTATTGTCCGAGCTTAAGGGTCTCAGACTGATGGCCCCTGCGGAATCAACGCCTGTTAAGGCGGCCAGTTGTTCGGTGGTCTGGGTGAAGAATTGCGTGTGTGTTAAATTTTCGTTGGTGCTTTCCAATTCGGAACGCGCGATATGGAGGGCCAGCAATCCATCCAGCTTAAAGCCAGGGTCACGGTGTTGCAGGAGGGTGAAGCTCTTGATCAACAGGGTGGCTCCGGTGAAGATGACAAAGGCCAGAGCAATCTGTGCGATCACCAAGGTTCCTAAGGTTCGATGGCGTTTGGATCCCCCCGAAAGATTGCCTACGGTTTCCTTGAGGGTTCGGCTGAGATGAAAACCCGAGCCTTGCCAGGCCGGGACCACGCCAAAGATGAGGCTGGCGACCAGGGCCAGCAGCACGGTGAACCCCAGGACGGGGAGATTGACGTGGATGTCGGAGAAGCCGGGGATACTGCTGTCGGTGGCCTGCAGGCGTGGGGCAATGGCCTTCAATCCGACCAAACCGATTTGGCCTAGTATCAGCCCCAGGGCGCAACCGGCCAGTCCCAGGATTAAACTCTCGGTCAGGAGTTGACGCATTAGACGCCAACGTCCGCCGCCCAGGGCCTGACGAATGGCCATCTCGCGACGGCGAGTGGAGGCGTGGGCGATCAGGAGATTGGAGATGTTGGTGCAGGCCGTCAGGAGCAAGAGTGTCACGGCACCGTAGAGGATGTAGAACGCCACGCGAATGTCCGATACCAGGCGTTCGTGCAAAGAGGTGACGCCGATCCCCTTGGTGCGATTGGTGCCGGGATATTCTTGTCCTAGTTGTTTGGCAATCTGGCTCATTTGGCTTTGTGCCTGGGCCAGGGTCGTGTCCGTTTTGAGGCGTCCAAAGACGATGAGGAAGTGGCTGCCGCGACTGGTTTCTTTTGCCAGGCGTTCCCGCTCGAATGGGACGTAGATCTGGGTGAAATCATCGAATAGATCCATACTGGCCGACGCGACTCCCACCACGGTATAGGGCATCTTGTCGATGTCGATGGTCTGATTGAGGATGTCGGGATCGCAGCCATAGCGATCACGCCAAAGCGAATAGCTCAAGACCGCGACGCGAAACCGTCCAGGTAAATCCTCCCCCGGCTCGAATCCTCGTCCCAGGGCCATGCCGTCATACACGCTCTTGAAGAAGTTGGGTGTCACGGAAAATCCCTTGACGGTCAAGGCATCCCCGGCCTTGGTGAGGTTCATATTAACCATGGAGAAGGCCGACAACTCCTCAAAGACCGTGTTGCGTTCCTGCCAATCCACATAGTCCGGGTAGGACGAACTGCCATTGAGATCCCCATTTTCCCAACGCGGTTCCACCATCATCAAACGTTCAGAATCCGGAAATTTAAACGGGCTCAATAAAACGCCATGGATAATGGAGAACAACGCGGTATTGGCACCAATGCCCAAGGCCAGGATCAAGGCCGCTGTCATTGTGAATGCCGGACGCTTGATCAGTTGACGAATACCGTATTTGATGTCAGTGATGAGGGTCGTCACTTTGTTCCTCCTAAGTTCACAGTTGTCAGATCACGGATCTCAGTAAAAGCGAATCGGCCGAAGGCCGCTTCAATGAACTGCGATCCAACAACTGCGATCTGTGATCTGTTCCTACTCATACCGCAACGCCTCCATGGGATCGACCTTGGCCGCACGTCGGGCTGGGATCCAGGCGGCTAGGAGGCAGATGGCGATCAAGAGCAGGGCTGCGCCGATCAAGGTCACGGGGTCGTGGGGTTCGATACCCCAGAGTCGGCTGCGGATGTAACGGGTGGTCAGGGAGATGGCGGGCAGGCCCAGGGCCACGCCGATCAGGGCCATGATCAGACCGCTGCGCAGGATGGGTCGCAACACCTGTTGTGGTGAGGCTCCCAAGGCCATGCGTACGCCGATTTCACGGGTTCGTCGTGTCACCTGAAAGGCCAGGATGCCGTAGAGTCCCAAACAGGACAGGCCCACAGCGATCGCCGCAAAGCCGCAGGACAACGAGGCAAAGAGGAGTTCGCCCCGGGTCATGTCGCGGATGTTGTCGTTTTGGGTCTGGATGTTTTCCACCAGGAGATTGCGGTCGATGGCGGCCACGGCCTTGAAGATCTGGGGGATCAAGGACTGGGCCGTGACACGCGTGCGTACATCGTAGCCGAGGCTCGTGATCTGGGCGTGTTGGCTGTAGGGAAAGAGGGCGAGCGAATCATCTCTGGCCTTGATATGGCTGTTCTTGAAGTTGGCACAGACCCCGATGATCTGGCAGTCGTTATCCAAGGGGAAGGGCTGGCCCACTGGGTTTTGATCACCGAACATCTCCTGGGCCAGGTGTTGGTTGAGGATGACCACGGATTTGGCGTCTTGGTTGTCTCCTTCGGTGAAGTCACGCCCACTCAGCAAGGTGATCCCCATGGTGGACAGATAGCCGGGACCCACGTTTTTGTAACAGTAGCTGAAGTCCTGGGGTTCGGTCTTGCAAGGCAACATGACGTTGCGTGCCCCCATGGACCAGATCATGCTTCCCTGACGCAAGGCCAGTGCCTGGGAGTTGGTTACGGACTCCACACCGGGCAGGGCCAGCAGGGCCGACTGGATCTGGCCGTGGATATTGTCCAGAGAGTCGCCCTGGTAGCCGGAGACCTCGGGATTGACATAGAAGGTCAGCAGGTTGTCGGCGTTGAATCCGATGGGGATGTTGTTGAGGTTGGCCAGGGTCCGCATGAGCAGGCCCGCACCGGTCAAGAGCACTAGGGACAGGGCCACCTGCACTACGACCAGCGAGCGTCCCAGTCGCATGCGTCCGCCCGCGGAGCTGCGGTCCTTGAGCAGGGCGTTGAATTGTGAACGGGTGGAGTAAAAGGCGGGCAGCAGTCCGAACAGCATGAGTGTGACCACGGCCAGGACCAGGGTGAATCCGAAGACCATCCAGTCGTTGCTCAGATTGAGGGTGGTGTTGGCCGACCACAGCAGACGTGACAGGGTGACCTTTACGCTGGTGGCGAGCAACAGTCCCACGCCTGCGCCGAGAAGGGCCAGCAACAGGGTTTCGGTCAGCAACTGCCGCATCAGTCGCCAACGTCCGGCCCCCAGGGCCTGACAGATGGACAGGTCACGCTGACGTGCGGAGCCCCGGGCCAACAGCAGTCCGGCCAGATTGACACAGGTCAACAGCAGTACGATCCCCACCATGCCCATCAGAATCGGCAGGGGGCGAGCCAGGGAGCGATTGTAACCTTCGCGACCGTGGCTGGCATCTTCCATCTCTAAACGTAGCTTGCCTTGCTTGTCGGCCGCGACTCCAGCGTACACGGCCTGGTAGAACAGCACGTCGAGTTCACTGAGGGCCTGTTCCTCGGTCACCCTCGGTGCCAGTCGTACCATGACCTCATAGCCCTTGGTATGGTGTGGGGCGGCCAAGGCTTGCGTGGCAATGGGCATGTAGAAGCTGATGTCCGTGCCCATGTAGGGGCCGTGGAAGTCCGGGGGCAGAACGCCAATCACATTGAAACTCGCGCCGTTCAAGACCACGATCTGGCCCACGATGTCAGGCGATTTATTAAAGTGGTTCTGCCAGCAGTCATAGGAGATTGCCGTGACCGCCTCGGTGTCGTGACGGTCGTGGTCCGGAGCGATCACTTGGCCTTGTTGGGCCTTGATATCCCAACCATCAAAGCAATTGCCTGAAACCAAAAGTCCCTCGGCCTTGAGCATCTTCTGCTCCGTGCGAAACCACCATGCCCCGTACACGTCCCATGGCCATCACGTCCGTGACACGCGTGGCCTGATCCCGCAGTTTTTCAATGTTCTCAAGGGAAAAGGCGTCCGAAAGCCATAGACCATCGGGCAGTTGTCGCACATAGCTGTTCCGCACCCAGGCCCGGGTGCTGTCACCCACCCATCTAAGATTCCCGCAATTGCTCCGGCTGTTTGACCGGCAAGGCACGGAACTTCACGGCATTCATTAAGCTGAAGATCGCAGTGTTGGCGCCGATACCCAGGGCTAATGTCAAGATAGCCACGATCGTAAAGCCGGGTGTCTTGATTAACTTGCGTGTACTGTATTTGAGGTCGTTTAAAAAAGTATTCACTTCGTTCATCCTTTTTTAGATCAGAGTTTTCAGATCACAGATATAGGCACCGCTTCACTTAACTGTGATCTAACAACTGCGATCTGCGATCTATTCTTTTTCCATCCACCCATCCTTGAGGTTGATGATAGCGTTTGCCATAAGCGGCATACTCTCTGTTGTGCGTCACCTGGATAATCGTGGTGCCTTCGTTGTTGAGTTTCTTGAACAGGTCCATGATCTCCTTACCCTGATCCGAGTGAAGGTTGCCCGTGGGTTCGTCGGCCAGGATCAGTTTGGGACTGGTGACAATGGCACGGGCGATACCGACCAGTTGCTGTTGTCCTCCGGAGAGTTGGCTGGGATAGAGGTCTTTTTTGCCCACGATGCCGAAGCGATCCAGGGTGTCGCAGACGATAGCGGCACGTTCACTGGTCTTGACATTGCGATAGGACAGGGGGACATCCAGGTTCTCGTAGACCGTCAGGCTGTCGAGCAGGTTAAAGGCCTGGAACACAAAGCCCACGTACTCGCGATTGAGGGCCTGCCGTTGCTTGGGCTTGAGCGTATGGATGGCATGGCCGTCGAGGACGTATTCGCCTTCCCAGTCATGATCCAGCAGGCCGATGATATTGAGCAGGGTGGACTTGCCCGCAGCGGACGGTCCCATGATGGTGACGAATTCTCCTTGCTCGATCTCCAGGTTGATCTGTTGTAAGACATAGGTGAAGCCAGCCTTGGTGTTGTAACGTTTTTGAATGTTGTTGAGTTTGATCATAGTGTAGTTCTCAGATCACAGTTTTCAGTTGACAGTTTTTTTTAAGATCACAGTTTTCAGATCACGGATCACAGTTAAAGCTATTTGGCCGAAGGCCACTTCAACCAACTGCGATCTAACAACTGCGATCTGTGATCTATATTTATTCATATCGCAACGCTTCCATGGGATTGGTCTTGACGGCACTAAGGGCCGGGACGATGCAGGCGAAGAGGGTTGCGCTGGTGATCAAGGCGATTCCCAGGATAAAACAGGTCGGATTCCAGGCGTTGACGCCGTAGAGTCGGGAACGCAAGACAAAGGTGGAAAGACAGGAGCCCAAAAGACCAAAGCCCAGTCCAAAAGACAGCCATAGTACGGCCTGCGACAAGACAAAGAAGAGGATGCGTTGGGGTAAAGCGCCCAAAGCGATACGGATACCGATTTCCCTTCGCCTCTGACCGATATGATACGAGAGGGATGCGTAGATCCCCACAATCGTGAGTGTGAGGGTGATGCTCACGATGGTGTTCATGAGTTGGGTGGATAGACGCCGGTCGCTATTGGCCGCTTGCAATACATCTCGCATGGTGCGAATGTTGGCCAGGGGAAGGTTGCGATCCAGGGAGCCCAATTGTTCCCGTACCAAAGGGATGAGGGGCAATGCCTCGGCGGCAGCTCGCACGACGAGGTAGCCACTGTGATTGGCTCTAAAGGTCTGCGGGAAATACATCTCCGGGATGGCGGTTGATTCCGCGCCCCATTGACGCGTGTTCTCGACCACGCCCACGACTCGGGCCTCCCAATCTGGATTGTCGCTATTGGGACGGACGCGGCCTCCGATCGGATTTGACTCGGGCCAATATTTCTCTGCCATGGCTCGATTGATAACGAGCTCGACAGACGAATCGGTTGACGTATCGGGATTCATCAGGTCCCCATTGAGCAGGGGGATGCCCATGGCTGCAAAATAACTGGGGGTAATAAAGGATTGCTCCACGCATTCGCGGTGCGTGCCTGTTTCGTAGACCTGATCGTCGATCAAGACACTGCGATTGTTGCCGCCCTCCAAGGGAAGTTTGGTAGTCACTCCAACGGATTGCACACCCGGTAACGTATGTAGTTGTTCACAGAGACGTTCCCAGAACTGTCGTCGGTCTTGCTGGTCATCATAGGTTTGCCCCTGGAGGGTAACTTCGGCGGTCAAGACTTGATCCGTATTCAGGATTCGGTTGGCCTCATAGACCTTCAGATAGCTACCGGACAAGAGTAGTGCACCATGGGCCAGGATTACGGCGGCGGCAATTTGGGCCGCGACCAATTGTTTGAGGAAACGGTTACGCAGGTGTGAACCGCTGCGCGAGCGTCCTCCATCCTGTAAACTTTCCTGTACCGAGGTTCTTGTTGACATGAATGCCGGGACCAGACCGCTCAGCAGGGACGTGATCAGAGTGACGGCTACGGCAAAAAGCAGGACCCAACCATCGACCTGCATGGCCGTGCGTCTGGCCTCGGTGACCAGTTGGCTCGGCAGCAGGTTACGCAGTAGTGTGATGCCCCAGATCGAGAATAACACGCCCAGTAAACAGCCGGCCACGCCATGGGTCAGACTTTCGACTAAAACCAGGCGGATCATCCGGTAGCGAGAGGCACCCAGTGCCAGTCGTACCCCGAATTCGTTTTGCCGTTGCGTGCCGCGTGCCAGTACCAGGCCGCTGACATTGGCACAGGCGACCAGCAGCAACAGGGCCACAGCACCAAAGAGAAGTCGCATTCCGGAAGCCATGTGTCGCGTCATCTGCCAATGCAGAGATCTCACTTCCATGTGTTTACCGCCATTGGTGTCCGGATAGAGTTCGGTGAGTCGTTTACCAATGGTTTTGAGATCTGCATCGGCGGCCTCTATGGAAACGCCAGGCTTTAGACGACCGATACCGAGGAGCCAGTGACTACCTCGATGAGTATTGTTTAACGGTTGAGGGATCCAGAGCTCGGGGTCGTGACCGTCATACCAGGGATAGGGAAATTCGAAATGTGCAGGCATCACCCCTACAATGGTGATGGGGTGCCCGTTGAGTTGCATCGTGTGACCCAGGATCTCCGGGTCACAGTCGAAGTTGCGTGACCACAAGCTGTAGCCAATCACCGCCGCAGGTTCTGCTCCCGGGTGTTCATCCTCTTCCGTGAGCCAGCGTCCCATGAGGGGCTCGATCCCTAAGGTGGGCAGGACTCCCGATGAACAACAGATGCCATAGACCGGTTCGGGGGACTCGACACCCAGATTAAAACGTTCGTTCCGAAAGACCCCCATGGTTTCAAAGGTACTGTTCTGCTCCCTAAGGTCCTTGAAATCCGGCACGGACAAGGGCCAGCCCACACGGTTCCAGATATTGGCAATCCGATCCGATTCCGGAAAGGGAAAGGGATCGAGTACCAGTGTTTTGAGGGCTCCGAAAAGGGCCGTGCTCGCGGCGATCCCCAGTGCCAGGGTCAATACCACGACCAGGGTAAATCCTGGATTATGGGCTTGTTGTCGAAAGGCGTATTTAATGTCACTGATAAACATCGACATGGATGACTCCTTTTGAGTTCACAGTTGTCAGATCACGGATCACAGTTAAAAGGAATAGGCCGAAGGCCGTTTCAATGAACTGCGATCTAACAACTGTTATCTGTGATCTCTTCTCACTCATACCGCAACGCCTCCATAGGATCGATCTTGGTGGCGCGTCGGGCTGGGACCCAGGCCGCCAATAAGGCCACTGCCAACAGCAAAACCACGGCACCCATGACCGTAACCGGATCATAGGGTTGAATACCAAAGAGATAGCTGCGTACGAGCCTGACAACGACAAAGACCAGGGGCATGCCGATCACGACGCCGGTCGCAACCATACACAGGGCGCTACGCAGGATCGGCCAAGCGATGGCCTGGGGGGTGGCACCGAGTGCCATGCGTATCCCCATTTCACTGGTTCGACGCGTGACGCTGTGGGTCATCAGGCCATAGAGTCCAATACAGGATTGCAAAACCGCCAGTAAAGCCAGCGACGCCGCCAGATAGGCGAACGACCGCTCCTGAAGGGTATTCTGCGCGATCCGGGTCTGGAGGGTTTTTGCATCCGAGAGCACAACACTCGGATCAATCGCAGAAAGGGTTTTGCGTACCATCGGGATTAGGGTTTGAGGATTCGAAGCTGTGCGTACCGTGTAACAGACGCCACGTTGCGAGGGTAGGAAAACCGTGGGTTCATTTGCGACTTTTAGGTCGTAGTATTTGCTGTCTCCACAGATCCCCACAATTCTGTAGCTCTTCTGCCTGATCGTCAAGATCTGATCGATAGGATCCTCATCGGGAAAGGCAGACCGTGCCAGGGTCTGATTGACAATCACCACTTGCGCTGAATCGACCATGTCCCCAGCTTGAAAGGTCCGCCCCCTCAGCAAAGGGATCTCCATTGTTTCCAGAAAGGTCTCGCTCACATTCAACAACAAAAGATGCAATTGTCCCGAGCGATTTCCCGGCATAGGGATTCTCGTATCGCTTCTGACCATCGTCAGCAGAGGATGATTGGAGTAGGCCACATCCTGTACACTGGGAAGAACGCTAAGGGCGCTGCATAACTCGGTCTCCCGTCCTTGGGTATCGGCACGGAACACCAGGAGGTTCTTGCTGTTGAAGCCGGTCTCAATGCGTTGAATGTTGATCAGCGAGCGTGCAGAGAGTCCGGCGCCAACCAGTAATAGCAATGAGAGTCCGACTTGTGCGGAAATGAGCAGTTTGCTCAATCGCAGGCGGGGTGCGGCCAATGCTGTTCTACTTTTCAGATGGTTCGCTGGATTATTACGCACTGAACGCAAGGCCGGCAGCAGACCAAACAGAACCGTGGTTATCACGAGCACGGCCAGCACAAATCCATATACACGCATATCGCTCTGTAGACTGAGGGCTGTGTCTTGGGACCAGAGGATGCGGGCCAGAGCAGGTTTGCCCCAGGCGGCCAATAGCAGCCCCCCCAGAGCGCCAGCTAGTGACAACACACTGCTCTCCGTCAACAATTGTCTTACCAGTTGTCCACGTCCCGCACCGAGTGCCGCACGTACAGCGAATTCGTGATGACGCGTCATTCCTCGGGTTAACAGCAACCCCGCCAGATTGACACAGGTCACCAGCAGCACGATCCCCACCAATCCAAAGAGTAGATATAGAGGTTGGGCCATTTGATGTAGACGTGGTGCCAGGACACCGCTCAAACCACCGCTGCCATCGGTCAGAACAATGCGGAGATTCTTTTCTGACGTATCGACGCCCATCTCTTCAAGCGTGCGCGTAAATAGAGTCCCCAGTGATCGAGACACCTGACATTCATCGACATCTGGTTCCAAACGAGCCATGACTTGGACGCACCAACTGTCGGGTGATGTCACCGGAGATATTCCTTCGATCCGAGGTTGCAGCGATAACGGAACGTAGACATCGAAGCGATGGCCCTTCTCTATCCCCAAAAACTCTTTCGGGAGCACACCGATCACGGTGGCGTTAACTTGGTTGACGACGATGGTTTGGCCGATGACATTCGGGTCCAGACCGTAATATCGCTGCCAGGCGTGGTAGGAGAGAACAGCCGTTGGTGCGACATCCTGCCGATCATACTCTGAGGACAACACCTGCCCCAACGCAGGTTCCACCCCCAGCCCCTCAAAGAAATTGCCCGAAACCATCATGCCGTCCAAAGTATAGGCCTGACCACGAATAAGGGTCGTAGGGGGCCAAAACTGGCTGAATCCCTGGAATGAAAAGACCTCCGCCACACCGGCACTGCGATCCTGGAATTCCCGGTAGATCGGATAGGTAAATGTGTTGGATATCTGTTCACCGTCGGGCGTGCTGCTGATACGTCCATGAATCTGAGGGGTGAATTCTCCTACCCAGTTAATCCCGCGCAACTCATGCGGGTTCCGCACGGGAAGTGAGCGCATCGTAACTGAATTCATCAGACCGAACACGGCCGTATTGGCACCAATACCTAACGCCAGCATAAGAATCGCTATCAATGAAAACAAGGGTTGCTTGACCAACTGCCGCACACTGAATTTGATGTCGTTGATGAGCATCGTCACTTTGTTCCTCTTAGATGACAGTTCTCAGTTCACAGATGACAGTTAAAGAGAGTCGGCCGAAGGCCACTCCAAATAGCTGTGATCTAACCACTGCGATCTGTGATCTAAACATCTCATTCTTCCTCCACAATCCGTCCGTCGAACAGATGCACCGTACGTTGGGCGTGGTCGGTGTAACGTGGGTCGTGGGTGACCATGCAGATGGTTGAACCACTCTTATGAAGTTCGGCGAGCATTTCCATGACCAGGTCACCATTGGACGAGTCCAGGTTACCGGTGGGTTCGTCGGCCAGCAGGATGGCCGGTTCGGTGACAATGGCGCGGGCCACGGCCACGCGTTGTTGCTGCCCGCCGGACAGTTGGGCCGGGTAGTGTTTCATGCGGTGGGCCATGGACACGCGTTCCAGGGCGGCCTGGGTCCGTTCCTTACGTTCGGCCTTGGAGAGCTTCTGGTAGGTCAGGGGCAGTTCCACGTTTTCGTAGACGGTCAGGTCGCCGATCAGGTTAAAGCTCTGGAAGATGAAACCGACCTCGCGATTACGAATGCGAGCCCGTTGCGAGGCGGACAGATCCGCGGCATGGGTGCCGTTGAGGATGTAGGTGCCGTCCGAGGGCGAGTCCAACAGACCCAGGATGCTCAACAGGGTGGACTTTCCACAACCTGAGGGACCGGCAATGGCAAGATACTCACCCTTTTGAATATCCAGGTGGATGCCCGAGAGGGCGTGGGTTTCGACTTCTTCGGTGACAAAGACCTTTTGCAGGTCCTTGACGTGAATGAGGGGGCCGTTTGTTTCTGACATCTGTTCGCTCCGTTTGTTTTCAGATCACAGATCGCAGATCACGGATCACAGTTCAAATCACTGCGATCTGGCAACTGTGATCTGTGATCTATAGTTGATCTATTTCAGTCTAAGTTTATCTTGCTCATCCCACTGCGACATATCCGAGAGGATGATCTGGTCGCCGACATCCAGGCCTTCGATGACTTCGATGGTGCTGACCGAGGTGCGACCCAGGGTGACGCGGGACCGCTCGGCGTATTTGCCGTCTTCGGTAACCTTGAAGAGCTCCACCGTGCTCTCACCCGAGGCGAAGACCGGGCGGCCCACGTAGATGATATCGTCGAGTCGTTCGATTTCCACGGTTCCAACCACAGACAGGTCCGGCCGGGCACCGTCCGGGAGTTCACCGGTCAAGGTGATATCCACGGTAACGTTGCCTTCCATAACAGTCGGATCAATGCGAGAAACGTTACCGGGAATCTTGCCATTGTAGGTGTCAATCTCGGCTTTGAGGCCGATTCGTACGTCGCGGGCCTGAACCTCAGGGATTCTGAGGCGGGCCTTGAGACGGCGGGGATTGGTGATGCGGGCCAAGACCGTACCAGGGCTGATGGACTCGCCCAATTCGATGCGATTCTGTACGGAGGCCAGGACGCCCGCGCGACCGGCCTTGACCTTGAGCGAATCAAATTGACTCTTCTTGAGGTTATAGTTCGACTCAACCTGTTTGAGGGTGGCTTCGGCATCGGCCAGTTGAGCCGGGTAGGTCACCTCGCGGAACATGGTCCAGCGACGCTTGTTGATCTCCAGAAGCCGTCGTTCGTTTTCGACTCGGGCTTGACTCTTCTTGTAGTTGATTTCAGGGATGAGTTCGTCGCGATATTGCTGCTCGTTGACCATGGCATCCAGTTCGGCGTCCTTGAGGTTGGCCTCGGCCCGGGCCTGTTCGATCTCGCGGCTGAGCAGCTGATCCTGAAGCTGCGTTTTTTGAGATTCAAAGCGGGCCTGGGCTGCCTGGTATTGGGATTGGGTATCCAGCCATTCCAGTTCCAGACTCGGACTGCTGAGTGCCAGGATCACGGTGTTGGGTTCGACGATGGCCCCGGGTTCCACGTAAATGGCATTGACCCGGCCGGCCACCTGGGCACTGACCACCCAAACGTCCTCGCTCATGAGCGTGCCGACCCCCCGAACTTCACGTAGCATCGCCCCGCGTTTGACGGTGTCGAGCCAGAGAGTGCGTTGGTCTACGGACGGAGCAGCGGGTTCCAGGCGGGACAGGCCCAGGGTTGCGGCCGTCACTAAGGCCAGAGCAATGAGAATGAAGATTCCGCGTTTGATCCAGCGTTTGCGTTTCTGATTTTTTCTTGGGACATCCATGTTGTTTTAGTTCTCAGATCACAGATTATAGATCACCGTTTTCAGATCACGGATCACAGTTAAAGCTATTTGGCCGAAGGCCGCTCCAAATGGCTGCGATCTCACAACTGCGATCTATGATCTATTCATTTTGGTTAATGACGAAGCCGAACTCGCTATTGTAAATACAATTGGCGTGCCAGGTTAAAAAAATAAAAAGGGGGCAATGGGGCTTGAAAAGGGCAATTCGGTGGGATTGGTTCGCTTTTATCGTCCGAAATCGGACAGTGGCGCCCATTTTCGGACAGTGGTTGGAGGTGATTTAGGGCGTAAAATAGTCTGCTGGAGTTCAGAGTGCAGGTCGAAATCTGATGTTTCGCCTTGAAATCTCGAAGTTTGACCTTGAAATTTCAAGGTCATTTGCCGATGTTATGACCTATGGCAAAGCTTATACCGAGACAACTGGATATTGAGGCGATTGAGACCTATATGCAGGAATTTGGCGCCACTGCGATCCTCGGGGCACGTCAGTGTGGCAAGACGACTCTGGCCCAAATGTTTTCTTGTACGGCCCATTTCGACTTGGAGAATCCCAGGGATTTGGTTCGGCTGGATAATGCTCAACTGGCCTTGGAGCCGTTGGAAGGACGGGTGGTCATTGACGAGATACAGAGACGTCCTGATCTCTTTCCACTCTTGCGTTATTTGATCGATCAAAATTCGAAGAGACGGTTTTTGATTTTGGGGAGTGCTTCTCGCGATTTAATCCAGCAGAGTAGTGAATCTCTGGCTGGCCGTATTGCCTATCACCATCTTGGAGGGCTGCGTTTGTCCGACGTGGGAGCGGAGAGTCTTTCGACACTTTGGCTCCACGGTCAGTTTCCACGGGCCTTTACGGCCAAGTCTTCCGCACAGGCCTTTCGCTGGTTGCAACAGTATATCGTGACTTTCTTAGAGAGAGATATTCCCCAGTTGGGAATCTCGATCCCGGCCCAGACACTTTTTCGCTTTTGGCAAATGTTGAGTCACTATCATGGCCAACTCCTAAACTACTCCGAATTGGCCGGTTCCTTTGGTGTTTCCGATCATACCGTACGCCGCTATATTGATCTTTTGGCAGGAACCTTTATGGTACGTGTCCTGCAGCCGTGGCACAACAATGTGGGGAAGCGACTCGTTAAGAGGCCCAAGCTCTACCTGCGTGATTCCGGCCTGTTTCATTCCTTGCAGTCTATCAATTCTCAGGAGGTTTTACTGTCGCATCCCAAGTTAGGGGCGTCTTGGGAAGGGTTTGCCATGGAGGTCGTGACGCAGTCTCTAAACAAGCGTGCAGAGGAGTTCTATTTTTGGCGTACGCATGCAGGCAACGAGATTGATCTGTTTTGGCAGGAACATGGCAAGAATTGGGGTATTGAATTCAAATATGCAGATGCCCCGCGTTTGACTCCATCCATGAAGATTGCCTGTCAGGATTTGAATCTGGCTCACTTGTGGATTGTCTATCCCGGGCAAGACGCCTACGCCTTGTCAGAAAATATTTCAGTGGTGCCATTATCGTGTTGGTCTGAACCCTGGACCTATCCTCTTTAGCATGTCGTCAAGGGCAGGGTCAATCGGGCGACGCAG
Organism: Sedimentisphaerales bacterium; assembly: GCA_963662565.2. Lineage (GTDB taxonomy): Bacteria > Planctomycetota > Phycisphaerae > Sedimentisphaerales > Anaerobacaceae. The sequence goes on along the minus strand of CAXXXG010000013.1, from coordinate 237,121 downwards.
CCGGGGCCGTCCTGGCGGTTTTCCAGGGTCAGGTCACCGTGGTGGGCCTCGGCGATTTGGCGGCTCAAGGTCAGGCCGATACCACAGCCCTGGGGTTTGGTGGTAAAGAAGGGCACGAAGACGTCTCGGGCGGGATCGAGGCCTGCTCCATTGTCCAGGACCAGGATGCGGAGATGACGTTGGTTCACGGCCCAGGTCACGGTGACGTCGGCATCGTCGCCTTGATGTTCGCGGGCCGATTCGATGCCATTGGACAGCAGGTTGATCAGGGCCTGTTCGAGTTGGCCCTTGTCCGCCTGGATGGTGACATCGGGGCCGGGATCGACTGTGATTTTTAGCCGACTCTCCATACCGGTGATCTGGCGGATCCAGGGTCCCACCTGCAGTGGAACGGGCACGGGATCGGGCAGGCGGGTAAGGGTGGAATAGGCATTGATGAAACGTCCCAGTTCCTCGGAGCGGGCGGCGATGATTTGGAGGCCCTCTTGCAGGTCCTGCATGCGGGGATCGTCGGGATCCTGACGTACGCGGGTCAGGAGGGTTTGGGCCACGGATTGGATGGGGGTCAGGGAGTTGTTTAACTCGTGCCGGAGGATCTGAATCAACCGTTTCCAGGCCAGGCGTTCCTCCTGGTGCAGGGTGCGCGTCAGGTCAAACAGGAACACCAGTTGATGGGTCACTCCCTGGTCACGATAGGTTGCACGCCGCAGTTCCCAACGCCGCATGCCCCCGGCCAGGGCCAGCTCCAGGGGGCGGGGGGCCTTGCCGGTCAGGCAGGACTCCAGTCCCAGGGCCTCGGCAGTGCGTCCCAACAGGGCGGTTTCGGGTTGGCCCAGGGCTGCGGTGGCACTGTCATTGACCAGACAGAGATAGTGGTCCTGATCGAAACCGAATAAGGCCACATCAATCTGTCCCAGGATCTTACGTAATAGGGCCGTGGCTTCGATGCCGCTGAAGCGTCGTTCCTGCAGGGTGGCGGTCAGTTGGTTGATCTGGGCCATGAGTTCGCCCAGGGCGTCCACGGAATCGGTCCGGCTCAAACGCATGGAGTAGTCCCCCTCACGCAGGGCCTCGATCAGGTTTGACAGAGTACGCAGGGGATAGACCACGTGGGACCGCAGGCTCAAGGCCAGCAACCACCACGAGCCCATTGTCACCAGGGACAGGGTGATGCGCGTGGATCGTCCCAAGTCACGCGTCCAAATCAAGACCAGAGCGATCACAACCGGAACCAGTCCACAGGCCAGAGCCCGCAGCAGGAGTTGACGTTCGAATTTTATCATTAGATCACAGTTTTCAGATCACGGATCACAGTAATTAGATCACAGTTTTCAGATCACGGATCACAGTTATGTAAAGTTGGCCGAAGGCTATTCTTAAAGACTGCGATCTGTTAACTATGATCTGCGATCTACTTTTTCAGTGAATTTCGTAAGCCGTTGATCATTTTACCTATTTCTTCAGCTTTTTCTAATAGCTTATTGGTTTCTTCACTATTAATGTATTCGAGTCGGTTGGCGATGATGAGATGGGTTTCCGATTCTGCTAAAGAACCATGGGCAATGGAAAGGTGGTGTAGATACTCTTTTCTATGTTCTCGTGCTTGACCTTCTGCAATATTTGCTGGTACAGATACCGATGCCCTCTGGAGTTGGCTGCTTAATCCATAACATTCTTCTTTAGGGAATGTCTTTGTGATTTGATAGCAATCAACGACGAAATCCACAGCTTTCTGCCATACAGCCAACTTACGAAAACTACTGTTACTCATCATTCGACTCCCTTAAAACAGTTCACAGATCGCAGTTATTAGATCACAGATCACGGATGGCGGTTGTCTTTTAAACAACTGCGATCTGACAACTGTGATCTGCGATCTATCATCTATCTCTAATATCGTATTTCTCCAGACGACGATAGAGGGCCCCGCGGCTGAGTCCCAAGGCCTCGGCGGCCTGGGTCAGATCGGGGTAGCGAGCCAGGGCCTTTTTCAGGGCCCATTGCTCCAGCTCATCCAGAGTCATGGATTCGAGGTTCGGGGGCGAACTGGATTTGGGGGACAGTCCCAGGTCACTCAGGCGGACCTGATCGCCCGGGGCCATGAGTACGGCTCGTTCCAGGGCGTGGTCCAGTTCCCGCACATTGCCGGGCCAGTTGTAGTCACACAGGGCCTGGGTCAGGCCCGGGGCCAGGCGGGGTGGATCCTTGCGATAGCGTTGGCTGTGACGTCGCAGAAAGAACTCGGCCAGGATGGGGATGTCCGAGCGACGTTCCCGTAAGGGCGGCAGGTGCAGGTGTACGGTATTGAGGCGATAGAGCAGGTCCTGACGGAAGCGTCCGGCCTCGATCTCGGTCTGCAAATCGGCGTTAGTCGCCGAGATGACTCGCACGTCCACACGGCAGGTCTTGGACGAACCCATAGACTCGAATTCACCGCTTTCGAGCACGCGCAGCAGCTTGGGCTGCAACTGGATGGGGACCGTGGCAATCTCGTCGAGAAAGAGGGTGCCCTCGTCGGCCAGTTGGAAACGTCCCAGGCGGGTGGTACGGGCATCGGTAAAGGCTCCGGCCACGTGACCGAACAGCTCGCTTTCGAACAGGGTTTCTGGAATGCTGGCCGTGTTAACCGTGACCAGGGACTCGCTCTGTCGCTGCGAAGCCGCGTGCAGGGCGCGGGCCACCAGACCCTTACCCGTGCCGTTCTCGCCCGTGATCAGGACATTGGCATCGGACGGCCCCACGCGGGCAATGGTCTCCAGTACGGGACGCATGGCCTCGGATTCGGCGATCATCTCGTGACCCGCTCCGGTCTGGAGGTCGTGGACCTCCTGGGCCAGTTGGCGGGCCTTGCGTCGAGCCCGGCCCAAATCGGCCTGGGTACGCAGGATGCTCAGCAGGCGTTCATTGTCCCAGGGCTTGGATACGAAGTCACTGGCCCCACGGCGCATGGCCTCGACCGCCAGTTCCACACTGCTCCAGGCCGTCATCACCACCACGGGCAGTAGTTCATCGATCTGGGCAATGGCATAGAGACAGTCCAGACCCTGCTGGCCCGAGGTCTCGCCCCGCACATAGTTCATGTCCATGAGGACCAGGTCGAAGTCGTGTTGTTTGACCTTGTCGAGAATTTGACCGCTATTGGAGGCGGTCTCGATCTCGAATCCCTCAGGTTTGAGTAGCAGGCCCAAGGCCTGTACCAGGTCGGCTTGGTCATCCGCCAGGAGAATACGTGTCTTGGACATAACGGGTTCCTTCTTTAATTCAAACCCCTCGTGGGGTCTTGGTGGGTATCATAATACAATTTTGCAGAATTGCCAGGAATGAATATCAGTGGGTTATGATTAGTCCTAACAGGTCTCGTTTTGTAATCGTAATCAGCGAGCCGGAGGCGAACGGTAATCGTAATCGAGTTTTGAAAAGCCGATTACGATTACTGCTGCGCTGATTACGAGTACGATTACGAATTGTGGAGGGGGTGTTGAAATCTTATTGTGCAATGGAGGGCACCCTTTTAGATAATAATGGGGTGCTAAAACCTTTGGATCTGAATATCGGCTTGCATGCTAGCCCCAGTCAGGTACACTGTTTACATGACTCATGATGCAGACATGACCCGACCCATTTCCTCGGAATTGACCGAGGCTATCCTGGAGAGTATCTCGGATGGGGTCTTTACCGTGGATGCCGACTGGTGCGTGACCTCCTTTAACCGGGCAGCCGAGCAGATTACCGGTATTCCACGTGACGAGGCCCTGGGACGGCCCTGTTGTGACGTGTTCCGCTCCAGCCTGTGCGAAGGGGCCTGCGCCCTGCGTCATACCCTCGAGACTCAGCATCCCGTGATCAATCAGGCCTGCTACATCGTTAATGCCGATGGACGCCGCATTCCCATCAGTGTATCCACTGCAGTCCTGCGTGATGCACGCGGTCAAGTGATCGGCGGGGCCGAGACCTTTCGCGACCTCAGCGAGATTGAGGCCCTGCGTCAGGAACTCAAGGATCAGGTCCGCCTCGGTGACCTGGTCAGCCACAGCCCGGCCATGCGACCGGTCTTCGATTTGGTTCCGGTTTTGGCCGATAGTGATACCACGGTCCTGATCCAGGGAGAGACCGGCACGGGTAAAGAGGTTCTGGCCCGCGCCATTCACGGTCAGGGTAAGCGGGCGGATCGTCCCTTTATCGCAGTCAACTGCGGGGCCTTGCCCGACAGCTTGCTGGAGTCCGAACTGTTCGGCTATTGCAAGGGGGCCTTTACGGGTGCCGAGCAGGATAAGCCCGGTCGCTTTGAACTGGCCCAGGACGGGACGATTTTCCTGGACGAGATCGGCGAGGTCAGCCCGGCCCTGCAAGTGCGGCTCTTGCGGGTCTTGCAGGAACGTGTGGTCGAGCCTTTAGGCAGTACGAAAAGCGTGCTAGTGCGGGCCCGCGTGATTGCCGCCACCAATCGTGACCTGAGCCAACGCGTCCAGGACGGTGACTTCCGGGAAGACCTCTATTACCGCGTCAATGTCATGCGTGTGGACCTGCCGCCTCTGCGTGACCGATTGGAAGACCTTCCCCTCTTGATCGATCACTTCCGCGAACGCTTCAACCGCCTGCAACAGCGTGACATCATGGGCGTCAGCCCCGAGGCCCTCAGTGCCCTCATGGCCCACCCCTGGCCCGGCAACGTCCGCGAACTGGAAAACGTCATCGAGCGGGCCTTTGTTCTCTGTCGCGGGCAGCAGATCCGCCTCGAACACCTACCCCCGGACTTGAGCGGGACATCTCAATCCCACAAACTTCAGCCGGGCATCAAGGGCGTACAGAACGCCACCGAACGCCAGGCCATCGAAGCCGCCCTCAAACGCAACCAATACAACCGCCAGGCCACCGCCCGTGAACTCGGTATCCACAAGACCACGCTCTATCGCAAGATGAAGGCATTGGGGATTAGTATTTAGATCACAGATCGCAGTTGTCAGATCACAGTTGGCGGAGGTTGATTCCGTTAACGCCATTGCTCGTACTCGTAATCAGTGAGCCGAAGGCGAACGGTAATCGTACTCGTATTAAAAAAACATAAAGCCGATTACGATTACCGCTGCGCTGATTACGAGTACGATTACGAAAAGGAACAAACACCTGCAAAAATTGATTGCATCTCGCGGTGAATGCTTGCTATAATCTATCCATAACAATTTGAAAAGTTGAGAAGGCGAGCCCGTATTTCATAGTTGATTGCTATTATTTATATTCCACTTTTCATTCATCCCGGCCTGCCTTCCAAATGGTAATGTTTGCAGGATTTGCCCCTGTAACGCAAACGACACTCAATGTATGTCCATTTGGAGGCCAAAATGTACTCAAAATCAGGTTTCAGCACGAAAAATTCAGGATGGTTTGCTGGCAAAGCCAGCGTATTGACGCTCTTACTGTGGGCCATCCCGACATTCGCATATCACTTTGCCGGAGGTACGGGGGAACCATATGATCCCTATCAGATTGCTACAGCGGAGCAGTTGATCTCGATTGGAGATGATCCCAACCTGTTGGATAAGCATTTTGTTCTGATCAATGACATTGATTTGGATCCTAATCTGCCTGGGAGAAAGATTTTTGATCGGGCGGTGATTGGTTGGGAATATGGGACAACGAGGGGTGGAGAGCGAAGAATTAGAGTTTCAGGTTTTAGTGGGACGTTCAATGGGAATGACCATGTGATTAGAAATCTGACGATGGAGTGTAGTTTCGAATGTGGAGGATTATTTAGGGGAACAGCTGATTGTGCTGAGATCATGTCTCTGGGCCTTGAGGATGTAAGGATTACATCTAGTTTTGACGATTGTGAATATTTAGCTCCCTTGGTCGCCTGGAATAGTGGAAAAATTTCTAGTTGTTATGCAACCGGAAACGTCTGGGGATCAGGAGAGGTGGATATACTGGCGGCAGGATTGATTGGGCGAAATGAGGGAACTGTCTCTTATTGCTATGCGACGGGATCTGTATTAGGAGGAGATATTGTGGGGGGATTGATTGGAGAAAATGAGGGAGCTGTCTCTTATTGCTATACGACGGGATCTGTATCTGGAAGGGATATTGTGGGAGGATTGGTAGGAAGGAATGAAGGTAGTATCCGTTTTTGTTATAGTTTATGTCATGTTAGTGGATCTCAGTGGGTTGCAGGTCTGGTCGGATATCATGATGCTAGAGACGAAGTGGATCTTTGGCAATGTTTTAGTGCTGGAGAAATTGAGGGACTTTCAACCTGCGGAGCCTTAATTGGAGAAGCAGATTATGAGAGTGTTCCCTTAAATAGTTATTATCTAAATGGTAACGATCTGCTGCCTGATAGTGAGTGGGGGACCCCCTTAATCGATACACAGATGCGAGAATCAAAGTCATTTCGCGGGTGGAGTTTTATAGATGCCAATCATCCCGATGCTCCTTGGATTATGCCTGAATATGGATATCCGCAACTGTTTTATCAAGCAGGCTATCGCCCTATACCCGATATAAGTGACTTGCCTGTGTCTGAGGCTGAAGCACGTTTGAATTCAGTAGGCTATCGTATTGGGACTGTCACTTTTGATTATCATAGTCGGATCGACGTGAACTCAATCATCGTTACTTTACCACAATTTTATGCACAAGACGCTAATGTAGATCTGGTTGTTTGCCAAGGGGGCTATGATTGGCAGGACAATGTTGGTGATGGAAGTCATGCCAATCCCTACCAAATTCAGTCTGTAGGGCAACTGGAGTCACTATCTGACCATCCAGAATTGTATGACCGGAGTTTTGTCTTGCGTAATGATCTCAATTTTAGTGGACGGATTTATAGTGGTCCGTTTGTAAAAGATGGTTTTTCGGGATCTTTTGATGGATTGGGGCATGCCCTTCGCAATTTAACAATGATAAGCGATCATTCTAATGCGTTGTTTTATGGAATAGATTGTAAAGGGATCGTTCGGAATCTTGTCTTGGAGAATATCGATTTCTACGGAAGGAATTCTGATAATAGTGCGATTGCTTGTTTCAATTATGGCACAATTGTAAATTGCTTTGTTTCAGGAGTACTGATTGGAAATCATAATGGTTTACTAGTAGTTTTTAACGTAGGAACGATTATGAGGTGTGGTGCAGAAGGGGGTGTTGTATTAATTGATGATTCTTATTGTGCTGGGGGAGCAATGATTGCACATAATTACAATGGATATGTAGTTGATAGTTATGCCCAAGTAGAATACACAGTTTACGGAGGCAGTCAGTTAGGGGGAATGATTGGTGAGCATGAAGGTGAGGATACGGTTTTAGTAAGCCGTTGCTATGCTGCCACCTATTGGGACATTGAGTCACCAAATGAATGTGAGATTGGGGGATTGGTTGGGGATCAAAATAATGACGAGGATGGTATAGGCGATTGCTTTTATCTCATACCCGATGATGAGGGGATTGTCCTTAGTAATGATATTGGAACGCCTCTAACTGAAAATGAAATGATCGACCAGAACAGTTTTGAGAATTGGGATTTCTGGGGTGATGAAGAAGATGGAAATAAAGAGACTTGGTTTATGCCCGAGGATGGATATCCACGGCTGACTTGGCAAGTGGAGGGATATCTCTCTGTGCCGGAAGTAAGTTTGATGGAATTGACCTTAGCTCAGGAACTGATTGTGGATGCTGGTCTAGAGTTGGGGCAGGTGAGCTATGATTATGGCGAATCTACTCCAGAGGGGACAGTGATCAAGACCTCTCCTTCGGGTGTAGTCGAAATAGGAACCGAGATCGATGTTGTTGTCAGCCTGGGAAGCTACTCTTGGCAGGACAATATAGGGCAGGGGACTGCGGAATGTCCTTATGAAATAGCAAGTGCAGGGCAATTGTTATCTCTGTCGAATCATCCAGAGCTGTATGGACGCCATTTTGATTTGGTCAACGACATTGATTTGGATGGCTATACCTTTGAAAAAGCCTTGATTGCAGCTCCGAATGATCTTTATGATGACGAGTATTCCGGCACCCCCTTTAGTGGATCCTTCAATGGTGGGCTACACAAGATTCAGAATCTCTATATCAGTGCCACGGCTGATGGCTATTACGGACCCTGTTATCTTGGGCTCTTCGGCTGTATTGCATCAGAGGGGCGGGTTATTCTATTAAGCTTAGAAGATGTAATCGTGTCAGGCGATCATGATTCTTACTATTTGGGTACTCTTTGCGCTAGGAATCAAGGCATTGTACAAGGCTGTTATGCCAGTGGGACTGTGAGTTATCGCAAATATAGTGAGGTGGTTGGAGGTTTGGTTGGAGAGAATCAGGGATGGGTTTCCCAATGTGCCTCAGATACTCAGCTCTTTCGTAATGAACCATACAAGGATATCAGTTCTTCAACAGGTCCAATTCGAGGTAGGGGTGTCGTTGATCTCGCCTTACCTGTTCAGTGTTATGGAGGTTTGGTCGGATTCAATTCTGGTTCTATCAGTGATTGCTATGCAGCAGGGTCGGTGCAGGGATCTGAATATACAATCTATACTGAAGAGGACATTGGCGGTTTAGTGGGCGGGAATCACTATCAATTGGGCTCAATAAGTAACTGTTATTATCTCGGTTGGAGTTACGCTCAGATCGATCCTCTTAATGAAGGGATTGGTTATGGTATTACAGCTGGCAGTGTTCAACATTGCTATACCCTGGATCCCAATGAGGATGCAGACATTGTAGTGCCTAACGTGACCTGTCTTTCTCAACAGGAGATGATACAACAGGAAAGCTTTGTGGGTTGGGATTTTTTTGGCGAGACGGCTAACGGTACAGACGACCTCTGGTGGATGCCGGAGGGGGATTATCCGCGGTTGTGGTGGGAAGCGGTGGAGTGAGTTGTTAGATTTCAGATCACGGTTAGCGGAGGTTGATTCTGTTAACGCCATTGCTCGTAATCGTAATCAGTGAGCCGAAGGCGAACGGTAATCGTACTCGTAATCGTTTTTCAAAGATATAAAAGCCGATTACGATTACCGCTGCGCTGATTACGAGTACGATTACGAAAAAGCCTGAAGAATAGAGTCCATCGTTCGAAACCCAACTTCATTGACATCCCCACTCCACCGGGCTATAGTCCAATCCTAATTATTGTTCTATGGTGGAATTAAGTCATGTGGAATGTAATCTGGGTTGGACTGGGCGGCTTTTTGGGGGCGGGTGGTCGATATTTGGCCGGGACTGCGGTGCAGCAGTGGTTGAATCCGGCTTGGTTGCCGGTGGGGACACTGACGGTGAATATCGTGGGGTGCCTGGTGATCGGGATTCTTGGACGCCTGGGTGAGAGTCAACAGTGGTTGACGGATCAGATGCGGTTGCTCTTGATCACGGGTATCCTGGGGGGCTTTACTACCTTTTCTTCCTTTGGTTATGAAACGCTGAACCTCTTGCGTCAGCGTCAGATCGGATGGGCCATCGGCTACGTGGCGTTGAGTCTGGCCTTGGGATTGTTGGCGGTGTGGCTGGGCTATGTGTTGGCGGGTCCAAAGGGAGCTTAGATCCTCATGTCATTGCAAGGAGCGACGCGGCAATCTTCATCTTGTTTCGATGCGAATAGTGAATCGTTTATTCACAGTGGAAGATTGCTTCACTTTGTTCGCAATGACGACTTTTCTTACAGCCCCTTTCAGGGGCGATTCCTGAGTGTTTCTTTTAAGGTCTACTAGAGGGTCGATTGGGATCACGAGCCGGACGTGGTGATTCCGTGACCTTTTGTGGTTGAACCGTTGGCTCTTCGATCAAAGGAGTCGGCTTGGTTTCGACCTTTGTCTCCACCGTGGTCTCACCCTCGATTTCTTCTTGGGGCTCCTCGATCTCCCCTAGGGGGACGTCATTACTGTCTTGGGCTCCGGAGGTACTGATGGCCTCGATGATTTCCTGGGCCAGGTTGTCGTTGAGACCAAGCAGGGCCTGGTACTGTTCCATGGCGCCGGCGGTATTTTCCTCACTGAGCCAGACCTTGGCCAGTTCGTAGTGGGCTTCGTCGGATTTTTCGTCCAGGTTCAAGGCCTCTTCCAGGTAGGTAATGGCGGTCTTGTTTTCCCCGATCTTGGCATAGAGGCGTCCGAGACGCAGGTGCATGTTGGACATGCTGGGTTCGAGTTCGAGGGCCTTGAGGTAGGCCTCGATGGCCTCTTGGTAACGGCCGACATCCGAGAGGTTATATCCGAGGGAGACATAACCGAAGGCGTATTCCGGGTGGATGTTGACCAGGGTCTTGAGGATGTCGATGGCATCTTCGTAGCGTTTGAGTGAGCGGTAACAGTCACTCAAGCCGATGTAGGCCTCTACGGATTCGGGCTGTAGGCTGACCAGTTCACTGTAGGCCGAGACGGCGTCTTCCCACTGCTCGGTGCTGGTGTGGTAGCTGCCTAGGTAACTGTAGGCATTGGAGGCATCGGGTGTGACCTTGGCGACCTGCTCCAAAACGGCTGCCTTGACCTTGTCCACTTCTAGATGGCCTGTGCGGAATCCCCAGACCAACAGTAAGGTCATGACAGCCAACAGCAGGCTGCGGAGATAACGTCTGCGGTAATATGCGGCTCTATCCGCCATGTATCGACCCTCCCAGGTTAATGGGTATTGGGGGTATCGAGGATCGTCCTTCTAAATCGGGTAGAACCTACATCACAAAATCCCTATTCAGGGGCTGTGGACGCTTACCTTATCCGCCAACGCAGCGGCAGCGTTCATTTCGGTTCTTTCCAGGCAAACTATAAGAAATGATTTTTTGGAAAACAAAAGGTCGTAATTATTTCTCGTTTTTTAAACCTGTAGTCATTGCGAGGAGCAAAGCGATGCGGCAATCTACCTTCTTTTAAAACAATGGAGGATTGCTTCACTTCGTTCGCAATGACACCTGTTTTAGAGATACAGTGGCTATATTATAGGCCTGGTGAGGGATCCGCAGCGGTCCAGGCTGTGGTCTCGTTCCAACTTTCCAGGTCGCGCTGGGCATCCATGATGGTCAGGCTTTGGCCTTGGCCGTCGGTGCTGGGGTACCAGGCGTCGTCGTATTCAAAGCGTTGAATGGTAACCTCAAGAGGGGCAGGTAGCATGATGGCCAACTCTTCGCCGCCATTACTGAGCTTACCGTCGTAAGGTCCGACAACGAGAAAGTCACTGCCATAGACAGCCTGCAGCAGGGCAGGATTGGCCGATAGGACGACTGCTTGTCCCGCCTCCAAGGTCAGGGCCGCAAAGGTGAAGTCGATCCCTTCGGTGAAACGCACGCCATTGACATCCAGAGGACCGTTACTGATATTGGTCAGTTCGATGTAGTCCAGGTCCGCATTCATGGCGTCGTGGTACATCAGTTCCGTAATGCGGAGTCCATTCAGTAAGGCCTTCTCGTTGGTATAATCGTTGCCGGATAGGGTCTCCGACAAGCTGCCTTCGATCTGGGCGGAAATGAGATAGTCCGAACTGGTGAGACTCACGTTGAGACCGTGGAAGGCCAGCAGGTTGCGACCGATGACTAACTCATCCAGGTGTTCGGTGAGATCCAAGGTCAGATCGAAGTCACCGGCATTGGCCTCATGGTTACTATCTGAGTCGGAGTTCCATGCTGGATCGCCAGTGAAGTTTTCTCTTGCAACCTCCACTCCGTTGAGGTAGGCCACAAAGCCGTCGTCATAACGGATCAACAGACGCAGGTCGGTGAGCTGGCTGAGTTGCTCGGTGGTCACGTCGAAGGGGCAACGCACGTAACAACTGGTGACATCACCGCGCATGGCGATGAGGTCAATGCTAAGCAGGTTTTCATAACCACTGCCGTTTTCATACCCGACTCCACCGGGGGCGCCTTGCCCCACGAGCCATTGTGAATCATCGAAGTTCGGATTTGATTTCCAGTCCGTGGCAAACATGTTGGCATCACTGGGAATCCAGGCGGTCTTGTTTGCTGCTTCATCCAGGAGAACGATGTCAGAAGTCACGGTTTCACCGGGGCCGGGATTGGGGGCACCGGGAGTCGGCAGGGGTTGGGTCGTGATGGTCGACCCGCCATCGGGTGTACGTCCCTCGGAGACATCGCGGGTTTGTTCGTCGTAGGTGATTTCATCGATCACGGCGAGGTCGCCATCTAATAGACCCAAGTAGCCACCATAGCGCAATAGGGTGAAATTGACATGACCGGATTCGGTTTGCCCATCCGCCTCCAATAAGAGGTGGCCCGTGGCATCCATAAAGCTCAAGGGACCGAAGGCCGGGCTACGTGTCACTCCCAGGGGATCGGCGGTCAGGCTCAAGCCGGTCAAGCGAACGGGAGCCGAGGCGGTATTATAGAGTTCGATGTAGTCTTCGGACACCAGGATGTCGCCTTGGGCCAACCATTCGTTGAGAACCACGTCTTGAGGACGTCCCAAGACGGCCGGGACATTGTCACTGCCGATCGTCGGTTGGGTTAATCGCCATTGGCCTTCAGGTCCGTAACGACCGATGGAAAGGTCGGCCACCTGAGGACCGAATTCGATGCTATCGAGGAGTGTACCGCTGGCATCATAGAGGTAAATGCCCTCACCGTTACTGCTGAGGGAGAAATCCAGATGGAAGCCCGAGGTTGCGGCTCCGCCATCGGCCAACAGGACCAGGTGTTCACCCGGTTGCATAGTCAAACCAATGGGAAAGATGCTCTTATCCGGTTCAGTGGGATCATCGGTGATACTCATGCCGGACAGATCCAGAGGCGAGGCTCCCTGGTAGATCAGTTCGATGATATCCGGATAGGTGCCTTCGTGCTCGGCGGCCTGAACATTACAGGCCAGGACCTCGTTGATCTGGAGTGAGGTGTGGGTTAGATCCACGGCCCAAGTGGAGGACATCGTGGGGGCCTCTTGCCATTGAGCTGCCGTGTCTTGTCCCTTGACAAAGACGGTATAGGATTGACCCTCAACCAAGTCCGTCAGTTCCAGGGGTTGGTTGACGTCGATCGTGTCACTCCAGGGACCATTGGGATCGTTGAGGGCATACTGGTAGGCTACGATGCCCGGGCCGCCGATGGTCAGAGACAGTTGGTTTTGGCAAGTCAAGCCGTTGGGATCGCCATAGATGGCGGCACCTTGAGGAACCAGAGCCCCCATGTCCAGCCCGCAGGGGCCGGTGCCGATGGCGATGGAGTCGGGATGTAGACTGAAGTCGTTTTGATCCAGGGCTATCAGCAGGGCATTGGCATCGTAGTTTCCAGTGCCATAGCCGTGCCATTGTTCGTCGAAGATCGATTGATTGATGATTAACTCGGTTTCTTCGATAACGCCTTCGAGAACATTGGGAGCGTTGTCAAAGATACAACCTTCAATAATGGCGCCACGCCCAGGTCCTCGACCGGGTAGATCCAAGTCGAAGTAGATCACCGGAGCTGAAGCATTGACCACGGTGTTATTGACAAAGGTCAAAAAGGCCTCGTCCTTGACTTGGGCGACATGTTCGACATTCTTGAAAATATTGCGCACCATCACATAGTCACGGCCATTACCTGCACTGATGACATTTGATTCGCCCGAGGCATTGTTGTATTCATCTTTGACGAAGTTCATGATGAGGTTGCCTTCAATATGGGCGTCACTCTCTAAGTCCAGGGCATCGTCGCCTCCACCCAGGAAGATGTTGTTCAGGAATTGAGGGATGGGATTGGGCCGAGAGGGGCCGTCGAAGTCGATGGCGTCGTTATGACCCTTGACCTTGCCAAAGACATTGTTGCGAATAATGAAGTATCCGTCACTGGGCACCCCGGCACCCCAGATGTGTTCACTGCTGTTGTCCGTCAGGGGGGCTTCGTCAGGGCCGAACATGGTGACAAAGACACAGTGTTCCACCAGCAGGTTTGAGTTCTGAGTGCGAATCCGGCGAAGGCCACTGTGGTCAAAGGTCACGTGATCCAGGTGCAACTTGGAGTTGTCCGTGCCGATTTGTCCGTCTGTGGTTTCGCCGTATTCCAGCAAACAGTAACTCATATCGTTGTCGGCTTGGGTGTCCTTGAATTGGATCCCACCCCAGGGTTCGGTTGAGTCGTTCGGGCGGGTGAAGTGGATGAGACTCTCTTCGCTGCCTTCAGCATGCAGGCAGCCTTCAACGATCATCTGAACGTCGGGTCCGAAGGTGACTATGGTACCGGGTTCGATGGTCAGAGTGACTCCTGTAGCAATGGTCAGGTCACTGTCGAAGTGATAGGGTCCTTCAGACGCAGTCCAGAGGGTATCGGAGGTTATGGAGGATTGCGCCCAGGCTAGAGAGCTGCCAAGAAGTAGACACAGTAGGTGAAGGCGTCCAGCTTTGATCATTTTTCGATCCTTATATGAATTACTCCATCAGAAACAAAGGCGGACATCCAGGACCAGCCCCAAGGTGTTTACGTTCAAGTCAGACCCATTGTAGCAGATCGGATAATTAGAAACAAAAAAACGGTGAATTCGGATCTAAGCTTGACGAATATCTAGCGCAATCCATACGGGTTTTGTATCGAATGTAGGGATTATAGCGATTAGATCCAGTTCGTACGGTTGGGACTACGTGCTGGGATTCGCTGGTAGGGATACCGGGGTTTACCGAGCATCAGAGCGGCCTGGATCTTGTGTTCCGCTGGTAGGTCCAGGGCTTTTTGGAGTGGAGCGTGGTTTTGCGCGGCCATGAGGAAGAAACCGGCCCAGCAGGTTCCCAGTCCGGCGGCATGAGCAGCCAGTTCCAGGGTGTTCATGGCAATGGTGCAGTCCAGGGTGGGGGTCATGGCGTCAACCGGGCTATGGGCCAGGACCAGGTGGGGGGCATCTCGGTTGATGATATCGATGCCCTTGTCCCAGACCTTGACCACGCCCTGCATGGATTCGATGTTACGGAAGAAATCGATGGCCAGACCGGCCAGTGTATGCACACGTTCGGATTCTTGGACCACGGTCCAAAATACCTGCTCGCTATTCTTGGCCGTGGGGGCCCAGCGCGTGACATCGAGCAGGGCCTCCAATTCCGTGCGTGACACGGACTCATTAAGAAACAGGCGAGTCGAGCGTCGTGTGCGCACCAGATCGCGGAATTGATCCAGGTGAGGGAGGTGATCGGGCAGGGTGTCGAGATCCTGACCCGGTGTGGTGTCCAGGGTGATCGCTGCTGTGGGACAGGCCGCCACACAGTGGCCACAGCCGATGCAGAGGTCGGGGGCCTTTTCGATGGGCTGGGCCGTGGGGCCGTCACCCAGGTCGATCAAGGCCATGGGACAGACTTCGACGCAGAGGCCACATTTGACACAGGAAGAGCTGATCATGAGTTTATGCATATGACGATCCTTTCGACGGTGTCAATGAATGTCCCTAATACGCTATCGAATAACTACAGTTTGCTCAACAGGTATTTTGGACTGACCAGGTGTTTTCTTGCGAGAGAGCCCCTTCTACGGTATAAATATCCCAAATTTAAAGGAGATCCTTATGGGATTGATTAGTGGTTCTTTAGGCAATGCTACCGAAATTGAACTTGAAAAGGTGGAAAAGGCGGTCACGCCAATCCTGGTGCCGGGCGAGCAACTACAAAAGGCCTTTGGTTTGGTGCGGGATTTGATTGTGTTGAGCAATAAACGCTTGATCCTGATCGATAAGCAGGGCGTCACCGGTAAGAAGGCCGAGTTCTTGTCCATCCCGTATCGGAACATTCATCGCTTTGCCATGGAGACCGCCGGTCATACGGACCTGGATTCGGAATTGAAAGTCTGGCTCTCCGGTTTGCCCGAACCCATGACCATGCAGTTTAAGCGGGGCAAGGGCATTTACGAGATCTACCGGTTGCTGAGCACCTATGTGTTGGGCTAGAAATTGAAGGAGTCTGATATGCGACGGTTCGTGAACGTGGTGGTGTTGATGTGTATGGCCAGTTCGTTGGCATTGGCTCGTACTGAGGATTTTTCTTCGGATTGGCTTTTTATGCGTGACGATGTCACTGATGCTCAAGCCGTAGACTTCGAGGAAACGAATTGGGATCGAGTCGTCCTGCCCCATACCGCTCGTATCGAACAATTCGTCACCACTGAAGGGGCCCCGCAATGGCAGGGGATCTGCTGGTATCGCAAGCACTTTATCCTGTCGGCCAATGACACCAACAGGGTGGTGTGGCTTAAGTTCGAGGCGGCCATGAATGTGGCCGAGGTTTGGGTGAACGGTCAAAAGCTCACTCAACACCTCGGTGGTTTCCTGCCCTTTGCAGTGGACCTGACTGAGGTCGTGCGAGTTGGGCAGGATAATGTGGTGGCCGTACGACTGGACAATCGTGACAACCCCATCACCGGTCCCAAGCCCCTGGAGCAGTTGGATTTCAACATGTATAGCGGGCTCTATCGCAAGGTACACTTCATCGTCAAGGATCGGCTGCATATCACCGATCCCATCCTGGCTAACAAGGTGGCCAGTGGGGGGCTGTTTGTCACCACCCCGCAGGTGAGTCAGCAACAGGCCACGGTCAAGATCCAAACCCACGTGCAAAATCAAGGAGACGGCGAACGCCAAGTCACTGTGGTCTGTCACCTGATGGATGTCGAACAGGGATCGATCCTCACTCAACGTTCTGAAGTCGTGACGCTCGCTGCGGGACAGGATCAGGACGTGGTGCAGGAAATCATGGTGGATCAACCTCGCCTATGGTCACCTCGTCACCCCCATCTCTATCAGGTGCGTGTGGAACTGATGGAGGCCGATCAAATGATTGATTGCGAACAAACCCGTATTGGGATTCGTCATATCGCGATGGACAAGGACGGTTTTGCCATCAATGGCGAGCGACTTTTCCTACGCGGCACTAATCGTCACCAGGAGTATCCCTATATTGGCTATGCCCTATCGGATGCGGCCCAGTATCGGGACGCCAAGATCATCAAGGATGCGGGCTTTGATTACATCCGCCTGTCTCACTATCCCCACAGCCCGGCCTTCATGGATGCCTGCGATGAGCTCGGCCTGGTGGTGATGGACTGTATACCAGGTTGGCAATACATGGGCGGCCATGAGTTCCAGGAACTGCAGTATCAAAACTGTCACGACATGATTCGTCGCGATCGTAACCATCCCTGCGTGATCCTGTGGGAGGTGTCGCTAAACGAGACCCGGATGTCCAACGAGTTTATCGAGACAACACACCAGATCGCCCACACCGAATATCCCGGTGATCAGTGCTATACCTGTGGCTGGACCTATGGCTACGATGTCTTTATCCAGGCACGCCAACACGGCGGTTGTCACAAGGTCACGGACCGTCCCTGCCTGGTGAGCGAATACGGTGATTGGGAATACTACGCCCAGAACGCCGGGCTGAACCAGGACGCCTGGGGTGACCTCAAGGATGACGACCGCAATAGTCGTATGTTGCGCTGGCATGGTGAGCGGGCCCTGTTGCAGCAGGTCACCAACTTCCAAGAGGCCCACAACGACAACCGACAGACCATAGCCTTTGCCGATGGCCTGTGGGTGATGTACGATTACAATCGCGGCTATGCTCCGGACATCGAGTCGTCCGGTTGTGTGGACCTGGCCCGGGTGCCCAAGTACAGTTATCACTTCTTCCGTAGTCAGCGTGACATAGACGAGCAGGGAGCCATGGTCTTCATTGCCAGTCACTGGCAGTCTGATTCATCGACCACGGTCAAGGTCTTTAGCAATGCTGCCGAGGTAGAGTTGCTTCTTAATGATCAGGTTGTTGCCCGCCAAGGACCGGATACAGATAAATTCAGCAATCACTTGAATCACCCGCCCTTTACCTTCACGGTTCCGGCCTTTGAACCAGGTGTGCTCAAGGCCCTGGCCTATCAAGACGGAGAGGTCGTGGCCACCCATGAGGTTAAAACACCTGACTCCGTGGTACGTCTGTCCCTGGAGTTGGCCTTGGAGGGACAGCCGCTTTGTCAGCAGGGCAAGGACTCGGTGTTCGCCCATGCCTCGTTACTGGACGAGGCCGGGACATTGGTCTCTGACGCCTGGGAGAATGTTTGGTACGCGGTTACCGGTGACCTGCAACTGGTGGGTATGAATCCCTTTGCCACCGAGGCAGGGATCAGCAGTATTCTGGTTCAATCCGAAGTTAAGAATGCTCAGGGGGCACTCTATGGCCTGGCCCTGATTCCGCAGGACGATCAGTGGCGAGTGGTCTGGTCCGGCCAGGGGATCAATGGGGCCCCGGTCTCGGGAGCCACCCTGCATTATACCACCGATGGTACCGATCCTACCTCAACCTCACCGGTGATCACGGGCTCGCTGGCCGCTAACGACGAACTCAAGGTGGCCCTGGTGACAGGACAGCAGGTGTTGTTGGTGGCCGATGCAAGGACCGAAAAATATTGTTCCCCGGGCAGCGTTCGTCAAGGCGTTTCACAAACTCGCCCCGGAGCAACCCTCCAACAGGTCTTTGCTGTGGGCCCAGCTCAAGGTCCGCAATAATTACAGGGCCATCATCACACCTTAATGAGCTCATTATCAGTTGCATGCGGCGGGCTTTATAGGGCATGCGCGTTCATGCCACTTTCTGCCCAGCACACTGTGGACACAGGCATCCGGGATCGCTTCTTATTATGGCGAGCCCTTGCTTAAGCCCGGTGGACCTGGAACCGATAAATCTGCTTATGCAGAGTGACACCAAATTCAATCAAAAGCATGGCGTGAAAAAGGTTATCGGCATGACGCTGGCGACCTGCGGGTGGGTGATGTGTTTATGCGGATGCAGTCCCAAGGTTATGGACCCGTCACAAATCGGACGCTTTCGTCCGGCACCCGCTGTTACTGTGATCCTGGACACCCTGGGCGTGGCTCAGGAAAGTCCTACCGCCTACGAACATGCCGAGGAACCTCGTCCCTCCGATCTGGTGGCCGAGATGACCGCCATGCCGTTGGGACCGGGTGACATTATTCGCGTGGATGTCTATGAACTCTATGCCTCTAACCAGATGGTCTCACGAGAATTTGTCGTGGACGAGTCCGGTGAGGTTTCCATCCCCAAGGTGGGGGTGTTACAGGTGGCTAACTATACCGAACAACAGGTCGAACAGTTGATTCGAAATCGTTTGCAGCCTGCCGTCTTGAAGGAACCCAATGTCACCGTGTCATTGGTCAATTCACAACGTCGCCGTTTCAATGTCCAGGGGGATGGTGTCACGGTTCCGGGGCCCCATGCCATTCCCAGATACGATTTTCGTCTTTTGGATGCCCTGGCCTTGGCCGGTGGTGTTCGGCAGTACAATGTCAGTTACATCTATGTGACGCGTCGTGAGGCCGCTTCACCCTATACCCGTATGCAGGGTTACAGTTCACCCACCATGAACTATCCCATCACGGGAACCACGACCAATCGGGGTTGGTCCAAGTTTATGGAAAAGCAACCCGCGGCAATACCGGGTTCCCAATCCTGGCCTGTCGTTGAGCAGTTGGCGACCCAAGCCGATCGCGAACGGGCCATGTTGGGCATGGTCAATAACCAGTCGCAGCACCCCTGGGCCGGTCAAAACAGCCAGGTGATCGCAGCTACGCAGTTTCCGGATTATCCGGGTTACGACCAGGTGGTCGCCCCATCGGAATTCGATCGGATTCAAGAACAGATACAGCAAGGCGGACCCATTCCTCAGACCGGCAGCAATCTGGGCATGGGCAGTTATGGCTCAACCCACCTGCAACAGCAGGGTACGCCGGATCTGGAATGGATCTTCAGAGACGGTCGTTGGGTGCCGGTGCCCAAGGGAGCCCCCCTAATGTCGGGTAACTCGAACCAGGGCTATCAACCCCAGTCCAATACCATGACCATGGATCCGTTACCGCAGCAGGGTGTGACGACTCAACCTCAATCGCCCCAGCGTTATCGCGGCGATGTGGGAGCCAATCAAGCGCAGCCTGAATGGGTCTTGCGGGACGGCCAATGGGTACCTGTGCAACGCAATACTCCCCCGGTGGTTCAGCCCCAGCAAACGATGACACAGATGAATCAACAACGGGCCATTCCCATGGAACCCTATGCCCCGCAGGTCGGTGGCCAACAATGGCAGGAAGCTAGTTCTACGCGTTTGATTCGCATTCCTGCCGATCAGTTGCTGGCCGGTGTCTCGCGGTACAATATCGTGATCAAACCGGGTGACAGTATCATGGTTCCTTACGATCAACTCGGCTACTTTTACATTATGGGTAATGTCAGTAAGAGTGGCCAGATCGGCTTGTCTGGCGAGCCCATTACCTTGATGCGTGCCATTGCCATGGCCGGTGGCCTGGGGCCACTCGCCTATCCCAAAAAGGTCGAAGTCCGTCGGATCCTGGATCGAAATCGTGAAGAGATCGTGTTGGTGGATTTGGACAAGATCGCCAGCGGCGAGCAACCCGATTTTTATATTAAACCCGGCGACGAGATCAACGTGGGAACCCATTACACCTCACGCTGGCGTGCGGTCTTACGCAATGCCTTCCGTGTGGCCTACGGCTTTAGTTTTGTCTATGATCGCAACTTTGCCGACAGTTCCTATGAAACGGATTGGCCCAGTTGGTTCTAAATTCCTATGAAAGTCACTGGCCCCAAGATCCATGGAGGAGACTTCACGCCGACAGGACAGCGGTGGGCGGCTCTGGGCGTCCATTCCTGGATTCGCATTCTAGTCGTGGCCCTGTTGTTGGCCTGGGTCTTTCACCTGGAACTGCGACGTCTGGTGGTACGCTGGTTCACGGATCCCAGTTGGTCACATGGCCTTCTGATTCCTCTCTTTAGTCTCTACTTCCTGCACCAACGCAAGGACGAGATTCTCTCGCTCAAACCCCAACCTTATGTGGGTGGTTTAGTGCTGTTGATCGCCTGTCTGGTCTTCTACTTTCTCAACTTGATCAGTCCGGCGGGCTACGCCTATTTTCGTTCCCTATCCCTGGTGGTAGCCATCTTTGCCGTGGTCTGGTTCTGGGCCGGAAACCGTATTCTGAGTTTGACCTGGTTACCGATCGCGTATCTTTTCTTTGCCGTGCCCTTGCCGCGTCGACTTTATGTCAGCCTGACTATGCCCATGCGGGCCTGGGCCGCCACTGTGGCCGCGGCCTTGTTGGATGCCGTGCCTCAGGTGGAGACCTCGGTACGGGGTGTGGTGATCGATGTGCTGGTCAATGGTCAGCCAATAGAGCCTGCCTTGAATGTGGCCGAGGCCTGTAGTGGCATGCGTTTGCTCATGGCCTTTGTGGCCCTGGGCGTGGCCCTGGCCTATTTGCAGGTCCGTCCCTGGCCGCAACGTTTGGTCCTGCTGGTTTCCAGTGTTCCCATTGCGGTCTTGTGTAATATCGTTCGCGTCACGGTCACGGGTTTTCTCTATGCCCTGGTGGACCGCCGCTACACCCAAGGGATCTATCACGATCTGTTGGGGTTGGCCATGCTGCCCTTGGCCCTGGGGTGTTACGGTTTTATCGGTTGGTTTATGAGCAGCCTGTGGGTGGACGAAAGATCTCAGGGGCGTGATGTGGTTACGCGGTCTTCAGAAGGGGGGGCATCTTCATGATGGCCACCTCCAATGTTATACAAGGTTATCGCCAACCGGCCTTCTTGACCTGTGTCACACTGCTGGCTCTCAGCGGGCTGGGGGTGACCCTGTTGTTGCACGCCAATGGCGGCATGCTGCAGCAAAAGCCCTTGCCCTTGAAACGTCCCTTGAGCGAGTTGGACCGATCGGCTTTGGCTCCCTTCGAGGTGGTGCGTGACATTCGCATTGATGATCCCGAACTGCTTGAGAGTCTGGGGACTGAGGATTACCTGCAATGGGTGTTACGGGATCGTGACGCACAAGGTTTGGGTGAGCAGGTGTTGTTGTTTGTCACCTATTATCCCAAGGCCGACCGTGTGCCGCATGTACCCGAGGAATGTTACCTGGGCAGTGGCTATCAACAGGTGACCCATGAACCGGTGGTCTTGAATCTGGAGACACCGGGCGTCCCCGATCAGGTCTTGGCCACCTCACTGGTCTTTGAACCCACCGATGGCGGGCCTTGGTCACAGCGGCGGCGCGTACCGGTTCTGTATCTGTTCAATGTCAACTGGACCTATGCCACAGACCGAGACGAGGCTCGCTTATTGTTAAACCGGGGGCTTTGGGGACGATCCTCCTACTTCTGTAAGGTGGAACTGGTGTTCAATCAGCAGACTGAAATAATGGAACCCGAACGAATCAAGGCCCTGTCTACGCGTGTGTTACAGCGGCTCTTGCCGGCCTTGGCAAAAGATCATTGGCCTTCTAATCCATAGGATGGTAAAAAGGCAGTTTAATGGAATCATACATGTGATAACCTTCGATGGTTGGAAAGGTTTCGTTTATGGCACGGAAGAGAATCAATACCAAGGTGGCGTTGTTGGGATCGGTGGTGGTGCTGGTGTTGGCCCTGATTGCGGTGATCACCATTGCCTATACCAGTCGTGATCCGGAGTCCTATTTAGAGGATGCCGAACGTGCCGCCCAGGGCCAGGCTTACGAAGACGCCTTGCGTTACTACACCCGTGCCTACGAACTGATCGACGATCCCAACCAAAAGATCGACATCCTCTTTGACATGGCCCAGATGTATCGCGGACTGGATCAGTGGCCCAAGGTGATGGGCTGTTGGAATGCCGTGGTGCTCGAAGATCCCAATCACGTGCGGGCCCGCTTGGCCCTGGTACAGGCCATGGCCCTGGAGGCTCAGGCCCACAGCAAGGCCGGGGTTCGTTTGGCTGCCGCTTGGGAGGATCTGGAGACCAAGACCAGTGAACTCCTGGATATCGCGACTCAAGAGAACCTGATGTCACTGTCCCTGGGCGAACTACAAGAGCCCATGCTTAACGTGGCCTTTACCGCTCAGAGCGAAGTACGTCTGGATCAATATCTCTACCGCGTGCGCGGTCAGGCCCGTTTGGAACAGGCCGAGGCCGGATCAGTGGCCGAGCCCAGTGTGACCTTGGATCTGGCCCAGCAGGATTTGCAGCAGGTGATCGAGACCGATCCCCAGGCCGTGGAGGCCTATGCATTGCTCGCCCGGGTCTACCAGGAACGGGCTGTATTGCAGGGGGCCAAGGCCGATGTCGTGGCTCAGGAGGCGTCACTGCGTCAGGCCGAGGAGACCCTGGAGCAGGCCACGGTAGCGGCTCCGGATGTGGCCTTGGGACATGTGCTGTTGATGAATTTCCGTTTGGAGCGGGCCCAGAAGGTCGAGTCCGGACGTCAGACCCTATCCCTGCAACAGTTGGAAGGACCTTACCTGCAATTGGTCAGCCGTTTCGGTCAGAGCCCGGAAGCCTATGGGAGTCTGGCTCAGTTTCAGTTGGTGCGGGCCTATTTCGTACCGGCCGATCAACGCACCCCGTTTTTCGACAAGGCCATTGCCGCGGCTCGGCAGGCCCTGGATTTGGATCCGGATAATGTCGAACGCACCTTGGCCCTTGCGGTAATGCATTATCGCAAGGCCACCATGTTTGAGTTGGCCGAGGAATTCGAGCGGGCCGTGGCCATTGCCCGCGCGGCCCTCAGTGCCGAGGCCACCCAAGAGACCACCGGTCCCCTGGCTGTGCAATTCAAACTCAACCGTCTGGCCATCTATCGCTTTTTGGCCACCTGTGCCACGGAACAGATCCTGGACTGTGGCGTTGAGCAGGCAACGGCGGCCATGTTGAGTCTGGCCCAGGAGTCCATCCATCAGATCGAACAGATCCGGGGCAGTGGCGAGGACCTGGAGGTGGCCAAGTGGCGGGGCATGTTGGCCCTGGTCAGCGGGCAACGCGCCCCCGGCATCCGGGAATTGGTCTCGGTCTACGACAAGATGCGAGCCAGTACCCAATCGAGCCGGGCCGATGCCCAACTGTCCTATGCCTTGGCCCGCGCCTTTGAACACACGCCCGAGCAGGGTAAGGCCCTGGAGTATTTTGCCATGGCCCTGCATGGCGGTCTGCGTTTTACCCGTCCGCAGGTCATGCTGGACTACCTGGAGGTCCTCGGTCGTCTGGAACGCTGGGACTTCGTGATCTCCGGTGCCAATCCTTACGGCATCGATACCTACGAACGACTCTTGGGAGGCAATGCCCGCAGTCGAGAGCTGCGCATGCGGGCACTGTTGGCCACCAACCGTATGGGCGACGCTGAACAGGTGCTCTATGGACTCGATTCCCAGGCCCCTGAAACCCTGGCCTTACGCCTGATGCTCTTGGGAGCCCGTATCGAACAGCAGGGCCAGGCCCTACACACGGATCGGCAGGCGGGCATGATGCCTTGGGAATCCCAACGAACGTCTTCGCTCAACGATTCCAGTGCGAATCAACATCTGCTCGATCAGTTGACGGACCTCGTACGTCAGCAGGTCACCCTGGTGGAGCAATTGCTAGGATTGGACCCGGAACGCGTGACATCGTCAATCCTGGCACGGGCCTGTGATCATTTGCTCGAACAGGGCGAGGTGCAACGTTGTCGTAGCCTGTGCGAAACCTTCCTGGCCCATCATCAGGATGACGTCACGGGCCTGTATTACCTGACCCTGTTACAGCAGGACAAGCCCGAGGCACTGACCTCTGAACAGCGTTTTGCCCTGCAGGAACAGGCCGCTCAATCCCTGCGTGATCCCATTACCCGACATGTGGAATTGGGACATTATTACCGTCGGGTCGGGCGTCTGGATGAGGCCCTGGCCGAGTTTCAGCAGGCCTTGCGTCAAGCGGTCCAGGACGGTCAGTCGGTGCAGGGTTGGGATCCGGAAAATGACGTGGCGGCTGCTGCGGATGTGGCCTTCGAGATCGTGTTGCAGCAGGAACATTGGTCCCAGGCCGAGGCTCTGTTGGAAAACATCCGTAAGCTGAACGTGGATCAATGTGGCGGTATGCTCTATGACGCGCGTCTGGCCCTGGCCCGCAAGGATCCTCAACGGGCCCTGGAAAAGGTGAACCTCTGTCTGGAGCACCGGCCGGTGTTCTCCTATGGCATGCTGTTACGCAGTATGATTCAACTGGCCCTGGACGATGCCGAGGCTGCCGTCGAGGATGTCACCCTGGCTTCACAGTGGAATCCCACCAGTCCCGGCATTGCCGAGTTCAAGGTTTCGGCCTTGCGGGCACGCAACCAGGCCCAGGGGGGTAATCCCAGTCAGCAGCAACGCAACGAACTGCAACGGGCCATGGAAGAGGCCTTGCGACTGGCCCCGGATGACATGAATCTGTTGGGCTTGTACGTCGAAGAAATCAAGGAGGACCAGCCGGAGAAGGCCATTGCCATTTACCAGGCCATGCAACAGCAACGTCCCACGGTACAGGTGTCCTTGTCCCTGGGGACCTTGGCCACACGTATGGCCCTCAAGACCGTGGATCCGTCACGACGTCAATTCTATTTGGACATTGCCAGCCGCAGTCTGGGACAGGCCTACAGTCTGCAACCGAGCCATCCGGATGTCTTGGAGGCCTACGCCACCTATTATCGCTTGGTGGGTGAACAAGACAAGGCCGATGCTCTGATGGAGCAACGCGGCAAGCTGGACGTTCGTTGGATGGAATTGCTTATGCAGGGCCGTTATGACCAGGCGAATCAGGTCTTGCAGCAAGCCTATCAGAGTAATCCTCAGGATCCCAACACCCTACGAGGCCTGGCGGCCTTGGCCGAGATCTATCATGACCTCGACAGCCTGGTCCGCTATATGGATGAATTGGTGGCCATTGAGGATACGCCCGAGACACGTAGCAACCAGGTGTCCGTGTTGTTGAAGACCGGTTTGACTCCTGTGGCTGCAGATCGTCTGGTCCAGTTGGAACAGCGTTTTCCCGAGGCCCCGGAACTGGGCATGATTCAGGCCTGGTTGGCCCTGCGTCAGGGACGACTCCGTGACGCCGAAGTGGGCTTGAGTCAATTCCTGCAGGAACAGCCCCTCCATGGCATGGCCCTTTATCTGCGGGGACAGACCTATCTATGGCAGGAACGCCCGGATGAGGCGATTTTGGATTTGCGACAGAGTCTTCTGGTCGAGGCACGGGTTTATACGCGTCTGGCCCTGGCCCAGGCCTATCGTGACAGTCAGCGATTGACCGCCGCGGCCGAAGAACTAGAAGGGGTGTTGAGTCAGGCCGGGGCTCCTCCGGCGGCCGCGATCATGCTCGTGGAGGTTTACCAGCAGCTGGGCAATTCCAATGCCTTGCGTCAGTTGTATTTGAATCGAATCCAACGTCAGGGCGGTGACATTCGCTGGCTCAACCAGTTGGCTGAGCTGGATCGGCAACAGGGACGCCTCACCGATGCCGCCCGTAACTTTGCCCAGGCCTGGACCGTACGAACCTCTCTATATGGAAACCTGGAGCCGAGCCAATGGCCCAGTGATCCCGATCTGGCCCAGGCCTGCGATGGTTATCTACAGGTCCTGTTGGAGCAGGGCCAACCTGAACGAGTGCTGTCCGAGGCCGAAACCTATCTCAAAGGGCCCTATACCTCACTGGTCCGTTTACGCATGGCCCAGGCCCAGCAAGCCCTGGGGCAACCGGACGAAGCCTACAGCTCCCTGCAAACCGCACTGAGCGAATTGCAGGAGGAGGCCGATCTTTTACAGCACCTGGTGACAGAGGCCACCAAGGTCCTGGATACCGACATGATAGGACGAGCCATCGATGAACTCGTCCAGCAGGCGGTGGGAACGCCTGGCGCACAGATCCTGTCCTTGACCTGGGCTCGTCAACAGGACCGCGATGACGACGCCATCGCCATCGTCAATCAAGCGTTGACCCAGGTGACGGATCCCCAGGAGCGATTAGCCTGGGTGAGCCTCAAAGCGGATGTTTTATCCAGACGTTACGAGCGGACCGAAGAGGTCGAATGGCTGCGTCAAGCCGTCAGTGAGTACCAAAGTCTGTTGGCCATTATGCCGAAGAATAGCAGTGTTTTGAACAATACGGCCTATCTCATGGCCTTGGGGCAGATCGACATGCCTCAAGCCCTGGCCTATGCTCAAACGGCCCTGGAACAGTTGCCCACCAATCCGGTGATCCTGGATACCATCGGATATGTGGTCCACCGCATGGGCCGGCAGGAAGAGTCACTGCAGTTCTTATCGGCGGCGCGTCAGCAATTCGAGCTGAGCGGCATGGACGTTCCTGCGGATGTCTTCGAGCATCTGGGCATGACTTGGGCAGCCTTGGGACAGACCCAAGCGGCACGCCGGGCCTATGAGCGGGCCCTGGAAACTGGAGATCTGACATTATCAGACAGTGCCAAACAACGGATTCAGACGGCTATCGGACGTCTACCTTAAGGGGACATGGTTTCCCTGCACTGGGTTTGCGCGTGCATAGGCTTTGTCTGAAAACTCCGTCGTCGGCCCGAGAGCGAGCAATTTTTTCGGCTGGCAAGGACGGCGAAGCAGGCGATATTGAATGTATCGTCGATGCAGCCGGACGCAGCCTGGCGGGAAAAGGGCCGCTCGAAGCCAGATCGAGTTTTCTGATACAGCCAGAACTTCCAGGGATGGATTGGAGAGTGATATGAACAACAGCATTGCCACTGTGACATCACGACCCGCACTCAGTGTGGGGCGTATGCCTCCTGGGCCGGCAGCCACCGGGTTGACCGCCAAGGAGGTGCTGCATATCCTGCGCCGTCACATGTGGATGATCCTGCTGACCACCCTGTGCGGATTTATCCTGGGCGGGGGCACTTGGTACTGCCTGCGGACCTTTATGCCGCGTTACACGGCCCAGACCTTCATCGAGGTCCTGCCTCCCATTCAAGAGGATCCTACGGTCATCACCAACACCCAGGTCCACAAGGATCTGCAATACGGTTACCGTGTCACCATCGCCAACAAGATCAAACAGCAGACCCTGTTCCAGGAACTGCTCCTGCGGGACAAGGTCCGCCAGACCGAATGGTTCCAACGCGACATGCAGGGGGACACCACCCGGGCCCTCAAGGACTTGATGAAGACGTTCGGCGCCTATGCCCACCGAGACGGTGACTTTGTTACGGTCTCCATGACCGCCCGCACCACCCAGGATGCCGCCACCCTCGTCAACGAGATGGCCTTGCTCTTTGTCAACCTGCACGGCGGTCAGGAAAAGGAAACCATTCAGGAACAACTCATTCGTTTGCGTGACCAGCAAAAGGACATCGAAGCCGAAGTGGATGCCTCCAATCGAGCCCTGGACAAGGTGCGTATCGATGCTGGGATCACCGACATCTCCACCGATGCCGGGGCCTACCGCAATCAGCATCCCATTGTCACGGAATACACCGACCTGGTGGCCCAGGAAAAGGAACTGGAACTGGGCGTCACTCAGTTGGAGGCCAACCTTAAGAATCTCAACGAACTGGCCACCGGCCCGGTCAACGAACAGATCGAAAACCAGATCGAACGCGATCCATTGTTGATCTCTCTGGCCACCCAGATCGCCATGAACCAGGGGGCCCTGTCCGGTTTGCTGGCTCGCTTTGGCGAAGACCATCCCGAGGTACGTCGACTGGCCGAGGCCCAGACCGCCTTGGAAGAGCGCCGCCTTGAACGGAGGAAAGAGATCGCCGACCAGGTGCGTCGGGCCAGTTACATGGATGCCCGTCAATTGCTGGCCGAGATGAAGGAACGTCTGGCCCGACTGGTGGAACTGCGTGAAGAGGCCGAGGCCCGTAAGAAGGAACTCGACATGGCCCGCGTCAAGTACGATCGCCAAAGGACCGTGCTGGACGACAACCTGGAACTGCTGCGTACCATCAAGGAACAGGTCGAAAAACGCAAGCTCATGCTCGACGATCCCAAAACCGCCAAGGTCCTGCTCAAGGCCCTGGCTCCCGAGCCATTGGACATGACCGCAACGCGTCACTGGCTGTTGTGGTTTCCGGCCGGGACCTTCTTCGGTTTCGTGTTGAGCGTGGCCCTGGCCTTCCTGGTGGAAGTGACCAACGACCTGGTACGCACACCCAGTGACGTGGCCCGCTATCTACGCTGTACCCTGTTGGGCATGATCCCGGATTCGGATGAGGACGACCTGGCCCGTGACACGGATCTCTTCCAGGTCGTGCGCCAGGCACCGTACTCCTTTGTGAGCGAATCCTATCGCCAATGCCGCACCAATCTGGAGTTGGCCGGGTGCAAGAGCCTCCTGGTCACCAGTGGTGACGCCGATGACGGCAAGACCTCCACGGCCGTGAACCTGGCCCTGGCCATGGCCGCCAAGGACAAGAAGGTCCTGATCCTCGACGCCAACTTCCGTCAGCCCTATCTGCAGAACATCTTCCCGCGCACGGCCCAGGATGCCCAGGCCAACCTCTATGGCCTCAGTAGCTTCCTGTTGGGACAATGCCGCTATCAACAGGCCATTCGACCTTCGGGCGTGGAAGGACTGGAGATCATGGATACCGGCCTGTTGCCGCCCAATCCGCTGGAACTGTTGGCCAGCCGCCGCATGGCCGCCTTGATCAATGAACTCAAGAAATTCTACGATCACATCATCATCGACAGCCCGCCGGTCCTGCTGGTCAGCGATGCCAAGGTCCTGGGCCGTCTGGCCGATTCCACCGTGATCGTCCTGCACGCCGCCGACACCCGACGCGGTGCCGCCATGCGAACCATCGCCGAAATGAACAAGGTCGGAGCCAACGTCATCGGCTGTGTCCTCTTCGGCGTAAGAGCGATGAAGGGCGGCTACTTCCGTCAACAACTCAAGTCCTACCAACGTTATCTCAATGGCTAAGGCAACATGCTTACGCCAGCGTAAGCATGGCACACCGTACAAACGAATCCTGCAAACCTTGTAGGGGCAGGCCCCCGTGCCTGCCCGATCCTTCGCATGGATGCACGTTTCGTCACTCAGAGCTGCAATGACACGGATGGATTTGAGCTGTGCTCAAATTGGTGTTTCTTTTTTTAGCCAGGATAAATAGGATGGATTAGGATAAAGCAGGCTGTCGCCGGAATCATGTAGCTCATGGCATGCGTAGAAACCGCCGTTCCAGCCAGGCTTTGCCTGTCTGAGTGGGCTACGTCACGATCTGCTTGCCAAGTGAACTTGCCTGCGAATCGTTCCTCACCCACTTGTTAGAACGGCTCGATCAGAATATGAACAACCCATCAATTTTGATTGGGTCCAGAAGATGTAGGATGGGCTTTAACCCATGCGGATTGATCTTGATGGGCTAAAGCCCATCCTACGACACTCAAACGCGATACCTATTCGAATGCCATATCCAGAGGGACTGTCACTTTAGTGGAGCGGTTTGCTGACAGGCTTTTGGTCAGAGTTCTGGAGTCCATCCGCAGTTGAATGCAACATATAGATAAAGATGAAGCGAAACGCGTGACTGTCCCGGCAATATGCGATGCGAACAGCACTCAACGTACGGTAAGCCAGTTCGATGCTAAAGGTCAACCCAACCCATTCAATATTTGGCAGTCCCTTTATATTGGCTTCAATGCAATCAGTGATTAACGTCTTGACAAAGAAGCGGTTAAATGGCACATTATGATTCACTTTAGCTTTTATAGGAAAAGGGAATCGGTACTTTCATTTTTGAAAAGGATTGGACGCTCTAAGTAGGCTAATAGCTTTAAAGGAATCCTTGATGCGTTGTTCAAGAAAAGTGTTACAATTTATATTAGTTTCGATGTTACTCTTATCATATGGATGCTCTAAGCGAGATGATACAGATATTGAATTGCCTACAGATTCTAGTACAGAATCTGATTCGACAATTAATGATTTTGAAACAAGCTTTCCAGTAAACACCAAATATACAATTGATGGTTCATTTTCGGATTGGTCTATCAACCAGCTTCTAATTGAAGAAGTAGGTGTCGTAGATAATGATTACTTTGATCTTAAGCAGTTGTATTTAGATAATGACCATGACTACTTATATCTTTTCATTAAGTGCAATCCTGGACTGGAAACCTACTTCAAAGAAACAAGAGGGGGTATTCTTGCATATCTTTATATTGATTCTGATATGGATCCCAAAACGGGTGCATTAAAGAAAGACACCAGTGGTACAGAAAAGATGATCGGTACTGAAACATGCATTTGGATTCCTTTGGGCACCAATAGAGTATCATATTATGTTAGTCATTGTGATTTAAGCACTAGAAACTATGAGCCATCGGCTTTCCTGGGCTTCGTGGCGACCTCTAAAGACAATCCTGATTTAATATCATACACTGATGAAGGTGTTGAATTAGCAATCAATCTTAAACAACTGAAATTAAAACCTCCTCAGCAAGTAGACCTTGTTTGTGTTGAATTTGGTATGGGATTTGATGAGATTGTTAATCGTATACAAATTAGCATCAACGAGTAGAACTAAAAAGGAGATGCTGTATATAGCACTAGATTCTGAATTACATAGAGAGGCAGCATGTTTGCACGAATTGTCTTCATAGTCATCACTGCATTTTTAATATGGCTTTTAATTGAATCTCCATCTGATCCATTTTTGTGGATTTTAACTATCCTGATGGGTCTTGGGGCGATCTTTTCTAATAATAGTGACGATAGCGATTGGGATGTGCCTGATATTGATGATTTCGGTGATGATGATTAAGGATTAACAACTAAGGGTTGTATAGGTGGTCGCCTTGGCTCCCTCATAGCAACATTCCTCGGGATAACCCATTCGTTAGATTGGCCACCTCAAACACGATTCCTATCCGAATGCCTATCAATGCATCCGGAGGGACTGTCACTTTAGTAAAGCGGTTTGCTGAGGGGTTTTTGGCCTGGGTTCTGGCATTCACCCACAGTTGAATGCAACATAAAGATGAACACCAAGCGAATAAAGAGTCTGTCCTCGGATATTAGTATTGGCTAAGGGATAAAAGCTTAGGGTTTCAATTCTTGAATCATTGACCTTGGGTTAACCACATGTCCACGCAAGCGTGGACATGGCACCGGTAGGTTTATGTCGCGATGATGGGGTAATCATATTCTGTTCAAGCCGTTCTAAAACGTGGGTGAGGAATGATCCGCGGGCAAGTTTACTTGGCAAGCGGGTCGTGACGTAGCACACTCAGGCAGGCTAAGCCTGGCTGGAACGGCGATTCCCTGGTATACCATGGTCTATCTGACTTTGGCGACAGCCTGCTTTATCCTATGAATCCAATCCATCCTGGCTAAAAACAACCTTCATCCGAGCTACGCTCGAAGTGATTCGTGTGGATTAGTGAGATTCGTGGTTAAAAAGTTGGATTGCCTTCGGCAGGCTTTGTTCTAATAGATCCCTCACATTCGTTCGGGATGACAGACGACTAAGGTGTTTTTGAGGGGGAGCATACACGGAAAAAACACGCGAATCCGTGTCCTGATTTGAGTCGCTTTTGATCCAATACGTGGCCGATCATGTCTCTGGAGCGTCCCAGGACGAACATGGCGTTGTGGCCACCGATCTCGATGATCTAATCGATTTCCTGTTCAGAAAAGTCCATGCTGCGGAGCATGTCCATAAAGAGCACACACACAGCTATCAACATTCAGGATGGGGCTTTTCTTGCTTTTTTCACTTTGTGGTTGATCGCTTTTTAAATGATAAATATGCAAAAAAAAGTATTTTTCTAATCTAATTCAAATGTCATGAGCAATTAAATATTAGCAACAGGAATTTCAGTCCATCTAATACTGAGGTTCGACTGTCGATCATTGAAGGAAAGGAGCATGTTCCATGAGAACCATTGGGACTGCGTAATCTGCGCGTGGTCCCCGACTGCATTGTGTTGAATTCGTGGTGATCAAGTTCTTTGCCCACCTGGAAGAAGCTCATGACATTTCTGAATCACACCCGCAAGTCATACTTACCTGATTCTTGAAGGAAACTAGTGGTTTGTAACAGGAAAAATGATGGGCAATCTCACCGTGCCAGTAGGCCAGATGCAAGGAAGAAACTGGAGGCCTACTGAAGTAGGTCGAGGATTTCTGACGCCGCAGATGGCCTGCTGCCACAAGAGAGTACCCGTCAGTTTGAGTGTTACAGGCTACTAGGTTTAATACGTGGGTGTGGTGCTTGGGGCGAACCTGGGCATGTCCTAAGCTCTGAATTCATGACTGTTAATTTTTTACAAAGGAGGAAATCATGCCTAACAAGTGTCTTATTGCTGCTTTAATTGTGTTGAGTTTGTGTAGCTTTGCACAAGCCCGAACGGCGGGTCTGATCGTTGAAGATCCTGCTGCGTTGGAGAGTTATGGTTTTGACGCTCAAATGAAAACCCGCCTCGAATCGCTCGGCTATAACGTGGAATTGATCAGTGGCGATGATGTCAAAGGCGAAGTGTTCACCATAGCTGACGCTGAGGCCATGGACGTGATCGTCGTCTCTGAGAGCATCAGTTCCAGCGATGCGACTCCCCTGATCGGTGCGGATGTGCCCATGATGAACGCTGAAGGCTTTGGCTGGAAAAAGATGTACTATGCTGAAGACGGGACCCAAGGTTGGCAATTTGCCAACAGTCTGGCCGATGTGGTCAATGACACCCATCCGATCGTGGTAGACGCCAACCTCAGTGTGGGAACGGTGGAGTTCCTCTTGGATCCGAATGCAGACACAACGACCACTCAGGTCTCCATGCTCGCTCCCGGTGCTGTAAGCCTCGTGTCGATGGCCATCGATGGCAACGACTACGCATTGGTTTATGCCATCGATAAGGGTGCGGAACTGGCCCAAGGCCAGGGGGCGGCTGTCAATCGGATTGTCGGCTTCAGCTTGCCGGGAAGTGTCAATGGCGACAACGTTGTTGACTATCTCCTCTCGGACGAGGGTTGGGCTCTGTTTGATGCGGCCATCGGCTGGCTGGATCCTGCTCCGCATGCGGGTTTGATCGTGGAAGATCCTGCTGCGTTGGAGAGTTATGGTTTTGACGCTCAAATGAAAACCCGTCTCGAATCGCTGGGCTATCTCGTGGAATTGATCAGTGGCGATGATGTGAAAGGCGAAGTGTTCACGATAGCTGACGCTGAAGCCATGGACGTGATCGTCGTGTCTGAAAGCATCAGTTCCAGTGATGCGACACCCCTTATCGGTGCCGATGTGCCCATGATGAACGCTGAAGGCTTTGGCTGGAAAAAGATGTACTATGCTGAAGACGGGACCCAAGGTTGGCAATTTGCCAACAGTCTGGCCGATGTGGTCAATGACACCCATCCGATCGTAGCAGATGCTAACCTCAGTGTGGGAACGGTGGAGTTCCTCCTGGATCCGAATGCAGACACCACGACCACTCAGGTCTCGATGCTTGCTTCAGGTGCTGTAAGCCTCGTGTCGATGGCCATCGATGGCAACGACTACGCATTGGTTTATGCCATCGATAAGGGTGCGGAACTCGCCCAAGGCCAGGGGTTGGCTGTCAACCGGATTGTCGGCTTCAGCTTGCCGGGCAGTGTCAATGGCGACAACGTTGTTGACTATATCCTCTCGGACTACGGTTGGGCCCTGTTTGATGCGGCTATTGGTTGGCTCGATCCCGAGTTTCCCGTTGCAGACGGCCTCGTTATGTATCTGGATGCCGGGAAAATTGAAGGCATTGCTGATGGGAATTCCGTGTCTGTTTGGGAAGATCTTTCCGACGCCGGTAATGATGCCAATCAGCCGTCTGTGGATAATCAACCCGTGTACGTGGCCGCCAGTGAGGCCTTTGCCGGCCAACCCGCTGTACGTTTCAATGGCGAAAGCAGTTGGATGCCGCTGAATTCAACGATGGTCAATGTCGGTTCGTTCACGCTGATCGCCGTGGCAAACTTCAGCCAATTGGAAACCTCTCAGTATATCGTCGCCGGTCAGGATGGTAGCGGGAACGATCGTCTTCGTATACAAGCAGATGCGGCCATTGACGGCACCCCCTTCCTATGGCGCGTCGGTAACTCCTCATGGAAAGGGATTACGGCCACATCCGATACCGATATCCATGCCTTTGGTGTCACGTCAACGGTTGAAGGATTTGTAGATGGCGTGAGTGTTGGGACCGCATCGAATAGTTCGACGGAAAACCCCACAGCCTTTAACATCGGTTCGTATAACCGAGGCCAAAAAGACTTTTTCGATGGAGACCTCGCGATCCTCGTGCTCTATGATCGTGTACTCAGTGAGGAAGAAATTGCTGAAATGACGACCTATCTCACGGTGCAAGCCCTGAGTGGTGAGTAGTCGCCGTAAGAAGCAGTGATCCATGCCATACGCTTGGATCCAGAGTAATGTCCTCCAACCGGCAGGCAGAAACCATGTGTTTTTGCCTGCCGGTTTTTTTAAGAGCGTATTAATCACGCTTTATCCGTGACTTTATTCCACAGTCTCGGGCAACATATAAGCGATGTCGTCCATGGGATGACGGTAGAGTCCGGATTTGAGTCGCTTTTGATCCAGTACGTGGCCGATCATGCCGATGGAGCGTCCCAGCACGAACATGGCGTTGAGGCCGCCGATTTCGATGATCTCGTCGATTTCCTTTTCCGAAAAATCCATGCTGCGGAGCATGTCCACGAAGAGTACACCCACACAACCGTCCACGTTCAGGATGAGGTTGTTCTTCTTGGTGGTGGTGAATTCTTCGACCTTGAGGGCGTAGTCCAGCAGGTCGGTCTTGGGGAAGTACTCACGGGCATAATCCTTGAGCAGTTCCACGCGTTTGTCCGGATTGATCAGGCTCTTGATGCGGTGCCCGATGCCCGGGATCTTGATGTCACGCTGCTTCATGTCGTTGACAAAGTCGAGGGGTGACAGGTCCTCGTCCAGGGCGCGTTTGAAGTGCTTGGCGGCCCCGTCAATGGCCCCGCCGAAACGCGGACCAATGGTCAGGATGCCTGTGGCCAGGGCACTCATCAGGTCCTTGCCGGCCCGGGCGGTGATAATGGCATTGTGGGCGCCGGCCACACAGGGACCGTGGTCCGCGATGATTTTGAGCACGATTTCGATGAACTCGGAGGCATAGGCTGGGAATTTCTTCTTGAACCAGAGCAGGCCGATG
This sequence comes from Sedimentisphaerales bacterium, assembly GCA_963662565.2. GTDB lineage: Bacteria > Planctomycetota > Phycisphaerae > Sedimentisphaerales > Anaerobacaceae. Next base: position 201,218 of record CAXXXG010000013.1, on the reverse strand, counting down.
ACGTCGCCGATGCTCCAGCCGCGTTCGATCACAGTGGAGATCGGCACACCGGCATACACGCATTCCTCCAGGCTGTCGTTGGAGATGGTGGTGACAATGCCGGTGGGCTTGCGGATGCTGTAGCCGTTTTCCTTGACCACGGTCTGGTAGTCGACCGGGATCTTGGGGGTGGGGGGTTCGCTGTCGATGGCGGAGATGACCCCGTCCTTGACGAGCTTCTTGTACACGCGTGCGATGGTGCGGTCGAAGTCGTTGAAGCTCTTGGGCACCTTGGCCCCGGCCTTTTTGAGGGCCTTGTTCTTGGCCTCGGCGGATTCGCAGTCGTTACCGGCCTTGGCCCCGGCATGGCCGAACTGTACCTCGCCCGGGAAGATCTTGGCACAGGTGCCGGTGACCCAGACGCACAGGGGCTTGGTGAGGCGACCGTCTTTGAGGGCCTCGGCGATTTCGTACTCGTCTGTGCCGCCGACCTCGCCCAGGCAGACCAGCAGTTGGATCTTGGGATTGGCCTGGTACCGGAGCAGGTGGTCCAACAGGGTGGAACCGGGGTAGCTGTCGCCGCCGATGGCGATGCCCTCATACAGACCATTGGTGTTGCGGCTGATGATGTTGTACATCTCGTTGCTCATGCCGCCCGATTTGCTGACAAATCCCACGCTGCCCGGCCGGTTGAGTTTGCTGGCCAGGATGCTGGTGAGGGTACCGCCGGTATTGGCGACCTTGAAGCAACCGGCCTTGATCCCACCTACGGTGGCCGGTCCGATGACGATTTTCTTTTGGGTCTTACTGTAGCGGGCGATCTCGCGACTCTGTCGTTCCGGGATACCTTCGGCAATGATGACCACGGTCTTGATCCCCTGGGAGGCCAGGGCCTCCATGGTCACGCCATAGGCACTGCGGAAGCTGGCGAAATTGATCAGGACGTCGGCCTGGGGCTGGTTAGCCATGGCCACCTTGAGGGAGGCGTAGACCGGGATGAGGATTTCCTTGTCGCCCCAGAAGGCCTTGAGGTTGTCCTCCTTGCCCGGGTTGACGATGCAGGCGACCGACGGCTGCTGCTTGTTGCAGATATAGTCGAAATCGAGCATACGCTGGACCGAGTTGCGTTGCAGACCGTATACGATGGCCTGGGTGTTGTTGTCAAAGAGTTCGTAGCTGGGCTTTTTCATTTTTTCGTTCCGAGTGCGAGTGATACGATCTTGGTCATGTGGGTTTCCGGTCCGTAGACCTCGATGGGGATGCCCAGCTTCTCGCCGAGTTCCTTCATTTGACGCAGGCCCTGTTGGTAGTTGGGGCCGCCGCGACGCACGTAGATCTTGACCTTGTGGGCCTTGAGTTTCTTCTGATATTCGGTCAGAGCCTGGATGATGCCCTTGAAGGTCTGGGCCACGTCCGTGAAGTTGGCAATGCCGCCGCCGATGAGCAGGACCTTGCCGCGGGGATCCTTCTTACGCGTCATCAGGTCCAGCACGGTCTTGGCGTATTCATAAGTGAATTCGGTGGAGGGGTTGCCGCTGTACTCGCCGTAGTTGGCCAGTTCTGCGCCATGGCCCAGATCGGCCACGGTATCGGCATAGATCACCGAGGCACCGCCACCGGCCACCATGGTCCAGACGCGACCGTTAGGATTGAGCAGGGTAAGCTTGAGGCTGGCGCCCGTGCGTTCATCCAGGGATTCGATGTAGGCCTCTTCTTCAGTGGGCACCTTGCCAAAGGGCGGGGGAAACTCCAGATCCTTCCAGTACAACAGGTTCTCGAAGGCTGCGGTGTCGTCCAATTTGGCGGCCATGTCGATGGGGAAGATGCTGCCGTTGGCGATGATCAGGGGGTTGATTTCCAGGAAGGTGAAGCCGCAGTTGGCATAGAAGGTATAGATGGCGTTGATGGACTTGGTCAGCAGCTTGATACGTTGCTCTTTGGACAGGCCACCGACCTCACCGTCGGCCATGTTCTTGAACAGGGGGCCCAGGTCGATACGACGGATGCGGTCGAAACGCGGGAAGACCGGAATCTCGATACGTTCGCATTTATCCTCTACCTCGCCGACGTCGATGCCACCTTGGCGGTAGAAGAGGATCTCGTCGTAATCCCGTTTGCTCTGGATATCCAGGTAGTATTCGTGTTCCTGATTGTGCTCGATAAAGGGCTCGATGAGGAAGTAGTTAAGCGTGTCCTTGTAGCCCTGATGCTCGATTTTCTTGCCGCGACGTTGGGCCAGCCATTTCTTGGCCTCGGCCCAGGTGGCGTTGAGCAGGACCAGGTTGGCCTTGCCACGTCGCTTGATCAATTGGTCGGGTTTGACCACCAATGGCGTCTTCTTGAGCCAGGGGTTCTGGCGGGCCAGGCTGTCGAGTTGGGTGTCCGGACCCACCTGTACATACTGGGTCTCCAGGGTGTATTCCCCTTCGGACAGACCCGCGATCAGGCGGGCCATCATGTTTTTTCCGTCATATTCTCGGATTGCTCTATGAGCCATGGTGTAGGTCTCCCAAGGGGATAGTGAAAGATGCAATGGGTTGGGATTGCTGAAGAGAACTCGTGGGGACGCTGTTGGTCAGAGTCCAACAGGAACTTAAAGGCAAGTTTGCGAATCGATTTAGTTTGACTTCGAACAACACAACGTCTTCTTCGTATTTGATCCGTCAGTTATTTTGGGCGCAGATCATAGCGCCATTATAGCTTAAGTCAACCCAGAAGAAGCGATAAAGGGCACGAGTTGTCGACAACGTGACATTCGCATGTCACGGTCTCATGTGATGCGAGGAGAGAGAGAGGTCATGAAACTGAGGAAAAGGTGCGCAGAGGGAACTGCTGCCTTCATTCTTTCTCTATCTGCTGTGGATGGGTGAGAGGGTGATGCCTCTCTTTTGATCTCAGAAAAAATGATCGAGGTAGAAAATAATTTTTACAAAAAATGAAAGGTCATTCGCTTGTTGAAGTGTATGAGAATACAGACGAAACCTTATTGCCACGGCGAGGGATCTCTGGGCATACATCCGGGACGAATGTGTCCCTTGGAGGGCTGTGTTGAAAATGAACTCAGGCCTTGACTTATTGCAAACGAAGTTAAGGAGCTTTGATTGCTTTCATACAAGTAAGGGGTTGGCACTGATCCTAAAACTGGTCGGATGCCACGAATTCATGGGGGGCATGAGATGGATGTTTGGGCCAGGTGAAGTGGAAGGTCGAGCCCTGGCCGGGTTGGGATTCCACCCAGAGGTCTCCACCCCAGGCACGTACCGTCTTTTGGGCGATGGTCAGGCCGATACCCGCATGTTCGGTTTCATCACGCAGGGCCAGGGTCTGGAAGATCGCGAAGATGCGTTTGTGGTATTCCGGGGCGATCCCCGGTCCGTTGTCGTGCACACTGAAGGTCCAGTGGTCATGATTGTCTTTATAGGTGATTTTGACCTCACCTTGCGTTGGATCGCAATATTGGATGGCATTACGCAGTAACGGCCGTATGACATTGGTAAAGCTCATGGCATCGGCCATGATCATGGGCATTTTTTCCTGGATATCGATGTCAATGGAGATGTCGGGTTGGATTTCGTCCAGGATACGGCGGATGACGACATCCCCGTTGATGTGTTGGATTTTACCCCGATGGTGACCGGCACGACAGTAGTCCAGGATGCCATCGACCAGGCTGGCACAACGCTGTGCTCGGATGTGCAGCAGTTCCATATGTTCCAGCAAGGGGCCGGAGGCTTCGTCGCGGTGGTCCTGGAGAATCCATTGCACCAGGGTGACCATGCCTCGAATCGGGGTCTTGAGGTCGTGAGCAGCGGCATAGGCGAAGTCACTGACTTCCTTGTGGGCCGATTCCAGTTGGTTGATGGTGATGGCTAGGTCGCGATTGACTTCGCCGAGGTGCTGATCTAATTGTCGGCGTTCGTTGATTTCACTTTGCATGGTGGCAATGGTTTGACGTAGACGCTGGGTCATGGATTCCAGGCATTCTGCTAGATGCCCAATTTCATCGTTGCGTTTGAAGTCGATGTGTTCATTCAGATTGCCATCACGAATATTGCGTGCGGTTCGTTCCAATGAGCGGATCGGATTGGAAATCGAACTGGCGATCCAGAGGGCAAAGATCCAGGCCAGCAAGGTGATGCCTGTCGCCGGCAGCAGCAAGGTTGTGCTCATCGCACGCACGGGCTGGAGGACTTCACTCGTATCGTGAGCGATGAGCAAACGCCAACCCAGACCGTTGTAGAGTTGGAATCCGCGTGAGTTGGCCTGGGCGATGAGTTGCCCGGGCAGGTCAAGGGTTTCATCCGCTGGATAGAGTTTCCAGGCCTTGGGGCGAATCAATCCCAAGCGGCTACGTTTGAGAAGGCTTGCCAGGGTCTGAGGATGGGAGGAATAGATAATGTCATCGTTTCGTGACAGCAGGTGAACCTGAGTGGACTCGTAGGAGGTTTCCAATTGAATTTCTTCCAGGATGCTATAGAGGCCTTGGAGATTCATCTCGATACGGATGAATCCTCGTTCGAGATGTGGCATGGGAGCGAGACGGATCCATAGAGTCAAGCGTTGGTTCGGATCGGAATCGTCCACCAGAAATGTGGATTGATTGGGATCACTCAACCAGTCGTCATGTCGTGTCAATGTTGTGTTCGAAGGGGAGGAACCTGCATAGGCGATGATCTGTTGTTGGGCATCAAGGATTCCAATACTGTGGTAGAGTGGTCCTTGGCTCTCAGAGGTCATGATGGCCGATTCAAGGAGTTGGCCACAGTATTCAGTGAAATACTCGGAGGCAGAGGTATTGCTGTCACAGGGCTGGTGATGTTGGGGTAAATGCTGGGCGTGGAAGGCGACCTGTTCCAGGCGAAGGCTTAGTTCGCGGTCGATCTTATCGAGGGCTTGTTGAGCCAAGAGGGCGAAATCATTGCCAATGGCGTTTTCGAGGGAGGTCTGGCATTGATCTAGACTGATGACCACCCCTAAAGGAATCAAAAGCCCAAGGACCGAAAATCCCAGAATCAATCTTGTCCGAATACTCACGAGTAAACCATCCTGTCGCTACCTTGTTGTCTCGATCTAGTTGTTGCTCCACAGGGTTGGAGATAGACGCCCTCCAAGCCCATGGACAATGGCTGCCCATAAGTTCGGCGTTTGTTATTGTGGGCTTAAGACTGGGGTAGCGTCTTTTCTAGTCAAATGCAGGGGTATTGTGCTCAAACTCTTGAGGTCATGATTTAATCTTATAGTTGTCTCTCTTTGGTGTTTTTATCGGGGGCAGGGGGGGATGAATTAATCAAGGTCGGTAGAGCGACTTTTGTTGGCGGGTTTCATGTGCTTTATCAGGACGTTGGTTGGAGCTTGCAGTGTCGAGGAGGGCATCGCAACCGGGAAAAACTCTTGAGAATCAGTCAGATTGGCGGTTAAGGCAGACAGAAAGGATGTCGATATGGCGTCTGTTATGTGTTCTACACATGGAAGTTCTGCGATGTCGTGGAACTGGGTTTATATTTAAAAGGATTTTGAGGAGAAAGTGAGGATACCTACATGGCGAGTTCGCTGATGATTGTCGATGATTCTGCTACGATGCGTAAGATCATCATGAGGACGGTTCGGATGTCGGGATTGACCTTTGAACGTACTGAAGAAGCCGGCAATGGCAAAGAGGCCCTGGAAAAGCTGAGTCAGAGTCCGGTGGATTTGATTCTCTGTGATGTGAATATGCCTGAGATGAATGGTCCGGATATGGTCAAGCAAGTCCGTCAAATGGACAGTTGCAAAAACACCAAGATCGTCATGGTTTCCACGGAAAGCTCGGATGAAATGATCGAACAGATCCAAGCCGATGGGGCCAATGCCTATATCACCAAGCCCTTTACTCCGGATCAGTTTAGAGAGACATTGACACCGTTGGTCGGATAACCACCGTTGTCAAGGAGTGAAACCTTTGCATACGAGGACAAGGGCATGATCGAGCAAGTTTGTATTAGTGAAACCCTGTTGGACTCCATCAAGGAAGTCTTTGAAACCATGATCTTCATGTCTGTGGCCAAGGGAGAGGACCAGGCGGCCACCATCGAGGGTGATACCTTTCTCGGGACCATTACCTTTAAGGGTGAAATTGAAGGATGCCTGGGGATCTGTTTTAGTGATGACTGTGCCAAGACCGTATCGGCCAACATGCTTTGTATCGATGATCCAGCGGAGGTGGCTGATGAAGATCTGGCCGATGCCATTGGTGAAGTCGCCAATATGGTCATGGGCAGCGTCAAGACGCGTTTGCAGGGCGATATGCCCAACCTGGAGATTTCGATTCCATCGGTGATCTGTGGACGTGTTCTCAAGAGCAATCTAGGTGAGGCCACGATCAAGGAGCGTCTGATGGTCAAGATCGATCAGTTCGATGTGGAACTGACGTTCTCTTGTCGGACGGCAGGATGTTGAACAGGGTGGCGTAAAGGGTGCATGTGGCATGATTCAACTGCAGAATAACTCGGCTGAGACGGTATTGGAACTGGCCAAGGAGGCCTTGGACGGTTTCTGTGACGATTTATCGACCATGTTCGAGGTCGATATTAATTGCACACTCAAGGAAGATGGCAAGGCCAATCCCAAGACCTTGAAGAAGCACTTCAAGAAGGTCGGTGCCGTTCATATGGTTAAGGCTGAAGGTGACCTTGCGGGTGAGTTTCCCTTGATTTTCGATCAAGGCGGCCTGTTCATTCTGGCCGGTGTGATCGTCATGCTACCCGAGGCCCGTATCAAGGAAGAGGCCAAACGGGGTTCCGAAGAAGACGCCCAGGCCATGAGCGATGCCGTGGGTGAGGTGGGCAACCTGCTGGTGGGAACCTGGGACCGTGTGTTCCGCGAGGAGTTCGAAGGCCATAAGCACTTCGTCAAGTCAAGCACCTATGTTGGGCAGTTGTGGGACGATCCCAAGACCACTGTAGGGCTGGATACGGACGAGGAATGCGAATTTGCTATCTTTGAATTGACGGTTGAAAACTTTCCTGCCTTTACCTGTGGTGTCCTATTGAATCAGTCGTCTGCTGAGGTCCCGGCTCAAGAGCCCGCAGCTGAGGCAGAACCTGTCGCCAAAGAGGCCGCCCCCGAACCTGCCCCAGAAACACCAGAACCCGAAGCCGCTGCTGAAACCGGCCCCTGAGCCCGAGGCCAAACCAGAATCCAAACCCGAGCCCGCAGCGAAAGCAGAACCTGAGCCCGAACCCGAGCCCGCTCCGGAACCTGAACCCGTCGCAGAGGCGGTCGATGAAGTGGTAGAAGAGGTCGTGGAGGAACCAACTCCGGCCGAGCCCGAGACACCTCAAGCCGATACCTCGGTTGAAGAAAACACTGGCCCAAGAAGTCGAACCTGAAACCGCAAACTAAGCCCGAGCCCGAAGCGACACCGGAACCCGAACCAGAGGCCTATTGCGGTAGAAGAAACTCCCGCTCCCGAACCTGCTCCTACACAGGAGCACGAGCCCATCGCAGAGGCACCCGCTCAACCACAAGCCTGCCACCCGTACCGTCGCCAGTTCCAACTCCGGCACCACAACCAGTGGCCCCCAAGCCGACCATGGCGATTCCGATTCCCCGCTCCAACCGGTGAAGGATTGAGCGCCTTGCAACTGACCGCCAGGGGACATCCTGGACAACCGTAATGGCCTGGGCCACAGCAGAAAACAGCGTGGAAGAGGTCCTCAATCTCATGCAGCAGCATGACGTGGGCTACGCCTTTGTCGGCGACAACGGCGTGCTGGAGGGGATCGTCAGCAAAATCAGATATCATGGGGGCCTTGAGTCCCTATCTCAGACCCGTGTTTGCCAAATGGCGTCGACCGGCTGATGATGCCACCTTGACGATTAAGGTCAAGTGGGTCATGACCCGCCCGGTACGCACCGTCAGTCCCGAGGCTTCTGTCTCGGTGATGATGGATCAGATGTGTCGCTTTGGCGGCCGCTGTCTGCCCGTGGTCGAAACCAACGGCCAGGTCCTCGGCATGGTCACGGTCTTCGATCTCCTGCGGATCATCAACCAAGCTTCACGGCCACACCTCCATGGGGACCGTACCCCCCAGGCCCCCTGCATGCAGGTCTAACCTCTTAATCGATATTGAGCCCCTGGTCCTGTAGCCACTGCTTGAGATCTCCGAGTTCGTTGTCGAAGATATCGTTGTCGTAGTCTTCTTCGAGCTTGAGGATGTTGTGGGCCAGGTCCGGTTGCTGCTCGACCAAGTCACAGACCTTCTTTTCGAATCGATCGGTCAATTCACGCAATCCATCCAAGGGAATGTCCAGATTCAGCATGCCGGTGAGACGTCGCACCATGGACTCGATGCACTTGGGATTGTTGCCCTGGATGTAGGCCGGGATGGTCGCGACTAATGTCACCATGTCCAGGTCCAGTTGCCCGCAGGCGGCGGTGAGGTAGGTGGCGATACCGGCCGGTCCTTCGTAGTCGGCGAACTTGACGCCAAAGTGGGCCGAACTGATCGCGGAGTTTTTTCATTGGAGGGCCGTGCACACAGCAATCGGGGTTCACGCGTGTGGGGGACCAGGGCTGGAGGACGCTGCCGATGAAGTAGATCAGCTCGACGCCTAATTCTTCGCAGAGCGAGAAGATGCAGTTGGCAAAGGATTCCCAATGCATTTGCGGTTCTCTTCCCAGGAAATAGATGACATTGTTGCTTTCGTCGGCGAAGAAGAGGTTGCTGGGGAACTCCAGGGATTCGATCAGGCCGTCCTTGATGGTGACCGAGGGGCGAACCAGGCCGCTCAATTCTATGACTCCGGGGAAACTATAGAGATAGAAGCCCGAGGGTTCGATTTCGGCAAAAATCCATGGCATGGGTCTGACTGATGAGCCAACGGAGGGGGGCGGTTGAGACCTCGCCGCCATCCATCCAACCGGTGAATCCCAGGATTAAAACGGGGTTTTATCGAGCTTGGGTTTATTGTAGAGTCTTAAATTGCCGGACACAGGAGACCTCTCGATTAAGATCAAATTCGGTGGTTACGTCTCTTGTCACGGCTTGTTTTAACGGCTTTGTAGGGATTGTTCCAGAAGAATTTTCGTGATCGCTGTGGCTGATGAGATTAGACTACCTCAGGTTTGTATGGATTGATGTATCAATGGATTTAAATTTTGTGAGGTGATTGTGGAACGGTTGGATTTTGCCATTGAGAAATCTGGGCCCGACGAAGTATTCATCGCCGATGGGATTGTCAAGCCGTTATGGTGATCGGGTGGTCAATTATGTCGAACCTAGCCAGCGTGTGCTGTATCATATTGAAAACATCGAGCGAGAGTGATCTTCGTGATTGCGATGCTTTGGGGTTGTTGGAGTTGGCGGGCCCCCGAGAGCAGTTATATTACGATCCAAGTCAGGTCAAGGCCGCCATTGTAACCTGTGGTGGGTTGTGTCCCGGGCTCAACTCGGTGATCCGCTCGGTGACTCTTTGTTTACGGCACCATTATGGAGTCAAGACCGTTCTTGGGATTCCCTTTGGCTATCGGGGCCTGCTGCCTGAATTCAACCTGACTCCTATCGACCTGACTCTGGATCGGGTCAGCGATATTCATCGCATGGGTGGGACGGTGTTGGGATCCTCTTAGCGCGGTTTATGGTCAACAAAGCAGCAAGATGGTCGATACCCTGATCGAGCTGGGGATCGATATGTTGTTTGTTATTGGTGGAGGACGGCACCCAGCGGGGGGCCTTGGGGGCTCAGTAAAGAGATCGAGCGACGTGGAGCCAAGATTGCCGTGGTGGGAATCCCTAAGACCATTGACAATGACATCAGCTTTGTGCAGCGGTCCTTTGGTTTCGAAAACCGCCGTGGGTCGCGCCAGTGAAGCCGCGGCTGCTGCACATATCGAGGCACGGGGAGCCATCAACGGCGTTGGTCTGGTCAAACTCATGGGACGTCAGTCCGGCTTCATTGCCGCCCAGACGGCTCTGGCCAATACCGATGTCAACGTGGTCCTGGTGCCGGAAGTGTCTTTCGAATTGGAGGGCGCCTGTGGGACTGTTGGCTCATCTGGAACAACGACTGGGCCAGCCGGGGACATGCCGGTGATCCTGGTTGCCGAGGGGGCCGGGCAGGAGCTGTTACCAACGACAGATGAGAAAGGACGCCTCGGGCAATGTCAAGCTGGCCGATGTCGGTCCGTTTCTAAAGGATGCCATTGCACGCTACCTTTAAGGATAAGGATATTCCGGTGGGGCTCAAGTACATCGATCCCAGTTATATCATTCGCAGTGCACCGGCCAATCCCAATGACACGGTCTACTGTACGCGACTGGGGGCCAATGCCGTGCATGCGGCCATGGCCGGTAAGACCGGACTCATTGTGAGCCTGATGCACGATCGTTTTGTCCATGTGCCCATTGAATTGGCCGTGGCTCAACGTCACGTGATCGATCCGGAGAGCAGCTATTGGCGGGACGTGGTCGAGGCCACCGGGCAGCCTCTAAGCATGGTCAACTAGCGAACAAGGGCCTCGACAAAGGAACTCGGATCGAATTCGGCGATGGCCTCGGGCTTTTCGCCCAGAGGCCCACGAACTTTGACCGGGATATCCAACTGGTCCTTGATGGCGATCACGATGCCCGCCCGTGCGGTGCCGTCGAGTTTGGCCAGGAAGATACGGTGACATCGATCGCTTCGGTAAAGAGCTTGGCCTGGGAGATGGCGTTTTGACCGGTGGTGGCATCCAAGACCAAGAGCACCTCGGAGGGGGCGTTGGGGATCTTACGGGCGACGACATCGCGGATCTTGGTGAGTTCCCGCATCAGGTCGGTCTGGTGTGCAGACGGCCGGCCGTATCCAGGATGAGATAATCGACTTCGCGGCCAGGGCCGCCTCGCAGGCGTCATAGGCCACGGCGGCCGGATCGGCTCCGGTTTGATGCTTGACGATCTGGACACCGATACGATCGGCCCAGATGCTTAATTGATCCACGGCTGCGGCCCGGAAGGTGTCACAGGCCGCCACAATCACCTTCCTTGTTGTTTTGACTGAGGGTGTAGGCCAGCTTGGCGATGCTGGTGGTCCTTGCCCGTGCCGTTGACCCCGGCCACCAGGATGACGGTGGGGCCCTGGTCCGCGTGCTTGAGTTCGCGGTCACGCTGGGGCCAGTAGTCCTTGATGTGTCCCTTGAGGAAGGGGATGACGTCATCACCGGTGGCGATCTTGCGTTGACGGTAGGCGTCGCGCAGGTCCGAGATGAGTTTGTCGGTGGTATGGACGCCGATGTCGTCGCGAATGAGTGTTTCTTCCAGTTCGTCGAGCAGGTCATCGTCGATCTTGCGGCCTACGCCCAGTACGGATGACAGGGAGGTTGCGATCTTGTCGCGGGTCTTGCTCAGACGTTCCTTGAAAAACTGTGTAGTCTTGGAAAAGAGTCCCATTTCATGCCCTTTATTGAGTCTTTATCGTTTTGAAAACACAGTTTAGCTAAGTTTATGGAAAATGCAAGGATGCACTCCTACGGCCCCTGACCGTGGGGATGAGATCGCCTTTTTCTTTGACAAGACCGGTCTCTGGCAGTACATTCCCAAGGCAACCGATTCACCGAGACCATAACAATCATGAGCCTGCAAGGAGGCCGAATTGGCCAATCCTGATATTGACGCCATCTTTGAAAACGTATTGACCCAAGTCAAGACCATGGACCCCGACCATGTTGCGTCGTTGGTTCGATCAACTGAGGCCTTTACGTTTGGATGGCGGCCTTTGAGCGTGGGCTGCCCGGACGAGGCCACCCAGAGTTTCGGTGTCAGGAACATTGCAGCGGAACCTTTACCCGAGCGGCCCAGCAGGTCACCGGACATTTGGTGACCGTGGAATTCGAACGGCTCAAGCAAGGCGACCTCGCCCAACCCATGTCCAAGTCTCCTCGGGCCCAGGGGCCCAAGTTACACGCGGACTACACCTTCGAGAATTTCGTTGTGGGGGCCCAGTAACCGACTGGGCCACGCCAAGTTGCAAGGCTGTCAGTCAGTCCCTGGGGGATACCTACAACCCCCTGTTTCTCTATGGTAATTCCGGTCTGGGGAAGACCCATCTGTTTTGCATGCGGTTTGTCATTATGCCCAGGCCCAACATCCCGCCATTGGCATCGAATTGCTCAGTTGTGAGGATTTTGTCAACCGCTTCATCCATGCCATCGAGGCGGGGAGCCTGTCCGATTTTCAGAGCCAGTTTCGCACCGTGGATCTGCTGGTCATTGACGATATCCAGTTCCTCCAGGAACGCGAGCACAGTCAGGAGGAGTTCTTTCACACCTTCAATGCCCTCTATAACAACGGCAAAACAGATCATCCTCAGTGCAGACAGTCCGCCCTCGGAGATCCCGTCTCTGGAGGCCCGTTTGATCAGTCGCTTCAACTGGGGGCTGGTCGCCCGAGTCGATCCGCCCAGTTTCGAGACCCGTGTGGCCATTGTGCAGAAAAAGGCCCACCTGCGTGGAATGGAAATCGGGGACGAAGTCGCCTGAATACATTGGACACCATGTCCAAGCGAATATTCGTGAATTGGAAGGGGCCCTGACCACGATCTATGCCATGGCCATCACCAGTGACGAGCCGGTCACCCTGGAACTGGCACAGCGGGCCCTGGAGGGCCAGATCAAGCTGGCCACCAAACCGATCCGTATCACGGATATCATTGACGTGGTGACCTCTCATTTCGATGTACGTCTGGCGGACCTCCAGAGCAAGCGTCCGCAGTCAGAGCATTACCGAACCGCGTCAGATCTGCATGTACCTGGCCCGCAACCTGACCAAGCACAGTTTAGAGGAAATTGGCGGTCACCTGGGGGGACGCGATCACACCACGGTAATGCATGCCTGCAGTAAAATCGCCGAGGCCAAGGACAAGGATCCCAAGGTCGCCCACCTGATCGAGGAATTGAGCAAGCAAATTTCCTCTGCCATTCAATCCTGATCTTATTGCATATTTGATTCGTATACTTTACTCCGGAGTACACTCATAACCGGAACAGTACGATGAGTATGATTCAGGGATAACCCGATAAGACCAGCTCTTTTGGTCTCAGGCCCAGGCCTGATCTATTATCAAGGGGTCATCACCCATCTCGAGCGTACCCTCAAGCGGGCCGGAAGCTCGAGCCGTGTGGTGATCTGTTCCCCTGCAGATACCGGTCCGTCATTGGATTATTCATCCCGACTGGTTGTCCTATCCGGAATTTGATCTACCCTTGATGCAGGGCTTGAATATCAGACGTTTGCAGGCTCAATTGCAGGCGTTTGATCCTACCGTCATCCACTGCATCGAGGAGAGTTGTCTGGGATTGGGACAGATGCTGGCCTCAGGCATTGGATCTCAACGTCATGGTCAATATTCAGTGCCTACAGATGCGGCGGAGTCAACTGACGATTTCCAGTCGTCGCTGTCAGGGGCTGTTGGTTCCCTGTGATTCGATTCGTGCCAGTGTGTTGCGTCTGCATCCCCGTTATAGTGACCGTGTGATGCGAATCACTCCCTGGTTGGACATGCCCGCTGATCCTCACCCTCAGGACGAAACCGATAGACATGTCCCTACGTGGGTCGTCACGGCCCGACGGAGTCGCGACAAGGAGGTGGGACTCTTGATGGAATGTCTGGGGCGACTCAAACGGATGGGGCACGCCTTTTATGGTGGCCATGTTCGTGGAAATGGAAGCCGAGGGCAAGATACGACATTGGATCGAGCAGCATCAGCTTTACGAGGAGGTGACCCTGGTAACTGATCTCTATCGGTGGCCTGAGGTCGTTGCGGCCAGTGAATGCCATGATTGTGCCGGAACCCTTGTTGGTCTACGATTCCTCGCTTGATGGAAGCCATGTGTCAGGGATTGACCGTGATTGCCTGTGACGGGGGGAGTGGATTGACTGGCTTGAATCGGGTGTGACGGGGTGGACGTTTAAACGGGGCGATCAAAACGCCATGATGGACACCATGCAATACCTGTTGAACCGTCGGACTCAAGCACATGCCCTGGGAATGGCCGCACAAGAACGCATGCATCAACTGGCCCTTCAAGCACAGGTCAATGACGATTCGTGGCTACAGCTTTATCAACAGATGGCCACGCCCTCTACCGGCCCTGGAGGTACTGGTGTCTTAAAAAGGCCTATACTCTTCTCTTAAAGAGATAGGCCCTGAGGACGAACACTGGAAAGAGAACAGTGTTCTTTGAGTATATAGAGGTTCCTTCTCAATGGTGGCTATGATTGCCTTTACTCGACGAGGGTAAACTTCAAGGCATCCAACCGAGCCCCTTCATCACGCAGGTTGATTTCCAATAGATAGATTCCACCATCGACGGTAAAGTCTACCACGATGTCCTTCATCCAGACTGCTGGTGACGGGGACGTGTTGCCAGTCATCGCTTTGGTCGGAAATCCCAGTTGATCCAACCGTGGTTGGGATGGCTGGGATTGTCCTCGAGACTTTCGACATTCAAGGTGGCTCCATTTAGGCGAACCCAAAACGAGTCTTGGCTGCCAAGAGGGGCCATTACCGACGCCATGAGGTGATAGGTGCCTGCCGGTAGTTTGACGGTATAGGTGGCATAACCCCGTCCCAGATCGTCGGGCTCTTGGCCGTATTCATCTCCGATCCCCATGATATAAGCACCGCCCGAAGCCTCGGGGTCGTCCTCGTAGACGTTCATGGGATCCGTCATAGTATCCGCGTTCTCGGCTTCAAACCATGGTGTCTGCATGGGGCTGTAGAGGGACGTTTTGGTAGAGTCGTAGGTCATCAAACAGCAGGGTTCCGTCACCTTTGCCTTCGACACCCAAGGTCAACGAGGTCACTTGGGTTAAGTCCGTCGCTACCGAGCTGAGATCGATGACCCATTGAATCCAAAAGGTTTGGGTCACGTCCGTTATCGAGCCATCATAGAGGATTTTGGGTATCATTGATCTTGAGATACAACTGAGCGGCATCGTTGTCCTCTTCTTCCAATGTACGGAAATAAAGCGAGAGGGAGGTGATACCGGATTTTGTCCAATCCTGTAAGGCAGGGACAAACGTTGCCTCGGAGATCTCATCGCTGTCATTGTCGTAGTAGAATGGCATGGATTGAGTGCTGTCCGAACGGACAAATTCCCATTCTCCAAAAGGAGGATCGCTGTAACCGACGTACGAGTTGGAGCCATTGCCGGAGTAGGGTTCTAGAGTGGGGCAGTTTTCATTTTCGGTGAAACCCGCACCATCTTTCCAGGCGTAATAAATCCGATTGCAAGGCATTGTCGTAGGCCTCGAAGTCGTCAATCGTGATATAGCTCCGGGTGTTGAAACTCCACAGTGGTCCTTCCCACGCTTCGATTGCAGCTAACTCATTGATTTCGGCGACCTGCCAATAGTAGGTTGAACTCAAGTCGAGTCCGTTGAGGCTGAGTCGACTGTCAGAGGTCCGTTTCGAAATGGGCCTCATGATTGATTACGGCCTGTTCATCCTTGCCCCATGAGACTTCATGGGACGTTGCATCCCGACCGGAAACCCAGGAAAGGGTCAGGTCCGCGTTGACATCCAAAGAACCATCGCTGGGTTGGGGGTAACGAGGCCAGGTGGGAATGACATAGAAACGGACTTCACTGAGCCCACAGAATTGCGTGGATTGCCAAGAGTTATGGATGGTCATGCGGATGTATTGTGCTGAAATACCATTGCAGTCAGCCACGGTATTGGGCTGAGTAACCGGGCTGTGAGGTTCCTTGTGACAATTGCAGATCGGCGATCAGGCTCCAGGTGATCCCGTCGAGTGACGCCTCCAGGGTCACGTCTTTGGCCCCGATTCCCATGGCATATTCCAGATCCGAGTTAAAGTTCCAAATCCACATCTCATCCAGCTTGTAGATCTTGTCAAACTGATATTCCACCCATAGTGATTCATCCGGAACATAGGAACCGAACCACATGTCCGGCATATAGTTGGAGTGGAGGTCATTGGGATCGAGACCGGATTCGTCTACGATACGTTCAGGTCCATACCCCGTTCGAAAGTTCGAGGCCGTGGCCGTGACTGAAGTCGAGGCCAATGCCAGACTATAGGGCTCGATGCTGAAATGCCAGATATCGCCAGGGACGATGGTCGAGGGTGACGTGACACGATCCACACGCCAGTAATAGGTCTGGCCATAGTCTAAATCTGTATCAGGTTGAAAAGTATTGGCATCAAGAGCCGTTGCTATCAGCAGTGGGCTGTCGAGGGTGGCGTCCTTGACTGCTTGATAGTCCGTTCCCAGGTAGAGGTCGTAGGTCTCCAGAGAGGACGATGTTCCCCATCCCAAGGTCACTTTAGAAGAGGTTAACACCTCTCCCAGTGCGGGCCAGCAGGCATAGAGGTTGGCGATATCGTCCGCAGACAAGGCTGTAGCATAGATGCACACGTCATCGATGTCACCGGTCATCACCGAACCTCCGTCGACGGTCGATTCACCGATACGAAGCTGTTCGCCATTGGAGATGTTTCCGGTTAAATCGGTGCCATTATCGCTTTCAGAGGCGGGATTCAATGAGTTTAATTTGACCCCATCTGCGTAGAGTGAGAGTTGCCCTTGCTGGGTGTCACGGACGGCCACGACGTGGACCCACTCACCCGAAATAAAGGGGGCATCGTCGACAACGATGCGGGATTTGGTGTTATCGTCATCGATGACAAAACGGACGACATTGCTGTTGTGGTGAAACAGTTCATAACGTTTACCGGTATTGGGATCATTGCTATGTGATCCCTTGATGATCCAACGTTGGTCCAGGTCCGTCGGCGGGGTAGGGTATCGTACAAAGAGGGAGATGGAAAAGTCGTTATCGCCAAAGTCCAGGTCGTCTGCATGGGGGATCGCGATGTGGTGTCCCTCTAAGCCATCGAAGCGTATGGCACTGCCCAGTTGACCGTCATTGATCCAAGCAGCCTCAGGATCTAAACCGATCAGGGTGCCGTGATGGCCGCCAGCAAGATCGGTGACGACCGTACCGACACCTTCGTCCATCTTCCAGTGAGCCACATTCCGATCTATGGCCCAAAGTTGAACAGCCATATACAGCCACAAACTAAGGCAGAGAAGGGATGTCCGTGTTTGTCTTTTGTTGCTCATTTGATCCTCCTTCATCTTTTATAAGCCTTTCGGCTTAGTCTATGCCCTCCTCGACTCTGTTAGCGTAGGGCAGCAGGAATAACGGTCAAAGTTACTCTTTAAGTGGTATCACCTCGTTGGATATCCCATAAAGGTGCCAGTTTCTATCGTCGGTTGTGGAATAAAATGTGACCTCGACTTGATTACTTTTTGCCGTATAGTCATAGCGAATGTAATTCGCTCCGTTTGCGACTTGATCGATTTGGATTTCTCTATCATGACCTTCCCCGTTGAACACAACACGGGATAAACGACTCCTATTATTGTGATCTGGGCCATAATAAATTCGCAGAGAATACTTTTTTCCAGGGATTAATTTTGACAAGGTTAAGGTGTAATAATCAGGTAAGGTTTGGCGGCCAAGCCAAATCGCATCGGAAAGAAGGATCTGCATACCACCATCGGCATGGGTTTCAGCGCTTAGATTTTGGAAATAACCGAAACAATGGGCTCCATGACGCGTTAGCGTAAATTCGAGGGAATCGTCGCGATAGGTGGTGCCGTAATAATTTTTACTAAAATCAATCGAAGAAAATTCGACACCATTAATTACCGCTGTTTGTCCGATTCCTATGTTTAATAGGTGGGTATATGTCTTAGACGCACTAATTCCGGATGCTTGATCCGTATGTCGAGCGGGTAGAGGAACCAGGGTGAGCCATTCACCCCGCCAATAAGTTTGAGTTACGGAGTCGAAGTCACGAATAAACTCGTTTTTCTCAATTTCGATTGAATCGATAGTACCTGACGGATTCACTCGTCGCGCTTGTCCTTCAGTAATGAACTGTTTGGAAGGCGGAAGATTGGGATCTCGAATTTCCACCGTGGCCTTGCCATTGATCATGTGAACGCTGCTCGTTTGGTCTTTAGGGACATCGATACCAAATTCCGTACCTAAATCGACAATGGTGGAATTGGGTGTATCAATCTGAAATCCATGACCTGATGGAGAGACTTGAGCATAGAGTTTTCCCCGGTTAAGCAAAATGTGTTTAGCAGATTCTATCTTGAATTGGGCAGGGCCTTCGACCACAATCCGGACTCCACAGTCGAAGAGGATCTTCACGACCCCACTTCTGAGCGTGATAGGATCTGATTTATTGGTTAACCTGCCATTGAGGGTGAGTTGATTCCCCTGGGTGTCCATGAGATCTGTAACGGTGGCCACTTCAACGGGGGTGTACTGGTGGTGCAGCTGGGATGTTACAATCAAGATCACCAGTAATAGCATACAGACCGCCGCCAACAATGGCAGGGTTATCGTGGGGTTAATGGGTTGAGGTTCGGGCCTGGGGCTGGCTTTGCTTTTTCTCTTTTCAGGGATTGGCTCTATGGGAATCTGACGCTCAACCTGGGGGGCGGTACTTTCGTGTTTGGCCAATTCGGTCAAGAGATCGTAGAAACTGTCTTCAAACTGATCACCGGGAGAAAGGACTGAAGGTTTCTTTAGACTCAAATTCAAGGTAATAAATCGGTGGTAAAAGGAGGTGATCTTCGGGTATTCATGAAAGAGGGTATGGAGACGTTCGATCTCTGCATCGGTAATGGCATATTCCAGAGATTTGGTCAACAGGATCTGAAATTCATTAATGACTCTGTTAGGGATATTCATTTCTCGTCACGCTCCACACAGATCAACAGCAATCCTTGGATACGAGCCAACTGATAGTATACATTACGTAGGCTTATCTTGAGACGCTTGGAGATGTCATTAACGGCGATTCCTTTCCAATAGCGTAAGCGCAGAAGCTGCAAATCATCGGATTTGAGACGGGTCAGGCAGTTACGTAATGTCTGTAAGTAGGTGTCGCTGTGTGGGTTGGCCGAAGGTATGCTTTGTTCTATGATTTTAAAGAGCTCTTCATTGAAGATCACTTTTTTATCTCGCTTGGTTTGGTGGCGATAGTCCATGATCTTGTAATAGGCGATGGTTCTCCCCCAAGCGACAAAATTGGTTCCTGGGGTGAATTTACGCCGTTGTTCCCACATGGTTGAGGTCGTTTCCTGCATAAGGTCTTCAGCGACATCGTAGCAGGGCTGTAAACGGATGATATAACCATAGATCTGGTTGTAGTTTTCCGTCAACAACTTAACAAATTCTGCGCCTGATAAATGCATGCCTTTATTCCAAGGTCATCAATGGTCCTTTGTATTGTTGATGGTTTTATTGAACATTAATGCAAATCAACCTGTTTTTAAAGCACTATATCAGCCGTGGTCCTGTGAGGGGACGGGACCACGGCTGATGTGAGATTAACCCTGTCACTTGAGCAGGATATCGTCGAAGTACAGTTGGCCTTCGGCTTTATTACCCTCGATACCGAGGGTAATGCTCGAAACATTAGACAGGGATGCACCACTACTGGGCAGGTCGATTTCCCAGGCGGTCCAGGCCTCAGTGGCGATATCTGAATCGCTACCTGGATACATAATCTTGGTATTGCCAATCTTCACATACAGTTCTCCGCTATTGTCAATCGTGCCATAGAAATGAAGCACAAGTGTCGTAATTCCATGCAGGGTCCAA
Organism: Sedimentisphaerales bacterium; assembly: GCA_963662565.2. Taxonomy (GTDB): domain Bacteria; phylum Planctomycetota; class Phycisphaerae; order Sedimentisphaerales; family Anaerobacaceae. The sequence continues at coordinate 181,563 of CAXXXG010000013.1, read as the reverse complement.
TCCTGAAGAGAATCGAAGTTGCGTGTGGTTTCTGAGGGACCGTCGTAATACAACGGCATGGAACGGAAACCGCCATGCACGATGGTGTATTCCATGATGGGGCCTTCAATAGGATCGTTACCGACAATGGCACCGGTGCCGTTGCCGGCATAACCATCCGGGAAGTAATCGTCAGCTGGGAAACCGAGTGAATCAGTCCAAGTCTGATAGAGCTGATGAGGAGACAATTGGGTATAGTCCTCGAAATCATCAACGACGATTTGAGATGAAGTGGTAAAGCTCCACACCGGGCTTGACCAGGCTGTGGGTGTTTCGGATTCGTTGACCTCAACTACCTTCCAGTAGTAGGTGGTCACCATCTGCAGATCTGCTGTGTAGGTGGTGTCATTGACCACCGCCGTTGCAGCGGTGCTCTCGGAGACGGCTTGCATATCCGTGTTCAGATGCACCTCGTGTGAGGTTGCTTCTAAGCCAGTTGTCCAGCTCAAAGGGCAATTGGCCGAAACGTCCAGAGCTCCGTCAACAGGATTGGGTGAGGTTGCTGTCACGGGAAGGTAGGAGAACTGGACTTCACTGAGGCTGCATTGATCACTGCCACCCCATGTACTGGTGCAGGTAATGCGGACATATTGAGCCGAGGCTCCGTTAAAATCCACGATGGTATTGGCAAGATAATCAGAGGATCCGGATGCTTGTGCGAATTCGGTGACATCCGACAAGGCCGTCCAGGTGATTCCATCCGTCGAGGTCTCGATGGTGGCCGTTTTGATGCCCCAACCGAAGAGCCATTCGAGGTCGTTATTCGAATTCCAAATCTCCATTTGATCCATTTTGTAGGCCCGATCAAAAGCATACTCAATCCAAACTGGAGAGCCTTGAGCGGCACTACTGATCCACATATTGGCGATGGCCGTATCATGTTGTCCCAAGGCGTCTAGCCCAGATTGATCAATGGTCTTTTCCGGACCGGAATCGGCATTGAGTGAACTGGAAGTGGTGGCCACAATCGCATCGATGACGTAAGATGCTCCGGCCAGCCCTGAACCTTCAAAGGCGCCGATGTCGTAAGCCAGCCCCATTGGTCGAGCCGTGCCTTGAAAGTCAACCAGTACCAGTGAGGTTGTTTGACCGGCATCCTCGCCGGGCGAACCGGCCATCAAGTGACAGTCGTTGTTTTGAGCATCGAAGAATTGCGGTTCGCCAGCGATGTTGCCACTGATATCAAAGAGGGTCGCCTTTTCACCTTCGCTTACTATATCACCTTTGGCATCGATGAGAAGCAGGGCATTGACGTCGATGATACTTTGGCCCGCACGGTCTAGGGGGTCCAATCCTGAATTAAAGCCAAACAGGTTATTTTGCAGGGTGATCACGTCATTGTAATCATCGACATACCTGAAGATCCTAAAGTGGTTCTCCGTCTCGGCGATGGTGTTGTCGGTGAAAATGCAGTTGACGATATTCTTGAATCCGGCCTCATTACCGCTGTCACCGAGATCGATCATATACCCACTAGGATTATTGCTACCGATGAAGTTACAATTGTAAACCAAAGCTCGTTCATCTGAAATTCTCATCTCATAGAGGCTGGGAACCATTCCCGAAGGAACCTCCATATCGCCTCCGTTGTTGACGAACACACAGTTGGTGATCTCGATTTCGCTGCTGATCTCTGCATCGTCAATGGTCGAGGCTCCACCGGCGGAACTACAGTTGGTGAATAGGCAGCGATTAAAAGTCACGATGTTGCCACTGCCGCCACTGCGGCAATAAACTGCACCGCCTCGACTCGCTGCCGTACAGCTATCGAACACGCAATCTTCGAAGACGACTGTCGAGGCGCTGCGAATACAGACGGCTCCACCCCCACGGGCCGCTCCATTTTCGTTGGCCCCTTCGTATTGGGCGCGACAATTGAAGAACGTCACTCCCCGCAGGGTACCATTGCTTCCACCGCGAATATAGATGGCACCGCCATGGTCGGTATCTCCATGATGGCCGGAGGTCGAATTCGCAATCGTCAAATTCATTAGGGTCCAGCCGGTGGCGCCATTGATGTTATAGGTGCCGTGTTGTTCTACGTATGTACGCGACATGTCGATAATCGTTGGTGTCACGGTAGGGTCGGAAGTGGTAAAGGCACGGTCGTACCCACCAATCACCGTTTGTCTGGAACGAACGGTGGTGTTGTTGGGTTCGCCCACATAGGTTCCGCCGGCCACCAAAATGGTGAGATCCCCGTCTGTTAGTGCCAATGCCGCTGCAACAGTCTTAAATGGATCATCCTGGGTGCCCACCCCATTGACATTGGCCATACTATCCACATAGACCGTTCTTTCGGCCTGAGCATAACTGCTCCAGCATAGCAGGCCTATTATTGAAATCATGAATACATTGCGTGATTTGCGATGCCATTTCATAGCACTCCGTCCTTTCAAAAATCAACAAAAGCTAGATACCTGTTCAAACGTTGCCTGCCATCTTTTCGACCTGGAAATGGGGCTGTAAGATTATTTAAAGAATGCGAGTGCGTTTGACACTCCTCCTTCATTCAATGACCACGATTCTCATTGAGGGATAGATCCTCGGATTGGAAACGACACCCCAATAGAGAAGAAAATCATTCATATTCCTAAAATATTATGACTAAAACAAATAAGTAGTCGGAGGCATTTTTATGCAAAAATGTGGCATATAATTGTGAAAAAACTTCGATTATGGTGTTTGAGACGTGAAAAGTACGGAGTTGTGCCGGGAATTAATTGCTGTTTTTCAGATAAACGGGCAGAGCGGAGTGCCTCTTGTCACACTGATATTTTACTTGCTCCCCCTCTGCGCCTTGGGGTATATTCACATCTGAGGTTGGCATTTAAGAGTCCAAAAGCGAGAGTTCGTCCTTGGACCTGATTACCATTGAATTAAAGTGATACCCATTCCATGCGCAGGCCTGGAGGGTGCGATTTCGATGAATTGTTTGGGAAGGAGTCAACATGCGGAAGCTTGTCCTGAGTGCGTTAACAATGATGGTCTGTCTGTCGATGCCTGGGAGTGTATGGGCCAAGGCCTATCTAGGAGTCAGTGGGGGGTGGAGTATGATGGATGCTGGCATTGCCTCAGTCGGGGGCGGGGCCAGTCTAGAAGAGGACGATTTTGGCTTCAAGCTTTTTGCCGGAGTGGATTGTAGCCCTATGATGACTGTGGAGTTTTTCTATGCAGATCTGGGAAGTACTGAGCTCAAGGGCAATGATGGTGATAGCTATGTACACAATGGCCAAACCTGCTACTTTTTGTCAGACGGGATCACGCTAAAATCCGACGTGACCAGTTACGGCCTGGCCATGTTATGGCGCTGGCCCATGACCGATGATCTAACGGCCATAGGCAAGGTCGGCTATCATGGCTGGGACATCGATGCCGATATCAGTCCCCTGGCCGGCAATGCCTGCCTCAGCGATAGTGGTAGTGATTGGCTCTTGGGGGTGGGACTCCAAGCAGACCTGACAGACCGACTGGCCGCTCGCATTGAATTCGAGCGATATCTGATGGATAGCCGAGATACCGATTTTATCTCCTTAGGGCTGTTGATCAAAACACCCTAATGCGTCTTCATTGCTAAATTCTAGTGTTGACGGTGCACTAGCCTCGCTGTCCGATGACCATAACGGCCTTACTCGTCTCCTGCACCACACGGGTGGTCAGTTGACCAAACATAGGACGTTTGGGATTGGTTTTGTTCAAGCCCAGTACCACGAGGTCCACCGCTTGGGCGGCCTCCAGGATGGCCTCGGGCACTTCGTCGCTGAGGACGACTCTGACCTCGGAGCGGGCTGCGGTTTCGTCGGTGACCCATTGGGTCCAGAGTTCCTCTGAACGGCGGCGGTCGCGATCCTTGGTGGTGGTGGGCAGGACCAGCAGATACTCGATCAAAAACTCGTCCTCGACACGTCTGCGCAGACCATTGAGCAGGCGGGCGCGTAGGGCATTGTGGACCACACGCCCACCGATGGGGACCAAGACACGTTTGACGTCTCTGGGGTGCCAATGAGCTGGAGCACGGAAGATCACCACGTTGCCCGGTAATCGGCTGGCGAGGTTCTCCAGACGTGAACGTATCTCGTCATCAGCCAGACTGGCCATACCCAAGAGCACACTGGCGCAGCGATGGCTGCGGGCCACGCGATTGATTTCGTTCCAGGGATCGGCCGCGACTGTGGCCAGACCTTCGACGCGAATCCGTTCCTGGATGGCGGCGGACATGGACAATCGCAGGACATCGGCGGTATTTTGGAAGTCTTGGTTGGGATCGTCGTCCGTGGGTAGGGAAGAGACATTCAACAGCAACACTCGTCCTACGCGTGGTGGGCTGATACAGGTGCCCAACAGAGCCATGACGCCGGCATTGGCGGGGTTGGCAATGGGAACCAAGACCAAGGGACTACGACCCCGCAATTCCAGGAGGTCAGGATCCGTGGATTCACTGGCCGCATCGTAGACCCGCGCCCGCCTGCCAAAGAGCCAGAGATAACAGAAAAAGCCACCGACCAACCAGGCCCCGGTGATAATACCGGCTTGAGGCACCTTGATCCCTTGAAAGATGGCCAGGATCACACAGGCCAATAGGCCGAGTGATGGTAGCACCGGCCATAACGGGACTCGGAATCCCTGATGGTGGGGTTGGCGTCTCCGTGCCAGTAGACAGATCAAATGGGCCAGGGCAAAGGTAATCAAGAAGATCAGCGATGCCGCAGCACCGGCCTGAGCGATATCCGGAATGAGCAACAGTACCAAGACCGCCAGGATGGCTGTGGCCCAGAGAGCGACAAAGGGAGTGCCTCGTTTGGCATCGACGCGTTCCAGGAGTCGGGGTAGGGTGCGGTCCTGAGCCATGGCCTGGGCGATATACGCTGCAGCATAGAGGTTGGCCAACAGGGCAGAGAGCATCGATAACACTCCCACGACCATCACCAGCCAGAAGCCGAAATTGCCTAGGAAAACCCGTGCTGCCTGGGCCACGATGGTATCCGGAGACGCAATCACCATGGCCTCTAAGGACGAGCCTTCCGGGATACCGCTGATGCAAATCAGGAGCAACAGGGGCAGGTAAACGGTCAGGGCGATCAGTAGGGACAGGAGCATGGCCTTGGGCAACACCGAGCGGGGATTACGAATCTTACCAGCGGTCGCTGCAATCAGGTCAAAGCCCTGCAGGGCGATGAAGGTGTAACCCATGGCTGCAAAGAGTCCCAGGGAACCCCGACCCAACAGGGGAGACAAGCGATCCCAGGCCGGAGGTTGATCACGATGCCAGGCGTAGAGGCCGCCACCGATCAAGGCCGCAAAGACCAACACCTTGAGGACATTGATGCCGTTGCCGCCACTCCCAGCCGAGCGCCGCAAAAAGGCCGTACACACCACCACACTGACCAGGGCCACACCCGCTTTCGTGGGTGCCTGTGATATCCAGACCGGGGCCGTACCGCATAGGGTCGTGACAATATCCAGTAGGAAGGCGGCAAAGCCGATGGCATAGAGCGCTGCGGCGACGATGGAGGCAAACCAGACGATCCAGCCCACGCTGAAGGCCGCGCCCACGGACAGCACGCGTTTGGCAAAGAGGTAGGTGCCCCCCGACTGGGGGAAGACGGTGGATAGTTCGGCGAAGCTCAAGGCGGTGATCACGGCAATGAGTCCGTTGAGTAGAAAGGCCAGCCAGGCACCCGCTCCGGTTTCGAAGAGGGCGGTGCCGGCCAGGGCCAGGATGCCTCCGCCGACAATCGCCCCTACGCCGATACCAACACTGTCGAATAGGCCCAGGGTTCGTTGTGATGTGGATTCGTTGGCACTCATCATGGATTTCTATAATGCTTTCAATCGATAAAGGTTCTAAGATTAACGCAGGGGGGCTTCAGGGTCGGGTTTGAGGATCTCTTGCAGTAACACCGTGGCGTAGCTGCCAGGGGGCAGTTCGAATTTGACTTCGAGATAATCCCCTTGGTCATCTTGACCGGTCAGGGCCTCGGTGTGACGTGGTTGCACGCGTAAGGGGCGACGACTGCCCTTGAGGTTTTCATCTTGTAAGAGTTCCGGATTCTCCAGGATGTCACCGGCTTCTTTTTTTAGAATGACGTCTTCGATCTCGGCAGCTTGGGATTGCACCCGGGCGAAGCGTTTACCGAACATGGGCCCGGTGGGGCTGATGTCAAAGCCATCACAACGAGGTTGTTCAAGGACGGCATCGGTGACTTCGAAACAGGCCCCATTGTCGTGTTTGAAGGCAACGTCTCCATTGAGCAGTTGATCCAGATGGGGCATGCGTGCACCTAGGATACAATTGAACACATGCGATTGAAAGGCCGAGATATAGAACCGCTTGAGGGTACGATTGAATTTACGCAGGGCCTTGCCTTTTTTGCCGCCGTTACGTAGCAGTTCGCGTAAGAGATAACGCTCCTCGCGAAAGGAGCCGGGCCAGGTTTCAATCGCCTTTTCATAGTCGCCTTGGTCGTAGAGCCGGCGGGCATGGGCGAAGGTCTCTGGATCATTGTCACTGGGCTGGCCTAGCAGCTGATCCATGGCCTCTGTGGTCTGACGCAGACAGAGGGCCCGTCCGATCTGGTGGGCATTGAGACGTATCCCGAAACGCTGCGGCCCGAAGGCATTGGGCATGCCTCTTCGAACCAGAACGTCGAGTACGGCTTGTGCTTTAATGCAGGCCGATTCCGGCGGTTCGTCCAGGTGACGCACACGGATGGCAAAGCAATTGCCGCGGAGATGGCCCAGCTTGAGTTTGTTGCGGTGGAGCGAGTGTTGCAAGATCCTCAAGCCAGGGATACGCAAGTTGTCGAGTTTATGGGGATCGAGGTGTTCGATGGAGAGCCATTGCCGGGTGACTGCATGGGAGTCCTTGAGCCCGGCATAACCGATGTCGCGACGCTGAATGTTGAGCCGGTGGGCCAGGGCATTGATGACGTCCAGGGTGGTAAGGTTCTGCTTCTCGATCCAAAGGTAGAGGTGGGTGCCGCTTCCGCTGGGTTCGTAAAGAGGCAACTCGTCTACCCGAAAATCCGTAGCCGATTGCCGTATTTTACCGCCAAACTTGGGCAGATCCGTTGTCAAAAGACATAGGCCATCCTGGGGCTGGGTCATGTGTTACGATCCTTCAAAAATAAGGTTGAATTGTCCGCCATCATACTGGTCCATCAGGTAAAAGTCCATATGGATCAAGATGGAGAAAATGAGACTTCGGGCCTAGGACTCAGGACTTTTAAGATATCCCGGTAAAAAGAAAGGGATGTAGTCAACGAAGTTGGGGTAGGTAGCCGATGTAGGTAAGAGTAATAACATCAATGTGATATGAGGGTCTGATAACTTTTGTTACATGGCCACATAATACCAGTAATTACAGATTTTCAACGATGTAGGAGGTTCCAGATGTTTCAGGATCAACGTAAAGGATGGCTAATCGCGTGTATCGTCTTGGTCGTTATGTTAGGGGTGATTCCCCTGCAAGCTCAGGATGACAAGCCCGACTTCCCTGCCCTGGATGATGTGATTAAGGATTACGAACAGGTCATCTCTACTGCGGATAACAAGGAAAGCTTATTTACCGTTTGGGTTCGTGAGAAGGATGACCAGGTGCTGGCTGCCTTGCCCCGTGGCTATGACAAGAAACGATTTTTTATCGCCATGACTGTAGCCAGTGGTGAGACCTATGCCGGTTTGCAGGCGGGTGATATGTATGTGTATTGGAAACGCTACGACAAGCGTTTGGCCTTGATCGAACCCAATGTCTTGGTCCGATCCACTGGCGATCAGGAATCCAAGGATTCGGTCGAACGACTCTATACGGATCGCGTCATCCTGGATGTACCCATTGTTGCCATGAAGGGCAGCCAACCGGTGATCGATATGGATGCCTTACTTATCGGACAGGCCTCCAAATTTTTTGGTTCGTCTGTGCGAATCAGCAACACACATTTGATGAGTGTCAAGAAGGCCAAGGCCTTTCCCAACAATATCGAATTGGCCTTTGAGGTGCCCACCTTAGGGGGGCGTTTACAGACCCTGCATTACTCCATCTCCGAGATTCCTAAGAGCACGGGCTATAAACCCCGACAGGCCGATACCCGGGTCGGGTATTTTACTACCTATTACAATGACTTCGGTAAACTCGATCAAGACCAAACCCGTATACGCTACATCAATCGTTGGATGTTGGAAAAGGCGGATAAGAGCCTCAACCTGAGTCCCCCCAAGGAACCGATCATCTTTTATATCGAACACACCACACCGATTCGCTATCGTCGTTGGATACGTGAGGGCATTCTGTATTGGAACAAGGCCTTTGAAAAGGTGGGAATCTCGGATGCCATCGAGGTCTACTATCAAGACAGCAAGTCCGGGGCCCACATGGAAAAGGATCCCGAGGATGTCCGTTATAATTTTGTGCGCTGGCTCAGTAACAACAAAGGCACCGCCATTGGTCCCAGCCGGGTTCATCCCGAAACCGGTCAGATCCTGGATGCGGATATCATCCTGACCGACGGCTGGATTCGACACTTCTGGACGAATTTTCATGAGATCATGCCGGAGATGATGATGGACGGTATGGCCCCCGAAACCCTGGCCTGGTTGGCAGAGAATCCTCGTTGGGATCCTCGGGTCTGTTTCGCTCCCGTGGCTCAACGGGCTTTGATTCAAGAGCAACTGGCCCAGCATAAGCACGATCCCTATTCCGGTCACCCAGCGGCTCGTGTCAATAGTGAGTTGATTGGAGATGACGAGTTTGATGGCTTGTCTGGACGCACCAGTCAATTGAATGGTATGTGCTGTCTGGCCCAAGGCATGGCCATGGATGTGGGCATGGCCCGTATGATGCATATTCTCAGTGAGACCGACGAAGAGGACAAGGATGATGCGGCCGAGGACCCCAATGAGGCCACCGAAGATGACGATGAGGCCGAGGTAAAGGAATCCAAGCCCAAGAAGGAACCGGAGCCCGAAATCGATGGCGTTCCCGAATCATTCATCGGACCGCTGGTCGCGGAACTGGTTTGTCATGAGGTAGGGCACACCCTGGGTCTGCGTCATAACTTCAAGGCCTCGGCGGCCTACAGTCTGGATGAAATTAATAGTGACGATTTCAAGGGGAACAAGCCTTTGGCTTCCTCGGTCATGGATTATCTGCCGGTGAATATGCCGGTCGAACCCAATGGTACCGTAGGCGACTACACTATGATTAGTGTGGGACCCTATGACTTGTGGGCCATCGAATATGGCTACACTGATAATGAACGGGATCTGGACAAGATTCTGGCACGCGTGGCAGAGCCGGAGTTGAATTATGGTACGGATGAAGATACCTACGGCCCGGATCCCTTGGTGCGTCGCTATGACTTCAGTAGTAATCCTCAGGAATATGCCCAACAACAGATGGATCTGGTCAAGTACAATCGAGATCGGATTATCGATAAGCTCATCAAGGACGGTGATAGCTGGGCCAAGAGTCGCCGTTACTATGACATGACTTTGAGCCTGCAACTGCGAGCCTTGAGTACCATGGTCAACTGGCTTGGCGGTGTGCATGTGTATCGAGACAAAAAGGGTGACAAGGACGGTCGCTTGCCCTTGGAAGTCGTCTCTGCCGAAAAGCAACGCGCGGCTTTGTTGTTCGTGATGGATAACTGTTTCCGCGATGAGGCCTTTGGTCTGACCCCTGAATTGCTCAAGCGTATGAGTGTGGACAAGTGGTGGGACGATCAGTCGTCCGTGATGACCAACCCGGCCTATCCGATTCACGATCGGGTGATGCAGATTCAGGCCTCGGCCCTCTCGGCGATTATGTTCCCCAGTACCCTGCGTCAGATCTATGACAATGAGTACATTACCGATGTTAATGAAGACACCCTGACCCTGCCTGAATTGCTTGATACCGTGACAAAGGAGGTCTGGAGCGAACTCGAACAGGACCCACCGCAGAGTTATACCGCGCGTGATCCCTTCATCAGCAGCTTGCGTCGCAACCTGCAGCAGACCCATGTGGAACTGTTGATCGACCTGTCTCAGGCCAGTATCTTCCGCACTGCGGCCTACAAACCCGTAGGCGACTTGGTGAAGGAACAATTGCGTCTGATCAAGGCCAACCGTGTGGATCGTGTTCTCAATGCCGCTAGCAATCAATTGGATCCCTATAGTCGAGCCCATCTCAGTGACGTTAGTCGCCTGATTGACAAGACCCTCAATGCCCAGTTTGTCGAGCGGCAACTATAGTTATTTCAGCATCGCTTAAACCAAAGGCTGTTACTTCCGAGTAGCAGCCTTTTTTTATGTCCAATGAGCAGAGGTAAGAAGGCGAAATCGACCCTCGTTATTTCAACTTATTCCTATAAAAATGTAATATTTCTGTAACAAAAACGGCATTTCTCCGTCTTTCTGATATGATGATGTCTATGTGGGCAGGGATTGAGTTGACCAAATTGACTCGAGAGATACACACGCCCCAGGCATCATAACGCAACCCAGGTAAGGATTTGGAGTAGGAGTTTGCCATGAGATTGAGTTTGTCGCTAATGCTCGGTATTTTGATGACGCCCATGGTGGTGATGTCTCAAACCATAGTGATTAATGAGTTTATGGCGTCCAATACGGGGTCGGTGGTCAATGAAACCGGGGAGGACTATGACTGGGTGGAATTGTACAATCCCACGGCAGAGGCCGTAAACCTGGCGGGCTATTACCTATCCGATCGGATTGGAAATCGTACCAAGTGGCAATTTCCTGTCAATCAACCCGATCTGACGACGATTGAGGCCGGGGGGTATCTCGTGGTTTGGGCCTCGGGAGAGAATGGTACACCAACGGAATTGCATGCGGATTTCAAGCTGGATGCGGACGGGGAGGCCTTGATCCTGACGGAGTCGAATGGTCTGACCGTTTTGGATCAGATTCAATTTGGTGCTCAGAGTGAGGATGTCTCCTTTGGTCGTGCACCGGACGGGAGTGACAACTGGCGTTATATGCAGGAACCCACCTTGGGCCAGATCAATAGTGAGGGGTATTTGGGTTGGTTGGAGCCGGTGCAATTTAGTGTCGAGCGGGGCTTTTATGACGAGTCCTTTACCGTGAGTCTCTCGGTCGATACTCCGGACACGGAAATTTGGGTTACCACAGACACCAATGTGCCTCACGATGTCTTCATCGGTCATCGAGGGGCGGAGGAATTTTACGGACAGATCTACACGCAACCCATCACGATCTCTAAAACCACCTGTCTACGAGCCGTAGCAGTCAAGACGGATTGGTGTGACTCGTCCGTCGTGACCCATAGCTATCTCTTCACCGCTGACATCATTACACAGCCGGCTCGCCCCGAGGGTTTTCCTCTCAGTTGGATCAGCAAGACCGTTGACTATGCCATGGATCAGGACGTCGTTGAAAGCCATCGAGATGAAATCGAGGACGATCTCAAGTCCACGCCCATTGTCAGTATCGTACTGCCCAATGACGATCTTTTTGGCGATGAAGGGATCTACAGTCACGCCACACGTAAGGGACGGGACTGGGAGCGGGAGGCCTCCATGGAGTGGATCGATCCCAATCTCGATGATCCCAATATGTCCGAGCATTTCGGAGTCAATGCGGGACTGCGAGTCCAAGGCGGGGACTATGCCCGCGCCAGCAGCCGACCCAAGGTGGGATTGCAGTTCTTTTTCCGCGGTGAGTACGGCCCGACCAAACTAGAGTATCCCTTGTTTCCCGACACCGAGGTGCAGACCTTTGATCGGCTGGCCCTGCGTCAGATCTGGAACTACTCCTTTGTCGGTGACAGTGGAGGCTATGGCCCTGACTATCTGCGTGATGTCTTTTCTAGAGATACCGTCCGTGACATGAAGGGATTGACGCCCCACGGACGTCCGATTCAACTCTATCTCAACGGTCTTTATTGGGGCCTCTATATCATGACCGAACGGGTGGACGAGACCTTTGCCAGTGAACACCTGGGCGGTGAAGATGACGACTATGACATCCTGGAGGCTCCTAACAGTCAGGGCGGTGGGACTACAATGAAGGTCGCCGATGGCAACGAGATCACGGCCCTGCAGGATTGGGAGACCCTGTTCGCCTTGGCCCGTATGGACCTGCTCGATCCCAATACCTATGATGCCATAGGGGCCTTACTCGATTTGCCGGCCATGATCGATTATATGCTCATGATTTATTACACTGGCAGTCAGGATGCCCCCGTCTTTTTGGGGGACCAGGAAACTCCACGAAATTACTATACCGTGCGGGATAGAGAAAATGATGGTCCCTTCTACTTCCTTCCGTGGGATATTGAATGGTGTCTGGAGAGTCCCTACATCAATCGGCTGAATATCGTGGGGGTATGGAATCCCCATTACCTCATGGACAAACTGTTGGTCAATCCCCAGTTCAAGTTGTTGCTGGCCGATCGGATCCACAAACATTTTCATAACGACGGTGCCTTGACGCGTGAGCAGAGCACCGCTCGCTACTTGAGTCGATCCGACTCGATTCAGGGAGCGATTGTGGGTGAATCGGCCCGTTGGGGTGACGCTCAGCGATCCTCGCCCTATACGCATGCACATTGGCAAAGTGAAGTCGATCGGCTGGTGAACGATTTCTTCGCGACCCGAACCCAAACGGTTTTAAGCCAATTGGATGAAAAGGGATGGTACCCCTCAGTGGCCGCACCCAACTTCAACATCAATGGCGAGGCCTCCTACAACAGCCCCATTCAATCCGGGGATCTGTTGACCATGGCCAATCCTGATGGCGGTGGGATCATCTACTATACCCTTGATGGATCGGATCCCTATCAACCCTTGCCTCAAGGCCAGCAAGCCCAAACAGTCACGTTGCTGGCAGAGAACGCGGATAAGCAGGTCCTCGTGCCTCTGCTGGATATAGGCACCGATTGGCAGGGAGGTAACGAGCCCTATGATGCTTCGTCATGGGTGGATGGGCAACCGGTGATTTCAACCGGTGCGGGAGCGGTCGGCTATGAATTCGGTACGGATTACGGCTCCCTGATTTCCTATGATCTGTTGTTCTCGATGTTCGGGATGAATGCCTCGTGTTATATCCGTATCTCCTTTACAGTCAACCAAGCGGATCTGGATTGGATGAGTGTATTACTGCTCAAGGTACGATGTGATGACGGATTTGTGGCCTATCTTAACGGTCAGGAGATTGCCTCCTTGAACCGTCCCGAGGTCTTGGCCTGGAACAGCCACTGTGAGTATCGACCGGACAGCACGGATTGGATTTTGTTTACCATTGACAGCCAACTTGATCTGTTACATGCCGGTGAAAACATCTTGGCCATCCACGCCCTGAATAAGGATTCGGCCAGTACGGACTTCCTGTTCTCAGCGGAGTTGATCGGTTCAGAACAGGCTTTGACCGAACTGTCACCCACGGCTCAGGCCTATGCCGATCCCATTGTCCTGGAAGGCAATACCGTGGTTAAGGCCCGTGTGCTGGGTAGTGAATGGAGTGCGTTAACCGAGAGTACCTATCTGTTGAACGACTTAAACGATTGAACGAAGGATGGAACCCATGAACGAGTGTGGTCTGAGGAGACAAGCTGTGAAGAAGGTTATCTATACGGTAATGGTGTTGGGGTTTTGTCAGACGATATGGGCAGCCACTTGGACGGTTCAACCCAATGGATCCGGCGAGACCTCCCTGTGGCAGGCCCTGGAACTGGCCGAGACGGGTGATGAGATTGTATTGAGCGATGGGCTGTACCCATGGAGTCGTTCTCGAACGTATCTGTTGAATAAAGATTTGACCCTACGCAGCCTCCATGGCCCCCAGACCTGTTGGATCGATTGCGAACAAAATGGTTTTCTCTATCTTTCCGGCGATTCGACCCATACCTTGACCATCGAGGGGGTGACCCTGTTTAATGCCGTTGAATCCAATGGTGCACTCTTTCGCCTCTACAGTATGTCTTTGACCTTGATCGATTGTGTGATTCGGGATTGTGTCTCCACCTCCTATGGGGGAGTGATCTATGTCAATGATGGCCTGGTGACCCTGGAACGTTGTCAGTTATTGTCCAACAGTTCGGCCTATTATGGGGGGGTGATTTATGGGTATGATTGTGAATTGATCGCCTCGAACTGTGTGTTCGCAGACAATGAGACCGGGTACTACGGCGCGGTCCTCTATTATAACGATAGCGATGTGACCTTTACCCATTGTACATTTCACAATAATGATGCCGGGGGGGGAGATGGAGGATTGATGGAGGGGTACGATGGTCAACCCACCCTAACCAACTGTATTATCAGTGCAACCGCGTCCAATGCGATTTACACCTCCGATCACCTTTTGATCAACAACTGCCTGATCTACGGCAACGGTTCACCGTTTTATTACAATGCTAGCAATGGAAATACCTATTCTACGGCTGCGTCTTTGAATAGCCTGTCTGGTTGCTCCGGCAACCTCTCGGGTCAACCGGGTTTTGCCCTGGAGACGGACTATCACCTCACGGCCGACAGTCGGGCCGTTGATCAGGGACGCAATGACCAAGCCGGTTCCGTGGATCTCGATGGCCATACCCGTGTGATCGATGGCAATGGGGATGGACAGGCCGTGGTAGACATCGGTGCCTACGAATATGATCCCAATGCGGGATGCCTGGTGGCCTCTGCACCCCTCGTGGAATTCATCCGGGACTTCAACAGTCCTAATCCCGAACCTCAAGAGGTGGAGATCAGCAATTGTGGCGGTGCTCCGATTACCTGGCAGGCCTTGAGTATGGTGGATTGGTTGCAGGTCGATCCCAACGTTAATGCCTCACAATCCCAAACCGTAACCGTTTCGGTGGACACCGATGGAATGGAGCGGGGGCTCTACAACACCCAACTCCAGTTTGTCGATCCTAATGCCGTCAACAGCCCTCTAAGCCTGTTGGTGGTCTTGCAGGTGCGGGGTAAGCTCAATGTGCCTGAAGATTTTAATTCCATCCAGGAGGCCATGGATGCGGCCTTGCCCGGTGAGATTGTCGAGGTCCAAGACGGCACCTATCAAGAAACCGTAACGATCCAAAAGCCCTTAAACTTGATGGGTGCGGGTGATCCGAACATCCTGGGATTGATCATCTATGCCGACGATTGCAATGTCACTGGGTTTGACTGCGCTCAAGGCTCCTCGGGCCTGCAGATCTACGGTTCGCAGGTCAATGTCATGGATGTGACAGTCACGGACGCTGCTACGGGAGTCTTGTTGTCGCAGAGTCAAGACAGCTGTTTGACGAATGTCACCGTCAAGGGCAGTATGATACAGGGACTGAGACTAAATTCCTCCGAATTCTGCACCTTGCGGAATGTCGTGATCAGCGACACTCCACGCGGTTTTACCGTGACCGGTAGCGATCCCAATGACTACCGTCACGATATCGACCAGTCCAATACCGTCGATGGTAAAGCCATCTATTACCTTACCGGGGTGGTCGATCAGGTTATTGCCGCTCCTTTGGCTGATCCGGCCTGCCTCTATCTGGTTGATTGTGAGGATGTAGTGGCCTTCCGGTTATCGCTATCGGGTAACGGCAAGGGGATCTGTCTGGTCAATTCGAGTCATTGTACCGTGCGTATGGTGAACGTGAGTGATTGTGATGACGGGATTAGCCTGGAGAATGCCTCAGACAACGCCTTGATCAGTAACACGGTGTCGGATTGCGACAACGGGATTACCCTCGACAATGCCTCTGAGGTTCACATGCAGAGCAATGCCTGTCTGAACAATCAGATCAATTTCACCTGTACCGCCTCGGACCTATCGACCTATTTAACCCATGAGATCGATATGTCCAATACCGTGGATGGCAAAGCGATCTGCTATTTGGTTGATGATGACCATGAAACCCTCGATGGAGACGAAATCGAGATTGGCTGTCTCTATGCCATTGACTGCAAAGACCTGACCGTCTCGAATCAAACACTGAGCCATAATGGTTACGGTGCGGTGCTGTTGGGGTGTTCCGAGGTGAGCCTGGATCAACTGGTTCTCACGGACAATGTCGCCGCCGGACTGTGGATGGAGGAGTGTTCCGAGGTTGAGGTCACTAATGCCGTTGTTTCACACAATTCGAATGGCATTGAGATGACTTACAATGAAGGCATTGTGATCGACCATGCCTGGATCTCCTATAATGACACCGGTGTGAGAACCCATTATAGCGAATACACCCTGATCCATTGTATGATTCATCACAACAGCGAGAATGGTGGAGTGCAACATTACTCCTATGATTCAGACTGGTCCGGTACGATTTCTTTTTGCACGATTTTCAACAATCAAGTCTCAGGATCCACCTATACCGACTATGGTGGAGGGATCACCGATTCAACCGATTACCTGGCCATCGATAACAGTATCCTTTGGGGTAACCGACCCGGGCAGATTCCCTATCCCTCCTGGGAGGAGTACGAGGTGACCTATAGTGCCGTGGAGACCCCCTTGAATGGCCTGGGCAATATCAGTGAAGATCCGCTCTTGACCTCGGATGGTCACCTCACGCTGGGCTCACCCTGTATTGACGCCGGCAAAAAGAGCGGCCGCTTCCGCGTCAAGGATATCGATGGTGAATCCCGGGATGACGAAGGCGGCATCGATATGGGAGCTGATGAATATTTCGATCTGGATCTGGATGGGTTGCCTGACTGGTTGGAAACTCTAGTCGATCCCAACGGGGTGGGAGTCGATCCCAACGAGGACCTCGATGACGACGGTTACACCAACCTGGAGGAGTACCTCAGGTTTGACGGGGCCATCCTGACACCGATCGCCACCTATTATGTGGATCCCGTCAATGGAGATGATGGCCAAGACGGCCTGACCATCGAAACTGCCAAGCAGAGTGCCGATGAGTTGCTCGCTGCGATGATGCCCGGTGAAGGATTGGTCTTGTTGCCCCGGTACCTACGACGAACCCCTCAATGTGGATGGCAAGTCGATTACGATTTGTGGATTAGACCCCTTGGATCCCCCAGGTGGTTGCCACGACGGTCTTAACCCAACCCCTTTCCATCACCGGTTGTGATCAGATCGAGATCAAGGGGCTGACGTTTTCCAATACGTCGGAAACCTATGGCTTGTATTGTTCGGATGCTACTCCGTTGATCAGCCATTGTCAGTTTGCCGGTAACCTGGGGGTTTGTCCCTTCTTTTGTACCAATTCGGAACCCAATTTCTCCTCCTGTCTCTTTACCGGTAATCTGGGATTTCTGGGTGGTGGATATTTTTCGGGTTCAACTGGAAGCATGGACCACTGTTTGATTGTAGACAATCAGCAGAATAGTTATGCCCGCTCCCTTTTACTGATCAATAGTCAAATTTTCCTGACCAACTGTACGATCGCACATAATGTATCCGATACCGTGCATGCTGAACTTTCCTCCAACTATGGTTTGATCGCTGCTCCATCGATTCTCCTGATGCAAAGCCATCTCGATCTGGGTAACAGCATTCTCTGGGAAGGAGAGGATGCCATCGTCGATATTGAAGGGGAAAGTACCGTCTCGATCCATTATTCGAATTTGTCTGAGGTTGTTGAGGAGACTTGGCTGGGCGAAGGCAACCTTTGGACCGATCCACTCTTTGCAACCGAGGGCGATTACCACCTCCAGAGTCAAACCGGTCGCTGGGACACCGACCTGGCCCAGTGGGTGACAGACAGTGCCACCAGCCCCTGTATCGATGCGGGTGATCCGGAATCCCCATTAGGCCAGGAGAGCGGTTCCCGCATCAACATGGGAGCCTATGGCGGCACGGCCGAAGCTAGCTTATGAGGTGAATTCTATGAACGAGTCTGGTTTGAGGAAAAAAACTGTGAAAAACGTCATCTATACGGTAGTGGTGTTAGGACTATGTCAGTCAGTATGGGCCGCAACATGGACAGTTCAACCCAATGGAGCGCGTGAGACATCCCTTTGGCATGCCCTTCAACTCGCCCAGTCAGGCGATGAGATTGTGTTAACCGATGGAGTGTATCAAGGCTCTACTGCTGAGAGCAATATTTACAATAAAAATATAGCCTTACGTAGTACCAACGGCCCCCAGACCTGTTGGGTCGATTGTGAGTCCAATGGATTTCTGTATCTCTACAGCGATGACTCGAATAACTGTACCATCGAAGGGGTCACCCTCATGAATGCGGAAGGTGTAAATGGTTCAGCCTTCTATCTGGAGGGGATGAATCTGACTCTCACCAATTGTGTGATTAAGGATTGTTTGTCCTCTACTCAAGGAGGAGTGCTTTTTGCCAACCAGAGTCAAGTGATTCTAGAACGTTGTCAATTCTTGTTCAATACCTGTGGGAATTTTGGAGGAGTTATTGCATCATACTATGGGAGCTTAACCGCTTCAGACTGTGTGTTTGCCGAGAACTATTCGGATTACCTCTGTGGTGTGATGTTGTCTTATTACACGGACATAAACTTTACGAACTGTACTTTTCACCATAATACCGCGGCAGAACTCGTGGGTATCCTTTATGATCAATACGGCCAAACCTCGGTGACCAATTGTATCATTAGCGATTCCGATCAATACGCCTTTGCCACGGAGCGTTCGAACTCTTCATCACACATAAGTATGAAACATTGCCTGCTTTATGGTAACGTTTCGCCGGTTTATATCAAGGCATATGGCAATGCTTATACGGAGTATCCCTCACCCTCACAAATCAACGCCTTATCAGGTTGTTCGGATAATTTTTCGGGTGAACCGAGCTTTGCCCTAGAGACGAACTATCATCTTACCTCAGAGAGTCGGGCGATTGATCGCGGGTTGACGTCGGTTGCGGGGATCATGGACTTGGATAGTCACACCCGTAGTTTGGATGGCGATGCAGATGGAGTTATTGCCGTGGATATTGGGGCTTATGAATATGACCCAAACGCTGGATGTCTGGTCTCGTCTAAAACGATATTGGAATTTGTCCGTGACTTCAACGATCCCAATCCCGAACCTCAAGAGGTGGAGATTAGCAATTGTGGGGGTGCCCCTATCGACTGGCAGGCCTTGAGTCCTGTTGACTGGTTGGAGGTCGATCCTAATGCCAATTCCGCGCAGTCTCAGAGCGTGACTGTGTCGGTGAATACTGACGACCTGGAACGGGGCCTCCATAACCTGCAGCTCCAGTTTGTCGATCCCAATGCCGTTAACAGCCCTCTAAGCCTGTTGGTGGTCTTACAGATTCGGGGTAAGCTCAATGTGCCTGAGGACTTTAATTCCATTCAAGAGGCGGTGGATGCCGCCTTACCGGGTGAAATTGTCGAGGTGCAAGAGGGAACCTATAACGAAACCGTGATCATTGAAAAGCCCTTGGATTTAATCGGTGTGGGTGATCCGAACATTCAGGGCGTGATCATTCTTAGTGACGATTGTAATGTAGTCGGATTTGATTGTCAGGGGGGGGGCTTCAGGCCTCCAGATCTATGGTTCACAGATCAGTGTCATGGATGTGAATATTCAGGATGTGGCTACAGGGGTTGTCGTCTCTCAAAGCCAAGATTGTCGTTTGACGAATATCAGTATCAGTGGTAGTACGGTACAAGGATTACAACTGAATCATTCAGAATCCTGTACCTTGCGGAATGTGGTGATCAGCGGTTCGCCCCGTGGTTTTTCCGTCAACGGTAGCGAGCCCAACGATTACCGTCATGACATCGATCAGTCCAATACCGTCGAAGGTAAAGCCATTTATTACCTTACCGGGGTAGTGGATCAGGTGATTGCTGGACCCTTAGCTGACCCTGCCTGTCTCTATCTGGTGGATTGCGAGGATGTAGTGGCCTTCCGGTTATCGCTATCGGGTAACGGCAAGGGGGTTTGTGTGGCCAATTCGAGCCACTGTACGGTTCGTATGGTGAATGTGAGCGATTGTGACCAGGGAATCCAGTTGGAATATTCATCAGACAACGCCTTGATCAGCAACACGGTTATGGATTGTGGCAGTGGAATCACTCTACAGGATTCCTCTTCAGTGCGTATGCAGGGCAATAATTGCACGGGCAACCTGAGCAATTTTTTATGTGCCGCATCGGATATCTCGACCTATTTAACCCACGACATCGACACATCCAATTTGGTGGATGGTAAACCGATCTATTATTGGGTTGGTAATAACCACGAAACCCTCGATGGAGACGAAATCGAGATCGGCTGTCTCTATGCCATTGACTGTAAAGACTTGACGGTCTCGAATCAAACAGTGAGCCATAATGGTTACGGTGCGGGTGCTGTTGGGGTGTTCCGAGGCGAGCCTGGATCAACTGGTTGTCACGGACAATGTCGCAGCCGGACTATGGATGGAACAGTGTTCCGAGGTTGAGGTCACTAATGCCGTTATTTCACATAATTCGAATGGTATTGAGATGACCGACAACGAGGAGATGGTGATCGACCATGCTTGGATTAGCTACAATGACATCGGTGTGAGAGCCTATTATAGTGAATATACCCTGATCCATTGCATGATTCACCACAACAATGATAATGGCGGCGTACAGCATTACTCCTACGGTTCGGCTAGGACCGGTACCATTTCTTTTTGTACGATTTTCAAAAATCAAGTGTCCGGATCCACCTATGCCGACTATGGAGGAGGGATCACCGATTCAACCGATTACCTGACCATTAATAACAGTATCCTTTGGGGTAACCGTCCCGGGCAGATCCCCTATCCCTCCTGGGAAGAGTACGATGTCACCTATAGTGCCGTGGAGACACCTCTCAATGGCAGGGGCAACATCAGTGAGGACCCACTTTTGACATCGGATGGTCATCTCTCTCTGGGGTCACCTTGTATTAACACAGGTAATAAGAGCGGACGCTTTCGGATCAGAGATATCGATGGTGAAACCCGAGCAGACGAAGATGGCATCGACATGGGCGCTGATGAATATTTCGATCTGGATCTTGATGGGTTACCCGACTGGTTGGAGTATCTAGTCGATCCCAACGGCGTGGGAGTCGACCCCAACGAGGACCTCGATGACGACGGTTACACCAATCTGGAAGAATATCTCAAGTTTGACGGCGCTATCTTAACACCGATGGCCACCACTGATGAGGCCAGCCTCTAGGGCTAGTCGAACCAGGTTGGGCGTTGCGGGTCGTTCAGATGTTTCTGGAGTTCCTCGATGTGATGGGCCTTGGTCCGTTCGCCCGAGAAGGGCGGCAGGGCATTGAAATCGAAGAACTCCACGCCCATGGTCTCATCACTGGTGGTCGGTTCACCACCGAGAATTTCACAGAGAAAGATGATTTTGTAGGCATGGTAGAATTCCATGGGACGTGGACCACGATTGGCATCATAGACACCGATGAGCTTGATCGGTTTGACCTCGAAGCCACTCTCCTCTTGCACTTCACGTGTCACCATCTCTGACGGAATGTCCCCCACATCGGCCCAGCCGCCCGGCATGCACCATTTCTGATCACGACGTTCCTGCACCAGCAGCAGTTTGCCGTCACGCACTACCGCGCCTCGCACATCGACCTTGACCGTGCAATAGCCCAGTTGTTGATTGAAACCTGTTAGAGTGGATTGTTGGGCCAGGTCTGTTTGTTGAGCCAGGATTTCGGCGGCCATCTCGGCCATGCGTTCATAACGTTGACGATCGTAATAGCCATCGGAAAATGCCAGGCCGGTCTGGCTCATGGCTTGGAGTTCGCGGGCCCACTGGAGCCATTGGGGAGAGTGGTCGGTCATGGATGGTTTACCTCGTGACTTTCTGATTGAGTTTTCGTTGTAGGTCTTTAAAGCGGTTGGTTTCTTCAAAGCCCAGGGTCAGAACGGGAAAGGCCGTCTTGTTGTGATAGAGCGGTTCGTCCAGGTCACCACCCATTGGCGACAGGCCTCGCCATCAGGGGTGCCTGGAATGGGTGAGAAGTCCGCCAGCATGCCGCGGATGCCCAGGTCCGCGACCACATGCATGGAGGCCTCCAAGGCCTGGGTGTCGGCCTGGGGATGGCCCAGGATTTGGTAAGCCGTGATGTCTTTGTATTGCGCCCCGGCTGCAATCAGGGCCTCAACCGCCTGTTGCAGATCGGAGCAGGTGACCTTGGCTCCCGTGGCTTGTTGCCAATCCTCGGCTGCACTCTCGAAGCCCAGGTAAAAAGTCTTGAATCCTGAAGCCACCAGGGTGCGGGCCAAATCATAAGTGACAAAGCGGGCATTGAGGGCGTTGGGGCTGTGCAGAGACAGGGGCGTGCCCACTGAGCGAGCGTGGGCCAGTAGGGGTTCGAGGATCTCGTGACTATGAAAGAGCAAGGCGTCGTCGTAGAAGGCCACCTGGCGAACCCCACATTGAGCCAATAGGTCGTACTCGGCTCGAGCCCGTTGTAGTGAGCGGGATTGGAAACCTCCGTAGACTTGATGAACTGAACAATAGGTGCAGGCAAACGGACAACCCTGGGTGATTTTCTGGACACCCACGTCGAGTCGATCGTAGAGTTCCCACAGGGCGGGTTGATCTTCATCGGGTTCGAGTCCGAGACGATCCCACAACGGTTGACAATTCAGTCCATTGATCACCAGATCCGCACCCAAGTGTCGAGCATGGTCACTGCAGAGCGTCGCATAGGGGCCACCTAAAACAATAGGTATGGATCCCAAGGCTTCACGTACATCCTCGATGACCTCGGCAATGCCGGGATACCAGTAGGTCATGGTGGTTTGAATCCAAACCATTTCCATGGACGGCAGGGCTTTTAGGGTGTTCTGAAACTCGTCTCGTGGGCGGCCATAGCGATAGAAATGGCGGGGTATGTTCGCAAGGGGGACAGGTTTGATTATTCTTTCATGGGGAAAATGACCGCGTCCCCAGTGATCGGATTGGATCTTGGGGTAATCGGCCAGAGTGGGGTGCAGGCGGTCTAGATAGTCAAAGAGGGTGAAGTCAACTTGTCCCCGTAGAGTTCCAGCAATGGTCAACATCCCATAAGGTTTGAGCCAAAAGTCGTAGGCCGTAAAGTCTACGATAGGAGGATTGACGAGCAGGATACGGGGTTTCATGGTTCGGGCCTTTTTGCACATATGGTGCGATCCGAATCAGGGAATGTCAAGCCCTTACTCCTCCCATTCCTTGAGTACACAGGCAAAGGCCTCGTAGGCCCGAGTATCGTAGAGACAGAAGACCACCCGTTGGAGTTGGGTGTTCTGTTGAAGATAGTCACGGGTGCTGGCTAGCATGATTGCGGCACAGCGGTCCAGGGGGTAGCCAAAGATGCCCGTACTGATGGCCGGGAAGGCCAGGCTCGTCAGGGCGTTTTCATCGGCCAGCTTGAGTGAGTTGAGCGTGGCATTGCGGAGCTTGGCGTCCTCATTACCTTCACCCATGCGCGGCCCTACGGCATGGATCACATAACGGGCCTTAAGCTGGCCGGCTCCCGTGATCACGGCCCCGCCCAAAAAGGTCCCCCCGATACGATTACACTCATCCTGAATACTGGGCCCGCCCTTGGACCGAATGGCCCCGGCCACTCCGCCACCCAGGATCAACTGGGCATTGGCCGCATTGACAATGGCGTCGGTCTCCATCTCGGTGATATCACCTTGAATCAACTCTACCTGGGTTAGAGCAATCATTGTTTTCATGGAAAACAGCATATCCCTGGCAGGGGAATGATGCAAGCTGGGAATTTGCCAGTTGACTTATGGTCAGAATACCATACATTGGTTGAAAATGAGATCTGCTATTCTATTGAAGTGAGGTGTACCATGGATCCGTTAACTAAAAAGCAGCAGATGGTCCTGGCCTATATCGAAGAATGTTTGTCAGAGCAGGATCCACCCACCCAACGGGAGATCGCTGATCACTTTGATATGCACCAGAACTCGGTTTATCAGTTGCTGGGCTATCTGCGTAAGAAGGGGTATCTGGCCGATAACAGCCTGCATCGGGGGGTCCGTCTTTCGGAGGACTACTATAATTATCTGTGGGAACAACAGGGCATTCCCATTGTGGGACGCGTGGCTGCGGGGCAGCCCATCCTGGCTGAGGAGAATCTGGAGGGGCGTTTCAATGTGGATGAGGTCTTCGATGCTGAAGACGGATCGTTCATGTTGCGTGTCACCGGCGACAGCATGGTCGATGACGGCATCATGGACGGTGATCTTGTCTTGGTGGAACCCGATACCCGTGTGCACGACGGTCGCATTGCCGTAGTCATGGTCGATGGCGAGGCCACCATCAAACGCGTGGTCAGGCAGAAGAATCGGATTGCCCTCAAACCGGCCAACAAAAAGGCGGGCTACAAGCCCATCTATATAAGCCCCAAACAGGTGACAGCCCGCATTGTCGGTCAGGTTGTGGCCTGCATACGTACCCAGATCAAGTAATCACTCTGTCAGTGATCGAAGGTTGATTGAAGGAGAGGACATTAAAACCTTCATTTTGCACACCTTAAGAGGGGGGGTAAGCCTCTTTTCAGGGGGATTCACTTCATTGGTTTTCTTTTATTCTGTGGAGTCGTTGCCATATTTTGTAAAATAGATAAAAGAATGCTAAGTGAAAATTAAAATTGACCGAAATTTAACAGGGAATATACGAAATAATGACAAATAGAACGACCCATCCTTGGCCATGTATCATGGTACTGATCGCAATGATTGCCGCAACCTTTACGGGGCATGTCTGGGCTCAGGATCGTATCGTCCTCTTTGCTACAGAGGAAGCAGGTGAATCCAAAGCCATTCCCAACTGGGGATTGGATACGGCCTGGTACAGCGAGGAAAATGTACGCCGTGGTGCAATCTTTATGGGAGCCGATCGTGTAGATGTCGTTAGAATCTCTTTTACACCGACTGCGGCCTTAGTCAATGGGGATCTTCAGTCAGACGAAATTGCCATACTCAATAATCGCCTGGCCTGGGTAGATCGCTGGGCCAATGCTTCTACCACGGTCTGCATCAATGAAGATTCACCCACGGTTGACTCATGGTTCAAGTATAGCAATGGCACGATCAATCCCACCCGCTGGGGGGAGTTAATCAGTGTCACGGCCAGTCGGGCGCAGGTTAGTGGACGAACTGTCGTTGCAGTAGCGCCCTTCAATGAACCGGATTATTATCGCTCTGAACGACTCGCCGACATGCAGACCTTCTACGATACGGCCGAGTATCTCTTGGACAAACGTCATTTTAAAAGTATCCGCATCAGTGGGGGCAATACGCTCAATACGGATCAGGCCAATCCATGGTACAACTTTTTGGTGAGTCAGCTGGATGAAGGCAATACCCATCAACTCGCCGGGTCCTTTGATAACTACGCCAGCTTTTTCGAAAATGTGGTGGCCCAGGGTGACCACGCCACCAATGATGAATTGCACAACGTGATGGAGGCCATGGTCGGTGCGGAATACGGTATGGAAACCGGCATCTGGTGGGGCACGGCAGAACGAGCCCGCGGCGAGTTTGTCTACGCGAGTGATGGAGATCGACTGGGGTATGCAGAACATCGCCCCCATTGGACTGCGGCTTCGGTCTATCGTGCTCCAAACGGAGACGTTAAGGCCTTTGTGGGAGAGTCTGAACGCCAGGCCTTGCCGACCACCTACCGTTTTTTCAGTAAGGATCGCCCTGTGTTTTATGACGGTCATGGTCCTCAACGTGCATACACCGTTACGACGACCGGTGGGGATGGCTATCAAACGTCGGATCACTGTAACGCGGAGAGGGTCGTGAATGTTACCTGGGGTGAAGATGTGCAGCCAGCGATTGATGGACGTTATGTCATTGTCAACCGTAAGAGTCACAAGGTCCTGGGGGTTGCCAACGCCAGTCACAATGACGGTGCTCTGATCAAACAGTATACCTATACCGGTGCCCTGAACCAGCAATGGGATATCAACCCGCTGCCGCACAGGTTCGGCGGTGATTACAGTTACATGACCATTGTTGCAGCCCACAGCGGGGTGACTGCTGACGTGCAGGGTTGGTCCTATGATAACGGTGCTGTGATCCAGCAATGGGATGGTGACACCAATGTATTCGAGCAGTTTTATTTAGAGTATGTCGAGGATGGCTGGTTCAAGATCCACACCCGCTGGTGCGACAAGGTCTGGCGTGTCTCTGATGGATCGATGTCAAGCGGAGCCCAGATTGTCCAGTGGGAGGATACTGGCTCCTCGGATCAGCAATGGCGTTTGGTGCCAGTGCCTGAAGATGCCAACGAGTCTGTGAATCCCATCGATTTTTCTGCTCCATCGGCACCGACCGGATTGTTGGCCACAGCCAATGCGGTTTCTGTGCAACTGAACTGGGATGCCAATGGAGAACGCGATCTGGCCGGATATACGGTCTTACGTTCGACCAGCCCTGAGGGCTCCAATGAAATCATCGCTCGTGATATCACGACTCCGTATTTTACGGATTCCTCCGCTACTCAACCGATCCCATACCGCTATGTGGTTCGGGCCGTTGATAAGTCGCTCAATCACTCCGATCATTCTGATGAGGCATGGGCTACACCTACCGGCGCAGAAGCATTAGCTGCGTATTATGATTTCGAGGGAGATTGTAACGATGCTTCCATCAATGCCCAGGATGCCGAGTTGCAAGGTACTCCCATCTATGTCTCCGGGGGGTTAGGGGCCACCTGTCTCAGGCTCGACGGGGCGGGCTCCCATGTCGATCTTCCGGCCGACGTTGCCAGTCATGATCAAATGACGGTCGCGACATGGGTATACTGGATGGGGGGGGCTACCTGGCAGCGAATCTTCGATTTCGGCAACGAGACGTCATCGTACCTCTTCTTGACGCCTGACTCGGGATCGGGAATGCGATTTTCTATCAAGAACCAAGACGAGGAAGAACAGCTCAATACCTCGTTTTTGGCGACTGGTCAATGGACACATGTGGCAGTCACGCTCGGTGATCAAACGGCGACCTTATATGTTAATGGGATTAATGTGGCCCATTCGAGTTCGTTCACTATGACGCCATCGGACTTCAAGCCCGTTCTCAACTATATCGGCAAGAGCCAGTTTGCTGCGGATCCTTTATTCAACGGCATGGTTGATGATTTTCGGATTTATAACTATGCCATGACCGCGACAGAAGTTGCCGGATTGACTGACGTTGTTCCCACACCTCCAGCACAATCAACCATTACCTTGGTGAATCCTGGTTTTGAAGAGGGGCCGGCGATTTATACGGGATTTGATGTTCCAGGTTACGATGTTCCGGGCTGGAGCGATGCGGGCATCAGCACCGACTCAGGTGTGGATGGGCCAGGACCCTGGTTTGGAGCCCGTGACAATTATGCAGCTTTTTTGAAGGGTGGCGATGGCGGGGCCTTACAGTTGACCGGTTACACCATTCAAGAGGGCGATGAATTCAGTATCGATCTTTGGGCGGCTTCCTGGAACTGGAGTGGTTCGTTGGGACGAGTGAAGGCTACGCTGTTCTATGACAATGGCGGGACTCGCGTGGAGATCGGTTCCTATACCACCCCAACGCTGACGGCATATACCAGTGGCTATACCCAGTACTCAAACACCGCCAAAATTGAAGCCACCCCGGAATCCGTCGGCAAGATTCTCGGCATATGGCTTAGGAATACTGGCGTCTCCTCTTCCTATGCGACATTGGATGATATCTCCTTGACTGTCTCCACGGCTTTGGATTAGTGGTCTGAGAAACTCACTTTTTAAGACTGGCCAGAGCCGCTTCGATATCCTCGAGATTTTGACAGACATTGGGGGGAAAGGGATTGCTGTCGTTAAAGACCTGCAGGGTGGGAATGTCTTCGATCACCACCATGGATTCATCGATCTGGCCTTGATCGTTTTGGATACGGTTGATGTCCAGGTTCATGTGCTTGGCCATAAAGCGATACATGGCCTTGCGTTTGTTGGGTCCGTAGTCGTGACCTTCCTTGGGGAAGTGGGCGTTTTCGACCTTATCTTCCGCTTGGAAGAGGGCATAGATTTTTTGCATGAATAGGTATTCGAGATCGGGGGTGGTGGCCGTCCAATCCCCTCCGTCGGAAATGAGTAGTAGGGGACGGGGTGCGGCCATGGCTGTGATCTCTGCATTGTTGGTGTTGTGATTGTCACTGCGATGAATAGGTTTGCTGCTTTCGCATAAACATCCTCCGAACGTCCCCGCAGAGACCATGGCCACCGGTACACTGACTGTCACCCGCTCATCCAGGGCGGTCAAGAGCAGGGTCTGTGTGCCTCCGCCCGAGGCGCCGGTGACTCCGACATAGCGAGGGTCGGCACGTTCCAGCGAGAGCAAAAAGTCAAGGGCACGCATGTTGTTCCAGGTCTGCATGGTCAGGGCCAGGGGCTTGACATGAATGCGTTTGACGACCTGGTCCGGTGAGGTCCCCCAGCCGAAGTTGCCGATGGACATAGCCATGACACCCATGCGGGCCAGCATGGCACAGCGGGTTTGCACCTGGGCATTGAAACGGGTGTCTCCCCAGTGGCCATTGGGACACAACACGACCGGCGTGGATACTTTGATCTCGGTCGGGCGATACAGGTTGCAGCCGGCAAAGTAGCCCGGCACGGTCTCAAAGGCGATGTTTTCTACGGTGTAGCCGTCATGTTCACGTAGGTTACGGGAAATGACATTCAAGGGAATACGACGGGGCAGGGGCTCCAGATCGGCACCCTTTAGCATACAGGCACGGATATGCCGGGTGTATTCGATCCATTGCTCACGAGTGGTGGTTTCTAACAAACGTTGCTTGAGCATCGCCTGACCCTCTTTGGGAGTCATAGGCTTTTCTCGACAATAGGTGGCTTTACTGATGTTTTGTGAATGCAGCGTGCCTGCCATGACGATGAGTAGGACAAGGGCGATTCGAACGATCTTTTTCATAATGAGTGTCCCCACAAATGTGAAAGCATTCCAACCTCTAATAAACTCGTATCTCAATGAAGATTCGTTGATGGCATCCATGAGAAAAACGGAAAAGGCGCGTTATATTGGAGCAAATTCCATCATATTATTATGTCGAAAATAGCGCATTTGTTAACATGTCAATTATAAGAAATGGTGGTTCTATGAGACAGGGTTGTCGATCATGGATCGTCACATGCCTTGGAATGCTATGGATTGCTCAGTTATGCCCAGCTGAATGTGTTGAGATCAATCGGGATTGGCTCTTTTTTAAGGGCTCCGCGGCCACTGCTGAACAGATAGACTTTGACGACTCACAATGGCGTCGATTGGATATCCCGCATGACTGGTCCATTGAGGACCTGTCAGAAAACCCAGGACCGTTGGATGCCAATGCCGTGAGTTCCTACAGAACGGGTTATTTTGTAGGGGGCACGGCATGGTACCGCAAGCATTTTCGTTTAGGCCCGGAACATCAGGGCAAACGGGTTCATGTCCATTTTGACGGCGTTTACATGAATGCGGATGTCTGGATCAATGGCCATCATTGTGGGAATCATCCCTATGGCTATACCGCCTTCTGGTATGATCTGACCCCTCATTTGCGTGACGGGCAGGATAACGTGCTGGCTGTTGAGGTTAAAAACGAAGGAGCCAACAGTCGTTGGTATAGTGGATCGGGGATTTATCGTTCGGTTCATTTGAAAATCATGAATCCTATCCATATCGACCATTGGGGACCCTATATCACGACGCCTCAGGTTACGGAGGATGCGGCCCAGGTACGCGTTGTCACTGAGGTCGTCAATGAGTCGGGCCAGGCATCCGACATCACCCTACGCACCCAGGTGAAGGGCCTGGATGGAACCTGCGGTCGGGCACTTAATGAGAGTTTCAAAGTCAAGGGGGCAGAATGCTTTACTCAAATTCTAACCGTCGCTGCACCGTCCTTATGGTCACCTGACACCCCCGTGTTATACCAATTGGAGCAAGAGGTAGTCGTTGACGGCGAGGTGGTGGAACAACGCCAGACTCCCTTTGGGATTCGGGAGGTGACATGCGATGCCGATAAAGGATTTCGGCTCAATGGCCGACCCATGGTACTACAAGGCCTGTGTATGCACCATGACAATTACATGTTAGGATCTGCCGCCTATCCACGCGCTGAGGAGAGGCGGGTCGAGATCGCCAAGGCTGCCGGGTACAATGCTATTCGCTGTGCCCATAATCCGCCTTCGGCCTCCTTTCTCGAAGCCTGTGACCGTCACGGCATGTTGGTGATTGACGAGGCGTTCGATCAATGGGTCGTCAAGAAGAACAAAGAGGATTATCATCTCTACTTCAAAGATTGGTGGCAGCGGGACATGGAAAGTATGGTCTTGCGCGATCGCAA
This sequence comes from Sedimentisphaerales bacterium, assembly GCA_963662565.2. GTDB lineage: Bacteria > Planctomycetota > Phycisphaerae > Sedimentisphaerales > Anaerobacaceae. Next base: position 151,267 of record CAXXXG010000013.1, on the reverse strand, counting down.
CCACCCTAGTGTGGTGATGTGGAGTATCGGCAACGAAATCCCGGAACAGCGGCATGAAAAAGGCGTGGAACTGGCCCGCAAGATCATCGCGCATGTCAAGTCTTTGGATGACTCTCGATGGGTGACCATTGGTGCCAACATGGCCGGTGAAATCGGAGACCGCTTGTTCGAGCATTTGGATATCGTGGGCTATAATTACCAACGGGCCGATTATGTTTCTGATCATAACCGTGTCCCGGACCGGATTATGTATGCCTCGGAATCGGCGGTTAAGGAGACCTTTGATTACTGGGATCCGGTGGACAGGGAGTCACACTTCATCGGGAACTTTGTCTGGGCGGGATTTGATTACCTCGGAGAGGCCTCCATTGGTTGGGCCGGTCCTGCCCAGGATTGGAAAACCATGGGGCCCTATCCCTGGCATCTCGCCTATTGCGGCGAAATGGATGCCTGCGGATTCAGGCGGCCGGCGTCCTACTATCGTGATGTGCTGTGGAAGACCGGAACGCATCCGGTTTCGGCCTTTGTGAAAAGTCCGGTGCCGTCATTACCGGATTACGATCCCAACCGCATCCATTTCTGGGCCCATGACGACTTGCAGCAAAGCTGGACCTGGCCCGGCTATGAAAGTCAGGAATTGGAGGTCGTTGTTTATGGCGTTGGAGACCAGGTCGAGCTGTTTTTAAACGAACAAAGCCTGGGGCGAAAACCAACCTCTCGCGAGACACGCTATAGCGCGACTTGGAATGTCCCCTATACTGCGGGAGAGCTCAAGGCCGTCGGCACTCAGAACGATCAAGTCATCGGGCAGTGGATTCTCACAACGGCAGGAGAACCAGCTCGATTATGCGTCACGGTGGATCGTTCGGTTATTCAAGCGGACGGTCAAGATCTGGCCTATGTCACCGTCGAGGTCCAGGATGCCCATGGCATTCGCATTCCTCAAGCCAATAATGAGATCCATTTCGATATCCAAGGAGCAGGTGTCCTGGCCGGTGTAGGCAATGGCAATCCCCGCGGCACCGAAAGTTTTCAGCGGTCCCGACGCACCGCCTTTCAAGGACGCTGTGTCGCAGTACTCAAGTCAAAGTATCAACCTGGAACCATCTCATTGAACATCAGCAGTGAGGGGCTGCCCTCGGAAACCGTAAAGATTCAATGCCTCAAGTAGTTGATTCAGTAGGAAACAGTGATATGCATTTGAAGGAATTGTGGTTTATTTTCATTCTCATGGCGTCAGTGCAGGCTCAGGAGGTTGTTAACCTGGCCGAGGTGGCGACACCTTCGGCTTCCTATGTCTCCAAAAACACCCATGTTGCGGCTCTGAACGATGGGGTTGATCCGTCTGATTCTTCTGATCGTAACAACGGCTCTTACTGCAACTGGCCCAAACGAGGTACACAGTGGGTGCAGTATGATTGGCCTGTTGCCGTTAGCACCAACAAGATCGAGGTCTACTGGTGGAATGAATCGGAGGCGATACATGTCCCTGTAGCGACACGTTTGTTTTATTGGGATGGTCATGATTTTGTACCCGTGCAGACCGAAGCGACGCTGGGTCATGAAATTGATTGTTATAATGGTCTCCGTTTCGACGAGATCACCACCACCAGGCTGCGACTGGAAATGGACGCACAGGAGAAATTCTCAACCGGGATCCTGGAATGGAAGGTTTACGACTCCGGGAAATCACCAGGATTTCCCCCCCAGGTTCAGGCGGACGTGGATCGTACCGTGGTGCTCAGTGGTAAGACCTATCTCAAGGGGCAGATCAAGGCCCTGTCCAACGACACCCGAATTCAATGGAGCAAGGCTTCGGGACCGGGTTGGGTGACCTTTGCCGATGCTAATCAGATCGAGACCACCGCCACCTTTAGTGAACTCGGCGACTATGTCTTGCGTTTTACAGCCACCCACGGGGACCTCAGGGCTCACGATACCTTAAACGTACAAGTGATCGCGGACCCGCCTGCCCAGAACCTGCGCCCAGTGGACACCTTATCCTATCAGATCACCAGTCCCCTGTGGAAACAACGCAGCAGAGCCATTCTGGTTCATTGGATTCCTCATTGTATTGACAAGATCAACGATCCCAACTTGAAAGAAGGGGGGATTGTCAACTTCATCGAAGCGGCCAAGAAGCTTCAAGGCTTGCCCGCTGCACGTCACCAGGGGGCTTCCTTTGCCAATGCCTGGGTCTTTAACACCATCGAATCGATCTGCCTGGCATTGATGGTCGATCCCCAGGGTGACATTGAGATCGTGCAGGCCCAGGCCATGATGAAGCAAACCCTGGCCGATTGGATTCCCAAGGTCCTCGCGGCCCAGGAACCGGACGGTTATCTCCAGACCGCGATTACCTTAAGCAACCGGAGCCGTTGGAATCCTCAACGTCGCGGCGATCACGAGGGTTACGTGGCAGGCTACTACTTGGAAGCGGCCGTGTCACATTACCTGCTCACCGACGGTCAGGATCTGCGTCTCTACAACTCGGCTAAGCAACTCGCAGACTGCTGGGCAACCCACATCGGATCGGCTCCGGGGCAACAGGAATGGTTCGACGGTCACCAGGCCATGGAAATGGCCCTGGTTCGTTTCGGGCGTTTTGTCAACACGGTCGAAGGGGTCGGAAAGGGCGATAAGTATATTCAGTTAGCCAAGTTCCTTCTGGACTGTCGTAAGGATGACAATCCTTCTCGTCAGGCTCACATCCCTGTCGTCTGTCAATACGAAGCCGTGGGACATGCGGTGCGGGCTTCTTATAACTATGCCGGCATGTCGGATATCGCCATGGAAACGCATGATTCCGATTACCAAAGTGCGGTCATGAGTCTGTACGATAACTTGATCAATCGTAAATACTATCTGACCGGCGGTATTGGCAGCGGTGACACCACCGAAGGATTTGGCCCCGACTACTCACTGCCACACGCATCCTATTGCGAATCCTGCTCCAGTTGCGGTCTTATCTTCTTCGAACACAAGCTCAACATGGCTTACCACGATGCCCGATTCGCGGATCTCTATGAGGAGACCTTGTACAACGCCTTGTTGGGCTCGTTGGATCTGGAAGGTAAAAAGTTTTACTACCAGAATCCACTCACCGAACGTCGAGCCCGTTACCCCTGGCATGGTTGTCCTTGCTGTATTGGTAATATCCCTCGCGTTCTGCTGAGATTACCTACCTGGATATATGTGAGGGACGACAATGGTTTATATGTTAACCTCTTCATCGGCAGCAAAGTCACCGTACCGAATCTGGCCGGAACGCAGGTAGAGGTGATCCAGGCAACCGATTATCCCTGGAACGGGGATGTCTCCATGACGGTCAATCCGGAGATCGACACGACTTTTACCCTCCACATTCGTGTGCCCAACCGAGAGGTCAGTGACATTTATCACAACGATCCTCAGGCCAACGGTATACTGTGGATCAAGGTCAATGGAGAGCTTATTCAGCCCTCAGTAGAGAAAGGTTATGCCGCGATCCATCGGACCTGGAAGACGGACGACACGATTACACTGAAACTGCCCATGGAGGTGCAGAAGGTGCGGGCCATCGAGCAGGTCGAAAGCACACGCGGCCAGCTTGCCTTACGCTATGGCCCATTGATCTATAATGTAGAAGCCGTCGATCAAGACCTGGATAAGTCCATTGGTCTGGATGCTGCTCTGACGACCCAATGGCAGTCGGATCTCCTGCAGGGCATCCTGGCCATCAAGGGACAGTGGGCCGACGGTTCGGAATTGACCGCGATTCCTTACTATGCCAGAGCGAATCGCAAAAAAGATAGCCAAGGAGACCAAGGACAACGCCAACGAGAAATTATCTCTAAAGTTTGGATTGATGAATGAGGTGTGGTTCACGGTTAGAAAAGGTTCACGGTTCAAGGTTGGTGGAAGTTTTTAACTGGACTTTTGCAATTTAGGCCAAGGCTAGATGCAGCTTGATTTTCTCAAAACTCCAACCGTCCATTTCGGCGCGTTCTATCACCCACCCCAGGGTTTGGCTGAGACTCTCCTTGAGTACGGCTCGACAGGCTTGTCCGATGGTCGTCAAACGTTCCAATGCCCACGCACGCGCATGGCTCTGCTTCAACTGAGACATCAAGAGACTGTACGCCAGGAAGACCATGTACATATGGCGGGTCTGACCAAGGCCACTCCTAAGCTGACATTCACCCATGCCCAGATGTTGCTTGCCATCCCGATGGAAGCATTCTGTGCCTGTCCAACGATAGCGATAAACCCGAAGGATACGAGTCACTTCCCAAGCCGTTCGGTTGGTGACCAACGCCTTTCTGGCTTTTGTATCGTTACGTTTGTCCCAGAGAATCACGATGCGAACCTTGTGATCCACTCCAGGGATGCGAATACTGACCGTAAAGTACCACTGGCGGGATTCGCCGACCTTGACGAGCTTGCGGTCCTTGGAATCGATTTGTGTGGACAAATCTTGGACGTTGAGTTCCTTGCCCTTGAAGACAATCTTACGGTTAAATTTCAGATCGCCAACATAGTTTCGCGTCAAGCCGTTGATATAGTTCAGGTTATCCTTGTGAGTGAACCAACTATCAAAGGTGAAGTCGCCGGGGATGTCGTTGGCAATACTCCAATCGACCAGTTGTCGAAAGAGAACGTTATGGTCTCGGAATTCGATCTGTCTTTCTTCACAATGATCCTTCTTGACAAATCGGTAGAATTCCAAGGGATAATGCTTTCCAGAGGTACACATGTAGTTGATGATCAGGTAATCATGGGCAATCTTGTGGCGTTGTTCTGCGTGATCCCAAAAATAGCCTGCATCTTCAATCAACTTCCCGTCGTGATCGATCAAGACATTGTCAATAGGGATGACTCCCTGGGCACTGAAGCGTGTGTCGGGTTGCTTTTGCAGCCATTGAATCCGTTGCAGGTTGAAGTTCTCTTGATCCCACTGGCATTCGGTAATCCAACGGTTCAAGCAGGATTGATCCGTGGTTACGGCGAATTCGCTATTGATGGCCGAGACATTCTTCTTGTGTGCCATCATCAAACCGGTGAGATATTCAGCGAAATGCTTACGTTCGGGGTCATTCGCGAACAGAGGTCCAAATTCGTCCAGGGCCTTCTTGACGACGGTAGGAAAATCAACAATCGCTGGCATGGTCATATCCTCCATGATATTTTTGCCAACCTGATTGCCAATATTTGTCGTCAAAGTGCCCATTTTGCCTTTAAATTTTCAACTTTGCAAAAGTCCAATTTTTAATTAACCGTGAACCCCGGAACCGTGAACTGTGAACCTATTCTTGCAGTTGCTTCAAACCGTTAAATTATTAATGAGCATTGATACCTTTATAATAAGGATTGATTATGACCGATGCACAGAGAACCAAGATCGTTTTAATGTTGTTGCTCTCGTTCTTCGTCATTGGATGCATTAGCATTCAAGCTGAAGAGTCCCCAAAGCCTTGGGATAATGGCCGATTGGTGGTCTCTAAAAATCATCGGTTCATCCAACATGAAAACGGCGAGCCCTTTTTCTGGCTGGGTGACACCGCCTGGTTGATGTTTGCCCATCTGGATCGGGAGGAGATTGTGACCTATCTGGAAAACCGACGGCAAAAGGGTTTCAATGTGATACAGGTCTCGGTGATCCATCGTATGCCTCAATTCAATTGTTATCAGGATACCGCATTAACGGATAAAGATCCCAATAAACCCTTGATCACACCCGGACATGATCCGAGCGATGACCTCCAATACGATTACTGGGATCATCTGGACTATTGTCTGGATGTTGCGGCCCAGAAGGGCATCTACCTGGCCTTGATTCCCTGTTGGGGCAGTATTGTCAACAGCAAGCGTGTCTTTACCGAGGAAAGTGCCGAGAACTATGCTAAGTATCTGGCCCATCGTTACCGGGATAAGCCCAATGTTATCTGGCTCAATGGTGGGGACACACGCGGTAATCGGACGGTGGAGATCTGGCAGACCTTTGGAAGAGTTTTACACCAGGAAGACAAGAATCACCTGATGACCTTTCACCCCGTAGGTAGAACCCAATCCTCCACCTGGTTCCACAATGAAGATTGGCTTGACTTCAATATGTTTCAATCCGGCCATCGCCGTTATGACCAACGCCGGGAAACCGACGATATCGTTACCTGGAAGGGCGAGGACAACTGGAAGTATGTGTTTGAAGACTATGCCAAGACGCCGCCCAAGCCCACCATCGATGGCGAGCCCTCCTACGAGAACATTTCTCAGGGGCTGCGTCCGGGCGAGCCCCGCTGGCAGGCCAAGGATGTCAGACGTTACGCCTATTGGTCGGTGTTTGCCGGTTCCTTTGGCCATACCTATGGCAATGGCTTTATCATGGGCATGACGAATACCATCAATCCCGATAGTCCCTATGGCACACCCAAACTATGGAGTGAAGCGATCGATGACCCAGGAGCCGGTCAGATGCAGTATCTCAAGCATCTCATCCTTGCCCGCCCGTTTTTTGAACGGGTGTCCGATCAATCGATAGTAATCGCTAACGGCGAGAGATATGACTACATTGCAGCCACGCGGGGCGAGAGTTATGCCCTGTTCTATACCTACACGGGTCGGGAATTCGAAGTCGCTCTGGGAAAGATAACTGGAGACAAGGTCAAGGCTACCTGGTATAGTCCTCGCGATGGCCAATCACAGTTCTTAGGGATCATCGACAACCAAGGCTCCAAGGCCTTTGATCCACCCGGTGACCAAGAAGATGGTAACGACTGGGTTTTAATCCTGGACGACGCTGCCAAGCCGTTTCCCTTGCCAAACATCAACTGACAAAACAGTTATACGTATGACAGATTCCAAATGAACACTTGCATCAAGCATGGTATCGTGAAATACTCATGATTAAGGTCGAGTGTCAACCAACAAGGAGATGAAGAACAGATGAGCCTTAAGTATTGCGTTCTGAACGCTTGTGTCGTGGGTTGCTTGACTTCGATCACGGCCTATTCTCAAACAATGCAGGTCCCTTTATATCGGGTATTTGAAACCGAAATTCCCAACACCCAATCCTATGCCAATAAATTTTCCGATGTCGAATTGACGGTCAGGTACATATCCCCATCCGGAAAAAGGTTTGATTTTTGGGGCTTTTATGATGGCAACGGGCAAGGAGAAGGTGACGCTACCACCGGCCATATCTGGAAGATACGGTTTATGCCCGGCGAACTGGGCCAGTGGCAGTATCACAGGACCTGGAGTGACGGCACTGAAGGGGGGAGCGGTGATTTTATCTGTGTCGCCAAAGGGGCCGGCAAGGGCGTATTGCAAGCCTATCAGGACAACCCCCACTGGTTTGCCTACAATGGAACGGAACCCGTCTGGCTTAAATCGTATTATGAAACCGGGCACGGTTCCATTGCCCAGGAATTCGAGTGGATCACTGCGAATGTATATCTTGTCCCAGGTGATGACCCATGAAGTTGAATTCAGTCGCATGACGCCGCAGGATTTTGCCCTGACCGATCACGATCCCTTCCGTGTGTGGTGTTTGGCAGAGTCCGGGCATCAGTATCTGGTCTTTTCAAGTCAAGGCCATCCGTTCACGCTTCATCTGACACCAGGGCAATACCGTCGCAACGTCTGGATTGATACCAAGACCGGCATACAGAAACCGGCTCCCTCCATCCAGGTAATAGAGAGCGAAGTGACCAGCACCTTATCACCTGTTGCACCGGACCGACGACGCATTGGATCAAAGGCCGTTGCGTGGAATCCTCCCAATTCCAGCACGGATTGGGTACTGCTGGTGCGATGAGGTTTTGCTTGAGATGGTGTCCACGTCATCCCGCCTATCCTGCCCGCGTTGAGCTTGTCGAAATGAGCCTAGTGGAAGGAAGCTTGCCTGGCCTGTCTCGGCCTAGTCAAAGACGACGACGGCAGGGATTTATAGGCTTAAGTCTGCTAAGTAGTTTATTTCATAACATAGGAGAATAATGATGAATCCACGGTTTTCGAGATATCCCCTGGCAATGGGCATACAGATCTTCCTGGGTATCGTTTTACTCGTTGCAGCTGTTGGGGCACAAACCGATATTGCATGGACCGATTCTTTTCGTGATGGTGCACCCGATGAGATCGCTCCTCTGAATGCGACCTTCGATATGCCGGAGCTGAAACGCCCTACGTTTCCCGATCGAAGTTTTAGTATTGTCGATTATGGCGCGGCTCAGGGCGGAGAGACCAAACGCAATACTATGGCGTTTGCACGGGCGATTACGGCTTGTTCCGCAGCAGGCGGCGGGATAGTAAAAGTTCCTGCGGGACGTTGGCTGACCGGGCCGATCACACTGGAAAGCAACGTTAATCTCCATCTGGATGCCCGTGCAACCGTGCTGTTCAGCCAGAACTTTGATGACTATCGGCCGGCAGTCTTTTCCCGCCACGAAGGAATCGAGTGCATGAAGTTTCACCCATTTATCTACGCCAATGGAGCGGAAAACATCGCGATCACCGGTGATGGTGTGTTCGACGGTCAAGGTGATGCCTGGTGGTCTACGGAGAACCAGCGTCAGGCCGGCCGCAATATCTATCAGATGATGGCAGAGGGCACACCCATCGAACAACGCGTGTTCGACGGCACTGCCGGGTTGGGTGCGCTGCGTCCTAACTTTGTACAGCCGATCAATTGTAAGAACGTATTAATTGAAGGGCCGGAATTCCGCTTCGGAGGATTCTGGACGATCAATCCGGTCTATTGTGAAAACTTGATTGTTCGCCGTGTCAAGGTCACCACCTGGGAAGAGGGACGAGATACACCCAACGGCGACGGGATCAATCCAGACTCCTGTCGTAATGTATTGATTGAATATTGCGACCTGGATACCGGGGATGACAGTATTGCCATCAAAAGCGGCAAAAATGAAGACGGCTTACGTGTTGATAAACCAACCGAAAACATCGTCATACGTTATGTACGCGGCTATCGCGGCCATGGAGGTATTGTCTGCGGGAGTGAAACCAGCGGTTGGATCCGCAACCTTTATGCCCATCACTGTGTGTTTGGTGGTACTGACCGCGGGCTGCGGTTCAAGACCGGCCGGGGGCGTGGCGGCGGTATTGAGAATGGGTGGTTCCATGACATCAAAATGGGCGAAGTTCGACGTCATGCGATTTCCCTAAACTCACTTTACACCTCACGACGGCTCCCTGAACAACCTATTGACGAAACCACTCCAACCATCCGCAACATGCACTTCAAAAACATCGAATGCCAAAACTCCAACCGTGAAATGATCCTTATTACGGGTATTCCCGAACGTCCCATTGAGAATGTGACCTTTGAGAATATCGATGTGGGTGGCATACACCCCATCATGATACGTGATGCCAAGAACATCATCTTCACCAATGCCAAAATTCGTCGCGAGGAGGCCCCCATATTCGACATCATGGAAAGTTGGGATTTAATGCTGAACAATGTGACCGTTCCGGATGGAATCGCACCCGTATTTCATGTTGAGGGCGAGAAGAGTGCTGACATTAGAGTAAAGGCAGGTAACATCGGACGGATTGAAAATGCCGTTAAAGTCGAAGAAGGGGCCATGATTGAAGCCATGACGATTGACTGAGTGGTGTAGCTATAGACATGTTCTTTGGGGAAATATTGGGTGTCGTAAAAACAACGGACTTTGTCACATTCACATTCCACTTACTACCAAGATGGATGTTCCGGCAGACAAGCCGCAAATTCCTCCTTACGCTGATCCTGGTAGGGTCCGGCATAATGATGGTTCAAAAACTTGTCAAAGGCCTCTTCGTGGAAGCGTTTCCAGCTTTCGGCTTCACGGCCGGGATTGATGGGATAGAAAAGAGTGTTGTTGGTCTCGGCGGCTTTCTGGTCGCCCAAGGCATCACCTATCATCAGGATATTGTCAGCCTTATACTTTTCGGTCATGATCGCCAGGTGCTCGGCTTTGGAGCCCATTTCCTGACCGGCAATAAGACGGGTGTACTTGGCGACATCGTGCTCGGCCCATTCCCGCATCAGAGCCTCGACAGGGGTTGACGAACAGACCAGGATATCCGCATGTTCGGTGATCTTTGCCAGACTCTCTCGTGCATAGGGGAAGGGTGGGACATCCTTGACCACTTCAGCGACCATTTCGTTGACGCGCATGCTCCAGGTCAGGGCTGTTTGCAGTTGCTCCTTGGCCGGGCCCTCTGCATTGTTGATGGCCAACCGGAGACCTGCGTCACTGAGTAATGAATCAGGATCATTGACCCACGCAACATAATGCGGGAATGGTGGAACCTGAAACCCACGCTCCTTGACCATAGGGTGACTGGGCAGCAGTTCGGTTAAGATACGTGCAATCGTGATGTGCCTATTGGCGCCGCGGGTTTGGCTGAACAAATCGGCAAACTCTTTGCACTCCCGTGCTGCCTGGGCAACCGGTTGCAAGCCAAAATAGGCGATCATCATGGGGCAAAAACATTCACGCTGTTTGATGCCCATTGCGTCAAAGACGCAACCATCCGAGTCAATCGCGACCAGGTTATCCTTGGTGGGTTCCACGGCCTGCAGTTGTTGGGTGTAGTTAGACATGGTATCCCCAATCATGCAGTGCCATAAATGATTTTTGCGGCCTGTCTCAATGTACGCTGGTCACAACCATAGGTGCAGATCACGGTCTTGTATTCATCCCGGACAGTCAGCGGGAAGGGATTGTTGGTCACGACGATCACCGGTTTGCCGGTATCGATCATTTCATTGACAAAGGTCTTGTCGCTGACATGACGCCGGTCATGATAGTTGGTCATCACGATAACATCCGCTTCATGGAGTCTCTTCTTGATCCTCTCGCGATCATCCTCGGTAAAGGTCATTTCGCATTCCACCTGAGCGACATTGTCGGACTGCTCCAGCATTTTCATCCAAAAGATCGAGGGGTGCAGCCGCATGCTGTTAGTCCAACGATGCATGGGATGCACCTGCTCCAGCAGCAGGACCTTGGTGTCTTTCTTTAGCGGTAGTATATTGGCTTCGTCCTTGAGTGTCACCACGACACGTTCGGCAGCATTCTGAATATTGGCTACCAGTTGCGGGTCATTATAGGCATCCGCTGCGTGAGCCGGATCCTTGATCCCTTGGACAGGTTGATCGTCAAAGAAGCCGTAATCATATTTCACGCCTAATGAGCGACGGTTGGCGTCTTCGATACGTTCCAGTGGCAGGCGTCCGTCCTCGACGGCCTTGACGAGTCCTTCAAAGACTTCATCGACAATTTGACCCTCGTCGCGAATCAAGAGCAGGTCCGCACCGGCATTTAAGGCCTTGATGCAGGCGTCCACAAATTCAAAGCGGGAAATGATACCGCCCATGCTCATGGCGTCGGTCGTGATCGCACCTTGGAAACCGAATTCCTCTTTGAGAATTCCCGTCAAGATGGGATTGGACAAGGTGGCCGGTACATCCGCAGAATCAAGTTGAGGGTATTTGGTATGCGCCGTCATCACGGCTGGTAATCCCTGCTCAATCAAGGCACGATAGGGTTTGAGATGTTTTTCCATTTCCTTGCGTGAAAGATCGATCACCGGAAGGCCACCATGTGCGTCCCGGTCACAGTCTCCGCGACCGGGGAAATGCTTGCCGGTGGCGATAATGCCTGCATCTGTCCAACCCTTAAGTGCCTGTGATGCGAATTCGATCACCTTGTCGGGATTATCTCCGAACGACCGGGTGTTGATCTCGGGATTCATCGGATTTGAATTGACATCAAGCACCAGCGAGTGTGACCACGAAAGGCCCATGGCAGCATATTGGCGGCCGACGGCGTTGTAGACATCGTAAACGAGCTGAGGGTCGCCGGTACCGGCCTGTCCCCAGGCATGCGGCGTCTGATGAACACAATAATAAAGATCAGCGTTGTCGTTTCCTTCATGGTCGAAGGTAATATGGAGTGGGGTACCGAGACTGCTGTTCAAGGCTTCTTGTTTCAGACGATTGAGAACCTCACAGTATTCAGCTGGGGTGCAATAGGGCAAAGGAATGTCTTTAATAAAATCCTTGGTGGTTCCCTTGGGTGTACGCAGCATGCGGTGGGCATATTCCGGGGGGGTGCAACCTGGATCATGCGTGGCATTACGCGTGCGCCAGATAAGCCCTACACGCAAGCCTGCGGGATAGTATGAGCGGATTCTACGCAAGATTTCCGGTGTGATCAGCGGCCCGACGTAACCGAGAACCAGACATTGACCGACCTTCTGTTCGATGGACATTGATTTACTTTTCGACAACAGAAAATCTTCTTTAGTTATGCCTGTCATTTGGCACCTTTCTTAACTCATTATTTTATCAATACTGCCCAAGAAAATCAGCTCGACCTGATTATCTTGGGCAGCATTGTAAACCAAGATTGATTTTTCGTCTAGCTTCAGCTAGTATCCCAAATGACAGAAAGATTACCTTGCTATGAGCATGGTAAAATTAGTAGAGATATCGGATGTTTCTATTGCAACTGCTTCATTTATCATCAAATAAACCATGAATATCTCTCAAGGCATGAAACGAGACGATGGATTGTACTCGATCAATAGTATAATTCGAAATATAGTGCTGATATAATAAAGGAATTTGCGATGACCTTTTGTGGGCTGCACATCATCGATATCATTGTGATTTTTGTCTATTTTGGCTGGGTATTCTGGATTGGCTTTCGTTCGATGAAACGCATCAAAAGCCAGGAAGACTTCTTTCTGGGTGGACGGAAATTCGGTCGGCTCATCGCCACCTTCACGATGTTCGGTCAGGGCACCAGTTCTGAAAATGCGGTGGGGGCGACCACCCAGGTCAAGCAGATGGGAATCTCCGGCATCATGCTGAACACCTTCTCGAACTTCTTCTACCTGCCGGTGTATTTCTTTTCTGCCCAGTGGTATCGTCGTTTGCGTCTGCTGACGATGTCAAGCTACTACGAACTACGCTATAAAAGTCAAAATCTGGGAGCCATCTACAGTGTGGCGCAGGCCTTTTTCTTTATCGTGGTCATCAGCATCGGATTTTTGACCATGAGTAAGACGATCATGGCTATCACACCGAAGACCATCGACCAGATGACCGAGGCTCAACAGAGCGAATATCAACAGGCACTGCGTCTTGAAGAATTGGAAAACACCGATTATACCCTCCTTGATCAGGCCGAACGGGACGAACTGGTTGAGTTACGGATTCTCAAACCCCAGCAGTTCTTTTCACATTTCAACAAATCGACACTGATCATTGGCCTGGCGTTTGTCGTGTTGGTCTATGCCATCGGCGGTGGCCTCGAAGCTGCGGCGAAGACCGATGTTCTGCAAAGCATTCTGACCTTGTTTTTAACGGTTTTATTTATTCCCTTCGGATTTGCAAAGATAAACAGTATCCATGGATCGGAGGGCATGCTAGGGGCCTTCCAAACCATGCACAAGGTGTTGCCGGAGATGGTCTTCGATGTCTTCGGATCGCCTGCCAATGCGGAGATGACCTGGTATCTGATGCTGGCCTTTAGTGTGTTAACCCTGCCGAATATCCTTTGCCAGGCCAATCAGTTGGTGGTGGCAGGTGCGGCCAAAGACGATAAGACGGCCCGCATTTCATTTGTGGACGGCATGCTCATTAAGCGCTTTGCCACGGTGATGTGGGGATTGATCGGGATGATTATCCTGGTGCTATTCTATACCAATAATGCGGATCCGGATCTGATGTGGGGGCTGGCCACGCGCGAACTGCTGGGATCATTAGGGATAGGCCTGGCCGGCCTGATGGTGGCCTGCCTGATGTCAGCGCTGATGAGTACGGCTGACGCCCACATGATTACCGTCTCGGGATTGCTGACGGATGGTGTTTATAAAAGATATTTTCCCAATAAAGAGGAAAAACAATATGTCTTTGTCGGTCGGTTGTTCTGCGGTTTTTATCTGATCGGTGGAGTAACCATGGCGATTTACTCCAAGGATTTCTGGAGTGTGTTCAAGTACCTGATGACGCTGAACTTTACCTTTGCAGCCCCGTTTTTGATGGGCATTCTGTGGCGTCGTGCCAATGCGAAGGCTGCGTGGGCCACTGTAATTGTTTCGGGAACCATTACCGTACTGTTGCCCTTCATGGCCCCGCTGGTCGGGCTCAACAAACACGAGGCATTGTTGAAAGTCAATCGCACCCAGGAGTTCTCGATTCGCTATGTCGCTTCCAGCTTTGATGTGGATGAACGTAACGAAGCGATTCTCAAGTGGAAAGAACAAAATGCAACCGGCGAGGCCGAAGGTTTATGTCCCGAGAGCCTGGTGGAAGGCCAAGAGTTCGATAAAGTCATTGCCTCCAAAGAACGCGCCATCTTCTGGGACAACATTTCCGCGGAAAAGGACGATCAAGGCAACCTGGTTAAAAAGGGCGACGGTATGCTCAAGGCCGACATGCTGCTGCTCTACTGTATGGGTGTACCCTTGGAGACCTATTCATTCCCGTTGCTGGAAACACTCCGTTATGTCACTCAGTTCCTGATCAGTTTCGGAACCTTTATTATTGTCGCTCTGCTGACCAAGCCTCATAACAAAGAAGACTTGGATCAATTCTACGGCCGTCTGAGAACCCCGAGTTATGCCGATCATGAGAAGGATGCTCAGGAAATGGCTCTGACCGAGGCCAATCCGACTCGGTTCAACGACCAAAAATTGTTTGCCAATTCCTCATGGGAACTAAACAAGTGGCAAGCCTATGATACTAAAGGGGTCATACGTATCCTGTTTTTTGTTGTCATGATTTATGTGGCTTTGTTTGCGATTGTTAAAATTGGAAGTTAGGGCTGCGTTCATAAGCCTCATTTAGATATGAACTTATCTCAAGCTGCTTGGTGTAGGATCGATCAGCATGGACTCGTTTATCGCCTCAGTGAAAGGATGAAGCTGTGCATATGACTAAGATTGTGGCAATCTGGTGTTTTACAATCATCATGGTGACCATGGGATGCGTGAACGGCAAGAAAGTGGAACAGGGGAGTGCCGCCCTGGAAAACACGGTCTATGTCTCTTCCAGCGTAGTATCAGAGCAAGCAGATGGTTCGCTGGATCATCCCTTCGCGAGCATTGAAGCTGCTAGAGATTATTTGAGGACCAAGGATCTTGATGCTGAAAACCGGGGGCTCATCTATCTTCGTGGTGGTAACTATCGAGTCACCCAAAGCATCGCACTGACGGCCGAGGATTCTTATGTGACCGTGGCGGCTTATCCGGGAGAAACCGTAGAAATCTCGGCGTCTTTGACACTGAATAACAACCACTTCAAAAAACTCAGCCAGGTCAATGGGGACAAGTATTCGTCCGCAGTGCGCTTGCAGAGCGACATTTCGGATAAGGTCTATGTCTATGACCTGGGAGCAGAGAATATTCCCGTCGGTGTCATTTATAAAAATGGCTTTAACTGGAAAAGACTGCCTTTCCAATCGGAGTTGGTGGTGGATGGTGACCTGCAGACCTTGGCGCAGTATCCCAATTCAGGCATTTTGACTGAAAACGAGCTGGGTCGACAGGATTACGGCGATAAAGTCCGGTTGTATTTTTTCGACAAGACTGACGACGCCAAAACCTATGAGGAAATGCTGGAGATGCGGGCTCCCGTCTGGGATGTGATCTCGCTGAGCCCTCACTATAAATCCTGGGCTCCTCCCTATGTAGACCGTTGGACCGAAGAGCAAAACAGGGCCGGGCAACCGGACGTCAATCCTAACTCGGATCATACCCGCTATGAAACGGACGGCTGGCTCAGTGGCTATTTCGAGAACAATTATGCCAACGACCGCTGCCGCATTTATTCCATCAAAGACGCCTCGGCTACTGAAAATGAAAAGGATTGGATCTATTGTAAATACCCGAGCATGTATTCCGTGACCCGGAGACGCGGTGTTATTCGACTGCACGCCATCAACCTGCTTTGCGAGTTGGATACGGAAGGCGAATACTACATCGATCGCCATGCAGGCAACGACATCCTTTACTACTATCCCCAGGGAGGAACGATCGGAGACAAATCGATTACCTTCACGGCCTTCGATCAACCCCTGGTAGCGATGGATAAGGCAGAAGCGGTAGAAATCCGCGGCATCAAATTTTCCGGAACCACCAGTTACGGCATTACCCTAATGGATTGTGTTTCCTGTACGGTCAAAAACTGTGAGCTGTACAATATTAGCCTGGACGCCATCCGCATCGGCATGAACAACGGCACCATTACCTCCGACCCTTCTTACACGACGTGGGGCGGTGGGTATAACAATCTGGTCACCAACTGCACCATTCATGACATGGGCGGCGGCGGTGTTTTCCTGGCCGGAGGCGATCGGAAATCACTGACACGCGGGGACAACCAGGTCAGGCATTGCGAGTTTTATGAACTCTCCAGATTGGCCACCTATACACCGGCCGTGTATCTGGAAGGCATGGGCAACACCGCCGCGTACAATTATATTCATGATTGTTATCATATGGTGATTCAGATCATGGGTAATGACATGCTCGTCACCCATAATAAGATCGTCAACACCTGCTACAATGCCAGCGACATGGCGCCCATTTATAGCGGTCGCGATTGGGGGTGGCTGGGCAATCAAATTACGTACAACTATATCGATACGGTCAGAGCCAGTCATGGCGGCAACTACGGGATTTACATGGATGACGGCCTCTCGGGTATGATTATCCGTAACAATATCATTCGGTCGGTAAAGGGTAATGCCATTTTTGTCAACAAGGGCTACGGTCACTATGTGACGGACAACATCTTTATTGACTGCAAAAGCTATATGATCGTCTGGCAGTTTACTCGCGACGGAAAGCGTCGGCCGGTGTCCAACGAGAAGGTGATGGCCTATCGGTTCTTTTATGGATTGCGCACCCACGAAGAGGCCGTCGCGTCCGGTGACGAGACTGGCAATAGTGCCAAGGGGTATTACAATTCCGCAGAGAATATTCAAAAATGGTATAAGCACTACAACACGCTGTACAACAGCCTGCCGGATTACAGCAACAAGGAAGAATACAGCTTTGATCTTTCAAAGAAGTACATCCCTCTGGGATTTGTTAAGGAGAAAGCGGAGTACCCAGACCACTCGATGTGGACGGATAAGAGCTCTACATTCGTGGCCTCGAATACCACGGCCGTCAGAAATATTCTCGTGGAAACCGGAGGCCTGGTCGACTCTCAAAACGCCAGAATCTATAACGATCCAGACACGTTTGACGTGAAAGTCCATAAAGCCGAGACTGTGGAGGCCTTGGGATTGGATTTGGTCACTGGAAAAATCAGCCTAAGCAGCCCATTGACCCAAGACAAGAACTACGGTCCCGACTGGATCAAAGCATGGAATGAAAACTTCGATGTGGAAACCGCGGGGACGGTTGCAGAGAGCAAATAGGCGGGCCTGCATAGATCACCAAAGGATCTCTAAGGAACCAGGGCTCTGAATAAGAATGTAGGATTCCTCTCGAAGTAGTGAGGGATTATGGCCTATACGGATTAGTCTGACACGCTGCGCGTAACTGGTTCTAATAGATACCTCACGTACATTCGGTATGACAAATGGGTGCACTATCCGCAGTGACTTGTCATCCCGAAATCTTGAGGGATCTGTTAGACTAAGCCCGCGTAGAGGCTCCCTATATTTCTTTGCGAATGAAAGGTAACCATGAACGAATGTACTTCTTACTCCCATCCCAAGGTACATTTGCCGATGGCGTAGAATCTATTGCCGCTTATCTCTGTTCGGGCCGTATAAATAACTGTAAACGTACCGTCCTCTTCTTCGATCGCACAAAGCGGAGTACGCATATAATGATCTCCATCCAGGGACCAGATGTTGTCACCGGACTGCACTTTGAGTCTAACTTCGGGGGTCCAATGAACGCCATCGGTGGAGAGACTGTAGCCGATTTCCTGGTCTCCGAGAGAATCGAATACGGTCAGCAGCCCACCGGCTTTGAGTTCTGTGACCTGCGGATTCTCAGCGAAATTCTCAGCGATGGGGACCGGATTAACCTTCTCCGACATGCGCACCCAGGGGCCGCTCAGTGACGTCGCGGTCGCTATTCCAATCGGCCACGGGCCTTTAGGGATGTAATTATGCCCGTCGTAAAATGCATACCAGCGACCGTTGGCCCGATAGGGATTAAAGGTTGCAACGGCCTGCTGACCTTCCCAGTCTTGAGAGTTTTCATCGGGTTCCAGTACAATACCCATGTCCGCATAGGGCCCGGCGATCCCTTCCCGTCCTTTGATGACCGATTTCGCCCGCCAGATTCTCCCGTCATAATCGCTTTGCGGGTATTCACCCTTTTCCTTGTCCCCGGAACGATACGCTACATAGAAGATGTTCCAGGCTTCCTCTTGGTCATTATATTCCACGCCCGTGACCCATACTTCCGACCGGGGGTTGGTCGCCGTTCGCCCCGGGATGCTCTCGACCAGGGTTGACTGACGCGTCCAGTTAACGGCATCAGGGCTGGTCCAGTAGGCAATTCGCATGTCCCGGTGAGGCCGTTCAAACATTTCATTGACAAACATGTGATAAATACCATCGATTTTTACTACCTGTCCGGTTTCAAAACCTCCTTGGTTGTCGCTTGCCACCACATCCGCATGGTTTGCACCGACCACAGGGCCTTGATGCTCTGCAATGACGGTCAATGATTTGGGTTCTGTCGGTGCTTGTTGAGAAAACGCGCATCCCGCCAAAAAGAGAGATACCAACATGACTGCCGCAAGTTGTGGATTAAAACGCAATAGGTTTGTTGCTGACATGTTTTTGTTCCCGAATTATGAGTCGTTTAATTTGTTGCCTGAAATAGTTGGATAGCTAAATAATATGGCAGTTGGGTCTCAAATGGAATGGAAATTTAATAAAAGAACTCAAAAGCATTACCTTCATTTTCAGGCACCCAAGTAGAAAGTTAAAGTCCCGGATTCCTCCTGTCATCCCGAGCTTGCCCGAGGGATCTATTAGAATAAGTCTGCGCAGCAGTTCCTATTTTTTATTCTCTCGCGGAGATCGCAGAGACGCTGAGAATTTTGATCTTGCGATCAAATTGGGCTTTGTTTAGCTGCAGATGTAGTAGATGAACACTGATCATCGCCGTTCCGGCGAATTGGGGTTTTATTTTTACCACCAAGTCACCATGGCTCCAAGTTGGCTGACGCTGCGACTAGGAGCCAATGCGTCACCTGAACACCGTCATGGCACGCATAGCGTGCCACCTGCCAAAGGCAGGTCGTCCTACACTAATCTTTGTTCCACAAGCCCATCGACAAGCTCAGGGTAGACAAGCTTGTTCTACAAAGATTACCTCGGACTCATTTGACGGCTTGGATCTGCATAGGGGAAATCCATCTCACTATCAGTTGAAATGTTGTCATCTCGCCTGCCCTGAGCTTCGCCGAAGGG
Source organism: Sedimentisphaerales bacterium (assembly GCA_963662565.2). Taxonomy (GTDB): domain Bacteria; phylum Planctomycetota; class Phycisphaerae; order Sedimentisphaerales; family Anaerobacaceae. The sequence continues at coordinate 131,822 of CAXXXG010000013.1, read as the reverse complement.
AGCTGCCTGGCCTGTCTCGGCGTAGTCAAAGACGAAGACGGAAGGGATCTATTAGTCTAAGTCTGAGTAGCAGTTCCAAGTTTGAAGCCAATCGCTAACGACTATTTCCAGGTGACCCCAGATGCTCCCAGATGCTCCCCATTGCTAACGACTATTTCCAGGGCTGGTACCAGTTGTTCCTCATAGGCAGATTAATGTGCCGTCTGACGAACGAGCTTTGACGGGATACAATTCATAGGATGCACGCAGATGCCCCATACGTTGTAGTTCGAAATCAAATATGACCTTTGAAAACCTGTTTTTGAGGCTTTCTAACAAATTAAATCCTCTTGTAATTAATAATAAAATGGGTACAATTCAATAACTTCATTGAAATGGCAACATGGGAAAGTTAGTTGTGATTGATAGAGGGATGAGAGTATGTCGCATAGCGTTTACTGCAATACATGCATGACAAAAATACCAGTAACAGTCTCAGGTGACTATAAATGTGCCAATCCGAAATGCTACTTAAAGTATCATTTTAGAGTATTTTCAACATCCGAAGAAGCTAGAGATGCCTACCTTGAACTTGAGAGTTGGGCACCAAAATTTTACTTTCCAACTCGCAATGAAACTGGACAACCTTCTGGGCAGTGGTGTGTTGCTTGGAATAACCAACCTGTTGAGCCTCTTGTTCCTACAACCATAACTGAATTAATTGAGCCCGACGCAATTCGTCTGATGGAAGTGGGGCTAGCTCGAGAGTTCGAGGGACCATTATCAGTAATAGAAGCTACTGGGACTCGGATTGAGAATCTCGATTTATCAATCCCTTTCATGTGTTCCAATTATTGTCGCATTATACGTAGCTGTCATCGTGATGGATTTGACGGCAACGATGAATGTATAAGGTTTGATTTGAGCATCCACAAGGTGATTCTATCTGGAAAGGCACCTGACAATCTTATTATCTACCGTGATTTTGAATATGAACGGCATGTTTTTCGAGTGTATGCCTATTTTTGTTGGGCGGGTATGGTTGACTATGCTTGTGCTGTCCAGATCTATGGGAGGACTATCGCAGTTGTTTTTGCTGGTCAAAGGCGATTGTTGGGGAAGGCACCGAATGGTCTTTGTGGTGAAGAGCAACTTATGCTGGGTATCAATGCTGCCACAACGAGGCTCAAGTTGGACCAATCAGATTTGATTACATCAAAAGAGGATAATCCAGTTGTCACTGTAGATGAAATATACGAAAATGAACTTCCAAAGGTTTTTGCAGTTGCACGTAAAGTTTTTGACTTGGCCTTCGAGCGATACAGGCGGCGAAGAGATGAGACAGAGCATTGTTTTAGGGAAGAGGCCACTTACCTGTTACAGACAGAACGTGATACTTATTATGGAGTGAAACGCGTTGATAAGATCCTTCATAGACTGAAGGAATTCCTACGAATCAATGAAGCTTATTTTCTTTTAAATGACATTCATGAGTTGGATACTTATGAGATTGTTGCAAAGGCCACCTCTGAGAATCTTACGCGTCAAGAAAGTGACCTTAGGATCATTTTTAATGAGGGAGAACTTTCTACAAAGGACAGGATTACAGTTTTTGAACTAACAGGAAATCCAGATTATGAAAAAGCAGCTCAGAGCTTTAACACACAACTCGGATATAATGCACGTCCTCGAATTTGGGCTATCACATGTCCTCTCGGGGGGATGACTAATGGCTTTTGGCTACTGGTTAATCCGCAACCAGTTCCTGGAATCCGACCTGAATCCACGTTAACTCGACTTGACACCCATTTTGTGTCACGCTTTGCATCGAATGCACGTGAAACTCTTAGCACTGCATTCGCTACTGCCCTGGTGATGCGTAAACTAAACCATGAATTGGGATCAGCCCTAGATAAAATCTTCAAACGCGAAATCGAGGTTGCAGAAGGGCAAGTAACTGGCGATATGGCCAAAACATATGCTAAAAGAAATATCTGCCAGCTTTGGAGATATTCCTATCTATTAGAAAACGTTCATTGCCTATTTGTACGACGTTCACAACGAACCTATGAATTCAAATTGGAGAATATTCAGACTATAATCGACGAGGTTTGCATGTCTTTTGATGGCGATCCGGACATGGCGGCTCGTAATGTGGAACTCCAGCCTCCTATCATGAGGGGAAGAACTATGATAAGTCTTGATGAGGACCTTATAAAAATCGCCCTTTTTAACCTTATCCAAAATGCCATCAAGTATTCATTTGATAATCATTATATTCATATCCATAGTCGCGAACTTCCAGCAGTTAGAGAAATTGAAATTAAGATTGCCAACTTTGGCGTTAAAATTGAACCTTTCGAAATTGATCGTAGATTAATTTTCATGGAAGAATATCGTGGTGTCTGGTCACAAGATCGCTATAGAACAGGGGCTGGATTAGGACTAGCTATTGCGGAAAGAATCATTAACAATCATTCAGGACGCATAGCAGCTGCTTGTATTGACAGCGGAGACCTTGAGCGACGTAAAAGTGAATATAATGCTACTATCTCCGAACCTTATTTGCAAGGCGTGACTAAGCCTACCAGAAAAGATGGAAGTCTAAGTCAGGGATCTCTGACTTTTTTTACGGTTTACTTGCCATTTGGAACATAAAGGAGCTATGCAAATGAACAAAAAAATATTGTGGGTAGACGATGAATGGAGATCGTTACCAGAACAAGTAGACTATTTTAAGAAGGCAAACATCAGTGTTGACTGCGCTGACAGTCTTGAGGAGGGTGTAAAAAAACTTAGAGAGCACGAGTACGATGGTGTTTTGCTGGACTGTATTATGCCTATGAAGAGCAACTTCGATGCCTCTGTGGATTCATCAGTTTTGACTAAACCATTTCTGGGACTAGAATTTCTTGATACTGTTGGGAAGATGCCTAAGGAGAAGAGACCTCCAGTTGTGGTTTTGACAATAGCAAAAGATGAAAGACTACTGCATAACCTTAATCAATGGATTAAACGAGGAGTGCTCACTGCTTGGATGATAAAAAGTGTCCGAATGAGTTTTTCAAAAGTTGTAGAGGAAGTCAATAGAAGAATCGAGTTGACAGTTGAGGGGGCCCCTTCTGGAGCTCAGACAGAGGAGGAGCTCTAATGATTCCTAAAAGAGCAACACTGAAATTATGGCCCTATGTTCTATTAACAATTATTATAGTTGATGGAGTATTATATGGGGTGACAAATACGACCATAGAACAAGTAGCTGTTGGCAAACAATCTTTTTGGACCTACATACTTTCTCCAAAGGTGATTATTCCAACTGTCACAGTTGCTATAGCATTTATATATGCTCTATGGCGAACAAGCAGGCCTAAATTTGAAGATGATCCTTGGCCGGAACAGTCAAAATGGACTGATGTAAAAAAGGAAACGGTTTTATCGAGATTAAAAGAACGGACACCGAATGGACTTTACTACGCACTTGTAGATTTTGCATGCCTTCCCTTTTACGATGAGGAACTTATTGGGGAACTAAGTGCAGTTGTAGGCAAAAGAGGAATTTATGCTGATTGCAATTATCTTGATCACGAAATGAGATGCCGTGTAGCCAGGTTTCTACATCTTGCAGTCGATAGAAACAGGCGGTGGCATAAGGGATGTCTCAATCACGGTGGAGCTAAGATGTCTCCTTTTATTGAGATATACTCTGAATGTAGTTTCTGTAAGGCACTCAGCCCTAGTCAAAATTGGTTTTCCAGATTTATAACGCATTTTGAAAAATTCTTTTCTAAGTTTAACTTGGAAAAACATAGTAAATAGATCGAGTCGAGAAAAGGAGTTCGTTACTTTAGTCTTATATAACAGCGAGTAAACAGAGAGTGAAAGGAGTCTGTAAAATGTCCACTAAGATGAAAACGTTGTCATCTCGCATATTCCGAGCTTTGTCGAGGAGAACCCTGAACCTTATCAAATGGATCTATTAGTCTAAGCCTTGCGCAGCAGCTCAATACCTAGAATTAATCACTTACTCCTATTTCCAGGGCAGACTCTAACTCTTCCCCGGATTTATTGCACAGTTGTCCGAAAATCTCTATAAATCTTTTGAAGATATTTCATTGGATTCCCTCCTTGGCATCTCACACTTAGCATGTACTTTAAATCCTCATCGTTAATAAAAAGAATCACCTTGCGAGGATGCGAATCATTATAAACAGAGAATGCTTTTCGCGTCTGAGCCTCTGCAACCCTTGATCTCATCACTATGAAACCGATTCTACCAATTCGATCACCTAAATATGTGGCCACCTGAGCAACGTCATTGTTAGAAACTGACATCTTGTTCTTAGCTTCAAACATCAGTAGTATTGAGGAATGCTCAGTTCGCAAATATGACCAAAAAGTTTCATCTGAATCATTTGTAAATATTATATCACGCCGTTCAGTTCCATCAATGGTTCTTACTTCAAGACGGCCGTCGATCAATTCTGGATTGAAAAGATAGTTAAGGATTTCTAGGACAAGTTGCTGGAATTGATGTGCAGACTCTTTGCCTAACGGAAGATTTTGAAGACGCTTTTCCAGCAATTCGGCTTGTTCATTAAGACTCCTATCTCCTAGGTACTCACATGAAGGCTGAGCATCTCGAGCGGAAGCCTCCTTCTTAGCTATGTATCGGTCTACTCTTTCGATTTCCCGACAAGAAATTTCCGTAACTTCTTTCTTTGAAGCTTTCGGCATAAGTATTTTTTTGCCAAAATTTCTTTTCGTCTGCTTAGCTCTTAAATAGGCTGCAAATTCTGTTTTTACGAAGTCATCATAATTGATCCAGGGTAGAGCTCTTACAATTCTTCGAGGCACTAGAATTATCGGAGTTCTATCTATGGGGCTTATTGGGAGATTGTAGTAGCCATCAAACCATTCCTGTCGTTCGAGATCAAGGACGTGCTGTACTGGCACATCTTTTGTCAACTTGATGTCCCAGAGTTCACATTGTCGCTGTGTATAGTCTATCAGTGCAGTTTTCAAAACGTTCACTGTGATGTCACTAATTCGATCTGGGCCAATGCCGATTGACAAAAGCTGCATCTCTTCAATATGTCGGATGCCTCTTTCCTGCAACTCAGGAGCTGCTTTGAGGGTGTTTATAATCAACGATGATAGATTATTGGTAACCCCCGATCCACGTTTACTATTCTTCGAATAGCCTAGTCCAACTTCAGGAGGTTCTGGGAAATCAAAGACTGAATGAGGATCATGGTGTTTATTTCTGTAAACAGATCGAATCCCCTCATTGAAGAAATCTACAAGTGTTCTATGAATTTCTTTGAGCCAAGGATCTCGGCTTTTAAAAAGCAGGAAAGGGTCAATGCCTACGGGAATATCAACGCCAAGTCGTGGTATAACAAAATCGACATCATATTGGTCAATATTGCTCAAGAGATAGGAATGTAGTTTTTTATTTGTTTCAGTCATTTATCTTCTGGCAGAAGTAAGTCAGTATCAAAATCATCAATTTGAGAGAGATTAACAATCTTGTCACCATACCCTTGGCCAATCCACCAATCCTTAGGCAATGACACGTCATTAAGTTTGAGATCTGCTTGTGAAATCTGTGTTTCATTTTTCTCGATATAGAAATCTAAAGAAATAATTAGACCTTGTGCTAGTGCAATTCTTTCCTGAAGAACCGGCTCGATTTGATTGAGATTTACAACAGACCGATCAAGTCCCTGTAATACTTGTTTCAGAATTAAGACCACATCACGGTGTTCGGGATTGTTACCAGCCGGTACAAACGGTTTAACTCTTTGGATATATGGATCACTAGGCGAAAGTACACGCACGTCATTGATAACACTATTTACATGATCTACTACAAGATCAGTAGCCTCATCAACCGGGGCCTTCTTAGAAAGCTTATCTAGCTCTTCATACAAGCCATTCGCAACACTGATCAAAAGATCGGCCTTCACTTTCTTTTGTTTCACCTGTTCAAGTTTTTCCTCCAGTTCCTCCTGCTTCATGACAATCTCATTCTTCTTTTCTATGCGTCGTTCTTTTTTTGTTGGCCGCTTAGCTTTCTTATTTGTACTCATGTGATTCTCTCCAAAATCAAGGAATCAGGTCTTTTTCTTTGCAGTTCATTCTATCATTCCCTTCCCAAGCCCAAATATCTTAAGAAAACAGTCTGTCCTTCCAAAAACAAACCACGTGGGGCAATGGCCCCATCCGACAAATCTGGCTGTTCTATCAACGCTGCACACTATCTCACGAGCACATAGAAAAATGAATCTACAGTCGAGCCGCTCGTTTTAGCTCTGGACGGCATCAGGCTGTATCGACCATCCTTAGATGGCCTTGCTTCCGTCGTCGCCAAGGCTATGCCGGGACAGGTCGCCTTCTTTGCCAGCCCCCAAAACCACTGGCTCTTGGTGTAACGATTGATTTTCCTAGGCACTCGTTGCTTAATTTAACCTAAAAACCGGACATGAGCAAGGGAGTTTTAGATCACAGATCGCTGTTTTTAGATCACAGTTATGGAAATCATATTTCACAGCAAATCACTAGGCCATTCAAGTATGCATCAAGTCCCACGCGGGCACTTCGACTAGGCTCAGTACAGGTGTGATGGATTGAACTCGGCGGCGGAAGCTTGTCTACCCTGAGCTTGCCGAAGGGCTTCGTGAGACCAGACCAACGCAGGACACCAAGGTTCGGAACGAACCTCAAAGCCAAAGGCATTGATCAAAGCGTGGGACGTTCCCCCGCATACAATGGGATCAACAATTTCCGGCGACAGCCTTTTGTGAAATTCGTGTAAATTTCTGAGATATTCTATAGCCGCTATCGCGGCTGGATTTGATCCAGAGAACTTTTAGTTTGCGTGGTGAGAAAATAATCCAATTCGCTGGAACAGTGAACTATCAGCGTGTATCCTAAAAATCTGCGGCAAAAAAATAGCTCTATTCGATCGGCAGATCGAATCACTCTGCGTCCCTGCGACTTTGCGTGAGGAATAAAGATGAACTGCTGCGCCCGCCTTCCGAAGCAAGCTCCGTGCGGAGGGCAGGCAGGCTTAGTCTAATAGATCTCTCCCGTCTTCGTCTTTGACTACGCCGAGACAGGCCAGGCAGCTCCCTTCGACGAAGCTCAGGGCAGGCGAGATGACAACGTGGCATCTCATTCGCTTATGGTTGATATGGAGGATTGGCCTGTATAGTCAGATAAAGAGGTCTCTGAAAAGGAGTGAGTTGGTCCTATAATTATGCTAGGGTGGGCAGGAGGAAGAAATCAGTGGGATTTTGAACCGGGACGGGAAATGATATCAAGCCTTGACCTAGATCGAGCCGATGTGTAAAACTGTACCCAATTGTTAACATATGAGTGCAATTATACACATGAAAAAGAACGAAAACACAACAGATGCTATTATCGAGCTGGCTCGCAAGAAGGGCATCCTTCAGATTCGAGACGTGCGAGAGGCCGGATTCCATCCGGAACAGGTGCGTCGACTCTGCCAACGTGGGCGTCTCAAACGTATCGACCGAAACGCCTATGTCCTGGCCGATGCGGAGATGTCCGCCGATATCTCTCTGGCTTCGGTGTCCAAGCGGATTCCCAATGGGGTGATGTGTCTGCTGACGGCCCTGCGGTATCATGATATTGGTACGCAACTGCCGTATGCCGTATGGGTGGCGATTGATCGCAACACCCCTTGGCCCAGGCCCCCGATTGAAAATCCGACGACCCAGATATTCCGGTTTTCCGGTCAATCCTTTACGGCTGGCATCGAGGTCCACAACATTGATGGGGTACCGGTTCGGATTTATGATTCGGGTAAAACCGTGGTGGATTGTTTTAAGTACCGCAATAAAATCGGTCTGGATGTTGCCCTGGAGGCCCTCAAGGATGTGCTCCAGAATCGTCGTTGTACAGTGGATCAGATTGTCGAATACGCCCGTATGAGTCGGCTTTCGAAGATCATTCATCCCTATCTGGAGGCCATGCTTTGAGCGGTACTAATTCCGATGCCTTTGTTCAATCCGTCCATCAGCGTCTGATTAACGTTGCCCGTCAACGCAAAGAAGATCCCAATCTCATCTTCATACGCTATGGTATGGAGCGTCTTCTCTATCGTCTGAGTTGTTCGACTCACTGTGATCATTTTGTCCTTAAAGGGGCCATGCTCTTTGCCCTCTGGACGGATCAAATACGACGTCCCACACGGGATCTTGATTTCCTGGGGATGGGTGATGCCTCGGATGAGGGCTTGCTGCAAACGTTTTGCGATGTCCTGCTCACTGATGTTGAACCGGATGGATTGACTTTCATGCATGAGGAAATATCGATTGCTGATATTCGCGAGGGCCAGGAGTATTCAGGTAAACGTATGAAGATCCCGGCCAGACTGGGTGGGACGGTCCTTAAGCTCCAGATCGATATTGGCTTTGGTGACGCGATTACGCCCAGGGCCTCGAAGGTGGATTACCCGACTTTGCTCGATTTGCCCGCACCCAAGATCCGAGTCTATCCCCATGAAACTGTGATCGCGGAAAAACTGGAGGCCATGGTCTCCCTTGGTCAAGCCACCAGTCGAATGAAGGATTTCTACGATCTCTGGACTCTGTCGCAGACGATGACCTTGGCTGGATCAACTCTCGTTCAAGCCATAACCGCAACCTTCCAGAGACGTCGTACATCAATACCAAAGTCCATTCCGTTTGCTCTGACCCAGGGGTTTGCACAAGACATGACCAAGCAAGCCCAATGGAAGGGATTTCTCAAACGAAATGGATTTCAACAGGTCGATTTGTCTGAGGTTATTACAGACCTCGAAGCCTTTGTGGTTGAACCCTTACAAGCTGCGGCCAGTCAAAAGGAATTTGCACAGAGCTGGTCACCTAACGGGCCTTGGGACTAGAACCTATTTCAAAACTCCTTTTGGCTGCAATAGGCTGCGAAGCTCGTGGATCTGCGTGCATCCTAAAAATCTGCGGCTAAAATGCCCCCTAAACGATCGGCAGATCGAAGCTCTCTGCGTCCCTTCGGCTTTGCGTGGGAAAAGCGAACCGAAGAACAGATGAACAAGGAACTCAGAACGTCGAAGGAAGGGACATTAAGAATAGGCGCCAGCCACTTCTGAGTTCTGCGGTTCTGAGTTCGATATTCATTATTCAATCAGTTTCAATCCTCAGCTATGGCCCTGTTATCTCCCCCAGCGATGACAAGCTCATTCCGGGATAAGTGATCTCGTAGTAGGCGCAAACACCCGTGCTTCCACCGGCCCAACGGATGCCGGTTCCGCCGAAACGGTTGGGCTCGATAGTGCCCTCCAGCGAAAGCGTCTGGTCATCCCTGGTGTTGGATGCCGTTGCCGTCAGGGTGTTTCCCGTAACCTTCAGCGTGAGATACGTATCTCGATTCTGCTGAAAAACCTATTGGTATTTACCATTATATCTTGACTATGTAGCATGCTAATGTAGACTGCATTGATAGTCAACATGCTGTTACGGAGAACACCATGAGCATCCCCAAGCAAGATCTTCAATCCACTTTTTACGATGCTTCTTTTCTTGCTCAAGATCTATTCGACAACAACGACCGGTATGACATTTTCCGCAAAGAAGTCCTTCCTGCATTGCAGGCTGTGCGAGGGGATCTCACCCAGTTGTATTGTTTTGATAATGGACGCCCCGGAATAGAACCCGTAGTTATGGCCGGTGCAACTCTTCTGCAATTTATGGAGTCTGTTCCAGATCGCAAGGCGATTGAAAACATTCGCTTGCATCTGGGATGGAAGCATGCTTTGAATCTCAAGATTAACGACAAAGGATTTCATTCGACAACACTGGTGACCTTTCGTAGTCGCTTAACAAGCCATAAAGACGGCCGACTTATCTTTGACAGTATATTGCAGGCCTTACATAGGCACGGACTCGTCAGACGACGGGGAAAGCAACGTTTGGATTCAACCCATGTATTGGGAGCCGTGGCTCGTATGAGCCGATTAGAAGTTGTACGCGAAACCATTCGTCTCTTCTTGGAAATTGTAGTGAAGATGGACTACCAGGCTTCGTTACAGGATTGGCCGGTGTTCTATGAGCGTTATATCGACAGTGATATTGCATGGCATAAAATCAAACAGGATGCAGTCAATACTAAGTTTCAACAAGCGGGTCTTGATATTGTTGCTCTCCTTGAATGGGCCAAAGATCACCCCTCACTCCTGGAACACCCTCAGGGACAGCTACTCCAACGGGTATTCAACGAACAATACGAAATAACGGACCAAGGCCCAAAGCGACGTAGAACGGAGAATAGCGGTGTAGTCAAAAACCCTCATGATCCTGACGCCCAGTGGTCTTCGAAACGAAGTAAAAACTGGGTAGGCTATAAGGTCCAAATCTCCGAGACAGTTCCCAAAGGGGATGCGAGTGATCGTTCAAAAGGTCAGCCAACCACGGGTTTTGTGACGGAAGTAACTACCACGCAAGCAATCGTTAGTGACTTTGTTGGCCGTGAAGCTGTTGAACAACAACAAGAAACACATGGTTTGGGTGTGGCTGACGAACAATATGTAGATGCAGGCTATATCAATGATGACACATTAGGCAAGGCTTACCTGGATAAACGGATATTAATGGGCCCGGCCCGCCCATCCAACAATCCGTCAGGTTCCCTCTTCACAGCAGAAGACTTTGATGTCTCCATTAAGCACCGCCATGCGACTTGCCCTGCGGGTTTTACGAGTACCCAATGCAGTCGTCTAGAGAACCCCAAAACTGGCCAAGTTGATTATCGGTTTGAATGGAGTTATCTTTGTGATGAATGTCATTTGAAATCCAACTGCACGAAGGCTCGTAGCGGACGACGTATGTTGGTTGTTGGAGAGCATCACGACCACCTGCAGCAGCGTCGCCGCGACATGAAAACAGAGGGTTTCCAGAAAGCGATGTATCAACGAAATGGTATTGAAGGAACGATCAGTGAATATGTCCGAAGCGGAGGTCGCCGAACTCGATATCGTGGTCTTAGCAAGACAAGGCTATGCAATTATCTTTATGGCGCAGCAATTAATACGAAGCGTTGGATCCGTTTGATGCAGTATCAATGGTCGCAAGCCACTGCAACCGCATAGCCTGACCAATAGGAGTGATACAACCAGTCCACAGAGCTAAATATAAGCTCAGGTGGCAATATTGTGCCACACGTGTGGCGTTGGGCATCAATGTTAAATATCTAGAACAGTTTCGATAAGTTTTAGCGGCGATGATTAACAGCCAGACTTCTCGACAAGAAGTGGGCTTAAAACAAGGGTTTTTCAGCGGAATCTATCTCGTCGCATGACCCCCGTTAGCTGCTGCGCCTCGTTGAGTGGCGAGCCGACGCCGTTTTCGATCTGGTAGAGCTGGTACATGGCCTTCTTGTGATCCAGCATCGTTCGCCAGAATCTCAGGGCGTAGCCGTTTTGCGTGCGTGGGTCGTACTTGATGAAGATATCGGCGTTAAACCTGCCGTCCGTCGGCTGGCCGGGGCCCGAGAAGACCTGTCCTGCGGACTTATCCGGTCTCAGCACCAGATCGATCTGCATGTCACCGCAAGGGCTATCCTGTTGATAGAGAAGACTGGCCGACCGCTGGGTTGCGGGACGAATGCCGAAGCCATACTCCAGATTGTCGCCCGGCTCGACCACCCATTGTCCGGTAAGCGTCCAGAGGCCGCTGGCCAATGGCAGGTCCGACTCATCGACAAAGACCTTGAAGTTGGGATTGACTGTCTTGGCAGTGACATCAGAGGCCTTGACTGGCGCCGTCGCAACGACCGAGACCGCTTGGGCCGGTTGGCAGAACGGGTGGTTGGGCGTCAGGCTCGCCATGATGTGCTTGCCGACATAACCCGGCGTCAGGGCGAGCGTCTTCAGCGGTTCGTTGGCCCGGCTCACGGCGACCGGTCGCGGGTTGGCACCCGACGCGTCATCACAAATGGACCACGTCACCATGGACTGATCTTCCCAGCCGTCAAGATCCAACTGGTAGCTCAACTGGATGGCGCCGTCGGATGGCTCGCTCAGCGTCGGCTTTGCAGTGATCGCCGGAGGTTCCGAATAGGCCGGTTCCGCCTTAACCCACATTGTGGCGTAGAATCCGTTGTGCGCGGTGGCACGCACCGGTACCCAGGCGGCCTCCCGGGTCTGGTTGACACTCGTCACCGTGACCGACGGCCCGGTTGTCCCGCTCAGCGTGACCAGATCCGAATCGGCCGACCAGGTGATCGTCGGGTCCTTGGCATGGATCGGCGTCACCACCGCATCGAGGGTGACGGGCTCGCGGTCCGCGCGGGTCGTCAGCGAAACCCGGGGCCGCGGGAACCGGGCGAAACTCCGGTCTTTGTCCGCGGCATCAAAAACCTCGACGCGATACACCAGGTCGCCCTGATCTTCATACGTCTGGCGCACACCGGCCGGATCCCAATGGTCCGGCGGTTCGCCGGGGGCGGCGCGCAGCAGGTTCCACGGGTTGTAGGCGTGCATTTCATTTTCGGTCAGCTCTCTGCCGTAGTCGAAACGCGGCTCGCCGTAGGCGCTGTCATAGATCGTCAGCGGATCGCCGTTGACGTCCTTGTTTTTGTAGGTCAGTGAGTTCAGGTTGGGACGCAGAGACGCTTTCTCCCGGATCCAGGCGATGCGGCGCTCCGGCGTGGACACGGGCAGGGTGCAATGGATCAGCGCAACGGGCCGCTCCATGCCCCTCAGTTCTGCCTTGTAGAACTGCATGCCGCGCGGGGCCTCGACGTTGCAGTTGAAGAAGACCACGTTCATCGCCATGCACACGCCGCCGCCGGTCGGGAATGCCAACGTGCAATCCTCCCAGACGCTGACCATGCCGCCGCCCATCCAGTCGTCGGTCCCTTCGATATAGACGTTCTTGTAGTAGGAACGCTTGGTGCGCAGGAATAGGGTATCCAGCCGGCTCAGAATCGCCACGTTGTCATAGACGTGCTTGTCGCCGTTGGCAATCATAACCACGCACTGGGTGATGGTGCTGGTCCGCTTCTCGATGTTCTTGCGCGGATCGCCCGGATACTCATAGTCGACGTTGAAGGACTGTAGCAGCGTCAGGTTCCTGCACGTGAATCCCGTGGCTGTGATATCGAGAATGTATCCGGTCTCCCTGGCATCCTCAGTCTCTCCGCGATAGTTGGTCAACACAACCGAGCGCCGATTGTTGGTCAGACCGAGGAAGGTGATGTAGTCCTTCTTGACGGCCAGGTTGGGCGATCGGTTCTCTTCATTGCCGACCCTATAGACATTGGGCTTAATGCCAATGACAGTTCGATTATCTTGGGTGCCTGCGGGAGCAGCCTCATACGCCGCGCGCAGCGTCCTGAAACGCAGGTTCGCCGGATCGTCGGCGGGCAGATCGCCGTCGACCAGGATGTCATAGGTCAATTGGGACGGATCGATCGAAGGGACGATCGGTTCGGCGCCTCCCCTGACATTGTCCTGCGCCCGAGCAACATTCGCGCCCGGCAGCATGACGGCGAGAATCAGCAGCGTTACCGTTGACTTCAGTGCATTCATCGTTTGCTCCTTTTATGTGTGCTTTATTCATCATGTGCATCGATGAAGGTGACCAGATTTTCGATATAGGCTTGCGGGATGGTGGGGGCCGCGATGGCGGTTAGGTGCGACTTGCCCGGTAGAATGACGTTGGTGAAGTTCTTGAGTTCGCGCCACATTCGGTGGGTTCTTGAGAGAGGTCGGTCGAACTCGCCATTAATCCCGAGTACGGGGATGGTGACTTTGGCCAGATCGATCACCTCACTGGGATCAACGGTGGGTGACGGTGGACGAGGACTGGTGTCCGGTGGGCCATCTGCGGCCTTTTCCGCTTGCTCACGCGTCATTCCATTGTCCATAGCCGAGCGAATTCGAAGGTCTCGCCTGATGGCGGGTTCCTCCGGATCAATGCCCTTTTCATACATCGGTGCAATCTGTTCCCGGATTTCAGGATCGACTTCTTCAATCCCAAAACCACCGAAGATGGCGGTAATGAAACGTTCGGGATGGCTGACCAGCAGTAACGCAGTGAGTGCACCGCCCATGGAGTATCCATGGATGTGTGCCTTGTTAATCTTGAGATGATCCATGAGTTCAATGACGTCTTGTGGAATACCGCCGCCACGAGGCACAGGCTTGTCGCTGCGTCCATGGTTGCGGCAGTCGATTGCCACGACCCGGTGGTTCTTTGCCAACGCTTGGGCGATGCCGTTGTCGAACCAGCATCCTTGTGCGCTGCTCGTGTACCCATGGATGAGCACCACGTATGAGCCCTGGTCGCCGATCTGCCTGTAGTGAATTTTGATTCCGTCTGAGGTCGTGAAAAATTCGTGCGTAGCCTCCTCGGCCCCCGCAACGGTGACTACGGTCAGGGCGAACAACACCATGACTCTGAAACCGGCTCTTTTCAACATAGTGTTTCGTTTCTCCTCAATGGTTAGCGCTCGGCGATGATTACATCTTTGGCTGCTCCAGTTTACTCGGGTCGACCACCACGTGCTTGATACGCCTGCGGCCCCAGGTGTAGGTGATGTGGACGAGACCGTCATCAGTCTGGATCACGGCCGGATAGGCGTAGCCGGAACTGATGGGCTCGGATTCCAGGGTCAGGACCCGCCACCAATGGATCCCATCGTCGGATAGAGCGATGTTGAGCGGGTAACGCGGGCCCTTGGGAAATTTCGGCGAATGGGACGAGTGGTTGTACACCAGAAGATGGCGCCCGTCCTTGAGGGTGACACCGTCGAAGCCCGAGTTGGGATTGGGCAGCTCGGCTGCTGTGAGAGGAGACCAGGACTGGCCGTTGTCATAGGACCAGGTCTGTCCGATCACACCCTGTTTGGTGCGGTAAAGGGCCTCAAGGCTGCCGTCCTCAAGCGTGAAGATACAGGGCTGGATGCCATCGAGTTCGAGCAAGCCATGGTCAACCGGGCCGATCTTTGTCCAGGTCTGGCCCTTGTCTTGAGAGATCTCGAAATGCAACAACCAGCCGGTGGGATTGCCCTCGGTGCTGGAACCGGATAGCCAGGTGCCGTCGGACAGGACAATGGGCTTGTTCTTGACCGGACCGAGGATGCCATCGGGCAGACGTTCCGGTGGTGACCAGGTGACACCGCCGTCAGTTGACATACGTTTCATGCCCCACCATTTACTGGGAGAGGGGCCGACCTTGTAGAAGAGGATGAGGGGGCCGTTATCCGGGGCCTGGAAGAGCACCGGATTCCACGTTGACATACGAGGCCCTTCGGCCTGGATACCGTTGCCGACCTCGACGCCTTCCGACCATCGGCCGTTCTCGTAGCGTGATACCCAGATACAGACATCGGGCGCTCGCTCGCGCGTACCGCCAAACCAGGCTGCCACCAGGTGACCGGGTGGCGTCTCTGCAATGGTGGAGGCGTGACAGGAGGGATACGGTGCGGTCTCATAGATGAATTCCGTAGTAATGATGGCCGGGTTACTTGGTTGCTCGTCAGCATTGATCAACTGACCCGACCCGATGAGCAAGGCCAAAAGGATGATATAAACCTTGGGTGCTGGATTTGTCATAATCTCACTTTGATTTTTATTGTTGTGTCAGGATCTGTACCGGGCCCAATAGACCGGCAGGGCGATATTGGTTGCCGGCCATCTGCGGGTAGGGAGTCCAGGTGGCGCGATCTTCCTGGGGTAGTTTACTGTCACCAATCAATCGATTGGCCCAGGTGTTGGTTATTTCCACGGACAGTTCATTGGTTCCGGAACGCAGCGCATCGGTGATCTCCACCCGATAGGGAGGCGTCCAGACCGTGCCGCAGTCCTGGCCGTTCAAGGTGACTCGGGCTACATTGTGAATGGTGCCCAGGTCCAGCCAGATGCGTTGATCGCGGGGCAGTTGTGAGCCGTCAAACGATTTTGTATACTGGGCCGTGCCGGAGTAGGATTGAATCGCAGGTTCTGGACGTGTGGTCCAATCCACCAGTTCGTTGAAAACTGCTGTCTCTTGGCCAAAGGCTACATTCCATGAATCATCCAGTGATAACACCGGCAGGGGCTCTATCCAATTGAACCCATGGTCGCTGCTGCGGGCTGAGGTGGCCTCTCGCAGTACAACAAAGACCGATCCGTTTGCGGGTAATCGTACGGGCAAGCGTGTCCGTCCGTCCTTGATCTGCCATTGTTGCGCGACTTGTATCTGTCCATCCACGGGATTCCACAATTCGGGGATGCGGCCTGTTACGCGCAAGGACAGTTCCACAGTGCGCTGCTGCTCTTGCTGGTTGGCAATGAAATAGATGTCCGTAGCGCCCGAGGTGCGATGGGCCCAGGCCACGGCCTCGCCTTCGACCTGGATGTCCGGCTCGATATTCAAGGGCGACAAACTTTCTTGCTGATAGGGCGTTTTAATCGCCCCTGCACAGGGATCCGCCATGATGACCGGGATGCCCGCCTGGATGATCTCTTCAATGCGTTGTCGCGTGGCCGAAGTCATAATGGCATTGGGGGACATGGGACGCGGTCCGGGCACGACCAGCACGCGATAGCGCACTCCTCCCGGCATCTCCAGGGCTCCGTCATTGATGATTGCTCGCTGCAATAGGGCATGGGTATTGATGGAGTCATAGGCATAGCCCCGCAAGGGATCGATCCAGTCGGCTGGATCTGTGATGTTGGCACTGGCTGATATGCGCGGCGGCAGGCGTCGCATGGGTTGGCCTTTATTGGCGAGACGTTCCTTCTCCCGCGCAACCGCATTGGCTCCCAATAATCCAGGAAGTGTGTTTATCAAACGTTCCGGTAAGACCGCACGACTGGGGAGGTCTTCTCCGGTAAACACCGCCACATCGACCACGGGACGACCCACCTGCAACAGGGTTTGACAGCGTTTATGATAATCCACCCAAGCCCGGCCTCCGGTTGCAAACCAGGTCTGGTCACGTTGGAAGAACAGGCCCGTGATGCCCAACCCCGTGCCGGGGTGACGGTCCAGCCAGGGATTCTGGGTACAGACGTGATACACCAGACGATTGATACCCAAGGCATAATTGCGATCCCCCAGGGCCTTGAGCATGCCGGGATGTTCATCCCAGGCAAAGTGGATTTCGGTAAAGGCCTCGGCCTGGACAATGGGCTTGCCGTAGATATGGGCCCCGCTGATCGCATCGCGCATGTCATTGGGTTTGTCGTGCGAGGGACTGCGCAGCCAGAACTCGCCCATGGGGATATCCACGGTGTCAAAGTGACGCAGGTTGTCACTGACCATGGTGGGGGCCACGTTCTCGGAACTGAACTGGCAGCCATGCTCATGGGCCAAACGTGCCATAGTGCCAAAGAACTGCTCGTTCACTAACTCGGCAATGGTCGTGCGTACGTCCAGGAGAAACCGCTCGGAGTCTGCGGCACTTTCGATGGGAATGCCCGTCATGGCCGGCAGCCAGGGCACGGGGTCGTAACCGCGTCGCTGCTCAAAGGCCGCTCGGAAAACCGGTGACCAATTCTGACTCCCAGCCTCCCAACTATCGGTGTGGAAGATCCGTAACACCCGCCGGGCCAGATCCGGACCGATCTGTCGCACGATTTCGCCAAACCACTGGTCGAATTGGAACGCGACGACGTCGGGATTGAATTTGTCGCACTCCAGACCTTTCGCACCGCCCCCCATATCGTTTTCATGTCCCGTAGAGGTC
This sequence comes from Sedimentisphaerales bacterium, assembly GCA_963662565.2. GTDB lineage: Bacteria > Planctomycetota > Phycisphaerae > Sedimentisphaerales > Anaerobacaceae. The sequence goes on along the minus strand of CAXXXG010000013.1, from coordinate 114,122 downwards.
ATTCCCATTCTGAGCAGCGTCCATTGTCCCGGGGGCACATCCCATTGCAATCGACCCTGGCTGTCCATGTGTGGGGAAAGATTCTTCACGCTCGCTTGAGGGATACATAAATCATCCGGGACCTGCGTCGCGGTCGTGGCCGGACTCATGCGCCAAACCAAACCACTCTTGCCCTCGACCTGGTGAATTTGCGCCTGGCTCGATAGCTCAAGCCTGCGGAGCCGCAATGAAGGGGGCCACTTGCCTGCTTCCAAATCCTCCGATCCCGGCTCCGATCCGTTGGGATCGTAGACAAAACGAAATATGCGGGCCTTGGTCGGTTCAATCGCCACGGTATAGTCGGCATCGCCGTTCTGCCAGCCGTGACGTGGAGGCTGTAATTGCCGGATCAAACGAAACGACTGACCATCGTCACTGGCCTCTACGCGCAAACGCAGGGATTGCAGGCTTCTTCCCCTTGCGCAAATATGCATGGAGCGACAGGTAAAGGGCTGCTCAAAGGTGTATTGGAACCAACAGGGAGAGGAACTACGCAGGTCTTTGCTATTGTTCTCCGGATCCACCAAAAACTGCGGATCCACCTTGGGCACGTTGGTAGAGACCTGGGGGACCACCGTGCGGGTCGAGACTCCCGTACCCGGCGGCGAAGGCAAGGCCAGTAGGGCCACGTCACGGTAATAGTCTTCCTGTGTCTCGGGCTGTGGAAAAACTTGATCGATGCGCTGTCCGCCTTGGAGCACTGTTGCAGTCCACACCAACTTTTGCATGGATTTCTCGGGTGTAATCCACGGCCCTCCAGCCAGGGAAAAACCGTCGCAGGCATGCAGTCCCATCTTGAGACCCAAGCGATCCGCCTCGGCCATGGCGTGTCGGACCATGTCCCACCATAAGGGTGTCATCTGCCGTGCGGGTGGATCGAACAGCGGTGGATCAGAGACATCGCGAACCGTAAAGAGATAAACGCCCTCAATGCCCACCTCCTTGATGGCCTCTAGATCTGCCGTGATCCCTTCCCGCGAAACGGCTCCACCGACCCAGTACCAGAAAATCCAGGGACTGGCCGCTTCCGGTGGGTTTGTCCAATTAGATTCCAGTTCATCTGCCATAACTGGAGTGAGCAGTGTTAATACAATGATGGAGATGATGCATCGTTTCAATTGAATAATTCCTTTAGTGTCTGATCGAAATCGCGTTCCAGTTGGTCACATTCCTTTACCCTCCATCCCGACGAGACTTGAATTTCGCTACCGAATTCAAGGTATCCTTCGTCAGTCTCGCTGTAGCGGGGCCAGGAGATATCAGCGTTCGGTAGATTGGGATTGCCGGTGCGGGCAAATTGCACCCACATGGCACTCATGGTCCGGGCCAGGGCCTTGTCCTGTTCATCGAAAGACGCGGCCGCACTCGTGCCCCCGTTAAAGACATAGGGGATCTCAGCGGAGTGACGTGCGCCCTTGCCGATCGATTTGGGATCGCGGTCTTCTTTGCTAAAGAGATAACGGAAGGTGTCGGCATTGAGTTGACTGTGCAGCTTGGCAAAAGCACGGGCCGAGACCGTCGGTCCGGTGGCCGATTCACCGGTGTTGGAACCGATCAGGAGGGGGATGTTGTGTTGACGTCCGGCCTTGAATTCTAGGACCGGATGCTTCGGCAAGACCGTGCCGTCCATGATGACATCAAACCGGAGTTTGGCCGCAGACGTGGCTGTCAGTAGTTCCTCTGTACTCTTGGCACGTAGGGTCTGGAGTTCGTTCTCATCGGCAGCGATGCTCAATTCCTGCGAGAGTTTTACACCCAGTTCCTCCACGGTCGCAATCTCAGGATAGACGCGACGATACGAGGCATTGCTTTGCGGGATGGCCTTATGGAAGAGGCCTTGCGTTAAGGGTGACGTCATCAGCAGGCAAATGGAAGAGGCACCTGACGATTGTCCAAAGAGGGTGACATTGTCGGGCGAACCACCGAAGTGCGAGATATTGCGTTGCACCCATTGCAGGGCGGCAATCACGTCCAGCAGGCCGTAGTTGCCGGACACACCGCGTGGATCTGCCCGTGAAACGGCGGGGTGAGTGATAAAACCGAAGACGCCCAGGCGAAAGTTGAGGGTCACCACCACGACTCCCTGTCGGGCCAGATATTCACCGTTATAGAGGGAGGAATCACCCACTACAAAACCCCCACCGAACAGCCATACCATCACCGGTAGAGGCTGGTCAGGGTGAAGATCGGGTGTGAACACGTTGAGGTAAAGGCAGTCTTCACTTTGATTGGGGATTTTGATGCCGTACTTGAGTTCGAGGACATTGGGTTGGGGGCAGGTCGGAGCAAATTCTTTACAGGGTCTAACCTCTTGCCAGGGCTCAACCGGTTGGGGAGCGAGCCAACGCTTGTCACCCACGGGCGGGGCGGCATAGGGAATGCCCTTAAACGCGACCACATCGGATTTCTCGCCCGTGACCGAACCTTCCACAGGCCCTGAATCAATGGCGGTGCGGATATCAACAGCGGACGCAGGGGTTAGAAGCACAAAGAACAGTCCTGCCAGCGCGAGTAACCCAAAACGTGTTTTAAAAGAACTCATGCTTGCTCCTCAGATAAACGGTCAATTTGCATGGATCGTCAACACACTGACGGACAATGGGGGTAACGTCTGTTTAAAGTCATGGCTTAACCCATTGATTGCAGTTGTGGTCGGAATGATATGCGTGGGATCCGTAATGGAATTGGTGTCATCCGTACTGTTACCCTTCATCTGAACCAACTCTCCTATGGATTTTACGTTGGTCACTCCATTGATTTGAATCTGAACCGGGCGGGGCACTTCCGAGCAGTTGACCAGTTTTAAGTAGATCAACCCTTGATGGGAATCACGGGTGGCATTATAGAAGAGCCAAGGGATATCTACTGAATAGGTCTCCATCTCGCCGTCAGATATGCGTCTACGCATCTCGACCAAACGGGAGGGGGTATGATCCGCATCCACGGCTATGACGGTGTCGCCGTGGTGACTGCTGAACATCTGTTGCACATAATAGGATGGCGAACCATAGCACGTCAGGGCATCATAACCGATCAGGTCGGTACGCCACAGCATGGCCCCGGGGTTTACATTCACAAACAGCGGGGCGTACGACTCCATCACTACCACATCGGAATTGCGTTCCAAACCCGTCAACCAGGCCGCGTCGCCCAGGGCCGCTCCCAGATGCGGTGTGGGAGAGCCTTCACGCGTGGCCCATTCACCCACAAAGATCTTGGGTCCGTTGCGATCGAAATCGTCATAGTGGTGGGCGTCCGCCTGCATACTGACTGAACTGCGATAATAATGATCGTCATAGACATCCGGCTGGCGGGTCTTGATCAAGTCCGATGTGACAGGCGTGGCCCCGATGATCTTGAGCTGGGGATACTTGGCCCGGATGGCATCATAGAACTGGGTGAAACGGGCGTCATATTCATTGCCTTTGCTGCGCCAGTTTCCCACATCCTCTTCATTGCCGATTTCCATGTAGGTCAGCTTGAACGGTTCCGGATGTCCATCTTTGGCCCGGCGTGCACCCCAGGGGGTGCTGGCGTCACCAATGGTATATTCGATTTGATCCAGGGCGTCCTGGACATAGGGTTCGAGGTCAGGACCTGGAGCGACCCGATCACCGGTCATGGAATAACCGGAATAAACCACAATGACCGGTTCCATGTTGAGATCCTCACACCACAGCAGGAATTCCAACATACCCATGCCGTCCGAAGACCAACCGGACCAGATATCATTGGCGTGACCGGGACGTTCGGTAATGTCACCGATGGTCTTTTTCCAATCGAAACGCGTGGCAATGGTGGCCCCCTCAACATAATTTCCGCCGGGAAAACGCAGGAACTCGGGTTTCATGTCGGCCAGTAATTGCATGAGGTCGATGCGGTTGCCATTGGGGCGATTGTTGTAGGTGGGGGGAAACAGCGAGACCAGACTGAACCAGACCGTTCCCGTGTCACCGGCCCAGATGTGAAAGCGGGCGTCCTTGGTAACCTTAACATCACCCGTGGTCAAGGTGGCATCGTATCGTTGATAATGATCGGTGATTTGTTCGATCTCGGTTTGGGTGTAAATGGTTTTGCCGTCTTGATCCACCAGCGCCAGGGTCAAGGGGCCTTTAAACCCATCACCCGCCTTGACATGGATTCTCGCTCGATAGGTGGTATGGGGCCGAACCGGGATGCCCCAGAAGCCTTCGTTGGAAATGCCCACGCGTTGATTTTCACCAAGGCTCGTGATTTTCAGCTTCAGGCTGTTGGTCAGGGCAGTGTTCATGGGCTGGCTGAGATCCTGTGACATGGAGCCGATCCCCCCATTCGTCTGTACCAACTCCCAGTACATCAGTCCGTCGTTGGGGCTGTCTCCATACTCAATTTTGAATTCTTTCTCAGGCTTGGTTAGTGGACGTTTGATTGGAACCTCTTTAAAAATGCGATTGCGAATCAACTCGGCATAGATTCCTCCGTCATAAGAATGATTGATCTCTTCGGTCATCAAACCGTAGAACAGGGGACTGACCTTGGCCGTTACATCATTCGCCTTAAGAGTCAAGACCGTGACTTGATTCGAGTCATCTGCAGCATCCGACACACCAGCGATGCATATAAAACACAGTAACATCCAGAGATTTGTAGTTTGAATTTTCATGCTATTTCCTGCTATTAATTATGGATTATTGGGTAAATAGTGATAGGTGCTGTTGACTGAATTAGGCCGGGCCTTTTTGACGGTGATCCTGTCGTTTCTCAGCAATTTGACCATTTCCGCGCCTGCCAACAGGACTGGGCCATAGCCGTGTGTTGCGTGGATGCTCTTGCCGCGGTGATAGTAGTAGGTGTTGTCATGGGCAAAGGTGGTTCCTTCACAGGTGCCGTCCACGGCGCCGTTTTCCAACACCCGTGTGGCGATGGCATTCCAACCGGTTTGGGCCACCGGACCGTACACGTGATTGATCCAACCCTCGTTGATTCCCTTGGCGATGGCATAGGTAAACATGGCCGTACAGGAAGTCTCCAGATAGGTATCGGTTTTATCCAGCATATTGTGCCAGAAGCCGGTGCCGTCCTGGAGTTCGGCTGCCGAACGCAGGAGAGAGCGGTAGAGATGCAGGACCTTGTCACGTCCCGGATGGTCCTCGGGCAGGACGGATAGCAGTTCCGCCATGGCCATGACCGTCCAGCCATTGGCCCGACCCCAATAGAAACGGGGATCGTAGTCGGCGGATGTTACGTTCCAGCCGTGATCGAAGAGTCCTTTCTCTTTGATAAAGAGACGGTCGGCCTGCTGGAGGATTTGTCGCACGGCATCGTCCAGGTAGGAGCGATCGCCGGTGAGGTCTCCCATCTGGGCCAGGAACGGTACACTCATATAGAGATCGTCCGCCCAAACCGAGGCCTCCTGCGGACGGTGACGCGCTAAGGTGCCGTCTTCCAGTCTGAATTGCTGGTTGGAGATATAGTCGGCTACGATATCGATCAGTTCTTTATAGCGGGGATCCGGGTTGCGCTGGTAGGTTTTGATCAGGGCGGCACCGATGGAACCGCAGTGGTCCAAGGCCCGCATGTATAGGATCACGGGCCAGCCACTGGCCTTAACCGTTCCAAAGGTCTCCTTGTTCTTGCGGAAATAGGGCAGAGTATCGCACACAAAGTCATAGAACTTGATGTTATAGTCCAGGTAGGCCTGATCTCCCGTTAGATCGTAGAGAGTGTCACAGCCAGAAATGACCACTCCGTGCGTATAGCTCCATGAACTGGAGAAACCAGGTGACACCATGGCATATTCATTAGGCTCGCTCAGATCCTGCATGGGTTTGCCGGTGCGACGATCCTGGATTTCCTGGGGACTGGTTTGGACGCAGTAATTTCTCACCCGGGTACAAAGTTCTAAAATGGCCTCTTCAGTGGGGAATTCATAGGCCACCGGATAGATTGGATAGCGTTCCGGATCCAGGGTTTGAGCCCAGACCGTAGTACAGATTAACAGTGTTAATCCAATCCAATTGTTTCTGAGTGGTGACTCGATCATCATTATTCCTTTCACAATGCAGAGCAAAGGCCACATGCATCTAGTTCCTGTATAGATCGTCGCAACCCGAACGCAAGCCGGTTGGCTACTTGAACGTCACCTCATCGCTCTTGACGGATTCGTCTATCTGAACGAGTTTTGAGGGAATATCAGAATTCAAGAATACTACATCCTGGGTCCCTTCGCCTGAGATCGAGATGGTTTTGGTTTCCATTTCATTGAAGGAGAATTGATCGAAGGTGAGCTGAGTTGAATCAGTGATACCCAGCACGGTGGCATCCGCGGTTCGCATACAGACATTTTTCATGGTGATGGATTTGGCATCGTTACAGACAATTCCGGTCTGTGCCTCCACCGTGATGTTTTCGAGTCGTATGTTCTCCAACGGCATCTCCGGCAAACCCCGTAACAACATCCCTCGTCCGGCGCCTTTGCAGAGGATGTTCTTCATAGAGATGTTTTTGAATTGAGGCGTGCCTTCGTTGATGGGCTGCATTGTGCCCTTTTCTTTCTGCCCATAATAAAGGTTATAAAGGATGGCGTAGAGCCCGATATCCTTCATATAAATGTCGGAAATATAGATGTTCTCCACCACACCACCGCGTCCGCGGGTGCTCTTGAAACGCAAGCCGTTGTCAGTGCCCATGAACGAGCAGTGAGTGACGCTGATGTTGCGCACGCCTCCGGACATTTCACTGCCCACCACAAAACCACCATGTCCGCTGTAGACCGTGCATTTCGAGATAATAGCGTTTTCTGTGGGCACACCGCGTTTGCGGCCTTCCTCGTCCCGTCCGGATTTGATAGTAATGGCGTCGTCGCCGGCATCGAACAGACAGTTATAGATAATGGTATTCTTACAGGACTCCAGATCAAGCGCGTCGGCATTGGCCATCCAGGGTTCGTTAAAGACCTTGACGCTGTCAATGGTGACCTCTTGGCACAGCACCGGATGGATGGTCCAGGCGGGGGGATTCTGGAAGGTGCAGTCTTTGAGCATCACCCTCTTACAATCCACCAGTCCCACCATCACCGGACGCAGGTAAGCCTTGACCTCTTCAGCCTCCTCTTGGGTCAACGTGGTACGTTCGTGCCCTAAGCTCCGTCCCTTTAATGCTCCTTCGGTGGGATACCAGGCCTCACCATTACTGGTTAAAACGCCTCCATGGGACGTGATTTGATTCCATACCCGGGCCGGTGTGATACGCTTGCCTGCAGGTCTCCAGTATTGTCCGTTACCATCAAAAACACCTTCTCCAGTAATGGCGATGTTCTCCGCCTTTTCCGCATAAATAGGAGACATGGTCCGCCACATGAACGACCCTTCGAACCAGGTTTTCACCAATGGGAATTCATCGAAGTTGTTCGTGAACAGGACGATGGCCCCTTTGGCGGCATGTAGATGGATGTTGCTCTTGAGCTGAATCGGACCGGTGATCCAGAGTCCTTCCGGGATCAAAACCGTTCCACCGCCTTTCTGGGCTACAGCATCAATGGCTGCGGCAATGGCTTGAGTGCTGGAGGTCACGCCGTCGCATTTGGCTCCGTATTCCGTGATACACACCTGAAGCTCGGGAAAGCTGGGCTGTTGTACCTTATCCATGGCAAAGGGCAGGTCTTGATATAAAAAGGAATAGTCACGGATGGGGACATTTCCTGCCATGGCACAGGTCGTGGTCAGAAAGATGATCATACGGGTAAGACAACGAGTCATAGTCTGTCTCCTTAATGGTTATCAGATATTAATCTTGGGGTTAATTTTGGGTACTCACTTTTTGTTGCCACTGAGCAAGTCCCTGGTCGAATGAGGCTTCCATCTTTTCGCAGACGTCCCTCTTCAATCGAGTGCCGGTTTGTATTTCTTGGCCAAACTCTAGGTAGGCCTCCTCTACAAAGTTATATGGGGGCCATTGGATAGGTATACCCGGACCGTTGGGATTGCCGGACCTGGCAAATTGGATCCACATCGCACTCATGGTCTTGGCCAGTGACTTGCATTGGTCATCGAAATGTAGTGCGGCGAGTGTTCCGCCATTGAAAACATAGGGTAATTCTGCAGCGTGAACAGCGCCTTTGCGGCCTCCTTCGCCATCGGGAGTGTTTTGACTGAAATAATAACGGTAGGTGTTGGGATTGATCTTGCTATGCCATCGGGCAAAGACTCGGGTGCAAACCGTAAAGCCCCGGTCTGATTCATCGGAATTGGAGCCTGCCAGGAAGGGAACATTGTGCTGCTTGCCTTCCTTGAAGGTCGCCACCGGATTGGTTGGAAGGATGTGGCCGTCGATTACCTCATTGAAGCGTAGCTTGGCTTCAGTCTCAGTGGCCATCAGTTCTTCCCAACTCTTTTCCCGCATGGCCTGCACCACGTCGTCGGCGTTATCGACGCCCAGGGCAGTGGCAAATATTTCGCCGTATCCTTCTGATTTTTTCAGATGGGGCCAGAGGTTGTAGGCACCGTTGCTCTGGGCAATGGCCTTGTGGAACAATCCTGCCGCCAGGGGTGAGGCCATGAGATTGACCACGGCAGTGCCACCGGCCGATTGTCCGAAGATGGTGACATTGTCGGGCGAGCCGCCGAAGTTCGTGATATTGCGTTGTACCCATTGCAGGGCACAAATCATGTCACGCATGCCGTAATTGCCGGAAATGCCGTGCGGGTCCTCCTTGGAGAGGGCTGGATGGGTGAAGAAACCGAAGATCCCCACGCGATAGTTGATCGTGACCACTACGGCTCCCTGGGCGGCCAGATAGGTTCCGTCGTAGTTGGCCGAGTTACCGGTAGAGAATCCTCCCCCATGAATCCACACCATGACCGGCAAGGGCTTATCCGGATGAAGATTGGGCGTGAATACGTTCAGGTATAGACAGTCTTCGCTCAAGGGCGGCAACTTGATGCCGTACATCCGTTCAAGAACATCGGACTGTGGGCAGCAGCGGCCAAATTTCTTGCAGGATCTAACCTCTTGCCAGGACTCTACCGGTTGTGGATCACGCCAACGATTGGCACCAACTGGAGGGGCGGCATAGGGGATTCCTTTAAAGACAATCACATTGGCCTGCTTATTCTCAATAAGCCCCTCCACCGGTCCTGCATCGGTTGGGGTGATGGTGTCAACGGCTAGGGCGGTATTGCATACACAGAAGATGAGCCCTGCAACTATAAGTTGTATTCTCGATGTCATTGGAACCTCCAACATGTCCCTGTTATGTCGTACCATTATTTCCATTCAAGCTTCACTTCCTTGATCAAGGTCGGGGATCCGCCTGTGTATTGAATGCCGAAACCTCCGTTGGGATTGGGAACGATCTCCGTTTCCATATTGACTTCGGCTGCGACCTCAGTGTCCTGGGAGGTGTGACCCGAGGTCGTTTCCGCGTGAGCGATGAGTCTGTTGCCTCTGACTTCAAGGGTGATCTCGCAAAGTGTGCGATAGCACGAGGTAGAGATGGGCTCACTGATTTCGGTGACCTTGCCCTGGTCGTATTTGACCAATATGCAATCCACGGCATTGCCATATTTCGTGGTACGGATAAACCGCAGGCCATAACCCGTCTCAGTTGTGGCGTCATATTTAACCAGGACGTCCATATACAGGTGGGCAATGCTGAAGCCCTGACCTGCCGTTTTGAAGGGCGCTACGGTCATAAAGAGCTTCATGTCACCGAATCGATTTCCTATGGGAGTGTAAGACATCTTGGCATTGCGGTCCTGCATCAGGCCGGTCAGGTTGAGGGCCCCAGCCTTGCCCGGACCATAGTTCCAGGCATTAGAACCCTGGGGGGCAAAAGGACTGAATGTCCAAAAACCGGATAAAACTTTGAGTTGGTTTTGAGTAGAGACATTTCTGAAGTCGGTGTGCAGGACCTTGTTGTTGACCTGGACATCCTGAGCTGTAATGGGCGACTGCGATATATCCGTGATAGCTTCGCCAAGATCGCATCGTACATGTTTGGGCGCAACCGAAACCATGATGTGATAACCGATATCGCCGGCTGAGAGTTGATATTCACGTAGGGGTTCGTTGAACCGTGATACCGCCACCTCGATGGCGTTACTGCCTTGGGCGTCCGTGCAGCGATACCAGGTGACTTCGGACTGGTCCTCGAAGCGCATATCGAGGGTATAATCAACAGATAGTTGGACATTATGAACAGAGGAGATACAGGGTTTTGAGCTGAATGTGGGGGGCTTCAGTTTCGCAGGGGCTACATCGATGAGCGTAGCGGCCTGCAATCCGGAAGGTGTGGAGGCGGTGATGACGACCTGTTTGACATCGTCTTGGTCATTGATAGGCGTGACAGCACACGTCGTTGTGTCGGTACCGACCTTTAACTCAACGAATGATCGGTTCTCAGGTGCAACCTGCCAGGTAATGGCCTGCACTGGGGATTCGCAGTTGCCGAATCGTAGTGTCTTGGCCACCAACCGGACATCGTTCTTTCCTGTTTCGAGGGTGATGCGCGTGGGAGCAAGCTTCAACTGGGAGCGAATAGCTGTGGTGACCATTTTAACCTCGCCCACGACGTCTCCGGTGAGATCGATTAAGAGTTGTGTCGGGAGCAGGTGATAGGGCTTGCCGCTCTCTTTTTCCGCTGCCAGGACGATGTCCTTGATTCCCATGGGATCCCAGTCGTCATCGCCACGCAACAGGTTGTAGGTGTTATAGATGACCTTGCCGTTGTGGATGAAACGATAGGCATCGAGTATGGGCTTGTCGGTCATGTCGATAGTTGAGACCGGATCATTCTGCCCGACGAGGTAGGATTTGCCGTTTAAGGTGACACCATATTGATAGTTGCGTGTTTCCGGCGGTGGAAAATCTTTCCAACCCACATAAGCCAGGTTCTCACCCGTGATGCGGGTGTCTATCAGGGCCATCTGCCCGTCCAGCTTGGTGAAGTATTGCTTGCCCCCTACGAAGGAACGGATGTCGCAATTGAGCATGACTGCCCCGGTCCCAGTCGTAGCGACAAAGGGGCGGGGGGCATAAAAATCAAAGGTACAGTCGAGATAAACGCCCGTGGTGCAAAGGGCGTCATCGGTCGATTCAAAGTGACATCGGTCGAAGAAGGTCCGCGCACCTCCCACAAAGGGCAGGAGGTTCAAACGGCTGATAAAGTGTGTGTTACGTGCAATGATTTTATCTCCGTCGCACACGATCAACTGAGCTTGCACAATGGCGGAGCCTCGTTTTTCCCGGTTCAGTTCCGGTTTCAAGGGGAACTCGAGATCCACATTGCAGTAGTTGCCAAAGGTAACGTTCTCCGAACTAGTCCCCTGACCGAAGAATCTGAACATGGTGAAATTGCCGCGTGAGCCCATGGTTTGACCGCGGTTACAGGCCATCACAACGTTTTCCGGTTTTTTCGACAAGCCGTAAAACTTCAGCCATTCGCACTTGATGACCAGACCAAAGGGTGACATACCGTTGGCGGGCACACGCACCGACGGATCGTCCGGGTCATCGATCCAATACACATAGGGAGCCAGGTACAGCACCATGGGAGAGGCTTCCGTTCCATCTGTCAAATGATCGGCTGCGGCATTGACCGAATTGAAGACATAGGGATATTGAGCGGCTTGCTCATCGGTCAATTGACCGTCAATAAAAAAGGCCTTGGGCCCGAGTACGATCCGTTGCCCCTGGTAGATGATATGGTCGCCATTGAAGAGGATGGGATTTTGGGGATCGAGCGACGTGTAATGAGAACTCTCGATGCTCCACTTTGCCGCCCAGGCCTTATAGTCCTGGTTGATGTGGATTCCCCAACTTCCGTACCAACCATAGCCGGTCCGTCGTTCCTGTTCGATTTCCGCCATGCGGTATCGCCTGATTGCATCGCGTCCCATGAAGATGGGGCGGTTGGTTTCGATTTCATAGTACCGAGCCCAGAGAACGGCATTGGTGTTGGGATCGGCAACGACCTTGCGATCAAAGCCCTTGATGTAATTGGGATCCGGTACGGTCACTACCTTGATGCCTTCGATCTTGGAGTCGTTGACCCATTGGACCGCGCATTCGATGGCCTTTTGTACCTTGGGTGACGGATGGTCCAACTGCATGAGAAACTTGATGATCCCGATGCTCTCGGAACCACAGATGGCCGCGGGTTCAAAGGCCCGTCCTGGTCTGGCTTCATAAGTCTCGCGATCGTGTTGCTGACACCAGGCCGTGAGTTTGCCGTTAGTTAGGATCTGACACTTGAGAATACAATCGATGCCCAGGTTGTATCGTTCTTTGAGTTGATCGATCAAGGCCGGTCCCACAAAGGCATATTGATCGTCCGTGGTCATCTCCCGCATCAAGGTCAGGGCATTGATCATGCCGCCATCATTGAAGGTCATGTGTTGCTTGTAATCGTCCGTCTCGAGCGGAAAGGCCTTGGGCCATCCGCCGGTAGGGGTTTGAGAGTCGAGGATGAATTGAATGCCCTTGATCACCGCCTGCTTGTAGCGTTCGTCTTTGGTGGCACGGTAGGCCCGGGATAGAAATCTGATTTCACTGGTCGTGGCCCCAATGAAGGTTCCGCGTCTGCCCCAGGGGCCGATGGCCGCTTCGTCACCGGTCCAGGGTTCGTTGGTGGTGTTCATCAGTGGCCAACCTCCCTCAGGGCTTTGCCAACTGATGATGTTGTTGGCCATGATGATCGCTTCGTCGCTTTGATACCAGATCTCGTCTCGATGACTGTACTTCGGCCACCAGCGCGTAGGGAAATTGCGAGGCAGTTTCCTTGCACGTTGCTGAATGGCGTTGACCGTTACGTCATCAACAACATCTGCCTTGATCAGGACTCGGGTAGTCAGTAAGCCGGATAAGCATAACGATAATATGATAGAGTAAACAATCGATTTATGGCACGACATAAAGGCCTCCTTAGATCACCCTATTGTTTTATTAACAACATCAACCATGGTTCGTCGGATGGGGCTGTCACTGTGATTATGTGACCACCCGCCACGCTTTGCGGCTTACCTGCTGTCACTTCGCCACTGGTTCCATTGATCCACTGCATACGGTAATCGCCCGGTGCAGCGCTAAGGTCCAGTTCGAAGCTTCCTCCCTGCATGGTAGCCACCGCATAGGTCTGCTGTGGCTCGGCCAGACACCAAACATCGTTGGCCTCACCGGTGACACCGTCCAGCGGATTCATGTGATGGAGTTTGTCACCCAGGGTTTCATTGAGCGGGGCAAAGAGGGGGTAGACCTCAGGCAAGCGGGCGCGATCGGATTCGTTCATCACGACCTGGGCGGCCCCGGCCATCAAGGCCGGCAGGGCTCCGGTGCCCGCCTGTAAACAGACAATGGCTTTGTCGGTAAAGCGATCGCGATACTCACGTACCTGCTTATACACATTTTGTGGGGTCGTCGGCGGCGGGACCTCTGGGGCTCCGCGGCCGAAGAATTTGTAGCGCAGTACGCGGAAGGCCTGGTTCTGTCCCCCGGCCGGGGCATAGAGCCTGCCATCCTTGGTATACTGCCAGTAACGCATGTCGATCACATCGATCAACGGCTCATACTGCGGATCGTTGAGAATGGCATCCGTGACATCCTTGGCTGCGATCAAGGCGATCTTGGGTCGATAGCCGTGTTCCACTTGCCACTGCTTGACCACGTCGAGATAGAGGCGTTGGAATTCCAGGGGGCCGGAAAATTGAAAGCCCAGCGAGTGGATCACATTGGGTGCGTCACCCAGTTCATCCAGGGTCTTACGCATATAGGCTGTATGGATCTTACGTCGTGCCTCGTTGCTTACGTCGTAAAACTCATCGGCAATATGGATACCACCATGTTGATAGGGCGGCGGTTCCGTCAGACCGGTTTGCTGGAGACAGTTGACCGGTCGCATGGGATGGTCGGCCCAATGTCCGGCCGCCTCGACCAGGTTGTGATTGTTATAGTAGTTGTGATAGAGGACCAGACCCTTTTGGGCGGCCAGGTCGGCGAAGCGATTCAATCGTTCGTAAAACCAGCTGTTGTAGCGGAACAGATCGTAGCGGCTCAGGCCGTCCCACGCCGTTCCCTGTCCGCTGCGGGCCCAGGGCATTTCATAAAATGGGGCCCGCACAAACTCGTCCGCGCGTTGCGCGGTGCTGTGATCGTCGCGTCGGCGTTCGTGCCACAGGCCGGGCCAGTGCTGCATGAAGGGAATCTGTTGGGCAGCCATGCGGTCGGTCAGTTCATCCAGATCGTCCGTAAGTCCCTGGTCCATCATGCCCGGGGCATAGCGGGTAATGCCGAGGCCGTGAATGGTGGGATCGCAAGGGGCAATGTGACCCTTCCACCAGTTAACGCTATAGCTGTTGCCGATCACCGTTCGGTCACCGCAGACAAAGCGACCATTGACAATCCTCAGTGCCTTGGCCGGGGCTGAGGGCAGGACCGGCTGAGGTTGGGTTTGTTGAGGGAGGTCTTTGCTTGCAACGTCAATGACGGCCGGTTGGAGTGAAGCCAGGGCGGTATCGCTTCGGCGAGCCGTCAATTGGGCCCGGTACAGGGATTCAGCTATGCCAGTAGTGCGGGGTGTTTCACCTTTTTCCTGTCCTTGACAATCGACCGCCCAGTTCCTTGCCGTCGGGGGATTGTCAATCCATAGGGACTCCGCGGTACAGCCCCAGACTACTGAATTGGCTGCTCCCCATCCCATACTATGGGCATTGATTGCCAGATCCGTGAGCCAGATTTCGCCTGCCTTGACCTGCAGATGGTCATATAATGTCCCTGCGGCCCAGACCTCGGCCGGACCGCAATAGCTCAGGGGCTGATGGCTGATACAGTCCAAAAACACATTGGGGCCGGCGGCATTGAGACCGGCGGTAAAATCATGTCGTCCCTGACGGGCCTCGCAACGCACAAATAGGGTCAACTGTCCCCGGGTATAGAACGAGAGGCGACGGAATTCGGCGTTTTCACTGACCGGATCCAGGCTGCGACAATCGCTGACCGTAATCGATTGGGTACCGCTACCCAGGTGTACGGCGGAAAAGGCGAAGTGCTGGGCGGTCAAGTGACACACCCAGCCATGTTCAACCGTATCCATAGCCACGCAGATCCAGGAATGGTTTTCGTCTTTGGGATTCTGGGCATCGAATTCGCTGACACAGCGTAGGTTCTCTACGCCCACCTGACTGATGCGTTGAGGCCATTGGTATTGAAAGACCGTTCCCCCTCCGTATTGTGATTCAATGGCCGTGGTGATGGGGGCGTCCATGATGATGCGTTGACCGTCTATGGCGATAATGGTCCGATCCCAAACCAGATCTCGCGATCCCGCTTGGCGGTTCATGCGGTTTCCATCGGGCAGACGCGGGGGGCGGGCGTCACTGAAGACCTTGAGCCATGCCTGGGTGCTGGGTCGGTGTACCATGACACGGTCGCCCACAGCATAGCCGTCTGTTGAGTCCAGGGTAAGTGACATGGCACCAACCGGGACATAGGCATCGGTAATCGTGCGTCGTGTTCCCTCCAAGGCCCGGGGCTTACTATGTCCGCCCACTTGAATCAGAGTGCGACGTGAATCGCCCACTGCGATCAGTGTCGTGCCTGATTCTCCGGGACCGGAGCCGCGCAGGACCACGCCATCGACTGCGATGCGCAGTTGTCCATCAATACGAAATGTCCCGGGTGCCAAAAGCACCGCACCCCGCAAGCCCTTTTCATTGAGTGGCAGGGCGGCCACCCGATCCAGTGCCGCCTGTATCAGAGTTGTATCGTCGTCCCCGGATGGCGTTACATAAACCTTGGCGGGTACGTTGGGCAGGGCAACGCCGCCACCGCCATAACCGCAAGTCGAAAAATCCGGGATACGGTTACCTTCTTCATCCTGGGCATAGATCAATTGGCCTTGGGCATTACGCGTAACCGGGTGTGTTTGCATGTCACCTTTTATGGTGGCAGTTTGGGCATACCCAACCACTGGCATCATAACCAGAACTGTCAACAAATATTTCCTCATGATGCTAACTCCACTATAGACTTTGTAACCAGATCGCATAACCATAGCTTTCTCCCTTGGGATCGGGCTTATGCTCGGCATCTTGATACCATTGCCCAACATTGGCAAAGGGCAGCATCGTGACATCGGCTCGTTCATCGTTGGGCAGGGCGATCGTCACTTGATAGGCGGGCCCCAAGGCACGGGGCGGGGTGGTGACTGTGTTCAAGTCGTTATGTACATCCACCAGTTGGATTGCCTTGGGCACATTGCCCAGGGTTTGGGCCAATGTCGTCTCCCACCGGACTGTATCGACGGCATAAACCAGCGGCCCCCGGGTCAAGGCCCATAGCTCTTTGTCATCGTCTTGTCGGGTTCGCTTGGCCCATTGCGGTTGCATGG
Source organism: Sedimentisphaerales bacterium (assembly GCA_963662565.2). Classification (GTDB taxonomy): domain Bacteria; phylum Planctomycetota; class Phycisphaerae; order Sedimentisphaerales; family Anaerobacaceae. Next base: position 97,723 of record CAXXXG010000013.1, on the reverse strand, counting down.
GCAGCGTCAGAGTGACACGATCATCCGCCTTCCATTGGCGTTTGAGTTGGGCATAGGTGCCGGGCCTTAGGTCACTGACCACTTGGCCATTGATATTCAAGGTCGGATTGGGGCACCAGGACGGCAAGCGTATGTTCAAGGTAAACGAAATGGTTTGTTGTGTTTGGATCTGGAAGGTCACGGTTCCGTTACTGGGGTAGTTTGTTGTCTGCGTTAGGGTGACTTGGTCGAAGTTTACTGTGGAATCCACGAATTGATTGACGTAGAGGTCCTGCTCGCTTTGGGCATAGATGAGGCCGGGCAGCATGGATAGCATTCTGGGCCCACTCGCAGTACAGCAATTGGGGCTGATGCTCGGGAAATAACCGCCCGGTTTGGTGCCGTTTAAGGGGGTGAAATAACGGAAGGACTCGCCATCGATGGCCTGGGCCGCGAACAGGTGGTTCCACAGGGCCCGCTCGATCATGTCGGCATAGGCCGGGTCCTCAGTCAGTTCCAGCAGATATTGACTGAGTTGGATCCAGGACATGGTGGAGCAGGTTTCGACCTCCTTTCCCGTCAGGGGTGGTTGCTCCGCGGCCCGGTAGCCCTCGTCCGAGCTGACGCCGCCGGTGATGTAGGCATGGTGCTCAGCGATGTCACGCCAGATGCCCTGCACCTTGCGCAGCAGTGATTCGTCACCGGTAATCTGATAGAGACGCAGCAGGCCCAGCAGATTCATGTGCAGGGTATGGGCGTGGATACCGCGTCCGGATAACAATTCATGCACACCCATTTTACCCTGGGCCACCTGGTCGAGTTTGGAGAAGGTGTTGTATCCCGACCAGCGGTCGATATTGGCAACCACCCACTGCGACCATTGCATGTACCGTTGATCGCCGGTGGCCAGGTATAGTCTCAACATCGGATCGATCAACAATGTCCCTTCCAGGCAGGCGTGTACCCTGTGGCCGGCAATGGTTTCGTCCTTGTCCTTGGGCCAGAATTCTGCCTTGCCCGGGCCGATGCTGTTGACAAAGTAATCCCCCAGACGTCTGGCCGTTGTGAGGGCGCTATCATCCTGCCAGTATTCATGGGCGGTCAGCAGGGCATGCAGCATGAAGTAGAGTTCGTAGGCATCCATGCCCCGCAAGGGATGTTGATCCGTGCGCAGGGCCGGGTCCGTGATGCCGAGGTAGCCGCTGGGTTCCTGGCTGGCGACCAGGCGGGCCAGGATGGCTCGAGCCTGCTGACGGAGTGACTCGTCTGAGGATTGCTCGCAAGTCAATATCGCTGCCTCCAGCCACTTGCCGGCCTGCTCGCCGGGCCACCACCAACTCTGGTGTGTCTTCTCTTCGAACATGGCGGTATATTTGTCGATGTCGAATGCATGTAGATGTCCCTGGCGATTGGCCTCCAGACGTGTCTGCATAAAACCACCCAGCCTGGTGATGGAGGCCGGTGGAACGCTTTTCTCGATACAGTCAAGCTTGGATTGCGTGACTGGTGCGACATCAAAATACATGCGGTACGGTTCATTCTCACCAAAGCTATAAAACGGCTTGAATGAACCCATGGTCATTCCGTCGCTGAGGACCTCCTGCGCCAGGACCACTGGACCCCGCAGGATGGCCACGCGTCCGGGGTGCTGTTGGTCCACTGCGGATGTTCTGGAAAGCAGCGGAATGTCAATTTCGATTTTATCACCCGTGTTCCACATCCGTTTAAGGGTGGCCCAGTGGCCGGGTTGGATCGATACGGCCAACGGTTCATCGTTCACCTTAAACGAGACGCCCCGAGCCCACTGCGGTATACGGAAACGGATGGGAAACTCCAGGCAGCGGGGGAGTTCCAGGCTTAGGCATGAGGTTGCTGCGTCGGGGTACTGGGTTTCCTGGGTGATTTTAATTTGATCGTGCCCGCGTTGCCACGTCACGGTCGAGGGGACATAGAGATTCACATAGAGGCCATCGCTATCCTTGAAATAGATCAGGTCGTGATATTCCACCACGTCTTGGATATAGGTCCCGGCACAACAGGGATAGGGGTGAGGGTAATAGATTTTCTTGCCGGATTTGAGGTTATAGTCGGCATAATAGAAGGTCTTGCCGCCCTCGGTGATGGGTAGAGCGGCCCCCACTCCATTGTAGAGCAGGGTCTCGATCCAATCTCCGTAACGGGCCTGGCCGGTGAACTGCATGAGGTATTTGGAGATTTTAAAGCCGGCCCATGATCCGCAGGGTGTCTCTGTGTGGGATTTTCCTCTCTCTAAGCTGCGTCCCAGGGAACCGTCTGTGGCCACGATCCCTTCACCCGGGCCGTAACCCCCGGTGGCATAACACTGGGTCTGTAGCCACCAGTCGTAAGCGTTTTTTAGAAGGGTCAGGTATTGGGGCTCACCGGTCATGGCGTAGGCCATGGCACAACTGCTGAGGGTATTGACGTGACTGTAGGCATGGAATCCGGTGACCTGGTTGGGTTCGGCCGTTGCATCGAGGAATTGATTCCAATAGCGGTCGTAGTGCCAGACCTGGGCAAAGTCCAGATACTTCTGCTGACCTAGCCAGTGGTAGCCGCGATAAAAGTTCTCCGCCACGGTATACCATTCAATCGGCTGGCCCGGGCCGCGATTGGGCAGGGATATGCGCGACCGATCCATATGTTCGATGCCCCAATCCACGATGCGATCGAGTAACGGGCGCACGTCTTTAAAGCCGGCGTATCGGTCGAGGTCCAGCAGACCTCCCACCAGTTTCTCATAGGTGTAGGTGTTGGTGGTGCCGTCGCGTTTGATGGTGGGGAACATGCTTTTGGCATAGGGATTGATCAAACGGGGATCGCCATGGGCAGGAACGGTCTTCTCATACTCCGTGACCAGTCGGATGGCCTTGTCACGCAATGCTTCGTCACCCGTGGCACGATAGGCGCGGGCCATGGCCTGGAGCCATTGCCCGAAAATCACGGTGGAGTTGCCCGTGGCCCAGCCTCCCAGTTGCTTACCCGGTGCGTCCTGTTGGGCCGCCTGGCGAAAGCCGATCAAGAGGTCGTCATCAGGAATGGAGAGGACATAATCGCGTGCCAGCTGATATTGCTCTTGCCAGCGACTGGGGTCCAGCGTTACCCCGCTATAATCGAACGGCTCGATCAGGACAGGGGCCTGGTAAGCCACCGCAGGGTTCTCTTGTCGAGCCTGGGCGTTCTGCTTGTCGATGACAGAAAACAGCAATGTCGCTAACATGATTGTTTCTAACAATGACCGAGAGTACGCTTTCGTCGTCATTCGTAGTACCTGGTACGTATTGAAGTATTTACTTGACCGTTAATGTCACTGCCTGACTGGTCACTGTACCGGAATCGTTTTGAGCCGTGACCGTATAGGTTCCCGCACTTTCCGTTTTTAAGGTCATATCCGTTGCACCGGCGATGGTCTTGCCGTCTTTGAACCACTGGTAGGACGCGTCCGGAACGGCAGCGACCTTGACGGTTAAGGAGGCGGTCTGGCCTGCCGATACGGTGGTCGGTTCCGGTTGAATTAGAATGATGGGTGCCATCTGAGGATCCCACCCGCCCAGTACATAGGCGGGACTGCTGTAGTTGGCGATGACTTCGGCGTCATTTTCCATAGTCAGTTGCCGCGAAACCGGATTCCGTTGACTCACATCCACAGGTGACCCGTCCTTGAGATTGGTGCTGTTATATTCCCAATAATGGATGTCCGAGGTGTCATCACCGGCAACATCCCAACCGTTGGGGCGGATGTCTTCCAAGGCACAGTTGAGTATAACGGCCTCCACATAGGCGTGCTCAGTGGGTACTGCCCGGGCTTGGGAGAAGGTGGTATCGAAGTCGCCGGTGGTCCAAAACTTACATTCGAGGCAGACGTAGCCGTGGTTATGACGGGTGTTGCGTACCAGCATGTGGGGACCGAAGGTCGAGATGTGGTCGCAACGATGGAAGAAGGCCGGTCCGCGTCCCAGGATGTTATGGCCCCAGCCCGTGTTGGAGCTATCCACGAAGTAGGCCGAGCCATTGACCTGCAGGGAGTCGCCGGAGCCGATATTGGTGACATTACTGACGATATGGCGTTCACCCACCAGGGTCAATCCCTCGGCCTGGGCCGGATCGGGATTGATGGACTCGATGGTAAAGTTGACCAGGTGAATCCCGCTACAGGCATCCACTGTGAAGGCGGCGCGGCGTGAGGGGAAGGTGCCGGGATAGTGGTTGGTGGCGATGTTGACGGGATGGGGATTGAGGATCTCGTTGTTGCGGTAACACACCTTGACCTTGTCCCGGTCCTCGCCCAGAAGGGTAATGTTCGACTTTTGGCGGAAATAGACGATCTCTTCATAGCGGCCGTTTTTGATGAAGATCGTGACTCGTTGGGGATTGTAGCAGGGCAGGAAATCAATGGCCCCTTGAACGGTATTGAAATCACCCGAGCCATCGGTACTGACTACGAGCCAGGTCGAGTCGGCGGGAGGTGGAGATTTCTTGGTTGAGAAGGACCAGCTCTTACCGCTGACACCGTTGAAACTGCCGTCTTCTACGGTCAGGACACCGGGATCGATCTGTACGTAGTAGGTCTTGTTGTATTCCAGGAGGTTGTGATGCAAATAGAGGGTCGCCACCTTGTCATGGACGATGATGGGGTAAAAGTGAAAGCCGTCGGTGAAGCCGCCGATGATGGTCAACTGATGGTCATCCCGGGTAGGCAGGGCCGTGCCTGACGGGGTGCCCGGCTTGGTGTTGGCATTGGTCCAGTCGCCGGGGATATAGATATAGGGAACCTCGGTGTAGGGAACCTTTTTCTTGTTACGCGGAGGCACCACCGGAATGCTCATGTCCAGCACGTCCACCAGTCGATCGTTGGATGCGTCGTAGATGCGAATCTTGCCGGAATTACCTATGGTTGGTGTGCTGGGAAAGGTCAGCACCAGGTGGGTATCCGGATTGACGTTGCTGCCTTGGCGAGCGGGAAAATAACCGATTGTTTCAAAGGCCAAAGTGGGCGTAATCCATCCGATCCATAGGATACAGAACAGTGCGGCGACGATTTTTCGTTTCATAGCTGAATGATCTCCTATTATGCGTCTTATTGGTTTACCGTTAATGTCACCGCCTTGCTGGTGACGCTGCCGGAATCGTTGGTTGCCACGACGGTATAGGTTGCCGCATCGTTGACACCAACCTTGTCTAGGGTGAGGGTGGCAGCCGTGGCTCCGTTGATCGCGGTGTTGTTTTTGAACCATTGGTAGGTGGCCTCCGGCAGGGCGGCGGTTCTGACGTTAAAGAACGCGGTTTTTCCCTTTGTGGATTTGACCGAGGTCGGTTGCGCTAGGATCGCCGGGGCCATGGTCGGTGTCCAGCCTCCCAGGATATTGGCAGGATCACTATATTCGGCAATGAGCTCGGCATCGTTTTCCTGGGTCAACTGTCGAGAAATGGGGTGACGTTGACTCGCATCGATCGGCTGGCCGTCACTGAGGTTGGTGCTGTTGTATTCCCAATAGTGAACATTCGATTCGTCACCGCCCTCGGAGAACCATCCCTCCGGTCTGATGTTCGCCAGCTTACAGTTGAGCAGTACAGCCTCGCAGAAGGTATAGGCCTTGTTCCGACGGGCAATGGTGGCATGAACCTTGTCGCTGCTGCCTCGGAGCGTGCAATCGACCAGCACACAGCCATGATTGGTGAAGGGATTGCGTATCCAGATGTGGGGGCCACGCGTGGAGATCAGTTCGCAATCCTTGAAGAAACAGGGGCCACGACTGAGCACGTTGTCACCGTAGCCGGTCATCTGAATGTTTTCCAGGTACACCGAGCCGTTGAGTTGCAGGGCGTCACCCTGGCCAATGATGGTCATGTTGCTGACGATGTGACGTTCACCCACCAAAAGGAGTCCCTCGGCCTGGGCCGGTTTGGGATTGAGGGATTCGATAGTGAAGTTGATCAAGTGGATGCCACTCGATACATCCCCCATAAAGGCGGCGCGACGGGAGGGAAAGGTACCAGGGATTTCGTTGGTGGTGATATTGACCGGGTGGGGATTGAAGACCTCGTTGTTGAAGTAACACACCTTGACCTTGTCTCGGTCCTCGCCCAGAATGGTGATGTTCGCCTTGTGACGGAAGTAGATAATCTCTTCGTAGATGCCGTTTTTGATGAAGATCGTGACACGTTCGCGATTGTAATCGGGCAGGAAATCCAGGGCTCCCTGGAGGGTGTTGAAATCGTCCGAGCCGTCGGCGTTGACCACCAGCCATTTCGAATCGGCTGGAGGGGGGGACGTTTTCGTGGAGAAGGTCCAGGTCTTGTCAGGAATGCCTGCGAAACTGTTGTCTTCCAGAGTCAACACACCGGGATCGATCTGTACGTAGTAGGTTTTGTTGTATTCCAGCAGATTATGGTGCAAAGTGATGGTGGCGACGTTGTCATGGACGATGATGGGGTAGAAATGAAAACCGTCGGTGAATCCGCCGATGATGGTCAGTTGATAGGAATCCGGGGTGGGCTGGGCCGTACCTGAGTGCGTACCCGGTTGGGTATTGGCATTGGTCCAGTGACCGGGGATATAGACATAGGGGACCTCGGTATAGGGAATGCGGGCGTGGTGTGGCTGGGTCGGGCCGGGCGGGATGCTCATGTCCAGCACGTCCACCAGTCGATCGTCAGATGCGTCATACACGCGAATCTTACCGGAATTGCCGATGGTCGGAGTGCTGGGGAAGGTGAGCACCAGATGGGTATCCGGATTAATTTGCGTGCTGCCATTGGCTGGGAATAAACTGATTCCCGCGAGTGGTTCACCCTGGGCAGATAATAGACAGCAGGAGAATAGAAGGATGGCAAATATCCAGTAATGCTTCATAACAGAACCTCTCCAACATCTTCAAATAGGTCTATGGAGATCGCCTGATCAATGTTCCTGTAGTTTGGTCATATCCGACCAGTTAATCAGTATAAGACCTAAGACGTGGCAATTACTTGGCTTCATTCCGGGCTTTGACAAAAGCGCTATAGTATTCTCTCCAATCATAACCCTGTGCAGAGATATATTTTTCAATCTGAGTCTTATAGGGATTGAATGCGGCCACCACATCCCTGGGCTTTTTGAGATCAAGTGCCTCTTCTCGCCCCTGGCGAAGCAGATCCAGGATCACCTGGTCGTGTTCAGCCGTGAGTTGCGGTACAATCTGGTGGTAAACGGTAAAGATCCTGACCATCTGGTTTTGTGTCAGGGCATTCTTGACCTTGTCGATCTGTTCAGGGCTTAACAGTTCATTCAAACCCTTGTTCAGATTCTCCCGGGCGTCCTTGGGAGGGGCAAATCCAGCGTTATGGTTTTGGATCACGCTTAGCCGCTGTGTGCGAATGATGTCACAGAGTCGCGACTCTGTGTCGGGATCACTCAGCTCTAATTGTGCAACAATTTTTGTGACCTTTTCATCCAGCGACTTCTTGGAGGCCTCCGTGAGCGGATCAACCAGAGATCTCATCTGCTCGATTTGTTTCGGGGTCAGCTGATCCTCGCTCATTCGGATCTTATCACGGCCGACCCGTAACATGATCGTCGTTTTGCGATCATCACCCACAGTGGCGACTGAGGGGGCACGTAGGACTTCCTCGGTCAAGTCGGATAATTGCTTCAACTCGCCGCCAATATTAATGACTGTATCCTCGTTGACAATCACCGACCGTTCCAGGTCTCGGTCGAGTCGACGATCATACCAGCGGTACATCAAGGTGAGACTGTTGTCAGAATTGACCGTTCTTTCTACCGCATAAATGCCCACGGTTTTCGTGACGCGTTCGGGTTCCAAAACGTCCAAGGCCTTGGCTGTGGGGCCTTTGGCCCATGAGGTGGTCGCCAATACCATGAACCAGATGATCGTTAGTGTCCCAATTTTTAATTTCATAGTGAATGATCCTTTCCATGAACTATAACCTATCGGGTAAAACCCCTTTTTCTAAAAAGATGCTCCCAAACGTACTCCTGGTATGATGGTTGTTTCACTCTCAGGGTTAGTGCCGGGATTGAACACACTGATCAAGTCCAATTGCACGGACATGTGGGTATTGAGTTTGATTTTGTAATACAATTCCATCAGCGTCTCGGAGGAAGTGGTATGATAGGCTTCACGATAATCTTCATGGGTTATTCCCTGGGCGATCCCCAGCCCCAAGGTGTCTAACTCACGTTCAGGTAGAAATCCACGACAGGTGGCTCCCAGGCTCCAGGACTGTTGGAAGGTATTGACTTTTCCGTTCACAAACCCACAACGAAAAAAAACGCCCCATTGGGAGGTTAACATTTGATCACAGCTTAGCCCTATCCCCAGATTGTTATTGCGATAACCGCTGCCGTCATGCCGTTTCAGATCGCTGTTGTCATTCCAGCATTGAAGCCGATAATTTCCTTCATGGCCTTCTGACGACAGGGCTTTGACACCGAATTCCATTTGAGTGATCCAATGACTGTCTCCATCGAAGGCCGTGTTGAGACCGGTTTCCGAGCGAATGCCGTCTCCATCATTGATACCGATCTGGGTGTAGCAACGATCATTCCAATCATAACGGGCCAAGGCACTGATGGTATGATAACGATGCGGGTAAACCCGGTTGCGGATGAGCGAGTGAGAGAAGAAATCCCAACTGCCAATCCGGTTATCGTCGAAATAGTAGGGCAGTCCAAGCTTGCCGATGGCTACGAGCAGTTTATCGGCCAAAAATTTTTGTTCCAGGTAAACGTTGGCCACATAGAACAGTTCGGTTTCATAGGCGGCCCATTGGGTCGTTAATTGTGAGCGGACGAGGGCATCGATCCCATTGGGAGGGGTGCCATCCGTATTACTGCCTCGTGTTTTAACGATCAAGGTGCCCTTGTCCCAGACCGGCTGCTTGACCGTCAGGTCCCACCAGAAGAGATTGCGACCTTTGCCTTGGTGGGGGCCGTCAACGATATGCTGGTGGGTATCCATAAGGATCAGAGACACTTGAGTGCTGTACTGATCTTGCCATTGTTTCCTTGTTTGTTGCCATTCTGCTAGAGTATTGGACGTCAGATTGCTCAGAGAGCTATGCTCTTTATTGGCCTTCAGGCTTACTGGCACTGAGGACGTCGTGGTATGGCTGTCAGTCGCCGTTGTCACTGCAGTCAATGACAAAATGATGATCATATAGTTGACGAATCGATTATCTAGGAGCGTAACCATTTTAGATGAGTGTTCTTTGTAATAATGAGCCGAGAAGTAAAAGGGGGATGGATAAGATGTTTTTTTTGAGATTAAAAGGAGTCCATTTACGTCGAGCTCGGATTTCAGTTATTCTGGGTTGATGGGTGTCCTCTGAAGTCTCACCACAGAGTTGATGCTGTAAGCAACCATGCAACATCATAAAATCCAGATAGGCCTCGCAAACCACTTGATTATGATCTAAGAGGGTCATGAGGGTCTGCATGCGTTCGGGGGTTGCTCCCTCATCCAGCATTGTGTTGACCAGTTTTTTTACCTGTCTAATTTTGTCCTTGACCAGGTCCATGAAGTTGACTCCATAACAATGCGTATTCGGATACACTTGGTATCTCCATCCCTTCAATGGGGGACTCTGAAAAATCGGATGATAGACATGAAAACAATGATACCCAAGGTCCTGTAGAGGAAGCTTGAAGCCTGTACATAACACTCAATGTCATATGGTAAAAAAAACCGTTGGTAACCGTCAAGCGACATGAATGTAAAACGTGCATTTGAAAGAATCTTTGTTGAGATTTAGTCTTTTCAGGCATTAGATTATAGTACGCGAGATTACAGTAGTGACTTCAATGATTTCCTAACGTGATTAAACCCGGCCATGGTCTCATGCAATTAAGTTGCTCCTTGGAATCATTGTAGCATACGTTAGGTCGGTTTAAGGTAAATCCCTGCACACAAGAGAGACCTCAGCAGATTTGAGCCCTTCGGATTTCGCTCGCAGAATGAGGATGCCAGGGGTGTTGGCCTGAGACTGCACTACGGCAAGAGCCAAACCATTGTAGGCTAGACGTTGCTGGGCCTGGAACGGTTCAAAACTGGTAGCGTCACCGTTGTCTACGGCAATGATATGTCCTGGGCCGTTCAGCTCGAAATAAACCCTGTTGTTCGAACGCGGCACCGGGCGGCCTTGGCGGTCTGCAATGGTAATGGTGACAAAGGATAGATCCTGGCCATCGGCCTTGATGACGGAGCGATCGGGCTGCAAGAGGATCTGGGTGGCTGCATCGGTGGTACAGATCCGGTCATCAGCCCAGATTTCGCCATGACGGTAGGTTACGACATGCAATTCACCCGGCTGATATATGACGTCGTCCCATCGCAAACGATATACAAATGGACCACGCTGTTTGCGTCCTTGAGATTGGCCATTGAGAAAGAGTTCTGCCTCATCGCCCGAGGTATAGACATGGACCGGAGTGACTTGACCCACGCGTTCCGGCCAGTTCCAGTGCGGTAGGATATGTGCCATAGGGAGGTCGGGACGCCAGCGAGCCTGATAGAGGTAAAAACGATCCTTGGGAAAGCCAGCTAAATCGAAAATGCCGAAATAGGAACTGCGTGAAGGGACTAGTACCTTACCGAGTTCTCTCAATTCTTGAGCTTTCTGTGCCTCTAATACGGGATCTGTGAACTTGGGCAGATGGCGTGAGTCAGAGAAATACGGGATGGGTTCACCCAGGTAATCGAAACCCGTCCAGACAAATTCGCCCAGGACATAGGGGGCCTGATCCAGATGTTGGAACTGGGTATCGGGTGAGGCCCCCCAGTTCGGGGTACAGAGGTCATAAGAACTAACCTGGAAATTCACCTGTCCGTTTCCGCCCTGGCCATTGCTGTCGGCCACGGGAAAGAAATACTCCCCCCGAGAACTCACACAGGATGCGGTCTCGCTGGCCAGGATTGGAATGGTGGGTAGACTAGCATGGTACGGTTGATATTGATGGGGTTGGTAATTGTAGCCCGTGACATCCACAGCGGTGTGATAGCCGTTAAAACCCGATGCGATGCCGCACAGGGTGTAGGTAATGGAGCGGGTGCGGTCTTCCTGACGTACGATACCGGCCAGTGCCTTGGGGTACTGCCAACCATCGGTGTAGAATTGCTCAAGTAATTCATTGCCGATACCCCAAAGCACCACACTGGGGTGATTACGATCGCGACGAATCAGGGCTCGTAGGTCTCTTTCGTGCCAGTCGTCGAAGAGTTGCCCATAATCGATATAGCGTGGGTTGGGGTCACGTCGACTCGATCCGGGGGCGTACTTTTTGCCCCGATGCCAGCAATCGAAGGCCTCGTCAAAGACCAGCAATCCCAGCTTGTCACAGAGATCGAGTAATTCTGGAGAGGGTGGATTGTGGCTCGTTCGGATGGCATTACACCCCATGGTCTGCAACAATTGTAGCCGACGTTCCAAGGCACGGGTATTGATTGCTGCACCGAGAGCGCCAAGATCGTGATGTAGGCAAACCCCTTGCAGGGGAACGTTTCGTCCATTGAGCAGAAATCCACGTTCTGCATCCACGTCAATCGTGCGGATACCAAAGGGGGTAGACAGTTGATCGATGATCTGGTCGTTGCTCCTGACCGTGGTAACGGCCAGATAACGATGGGGAGCGGTTACATCCCATCGTTTGGGTTGAGGGACCTTAACGATATGACTACGCAACGATGAGCGTGCTCTCTCAGGATCTATAGTCAATGCTGTTGACGCAGAAACAGCCACCGGTTCAGGACCGATTTTATCATTGGGATCGAGTTCGTAAACTTGAGTGGTGGCCTCCAGGTCCGCGACCTCGTCACTGTTGTGTTGGAGTTCGAAGTCTATCTGAACCAGGGCCTCATCCTCGGAAACCTTTGGGGTTGACACAAACACTCCCCAGTGGGCTAAATGGGTTTGATTCGTTTTCACCAGCCAAACATTGCGATAAAGACCGCCGCCGGCATACCAGCGTGACGAGTTGTATGGATTATCCAGCCGGATGGCCAATACGTTTTCGACATCGGTCTTAACATAGGGCGTCAGGTTGAGACGAAAAGACGAGTAACCAAAGGGCCAGCCGCCGACAAACTGACCGTTAAGCCAAACCGTGGCATAGGCCATGGCACCATCGATATCCAGGAATATCTGTCGATTTTGATCGGCGGCATGTAAATTGAATCGTTTACGGTACCATCCCACTCCATGCCAGGGTAGCTTTCCGATCGGACCAGGCAAGTTTGGGTCGAAAGCCCCTTCGATTCCCCAATCATGGGGTAGGTTGAGTAGACGCCAGCTGCTGTCGTCAAAGGTGGGTTGGACATAGGGGACTTCTCCGCCTGGATTACCGTAGGGAGGAGCGGGAGGTACAGATCCCAAACTCATTAGTTCTGTACCCGTTGCCATAATCCAGGGCTTGAGGCTGTCATAGGTCAAGTCCTGTTCTGTCTCTTCGGGATCACCTAGCTTAAACCGCCAGTTGTTATTGAAGGCAAGACGCTCACGAGATACTGACACGGAATAGGTATTCGCTAAGACAGGTGCGGTTAATGGATTCAACCCGAGTATGAACAGAAAAACTATTAGGAGACCTGCGACGCGGAAAGGATGTTCTTTTCTCATAGAGACATGGGAAAGGGGGGGCTGGCCTTGTTCATGTTGAATGATACGGTTCGGAGTCATCATGATTCGATTTCTAATGGTTATATAAAAAGAGCGGGTCCAGGAGGACCCGCCTGAAGGAGGCGTTCATAAACAGCGAATCTAATGAGACTGGTTAGAATTCTGAGTGATTGAACACCTTAGGTCTTACTGATATCAGGTTGAGGAATGAAACTTAACATTTGTATATGTTCAAAATGTCCCATATCTCAACAATAAATTTAGGTGTGTTTTCAGTATGTTGTTGTAAAGTGTCTAAGTAGGCGGAAGAATACTTCACATGTTTTATAGAGCAAGGCTGTCTTATCGGGGTGGGCTCAAGTTGTTGATGTTGGTGACTCAACACGCATTATCATATGTGCGATAGCTTTTTTGTGGATCTCAATACCATAGCAGCCGATCGTTACGATGCCCTGAGGCAGAGGGCGACTCGCAAACAGTTTTTTGATTTGCAGCACACCAAAAAGGGCGGTGCAAGAATTACTACAGAGTCCATCATGACTAGTTTGAAGCAACTCAAGGATTGCTCCTTAGCTTCATATTTTCGTGATAATTAATAGGTGGTGGTATTCCAATCTTCGGGTTTTACCGGAGTGCAGTTTTGAAATTGGATGTTGGCTGTTGCATCGCCATCGAGTTTAGTGACGATTTCCTCCTCAGGCACCGTAAAGCTAACATTATTAAACACCAGATCACGTACATCGAGCAGGTCAATGACGGCGTCGTCACTGTTGATGCTGACGTTATTGAAGGTTAAGTCCTTGGCATCACTGATCCTGAACATCCTATTGCAGGTGATTTCGGCGTTAGTCAGTTGCAGGTTCTCGAAGGGAGATTCCGGAATACCAGTGATGTGCATGAACTGGCGGGTTCTTTCTACGATGATGTCCTTAACGGTCACGTTTCTGAACCGTGGGGTGAGCTTGTTGATGGGGCGAGTCGGTAGACGATCGGCCAGGTTCCCGACATATGTCCTTGAGCCCAACATATCGGCTCGGATGGCCGTGCCATAGAGATTCATCCGGATACGTTCCAGGATTATATTTTCACCACCCCCACCTCGCGGGCGACGGGTCTTGAAGCGTATCCCCGTGCCGGTCCCTTCAAAGACGCAGTCATGCAGGTATAGATTACGGATCATCCCGGCGGTTTCGCTACCCAGGGTGATGCCTCCGTGGCCTCGCTGGGCCAGGCAAAATCTGACCACCACGTTTTCGGTGGCCTTGTTGACGCGCAGGCCATCCTCACCGCGACCGGCTTTCATGGTAAAGCAGTCGTCGCCGCAATTCAGGGTGGAGTATTCGATCAGGACGTTGCGGCTTGAATCGATGTCAATGCCGTCTCCGCGGGCAATGCCCACTGAATTGACTGTGACCCCCCGAATGATGACACCATCACAATAGATCGGCACGATATTCCAGAAGGCGGTATTCTCGAGGGTGACTCCCTCGATAGTGACATCCGTGCAGTGAATGGGAGAGATGAACATGGGCAGGAAGATGGGGCCGTCATCGTAGCCTTCGTAAACGCGTTCTGCAACCGGAGTACTGTCGCTCAAAAACTTCTCGATGACACTGGATTTCATCAACTGTTTTCTGACACGACAATCGGCAGGCGGACCGATCAGGGTACCCTGGCCAGTCACGGCGATGTGGGTTTGCCCATTGGCGTAAATCAGGGCCCCCAGCGACATCACCTCCACCCCTTCATTGCGGGTAAACACGGCTGGGCGGTAATCCTCAATATTTCCACTAAAATGAAGTTCGGCCCCTGGGGCGATGTTTAGGTTTACATGGCTCTTGAGGATAAGGCGTCCTGTCAGCCATTTTCCCTCGGGAATGACAACCATGCCACCTCCATTATTGCTGACGGTATCGATGGCTGCTTGGATAACCTGGGTGGCCAATTCATTTTCCTTGGCTCCGTTATCAGCGATATTTACCGTGAAGGGTGGGAATTGATTTTTTTTGAACGAGGGCATATCAAAGGGGGCCTTTATCGGGGCGATCTCATTCGGCAAACAGGCGGCTCCGACCTGGCTTTGGCTTGGGATCGTCACCATGACACGCTCTTGGGCCCAGGCTGCGGTGAGACTTATGTTGATTAATAAGTAGAGGATAAGCCATGTAGGCTTGAGCCAGGTGGTTTTTGTTGGGAAAGTGGATAGAGTCTTTTTCATCTTTATTCCAATTGCTAGATATCTGCCTTTATTCTCTGCAGTGAGTTCGAATGGGCGACGAGTTTACCATTCACAATGACAGACAAACCTTGCCCCCGTTGATATTTACTTCCGGTTTTATCCCAGAGAATCGTGATGGACTTCCCATGGTAGGAAACGTTATCCAGGGCAAACCACTCCCAGGTGTCTGCAGGAAGCAATGGGTGGATAACAATCGAATCATCGGGCTGCGGGCATACACCCACCAGGCCGGAGATGACCAAATCACAGAAGGTCGAGTGGTTGTAATAGCGACTGCGGGGATTTTTGCCTTTATTCCTGAGCCAGGTCCCCGTGACCTCGTCGTGATATTCGCCGATATAGGGTTTGTCATCTTTTTGATGTTCCCGAGCGTAGGTTAACAAGGCGTCAAAGTAGTCTTGGCTGGATAGGTAGGGTTGTTGATAGTTTCTCAAGACATTGGCCATGGACACCAGGGTTTGACTGGTGGCAAAGGGCCAGACCGCACCGTCCCATTCGCAACTCCCTACCGGGAATGCCCGGAACCTAATGTGACGTCTTTCCGCCGTTGTCAGACCGCACCTCGCCTTAAAACCGAAGGAATCGAGGACTTGCAGCCAGGCCTCTTCATAGCCCGGATCAGGCAGATTAAAATACCAGGGGACAAATCCGATGGCCTCGCGTGCATCCGAGAGCAGACCGGTCTCGAACTGAACCTTAAAGAATTTGGCCTGGGGATCCCAGAGGTGGGCTTGAGTCAACTGCTTGATGTTGATCGCCTTGTTGCGGAAACGATCGCGAATGTCGGGTTTGTCTACCATTTCGGCCATCCTGGCAATGGCCAGGGCATTGCCGTACATGTACCCATTAATGGTGGGGCGGGCATATTTTTTCCCGATCTTCAGCCCGCTCACCGACATTTCCATGCCATCTCGGCCGTCATATTGCCAGAACAGGCCATTATCCAACTGCTTTTCCTCTTCCCATTGTTCGTAGTCAGCGATCAGGTCGGGCAGGAGATCCAGCAGGAACTCGCGGTCCATCTGGACGAGGTATCGTTGATAAAGGGAATCGCCAATCCAACTGCTGTATTTGTGGAAATGCTTCTGGGGACCACCGTCCTGGCCCCGAAACCAGAACAGGATGTATTGTTTGAGAAAATCCTGATCAGCTAGCCAACGCCCCTCATAAATGTGATGGTCCAGTGCACAACTGATGGTGTTATGCAGGCCGCCATGGCTTACGGGTAGGATAAACTCGGTCATGACCAGGCCATCAGGGGTCTGCTTGATATGCTTGCGGAAGGTCCACCAGCGAAAGTAGTAGGTTCGTTCGAAGTCCTTGTCCGGGCACTCGAATAACGGGGCGTTGTTTTTGATCCACGAACACGATTCCGCATTGGGAATGACGTTTACGACATCCTCGGGTTCCATGTCGTTGAAATAGTCGATATAAGGTTTGAAATCGTCCGTTTGTAACAAGGGCTGATGGAATGAAGTGTCCGCGAGCCCAGCATGGCATAGCCATAAAAGGATCAACAAAAGGATGCGGCCGTTTAATGTTTTTATCTGCATGGTTTAAAGCTCAATCTCGAATTGGTAGGTTCCCGAGCCAACGTTGACTTCAAGAGAGTCTACCCCTTGTTTCGGAGTCCTATTCGTATCAGTTAAGGGCATCCCATTTTTCGTGACCTTATCGATCTGGGAGGTGGGCAGGATGAGGGTGGCGGTGGTATTGACGGGGATGGAAACGTTCAAGATGACCCCTGGTGGCGATCGTCTCCAGGCGCTCTTGATGAGTCCATAGGGGCAGCGATAGCGTGTCTCGACATGATCCAGATCATTCAAATAGGCAGGAGCAATGCGGATCTTTTGATAGGCTACGGAGTCCTTATCCTGTTGAATCCCACCGAGTCCTTGGTAGAACCATTCCATCAGGTGCCCCAACATCAGGTGGTTGTTGGAGACATTGGGCAGGGCGGCCCAGGATTCGGTCAAGGCCGTGGCTCCTCGTTTGAGTTGGTATCCATAACCGGGAACGTCATCTCGGTTGTTCATTTCATAGAGTAACTGAGCGGCTCCGGCTTCGGTCAAAGCTTTAACCAGGAAATGGAAGCCGATATCACCTGCAGTGACGGCTTTATTGTCCCGTTGGACTGTGGCGATCAGATTGTCCTGGACACGCTTAAGATAAGGTTGTTCCACCAGTCCTACGGCCAGGGGCATGGCCAGGGCGGTCTGGCTGGCAGTGGAGTACGTGGCGTTGTTGGGATCAAAGAATTTGCCATTGAAGGCATCTTTGATCTCGATCGCTAGCAGGTCTAACTCTTGCTGGCGAGTGGCTTTCCCCAGGATACCAGCCATCTTGGCCATCAGAAGGGCATCATGGTAGTAGAGGGCGGTTGCGGTCAGAGACTTGGGCGTGAGTTGGGCATAGCCAGGAGGTTTGGGGCCAACGTCATACCAATCGCCCAAACCGTGTGAAACGATGTGTGCTTCCGACCTGCTAGCAAGATATTGGAGATATTTTTCCATCATAGGCCAGGCCTGGTCCATGACCGAGATGTCGCCATACCAGCGATAAATCTGCCAGGGCAAGACAATTCCCGCACTGCCCCATTCGGGAGAATCCGAGAAGTTTCCCCCGAAATGGACGTATTCGGGTGCGATATTGGGGATGAGTCCATTGTCGTATTGAGCATCCATCATGTTTAAGACCGTCTGGCGGTAAAGATGGTAGATATCGAGATTGTAGTGAATGGAACCTCCCATCAGGTAGGCCTGTTCCAGCCATCCCAGTTTTTCACGGTGGGGACAATCTGTGGATACGCTTTGGGTGTTGCTCTGGATGGCATACAGGATCAGGTTATGGATGCGATTGAACAGCTCATTGGAGCAAGAGAAGGTCCCTGTTCGGGGGGCACTGTTGCAGGTGTGTAAGAAGGTCAGATCTTTGATGATCGGGAGGTTGCTATCCGTAACATGTTCTGCAGGCACGGCCCCATCCACCTGTACAAAGCGGAAGCCGTAATAGCTAAAGCGTGGTTGCCAAGTCTCCACGTCTGAGCCCTTGAGCGTGTACTCGTAATAGTGGGGCCGTCCCGTAGCGCCCTGAGAAGCTGTGCCCTTGGAGGAGCTGCCGCGTTCACCGGGGGTCAGTCTGACGGTTTGTCCGGCCTGTCCCTTCACCGTCATACGCGGGATCCCCGATGCGTTTTGACCGAAGTCGTAGAGCCAACGATTGGGGGGTGTGTCGCTTGGTGTAATCGTCTGGGGCCGGAAGGTCTCTCTAACCTGCACGGGATAGGTTATTTCTGGCCGTAATACGCCGGTGGGGGGGCGTACTAAGAGTGCGGCTTGCCATGATTGATCATCAAAGTCGGGTTGGTCCCAGCCTTCTTGTTCCAGCAAGCCGTTGTAGTTTTCACCACCGTAGATCCCACTGTAGGGTATGGGCGATGGTGTCGTCTTCCAGCTTTGGTCCGTTACGATTGCTTCTTCGGATCCGTCTGCAAAGACTATTTTCAGCATCGCCATCAACTTGGGCATGCCATAGGTGACCAGTAATTTGCGATAGCGTTCGTTATTAACGTTGTAGAAGCCAGGGCCCACGGTCGCACCAATAACGTTTTGTCCTGGCTTGATCTGTTCTGTAACATCGTAGGTGTTATATAGGCACCTCTTGCGGTAATCGGTCCAACCGGGACTCAAAAAATCCTGACCGATGGATTGACCGTTGAGTGAGGATTGATAGTGCCCCAACCCGCAGATGAATAGGGTCGCTGATTGTATGGACTTGTGGATTGTGAATTCCTTGCGAAAGAGGGGGACAACCGGGCGACGCAAGGCCAGGGTCCGCACTTTCTTACCCCAGAGCTGAACGCCCGGGACGAGGAGGTTGGCATCGTCGATTTCCTCAAATCCTATCCATTGGGCGTCATTCCAGTCGTTGGCTGTAAAAAGAGCTGTGATAAAATGGTTGGGACTGCTCCAGACTGAATCCTCTCCCTGGTGATTCCAGACCTTGGCTTTCCAGTAGTAATGTGTTCCCGGGTTAAGGGGGCTACCCTGATAGTCGATATGATGCGACTGGCTTGAGGTTGTCTTTCCACTATCCCAGCAGGTCCCTTGGTTCTGAATTAGGGCTTCTAGACTCTCTGCCACTAACACCCGATATGCGGATTGAGACTGGTTGTGTTGCGTGGACGTCAGGATCCAACTGAATTGAGGGGTGGGCCCGACTCCCATAGGGTTAATTTTGAACTCGCAGGTCGTTTTCGTAATCTCAAATGCATAAGCATGACCATAGGATACGATAAGGATTAGGTTCAAATAGAGGAGTCTGTTGTTGAATTTTCTCATATCCTACATCTCTCTTCAGAGTTTTGCAGACCTGCAGGGGTTATAATAATCAGTCAGCAATGTTGGAGCAACGCAATGACTGTCAGGAGTCAATGCTGGCATGTCATTTTAGATCATTTCAATAGTGATTTCTATGGTCAGTCAAGTCTACGACGGTAATTATAGGTTATTCCAATAAATTGTCTTTAGGAAACATCAATCAACGATATGAGTTATGGAATATTTGTTGAGATTTGACCATTACTGACATTTAATTATAGTAACCTGAGAGTTTAGGTGGCACTTCATCAAGAGCAATCCATTTATGTCAATCATGTCGTTACAAGCATTAATCACGATACTAGAAATTTTCAAGAAGGAGGTATAATGATGCTTAAGCAATTAGTAACATTCAGCTGTCTGAGCCTTATGTTGGTTCTTGTAAACACGAGCTCGGCTGATGTCGATGTTCCTGGCCTACTGGGGTGGTGGCCCTTGAATGAAGGTTCCGGAGACACTGTCGTTGATCTTACCGGTTCCGGCAATGATGGGACGGTTGAAAATGAAGATAGTGGAGGGTTAGGTGTTGATGATTCGGCTTGGTATAATGATCCCAATCGAGGCATGGTTTTGAGTTTTAATGGAGACGACGATGAAGGCGCCTTTGTTAGCTTTAGCGACGAACTCCCAGAAATGACTTTAAGCAACGATTTTACCTGGATGTTCTGGGCGAAGCAGCTAGACGATGGTACCGGTGAAAGTGAAATCATTTTGGGGAACCGTTTCGGTGGCACTGCCAACGAACAATGGATGAAGTTTACTCCGACGAAGATTGAATGTGTTAATGTGGCCCATGTGGGAACCCTCGACTACGATGATGTTCCGGAGAATGTTTGGGTTCATATGTGTTTGGTTAAAGACGGGCCCACTTTAACGCACTATCGCAATGGTGAAGTTTTGGGAGCAAGCACTCTGACTACGGCCCTCGATGAGCTTCCTTTGAATTTGGCGGGCGGAGAAAAGGGCGAACGATGGTCAGGTTGGCTTAGTGATGTCTATCTTTATACGAAGGTGTTGACACAGAAAGAAATACTACTCCATATGGATGGATTTCAACCCGAACTCGCCAGCATCCCCTGTCCCGATAATGAGCAGGATGATGTACTCAGGGATACCACGCTAACTTGGGTTCCCGGGATATCTGCGGTCGAACATGACGTCTATCTAGGAACTAATTACGACGATGTTAATACCGCTGGCATAGGCAGTTCACTCCTCGTTGGCGCTTCCTTGGATGTTAATCGAATTGAGCTTGAAGCCCTGGAATTCGGGCAAACCTATTATTGGCGCGTCGATGAAATCAAAGCGGATTCAGAGGTCGCCATCGGCAAGGTATGGAGCTTTACGGTTGAACCCCGTAGTTTGCCGATCACAGGGATTGCAGCCACGGCATCTAGCTCCGAGGCGGGCAAGGGGCCGGAGAAAACGGTTGATGAATCAGGTTTGGATGATCAAGATGGTCACTCCTCTTTGAGTCAGGACATGTGGTTGTCCGAAAAGAGTCCGGCTGAGCCTCTTTGGATCCAATACGATTTCGACCAACTTTATAAACTCGACATGATGTTGGCGTGGAACTGTAATTTCGAAGCTGAAATTTATTTGGGAATGGGTCTCAAGGATGTTACTATTGAGACCACTCAGGACGGACAGGACTGGACCGTCTTGGGGGATTATGAATTCGCACAGGCTCCGGGGGAGATGGGCTATCAGGCCAATACTGTCATCGACTTTGGTGGGATATTGGCCCAGGGAGTTCGTTTCACGGTTAATAGTGCCTGGGGAACGACAGGAGTTTACGGTCTTAGTGAGGTCCGTTTCCTGTATATTCCGACATGGCCACGCGATCCTCAACCCGAATTAGATGCTGTCAATGTTAACACCGATTTGACGTTATCCTGGCGTTCGGGCCGAGATGCAGACACCCATAAGGTTTACTGGGGACTGGATGAACAGGCTGTGCTCGATGGGACGGCTACTGTAGAAACTCTTTATGAAAATGCCTTAGACCTCAGTGGTCTTGATTTGAACAAGAGCTATTATTGGCGTGTCGATGAGGTTAATGACGTTGAAACCATGCCCTCTTGGTCAGGCCCTGTTTGGTCTTTCCAGACCAAGAAATTTCATGTCATCGATGATTTTGAGCAGTATAGTGAGGATGATGGTTTTGAGGTTTGGTGGACATGGCAAGATGGTTATGAAAATGACAATAATGGATCTGAGATAGACCACGAAAATACTGTGGTTCATCAGGGTAACCAGTCGATGGCCTTTTATTATGGAGAGAATAAAAACAAAGACTCGGAGGTACTCTATGAGTTTGAGTCTCAGGATTGGACTCGTGGTGGACCCCAGTTGTTAGTGTTGTATTTCTACGGTAATGAGAATAATGACGAGGGTGATTTATATCTCAAGATTAATAACGAACAAGTGGATTATGACGGTAGTGCATCGGACTTAACTCGAACGTCTTGGGTTCAATGGACAATCGATTTAAGCACACTGACGATGGATTTAACAGATGTGACGAGCTTTACCATTGGTTTACCCTATAGTGGTGATGGTGTACTCTATATTGATGATATTGGCCTTCACCAAACCATGCCAACCAATATGGAACAGTGGATCGAAGGCGAAAAAGCGGACACTCTGGTTGAGCCCATGCGAAAGTCCAGTTATTTCTCAGATGCCTGGGGAAATCAATACATTGCGGCCTACGGTAGCAGTGAAGAACCACCCGAGGAAGATGAAGGAATTGCTAGCTTTAGCCTGAATCTTGACGCAGGAACCTATCGCATTCTGGCCCGGACCTATTCCTATTCAGGGGATTCCTTCTGGATTCGTTTGCAGGGAACAACCACTGATGCCGAGAACTACTGGGAAGATTCCGATGGTGAACCCACAGAGTGGATTCAATGGGGATTGGATGGGACCGCTGCCTGGACGATCGTATCCGTACAAAGCATGGATAACGATGACCAGCAGGTCCTGTTTACCGTGCCTGAAGATGGTCGGTATACCCTGGAGATCGCCTGTCGCCAACAGTATGCCTGTTTGGATGCCTTCATGATCACTGCAGACCTAGAAGACTAGGATGAATGTGAAAGGGATGCTTGACAGATGAGCAGTCATTGAACTTTGGGAATTATTCATGCAGAAATTCCAACATGTAAAGTTTCGGAACGTCGAACCGAGATCGTTTATGATCTTAATGATTTTGACCTTGACGATTTCGGTAGGCAACGCAGTAGAACAACGTGAGGAGCCTGACACGAACGTACGTCGGGGAAAGTTCTTTACGCCCGAAGAAGCTGCTGCCTACATGAAGGATAAACTGGATGAATATCCGACGCGGGAGTCATGGGAGCGTGATGTTCCCATGATCCGGGAAGAGATTCTCAAGGGGATGGGCATGGTTCCATTGCCCACAAGAACGCTGCTGAAACCCGAGATTCGTGGCAAGCGTGTCATGGATGGCTATAAGGTTGAAAATGCGGTCTTTCAAAGCATCCCGGGTTATTACGTAACCTGCAATCTATACCGCCCAAGCAAGCCCGGCCCCTATGCCGTGGTCATTAATCCTCATGGCCACGGCAGTGCCGGGCGTCTGCGGGCGGGTATAGATGCTCGCGCATCGGCTCAGGCACGGATGGGGGCCATTGCGCTGACTGTCGATATGGTCGGCACGGGCGAGTCGCCCGTGCCGAGTCGATTGCATGGAACAACGACCTCCATGAAGTTGCAGGTGTGGAACGTTATGCGGGCCATTGATTTTGTCATGTCACTGGAAGGGGCAGACGAAGACCGTATCGCCGTAACCGGTTGTTCGGGAGGCGGAACCCAAACCTTTGTATCCACGGCATTAGATGAGCGGATTGACGTGAGTGCTCCGGTCGCAATGGTCTCCGCCTGGTTTTTCGGGGGGTGCCGATGTGAAAGCGGTTTGCCGATTCATAAAAGCGATCGACATGATATCAACAACGTAGTAATCGCGGCCCTAGCTGCTCCACGTCCCATGATTCTGGTCTCTGATGGCGGTGATTGGACTTCCAACACACCTGAGGTCGAGTTTCCTTTTGTTCAGCATATCTATGATTTAATGGGCGTTGCAGACCGAGTAGAAAACGTCCATTTTCCCGAAGGAAGACACGATTACAATGCCGATAAACGTGGGGCGGTCTATCCATTCCTGGCCAAGCATCTACAGCTTGATCTCAAGGCCGTCCAGGACGCACAAGGAAATATCACGGAAGAGTGGCTCCCTTCGTTTGATCGCGAATCACTGTTGGTGTTTGATGAGAAGAATCCTGTTCCCGAAGATGCACTTAATACCCCAGAAGCCATTGAGGAGGCCCTCCGTACGCTACAGATTCAGCCCCAATAACGGTTATCAAGTGAAGTTCCATTACAGAAATTGTCCATGCCCATGATCTGCCCAGGATCATCACATACAATCGGTCGTAATCCCTTCAACCAGTCCGCTCACGATATCCTCTCGCCTTATTCACGGTTATTGACAGGGGGATTGTCAACGGTATTGAGTTGACTTGTTAGGATATCATTCAGTCTTAGATGTATAGTAATGATGAAAGGTTTTTTTTATCGTGTCGGTCATCCATAAAACAATTCACCTCCTGTCGGCGATATGCTTGTTAGGGGGGGGCTTGGCCCTGACCTGCCCGATAGTGATGGCACAGGGCGAAGAGATCAAACCACTACCCGGTCAATGTCCCCCCTTGCCACCCCTGCTGCCGTCAGGTATCCCGGCCTTTCCAGGGGCCTGGGGGGGAGGCATGTTCAGCACTGGGGGGCGAGGTGGTCAGGTCATCGAGGTCTCCAACCTCAATGATAGCGGTCCGGGGAGTTTGCGTGCGGCGATTGATGCTGCTGGAGCGAGAATTGTTATCTTCCGTGTAGGCGGGGTCATTCCCCTTAAGAGCGATCTGAATATCGATAACCCGGATATTACCATCGCTGGGCAAACCGCACCAGGCGACGGTATCTGTATTGTCGATTATACGCTCAATATCAACACCCGCAATGTGATCATACGACATTGTCGTGTTCGTTTAACCGTGAATCGAACGGTTAAAGGTCATTATCAAGCCTGGCAGTTTCAGGATTGCATCGGCGGTAATCCGGAAGGTGATATCGTGATTGATCATTGTACCACCAGCTGGGGGACCGACGAGAGTTTGTCATTGTATCGCTTCATGGAAACGCGACCGGATTTGCCTAAGACCGCCAATGGCGGGATGCACAGGATCAAGAAGCCGGTGCGGAATCTGACGGTGCAATGGTGCCTGATCAGCGAATCGTTACGACCGGCGACACATGGAGCGACATGGGGCGGCAGGGACGCAACGTTTCATCACAACCTATTTGCTTCTAACGGAGGACGTAACTCTTCCATTGGCATGAGTGGAGAATTCGATTACCGTAATAACGTGATCTTCAACTGGGCCCATAGGACGATCGATGGGGGAGATGAGACCTCGCTGGTGAACCTCATCAACAACTATCTGAAACCGGGCCCTGCCACCTCAGAGAAGACGCACAGTATGATTGCACGTTTGGAAGAGCGAGATATGTACTCGCCGGGACGCCGCTGGGGGGCCGGGGATTGGTATCCCACGGCGGGCAAACGACCGGGTAAATGGTATATCGCGGGCAATGTTGTGGAGGGGCATGGCGATGTGACGATGGATAACTGGAAGGGAGTGCACGGCAATGAGGAGTTAGCCCGTGTGAATGCCCCCTTTGAGGGTTGGCCCGTCCGCCAGGAAACGGCACATGAGGCCTATATCTCTGTGTTGGAAAAATCCGGAGCCACACTTCCCCGACGTGATGCTATTGACCGACGTGTGGTTGAATCCGTGCGCACGGGTAAGACAACTACGACGAGTGGGATTCTCCATGATCCCTCAGAGGTGGGTGGGCTTATTGAATACGCTTATGTCGAAAATGAGGTGCTGTCGGACAGTGATCATGATGGGATGCCGGATACCTGGGAGGAACAATACGGATTCAATAAAGAGTTAATAGATGATGGTCGAACCGATAAGGATAACGATGGCTACACGAACGTTGAGGAGTACCTCAATGGGACGGATCCTACGGAAGCTATTGATTACACCAACCTGGGTAACAATGTCGATACCATCAGTTAAGTAATGGCATGACCAAAAGAAAAACAGTTAAGACGGGGAATGCACAATGTTGAGTGTGGGGCGTCCTTGGATCTTTATATTGATCGTGCTGGTTTTGGTGGGCAGTTTGAAGGTTGAAACCTCAAGATTGTACGCCGCTATAAATAATGATCTCAATGTGGATACCCAAAACAAGCCGATCCTTCGGTCCTGGTTAATGAGATTCAGGTCTGGCGTGCTGTTCATGCGGAGTATCCCTCTATTGCGATCCAGTGGTTAGACATCCCGAGACACCTTACTTAGACTAGAAGGAGGCCCTTTCTAAATTGGTGCGAAACTTCGATCCTAATTGCCAGGCCATGTTTAACTAAGGAACCGAGATTTGTCATCGGGAGTACACGATCGATGACGCCATAAAGTGACATGGCCAACCGATATCCTTAATTCGGAGGTCGTTTCCATTCAGAAGCCTTTTGAGGAAAGACAGGGACATCATGGGAAAGTATACGAGTTGGGATATGAACACTGCGTCATACTGGTCAAGGGTTCGTTTTGGCATGAACAATTAGCACTTAAACCTATCGAAGATTTGACTGCCCTTGGGGCCAGATCCAAGGGCTCAAGGGAAATCTCTTACTCAACGTGCCTCCTGACAAGACCGGCCAAAGCCCCCAGGCTTCAATTCGCATTGAAGGAACTTCGGGAGTCCATTGATAGGTGATTAGGGATTCCAAAGGCCCTGGGGATAGTTGGATAGATACATAGGTCTTGGGATACGAAGAGTTTCGTAGGCAATTTAAATGAGGTCATTTGCGAAGCATCTGGTGGGAGTACAATAAAAGGCGGCGATCGGATTCGAACCGATGAATTACGGTTTTGCAAACCGCTCCCTTAGACCACTCGGGCACGCCGCCAGCCTGTTTCAAAAGGTGTTCACCTATGAAACAAAACGAATAATATATCGATCATGAGCGGACATTGCAAGCGAAAATAAAGGGGGACTGGGCGAAAAATAACCCATCTCAAGGGAGCTAAACAAAAGGGAATTGCGCATAAAAAACCGTCCTGAACGAGAGTTTGTCAGGACGGTCTGATAACGATCGTAAAGCGTTAGGCGAATCAGTCTTGAGAATCGCCTTCTGGAGCAGTGTCAGTGTCTCCATCCTTCTCGCGTTGAATTGCATCGTAGATCTCGCGGCGGTGTACCGGGATGTTCTTGGGTGCGGTGATTCCTAAACGCACCTTGTCTCCTCGTACGTCCACGATTGTGATCTCGACCTCGTCGCCAATCATGATTGATTCGTCTCTTTGTCTACTTAACACCAACATGTTCAACTCCTTTTATCGGCCGGCTGCTAAACCTCTCCGCGATTCACCTTCGCGGCTTATCTCCTGGTTGCCAGCTATCAATCTCCGTATCGGCCAAAATACTATGTCGGTTCACCTAAACCTGATGATACCCATTTATTTCGGCACATTGATTGACTTTTCACGACCAAAATTGAGGCCAAAAGGTGATCTGAAGGCCGTTATTGGACGTTTATGATTTAAGTGATTGATTAGGAGTGTGTTAAGGAATAGAAAAAAACTCAGTGTCACGCTGGTGTTTTATCCATGCACTTCGTGGAGACGCCAATACTGATATCGAATGCTGGACCAGTAGCCGGCAACCGCACCAATCGCACCCAGGGCCACGATTTGGATGGGGGTGATAGACAACAGGGGCGTAATGAAGCATACCCCGGGAAAGGCCTCTGCCACATGGCTCATACCACTACTGCGGCCGTAGATCAAAATACCCACCAGGTAGAGCAGGGCCGTAGATAGGAAGGGCCAGAGGAAGTCCATGCCAAACCAGGTCCGAATAACAAAGGCCGACAGGCCAAAGGCCATGAACACTGCAAAGACGATTTGGGCATTGGCCGGTTGGGTGGAAACCGGCCCACTGGAGATTTCGGGGCCTTGAGCAAAGGCGCTGATGGTCAAGTGGGCTACAGCCAGAGAGGCGGCTATGGCACCGAGAATGGTCGTTGGCGAACTGGCCTTGGGGGTGGGATGGAGTTTTTCGAATTCAAAGACCGGGCAAGGCTTGAGTCGCGTTGCCCAGCGTACACCCACCATCCCTGCCAGTACGACCACCAGCCAGAAGAAAGGCTCAAGCATTAGGGAATGATAGAGGGCAAGGCGAGAACTTGCATCAGGGGCCGCCTGGGTCATCGTACCCATTTGGCCGGAACGCATGGCCCAGATGCTCAAGCCGGCCGGAACGGCTAGTACGGCCATTTCGCGTCCATAGGGCCAAGCCAAAAAATAGGCCACCATACCAGTGACCAGGGCTAGTAAGACCAAGGTGATCATCTGTACGAAGGTCAGGTTACTGGAACGAACCAAAGCATAGGGATCGCCGGGACTAACCATGGGCCAGGCCCAAACGCCGATCATTAGGATTCCCAGGCCCATTACCAAACTGACACGGGTTTTATTGATCCAGGACAATTCCATGGTATGGTCTCCATCTAGGGTTCGCGATCTTTCCCTGTTCATCGGCCCAACTCGGGCGGAGGTTTTAAGATCGAACCTAAGATATCAGCGGGAAGTGGATGGGTCAATGATGAGCCTGAGGGTTTCTAGGGTCCGATAGTGATAAGGCGTCTCTAAATCTACCATTCGACGCTAGGTTGATACTCATGTAGCCATCCAACAGGAGGCTTGAATTGCTTTATTATCGGTTAATACAAAACACTTGGTATGGATGAAAATTGTGCGTCTCCAGCTAAAGCCGCTCCCAAGGAAAGACGATCTGAGGGGCAACTTAAATTGATTTTCTCCCCTCCGGAAAACATCGAGTCGCCGGTTTTACTCGATGTTTTCTTTTTTTATGTCCTCATGCCATATCGCAAAATTACTTGCCTTCCTGGTGTTGATCCGATAAATATAATAACTCATTCGCATCGAGGACACCCTTATTTGAAGAAGGATTGAAATATGGCTAAGAAGGGCAAGCAGAATGGGCATAAACCAAGGATCGAGACCCGTGCAATTCACGCTGGAGAAGGACGGCGGCGATTTGCGGACTCCCTGACCACACCCATTATTCAAACCAGTACCTTCACCTTTGAGAATAGCCAGGATATTGAGAATTACACCCGTAAAGGGATTGACCACTATGAGTACGGTCGCTACGGCAATCCCACTGCGAGTATTGCCGAGAAGCGGCTGGCCGATTTGGAGGGAGCCGAGGATTGTGTGGTGTTTTCCTCGGGTATGAGTGCCATTACCACCACCATCTTGGCCCTGGTGCAGTCAGGCGATCATATCGTGATTACGGATGACAGCTACAAAAAGACCCTGGAGTTCTGTCGTTCCTATCTCAAGCAGTTCTCGATTGATTGTACCATTGTGCCCTTTGGTGATTACCAGGCCTTGGAGAAGGCCATCCGGAAGAACACTCGCTTCATCTTTTCCGAGTCACCAACCAATCCTTACCTCAACGTCTTCGATCTGGTTAAGATCAAGGAGATCGCCCAGCGTCACAAGGTCCTGACCTTGATCGACAGCACCTTTGCGACCCCCTACAATCAGCGTCCCCTTGAATTTGGTATGGATCTGGTCCTGCAAAGCTGTACCAAGTACCTGGCCGGGCATAATGACATCCTGGCCGGAGCCGTGTTGGGGCGGCCCGATCTGGTGGAAAAGATTCGCAACCTGCACAAGTCCATGGGGGGGACCATTGATCCCCATTGTTGCTATTTACTCCTGCGTGGCCTTAAGACCTTCCCCCTGCGCGTGGCTCGTCAAAATGAAACGGCCCTGGCGATCGCCCGTCACCTGGAATCCCATCCTCGTATTAAGCGAGTGTACTATCCTTTCCTGGAGAGCCATCCTCACTATAATGTGGCCTGCGATCAGATGGTTGGTGGCGGTGGGGTGGTGACCTTTGTCACCAAGGGCACCATGGCCTCAGCCAAGCGTTTTCTGGATGCCCTGGAACTCTGTTTCATCGGTCCGAGCTTGGGGGGTGTCGAAACGCTCATTACCCATCCGGCACTGGTGAGTTACTATGATTACTCCCGCCAGGAACGCTATGGACTGGGGATTACTGACACCCTATTTCGGCTGGCCGTGGGCTTGGAAAACGTCGAGGACATCATCGCCGATTTGGAAAGAGGCCTGGCGCAACTGGGTTGAAAGTGCTAATCCAGTAACCAGCCTAGGGCATCTTTGCGACGGGTAAAGATCGCAAAATCGAAGCCCCGATTCAAACAGACCGTTTCAAAGAAACGAAAGAAGTCCGTATGCTCTTCAATGATGAGTTCTGCAATTTTAACCTTATGGATGTTGTAGTTTTCACCCAGTTGCCTGGGGCGATGGTAGACATCCACTACTTCGCCGTTGACTTCACTGATATTGCGGTGGTCGATGAGTATCCGTTTGACTTGGTGTTTAGGGGCTTCTCGGGCAATGGTTTGTGCCATGGCTAGAGTTGTTTCACGATTGGCGTTTCCTCGGGTTGTGACTTCGAGATAACCTTCCTCGGCGTGAAGGGTAAACGTCCAATCCATCTAAACGATACTTTCAAGATTCTATTTTGTTTTGGGGCGGGTACGTTTACCCAGAAATACGATCACTCCTATGATAGCTAGAATGATAATAAACCGCAAGCCCCGTTTGTTTACTGGGGTTTGTGGTATTGTCTCTGACACACGCTGGTCTATGACAAATCTTGGCAATAAGGCTTGGGTGGCAGATGGCCTATACCCGCGTCCCTCATACAGGTCCTTGATCTGTTTGTCACCGAGGAGGTCATTGATTACCCAGACATCACCGATCAGGCCATGGTAATATTGATCCCAATCCCAATTGCTCTTGCCGATGTAGTTGTGGACACGAGTGATATCGGAGAGGGTGACGTTTTCAGAGCCCTCGCATAGGCGTTGGCCGTTTTTATAGAGAACAGTTTGCCCTTGGCTGTCAAAGGTCACGGCCAGGAATTGCCAGGTTTCGTTGTCGATGGCTTCTTCGGCCACCTGACGCTCTCCCTCCTGGCTTCCATCAAAGAGAGTCATGACCAAGCTGTTCGATCCTTCCAAACGAGAAAAGAGTAGGTTGTCACGATTGGGCCCATTCCCGAATTCCATAAAGCGGGCCCATTCTCGTATTCCCATGGGGTAGGCCCATAGGGCCAGGGTCTTGGGCCCTGCGCCACTGCCGACCTCATTGGGCAGGTCCACATAGCTGCCTTGCCCGTCCAGCATCAAGGCTCCGCCGACCTTGCCCTCATTCGGACGCCAGTCGGCCGTGCCCTTGACTTGGCCGTGTAGACCGTAGGGGCCGCTGTCTTGTGCGGTTGTGCCGCTGGGCTCATCAAAGGTCCAGTGAGAAACCAGCTGGGCGGTATCGAAACTCCACAGCGGTCCGGTGGTCACCGTGCCATCTGGCTGGATGCTATCAACTCTCCAGAGGTAGTGCGTGTTTTCGCTGCAGCCCTCCAGGGTAGCCATGCAGATGCCATTGGCATCAACCGTGTCTAAAAGGGTCAATTGGTCCGGTTCGAATCCCACATAGACCCGTTGTTGTTCGGATCCCAGGCCTGCAGTCCAACCCACCGAGATGGTTCCACTGGCAAAGAGCGTTCTGCCGTTAGACGGAATGGGGTTGCAGGCATGCAAGGGCCTTTGTTGATAGAAGCGGACCGCACTGAGGCCGACAGGGCCTTGAGGATCCAATCCTACCAGGTCAGAGAAACGGATCTTGCTTGCCGTGATTCCCTGCAAGGGTAACACCGTGGGGCTGTCATAGTCGTCTGTGCCCTCGGCCGGGTCGAAGGTTACGTCTTCAAGAACGGTCTTCCAGCCTCCCGCCTCGGTCCAGACCGAGACATCCGCACGGGCCAGCCCCTGGCCCGTCCATTGGGGATGGTTATAGTTCCAGATTTGGGCAATGGACAATTCATAGGGGCCACCCAGATCGAATTCGATGACATCAGTGGACGCGGACGACTGCCACATCCCACTCGGTTGGGTGTCACATTCCAACAGCAGGTCACTGTCACGATTCTTCAGGTTCTGACCATTGACCAGGTTCTCCAGGTTTTGATTACCTGCCTTGCCCGCGACGTTCTCGATGGTGGCACCGCTGACCGGGGGCAAACGAAACTCGGGCTTGATCAGATAGGGACGGGCACTGATCCTGAAAGGCCCATCTTGCTCCAGGGTAAACATGATCGGTTTATCGATTTCATTGGGCTCTCGCCACGAGAGCGAACAGGTGCCACCTCAGCCATACCCAAAGTTGAGGGTCTTGTCATATTGCCCGGTCTTGTCCCTCACGTGCAGTTTGGGGGCAGGGACATTGCTTCCATCGACCGTCATGGCGATGGATTCGCCCAGTTGACCGGTGATGTTATAATCGAAGCTGTAGGTGCCGTTATTTTCATCGACCGATACGGATGAGATGGCCGGTTCGCCAATGGCAAGGGACGCAATGCCATCGGGCTTAACCTCAATCAAGCCCTGATCGCCAAAATCGTCACCCACCATTTTCCATTTACGGCCTTGTTCATCCTGCTTGACCGTTACCCAGCGGTCGATGCGATAGGACCCTATCGGTAGCTGGGCCATGCCGTCACGAGGGGCACGGGTAAACTGTCCCGGCTCGCCTGCCACCTTGAACTCCGTAACCGAGGAAGGCACTTGTACTTGACCCAAGGTCACCGCATCGGTTTTGTTCAGGGTAATAAAGGCCCCATCTCGTATGATGTCAAGGGCGTAGAAAGAATGGTCGATTTCGATCAGACGTCCCGGCATGACAAAATCCACTTTTTTCTGGGGGGTCAAGCTGATGCGGTCTGCCTGACTGAAATCCAGGGAGCGATCGTTAAAGGTGCCGTTGCAATTTTTATCCGCTAAGGTAATGTGATAGGTTTGCCCGGCCAAGGTGACACTTCCTTCATACCATCCCGCTGAGAAGAGATAGAAGCGGTCGGAATTGGGGTAGATAAAGGCGTTTAGGTGGTAAGCAATGGGGCCATCGTCACTGGGGAACACCACCTTGATGGGGCCAAAGTGAACGCTATCCTCATTGAAACGATAGGGGGCCTGTCCTTGTTCGTCGGACAAATCGCCGTCACAGTCCGAATCGATATAGAGCAGGTCCTGGGGACGCTCCTGACTGGATCGATCCAAGGCGATCCATACCTGACCGGACGGGGCCATGGGGGTGGACCAACTCACAAAGACCGGATTCTCTGACTTAAAGAGGGGCATGGCCACCCCTTCAGGTCGGTCGGTCCAATAGTGACGCTTGGTGTCCAAGACGCCCAGGATATCCTCGGCATCACGGCTACTGCGATAATGGAGCCAGTGTTCTTCCTGTGCCTGAGCCCAACTCGCCAGCAAGACCAGGCCTGCCAGGATCAGACGTCGTTGCCAAACATCAAACATGAGTGACTCTCCCAATAGGGTTGTCGTTTGTTGAGTTCCATTTTATAGAGATCCGATCACCTCATCAAGGGGCAATCCCTCTTTCAAGACCCTCTGTTCTTGATCGGTCAGGATAAGCCAAGGTAGAGATTTCGCACCCCAATCCTTTGTGAGTTGCTCGAATCCTACGGCTGCAGGGATTATGTCAAACAAGATTTTATTTTTCTCCTGCCATGCCTTCAAACTTTTGGAGCTTGAACCTGAAACGTCGATCACAATGATTGCAATTCCCTTGGCTTGGAGCATATTGAGTTGCCCATCAAGACGTTTCAATAAGCGTCTTGATGGGCGTTGTTCTAGATCTGCAAAGCAAATCAATGCAGGTTGGCCTACAACAGCCAAGTCTGTATTGGTCTTTCCAGTAATGGTTTTCAGAGTGGGGAGCGGCTTTGATTGGAGTGAGATGGCCTCGGCATGTTGCAGTGCGATTTCTTCCTTGATGGTTTGCAGCCCTTGTTGATCGGAATTTGTTAATCTCAAGCTGAGATTCACTTCAATCGGTCTACCCTTTAAAGCGTGTTTAAAGGCCTCCAAACCCTCAGCTGTGACATGGGTCTCCTGAGTGCGAATGCTCTTGAGATTGGGCAGGCTCGCTAGATGCATGAGGCCCGCATCGGTGATTGTGGTCCGGTTACATGAAATGGACTCCAACGATTGTACTTGCCCAAGATGCACGAGGCCTGTATCCGTCAGTGGTATCCCGCTCAAATCGAGGCGTTTTAATTGTTTCAAGCTTTGCAAAGGAACTAGGTCCTCATCCCGCAAGGACGTGCCGTAAAGGATCAACTCTTCGAGCGTTGCGTACCAAGGCTTCAATGCCGCAAGTCCATCCCCCGTGAAAGCTGATTCTGCCAGTTCAAGGGCCCTTAAAGGGGCACGCTTGTTGAGATCGGCAAATCCGATTCCCGTGACCTGTGTCCCATTGAGGCTGAGGACCTCAAGCTTGCTCAAGCCTGCAAGATGCTTGAGTCCGGCATCGGTAATCAGGGTCCAGTATAGGCCCAGGTCTTTAAGCTCTGTTAGATGCCCCAGGTGTTTCAGTCCTTTATCCGTTATGGGGGAGAGGTCGGCTTCCCGATCAACACGCCCCAGGATTAATTTTTGCAGAGACATTACACGACCCACATGGGCTAGGCCTTTGTCACCAATCTTTGTGTTATGAAGGTCAAGCCGTTCGAGAGAGGGTAGTGATTCTAGGAATGCCAAGGATTCATCCGTAACCCGTGTCCCCGCTAAGGTCAGTTTCCGAAGTGCAGTTAGCCTTGATAGCAGAGGCAATTCCGTCCCCTGAATATGAGTGTGGTTTAGATACAAATGCTCAAGGGTTGTTATTTGGGCGATATGCTTTAATGCCGCATCAGCTATTTCTGTACTTCCGCAGTCCAACTCGATAAGCTTGTTAAAATGAGTGATCGCACCTAGGCCATGACCATTAATCTGTTGAGTTGAGCTTAGGTTCAACGCCTTTAATCCGGTCAAATGCTTTAGATGGCTAAAATCTTCGTCCAGCAGTAGAGTGTTTTCCAAGGATAGGGCTTGCAGGTCATTGGGCTGAAGCTCGGAAAGGAAGATGAAATCGGAACTCTCCCGATAGACCACAAGCTTCAAGTCCTGGCCTGCTGGAATCGAAACATTCCCTTGAGCCTGGGCAAACAACTCCCAACCAAAGGGGCCGATGAGTCTTTCGTTGTAATCCGGATCTCGAACCATCAACCGGCCGATAGCCTTGTCTTCGGGGAAATGGACAACCCGCGAGTCGGCTAGAGCCATTGGGGTACTTGCCGTAATAAGAAGTATCCATAAATTTAAGGCTAAAGCCGGTCTCAATATGATTTCTCCTTTTTCAAAGTGTTCTCTAGATCCATTCCTTCGGTCTTAACTAGATGGTCTGAGTCAGTTTGAATCAACCAGGGTAAGGACTGGATATTCCAGAGGAAGCGGATTTCGTCGAGGTCAGCGGTGATCTGGTAACTGGCTTCAAGACCGAGTTTTTCGAGCCAGGTCTGTATGTTATCTGAATCGGCACCGGAAATGTCGATGGGCAAGAGGGTGACCCCTACGTCCCGTAGAGCCTCTTGTTGCTGAGCCAGTTGAGAGATCCGGCGACGATCCAGGCGTTGTTCATAGTTGAAGAAACAGATCAGTAAGGCCTGATTTTGGGTGGCCTCATCCAAATCAGGTAATCCTAAGGTCTCCCAACCCGGTAGAGATTGACCTTGAAGGGCCTTGGCGTCATCCAACTTAGGCTTGACCAACAGTTCGATCTCGACCTCATGCTCGTCATCATAAAAGCCCACGGTTTGTGACAGTCCCTGTGAACGTACCTCCCAAATGCGGGGGGAATATTCTTCTTCATTACGGTCTGAGCGATAAACTCGACGCAGGTGCTCAAAACAGAACCGGCCATCACTATCGGTCTTGACCGTGCGATCCTGATCGAAACCGATGTGGGAATAGGCCGATCGATCCGTCTGCTCGATTCGAACCTCAACATTCGCAATAGGAACCTTCTGCCCCTTGTCCATACGCATCACCCACCCCCTGACCGTGCCGCCTTTGGATAAAACGACTTCATCATCCCGTGTGCCCATAGGTAGGTCGTAGATCATCATGGCGGCATGGTTCAAGGGCGACAAGCAGAGGCTGTAGGCCGCATCCTCCTCGACCTCGATGACAAAACGTCCCTGCTCGTCCGTGACATCGCCCAGGGTATTGTAATTGGAATAGGTCCAGGAGTATTTTCCGGGTTCTCGTTCACGACGGATACTATTGACATTGATCGGTACATTGGGGACGGGATCGCCTGTTTCGTCCACAACCCGGCCGGCCACAAACATCTCGGTTGCCAAAATATCCTCATAGGACTTGGAACGAATAAAACGATGGGGCATGTTTTGTCCCGGGATGGCCATCAATTCGATATCCTTCGTGCCTGCCAGGGTGGTGGCACGACAAGAGATCTGCTGATCCTCTATACGTCCATGGGCGTTGAGTGTCACTGGACCTTCGCACAGGGCGTCAAAGTGAAATGCGCCTTGTGCGTCCGTGGTAGCCTCGCAATCCGGTTGTCCGTCACCATAACAGCGAAGGGTCAGCCCGGATATCGGTTTGCCTGTCTGGTCGATCAGTCTTCCAGAAACCTTCTGATTGGCAACCGTCAAGGTCAGTTTGCCGACCTCCAAACGCCCACCCTGAGCCTCTTCGGTATTGCTGACATCCAGGTCGGAGGTGCCATACCCCTTGGCGCTGGCCGTGAGTCCATAACGAACGGCCGGTGGTAGATCTCCAATCTCAAAATGACCCTGGTCATCTGTGGTGGGAGAATCAGAGCTATTAAAAAGAGAAGATCCCCAATAGGAGGCCCGCATCATGACGTGTATTGTCGCTCCGCCAATGCCCTGGCCATTTTCGTCCACCACCTGTCCGGTCAAGGTCAATGCCGGTTGCAGGGTAAGATCGATGGATATCGTTTCCTTGCCGATGGGCAGGGCAACGGCCTGTTGACGCTCCTGGTCTCGGACGACGATATAATAGACGACATCATCATCCCACCATTCTTCGGCTTGCCAGGTTAATTGATAGGCACCATCCTGGTCAGAGGTGACGGTTTTAGTATGGGTTGGGAGGATCTGGATCTCTGCTCCTTCAACAGGCTGTCCTTCTCCATCCCGCACCACACCGGTCACCTCAGTTGCCTGAGCGACAACCGTCAGAAGCAGTCCCAAACTTATTGCCAATCGCTTATTCACAATTACATCCTTTCTAAGACCTCTTTCAAACTCGATCCTTCGGAGATCACTTTATGCGATTTATCCGTCAAGATCAACCAGGGCAGTGACTTGACGCCCCAGTCGTACTTCTTTTGCACGAGGTCTCCCTCGATGGGGTAGATCGGGATGTTGATGTTGTTGTTCTCGATCCACTCCTGGTAAGTGGTCAGATCTACCGGGGACATCTGAATAATGAGGACCTGGAAGCCTTGTTCTCTAAGAGGGTCGAGTTGTTGGGCCAGTTGAGACAGGCAGTGACGGGCCGTACGCAATTCGATGTCTACAAAACAGAGCAGGGCAGGGTGATCGGATTGCAAGGCCTGGGCCAAGTCGGGTGACAGACTGGAGAGATCGGGCAGGGGGGTGTCACTGAGACTTTGGAAGGGTTCATGTACATTGGTTTGTCCCTGGATGGCTTTGATGCCGTGATCCCCGGCTTGGCAATGGAGCCAACCCAATCCCCCCGGGCTGCTATCGAAGTTGAGTTGGATACGCAGAGGGCCCTCACCGATGCGGGTAAATTGGAAGCGGCCCTGTTCATCCGTGGCCGTGGTCTTATCCGGTTGATCGGTACCGTCATCGCCATGAAGGAACATGATCACGCGCGGGGCGGGGTTGTCGTTGGCATCGACGATCACACCGGATATGGAAAGGTTCGCGGGGTTGAGGGTGACGGGTTCAAGTTTATAGACCTGGTCAGCGATTTTACGGACCGTCATTCGACGGCTGCTAAGAGGGACATAACCTGAGACATTGACACTGAGCCTGACTTGAAAGTCCTCTTCTTCGATGGGACAGGCAAGCCATTCAAAATGGCCGTTGGAATCGGTTAAAACTTCACCTGCTCCCCTTGATTCAAAGGACGTAATCGACATGCTGATTCGGGCGGCTGAGATACTATTGCCCTGGGGATCTCGGATCGAACCGGTGATTTTGAGGGCTGGCTGCAATTGAAGATTGACGGGATCATTGGGATCCTCCACCTGGTCATAGGCCATTAACTTCCGTTTCCTGTCAAGGACGATAAGCTCTGTCCCTTGGTTGTCACAATCGATCTGAAAACGCCCCTGTTGATCGGTATAGACCTGATCCCCATAGGATTGAGCCCGCACCAGTACATTCGTGGCGTTTTGTCCATTGGGTAAGCGGACTTGCCCTGTCAAGCGAGGCATGAGGTTCATTTCGATGGGGATACTGACACTTTGGCCGGCCTCGACGCTCACTTGTGTGCCGGGCTCCCAAGACGAGTAGGGTTCCTTATGCCAGAAGTTATAGCGATACTTGCCCGCAGGAAGATGAACCCGAGCACTTCCGGAAGAATCGGGTTTTTGGAGAAAGAAGTAATCCTCACCCCAGCCTCGGAGGTAAAAATCGGATAGGGGGCGGCGCGTTCTTTTTTCATGGACCGTAAATTCGAGGGTACCACAACGCTCTAAAGTGACCTGGATGGACTCTGAAGAGTTCATGGGGTTGAAATCAACCTCCATTCGTTTTAACGCCCAGATCCCTTTGACTTGTTCGGCGTCGGATAATTTGATGCGGATTTTGCCCGCAGGCAGCCCTGGACAGAGAAACTGCCCCTGATCATCAGAGGTGATTCGTCTGGAGCGAAAGGTGTAGTCTGCTGTTCTGATGTCTCCACCGTAACTCAGTACCAATTCGACATTGGGCACTGGGGTGTTGTCTTCGGGATTCAGCACAAATCCTTGAAGTTCTTGTTCTTGGGGAAGAACCAAACGGATGTCAGGTTGGTCAACCTCAAAGCCACTGGCACTCATGTAGTTGGGGGTAAAGATGTAGGTGCTCTGGGCATGGAGGGCCTTGATCCAGAAATCGGTACTGACATCCAGGCCAAATTGCTTGAAGGTGAATACTCCCTGTTCATCGGTTTGTGTGCTCATCCATGTCTCAGGACCATAAATAGGATTTTGATCCAAACGGGAAAGAAGGCTGGTTTTAGGGATGGCTTGTACATGTGCCTCTGCTACCGGTTTACCTGTCGAGTCAACAACCCTTCCTGCCAGCACTCCCGGTTTTTCCAAAACCAGGAGGAAATAGGCCCGTCCCTTGGTGACTCCATAGGAATTGACACAATCCCAGGCTAAGGCCAATCCCGGCTTGCGTGCGACAATATAGCTGTAATGACGCGTATGAACGGGCTGGGTGATTTCGAAATGTCCCTCGGCATCGCTCAATACAGGCGATGTCATGATTTTGCTGTAATCTTCTCTGTCCATCTCATCGACCTCGAAGACCACGATCTCGGCCCCCTCGACGGAGTGACCCTGATGATCCACGACCTGACCGGAGATTTCGATTCCGAGGGCGGATTGAGTCAGCCATATTCCCACTAAGGCGACCCATAGGTAACGGGTTTTTCCCTGCATGGCAAGTCCTTCAACATAAGTGACATGTACCGCATCGACGTCCATTCATCTCTGAAACGTTAGAGATTCACTTATTGGACGACTCTCATGCTTAAAATGTTACAGGAAACCCCAGGATTTGTCCCTAAAATTCTGTATAGGGCATTAGGGACAGGTTACAGCGAGACTTGAACTTATCCTTTTTGTGTTTACAATGACGAGTCAAACCATTTTAAGGATGTACCATGAAGATAGAACACGTGGCGATTTGGGCCGAGGATATCGAACGACTGCGAGACTTTTACCAAATGTACTTTGGAGCCGTTTCCAATGACCGTTATGATAACCCGGCCAAGGGGTTTTCATCCTACTTTCTGAGTTTCGATACCGGGGCCCGGTTGGAGATCATGCAGATGGTTTCAGTGGGGGCTCGTATTGGAGATCCGCAGGTGTCTTGTGTAGGCTGGGCTCACCTGGCGTTTTCCGTGGGATCCCATGAGCAGGTCGATCAACTCACCCAGATCCTGGCTAAAGATGGTTACTCGGTGGTCGATGGCCCACGACTGACCGGGGACGGCTACTATGAGAGTGTCGTCCTCGATCCCGAACAGAACCGTATCGAAATCACGGCTTAACAAACACGTAGGTCTCCATCATGCCCATGAAATGTCGATGGGTACGCAGTTGAGTGAATCCCTTGTCCTGGATCATCTGTTTAAGTGCCGCATGGTGGGGGAAGCCCTTGAGGCTTTCGGAGATGTAGCCGTGGACATCGGGGTTGCGGTGCAGGGCCCAACCCCAGAAGCTGCCCCAGACCTTGAGCAGGCCGTAGTTGATGCTTTGCAGGACGCGATGCCTGGGCTTGGCGAAGTCGAGGAAGGCCGCGGTTGATCCGGGTTTCATCACGCAATGGATTTCGTCCAGGGCCTGATGGATATCGGGTGCATTGCGTAAGGCATAGGCGCCGGTGACGATATCGACACTTTGATCCGGTAGACCGGTTCGGCACATGTCTTGCACGAGGAATTCGATGTTGGTGAAGGAATTGCGTACTTGGGCTCGTTCGATCATGGCTTGAGTCAAATCCAGGCCAATGACATGGCCGTCTGGGTAGCGTTGGGCCAGTTGAAAGGTGAGATCGCCCGTGCCACAGGCCAGGTCTAGGCAGGTCGGATCAGTTTTATCGGGGAGTTGCTGAATCAGAGCATCCTTCCAGTGACGGTCACGACCTAGTGAAAGGCATTGGGTCGCACGATCGTATTGGGAGGAGGCCACGGCGAAATGGGCTTCGTTGAATTGGAGCTTCCCCTCGGGGCTTTGAAGAGATTCTTTGAGATTAAGACCTATGACATCTTGCATCGTGATTTCCTTGGTCAGGGTGTTAAAGTTAGTTGAGATTGTTGTGGGATCGTGAGCATGGCAAAGTGTTCGGCCAGGCGCAGGGCATCGGATTTCTGTAGCAACCGATGCAGGAGATGGTGACGTAATTTGGAGAACAATACTCCCCGTCGGGTGCCCACCCACATGTTGCAGGCGGCCCGTAGGGCTGCTACCCGATAGGCCTGTTGACGCTGTCGTTGGTAAAGATTTAGGAGGCGGTTATGTTGAGATTCATCATGGATGATTTGCGGTAGAACCTCGGCCAGCAAGGCGGCATCGGCAAAGCCGGTGTTCATGCCTTGGCCGCCTACCGGGCTCATGGCATGGGCTGCGTCTCCGCAGAGAATGACGCGTTCGCGATAATACTGTCGTGCTAACATTTTTTTGACACTGAAGCGGCTTTCGAATCGTTTACCCTCTGGGGATAAGGTTCGTTGACAACGCTCCTGCACCAGCTGCTCGACCAGGTTGGTATGATAGAGTTGATTCTTGGGTAGGCCGTCCAGTTGGACGATCCATCGTCGATGCTGATGGGGCAGAGGAAACGACTCGACGCTTCCTGTGGGCGTAAAAAACAGACAGGCTCGCTGCCCTAGATCACTTTGATCCTCGAAGTCGGCCATGAGGAAGTCTTGGGAATAGGGTTTCTCTTGGGTACGTATACCGGCCTGTTTGCGTACCTGACTGTTGACGCCATCACAGGCGATTAGATAGGATGTGGTCAGGGTCTCATGACAGCCCTGCTGCTCATTCCAGATCTTCATTTCGACATGATCGGAGTGGGACGTAATGTCGTCCACACGGAAACCCCGTTTCAAGGTGACATTGGGTTTGTGGACGAGATCGTTTTCCAGGATCTCGATGGTCTCGGATTGGGGCAGAGATAGAATGAAGGGGTAATCGCCATGGAGCGTCTCAAAGGATAAATCTCCCACGTGGCGACCATCCTCGTAAACCGAGGCGTTCTGCACGGCTAGCCCTCGATCCAGGAAAGGTTGAGTCAGACCGAGCGGTTCCAGTAGCTTGAGCGATGGAGGGGTGATGCCGATGGCCATGGAGGCTGTGGGACGTTCCAAACGCTGTTCCAGGAGGGTGATCGGCACACCTCGCTGGGCCAACAGGTGTCCCAGTAGCAGTCCTACCGGGCCTGCACCACAGATCATAAGAGAATCATTCGTATTCATAACACCTCAACCTCCTCATGGTTTGAACTGTGTAATGTTCGATGAAAAGCGGCAGGGACCCATCTTAGTTCTAGTTTTGTCAGCCGCAGTAAAGTGGGAATGACCGTGAGATTGCAGAACAATGCCGCCAGCATGGCCAGGGCTGTAAACAAAGAAAAGTAGATGGTGGGTTTGAAGCTGCCTGTTATACCTACACCAAAGCCCACGGCCAGGATGAAGGTGGAGACGACCAACGCGGGTCCCACTTCATGTGCGGTATCGCTGATGGCTGCATTAAGATCTGGTTGGGGGTTGTGTCGCAAGAATGACAGATAGTGGATGGTGTGGTCCACGGCCAGTCCTAGCACCACGCAGGCGATCATGGCCGTGCCTGTGCTCAGGTCGATTCCGGCCAGGCCCATGACCCCGAAGATCCAAAACACGGACAAGAGATTGGGTACGAGCGATAACAAGGTAGCCTTGAGGGATCGAAGTTGTAGACCGATCAATAGGGTAATTACGGTCAAGGCCAATCCGAAGGATCGCACCAGATCGCCAACCAATTGATCGGACTCCGTGACAATACTATGGAAGTAGCCGCTAAAGTGCGTTTCGGTCTGAGGGCCGAAACAGAATCGAGCCAGATCGTTCAACGTGGTCAAAAGGGAGAGGGCCTGGCGTGAACCAATGGCACGCACGTATAGGGTTACGTCAAAGGGCTCTGAAGATTCAACATGCAGGCCATTGATAGAGTCCAGTTGCGCGGCCGTCTCTAAAAATGCTTTAGTGTCTTGGGGTGGAGGTGTGATTCGACAGGTGAGGGGATTGATGCCGATTAAGTGCTCATCGACCAAACGGCTGGTGCGTACCAGTTCAGATTGCTGGGGTAGAAAGTCGATGAGGTTGGTGTTGCTGTGCAGGCGACTCAAACCGAGCACGGTCAGTAGGCTCAGACCCAGTAGGCCAGCCATGACAAGTTTAGGATGGTCCCAGCCCAAACTTGTGCAACCTGTTAGAAGGCGATTCATGTTGGTTCCTCGGGACGTCGAGGCTAGGGAACAACGCTGCCAGCCATGCCAGGATAAGAGTAGGGGAGTCACGGTCAAGCCAAAGATAAACGAAAGACACACTCCGATGGCACCGTAGAGACCAAAGAGCCTGACCGCGGGGATGGAACTGCACCGCAGTGAAGCCAGCCCCGCGGCCGTGGTCAACGCTGAAAACAGGCAAGGTCGCCACACCCGTTGGACTGCCTTGCGAACGGCTTCGTGTGGGGTTTGACCATGCTGAAGGGGACGATTGAAAGGCCTCGACCACGTGGATGGCCGTGGCCAACGAGAGAATCATGATGACGGGCGCTAGTAAGGAGGTGATCACATTCAACTGACGCACCTGCCAGGCGTAGAGGCCAAGGGTCCAAACCACGGCCAAACCAATGACGGCCATGGGAACGATCACGCCCATGGGGTTGCGGTAAATGAGCCACAGGAGTAGAGCAATGACACCGACTGACAGCGGCAACAACAAGCCCTGGTCGCGCTCGATCATCTCACCCACGGTCTCGTTGACCACGGGGAGTCCGACCAGGCAGGTCTCCAGGCCCTCGATGCGATATTGGTTGAGGATATCTCGCAGTTGGGCCAGCGTTTGTGTTCGTTGTAGGACCTATGGCAGCTTGCGGTTCGAGTAAAACCAGGATCCCTACGGTCTTGCCATCCTTCGAACGTAGCAATCGCAGGAGGTCTTGCAGGCGTTCAGTGGCCTGGGGACTGAATTGCTGTAATAGTCGTACGGTCCAGCCTTCCGCGGAAATCAAAGGGAGCAAGGCTTGTGTGACGCCCGGTGACTGGTTGATCGCCAGGCTTAATTCGCTTAACTGCCGCCATTGGGGAAAGGTCAAAGGTTGATTCCCATGGACTGCGATCAGCAAACTCGGTCGGTCTGTTGTGGGATGGATGGGCTGCTGTTGGGCAGACATCGACTGGTTGGACGTGTCCACCTCCAGTCGTGGTAGCTGACTGGCCGGAATCAAGGTAAGAAGGGCAATGCCCAATAGCAATATCCACACCCAAGGTGACTTCATGAAATCGACTCTCCTAGCGACGCTTGGTGTGTTGCGTTGAGACAACGCCTCTTCAATGTGAAGGGGAGAAACCTTATGCATGAGTCCATCTCCATGGTTAGGCCCGGTCCGAAGGCCATGGCCAGTAGGGCTCTCGCGAGCCGTCGAGGCCGGTTGATTCATCATAGCCTGGAGCACAAAGAGGGATGGTGACAGCTGCTCATATTGCCATAGTCACGCAGGACAGAACGCGAGACGGTCAATTGATCCTCCAGCAACAGAGACGTTTCGATGCGGTCAAAATGGCCTTGCCACCGGGATGAACGGCCCAGTGACGAATGGCCGAGACCGAAACTGTTCCACTCCTGTAGCGATGGATGCAGGATTTCCCAGTAAGTTGGCTTCGATCAGTCGCGGACCTGGGGGAAAGGATCATCGTCGAAGCCGTGATCTCCATGGTCCAGGCCATCTCGTCTCACTATTGGGAAGCAAGGTTGTGGTGAAGTGATTCCAGTTTCCAGAGCTGTTTTATCGGGCCGTTGTGGACGACTATTGACCAATACCGCAGCGGCCCCATCGGCTAATAGGAGGGCTCCCCCCAGGATGGAGTTCAGGTCGTCTTTGATTGCAAATGAGTGAGCACAGCTCGACATCGCAATTAAGACACAAGCCTCGGGATCCGCCTGACAATCGATTGAGCCAGACGTAGGGC
Organism: Sedimentisphaerales bacterium; assembly: GCA_963662565.2. Classification (GTDB taxonomy): domain Bacteria; phylum Planctomycetota; class Phycisphaerae; order Sedimentisphaerales; family Anaerobacaceae. The sequence goes on along the minus strand of CAXXXG010000013.1, from coordinate 53,413 downwards.
GGGAAAGGCACCATAACACCCCATAGCGATGTGAGAAGCGTTGGACCGTGGGATTAGGGCACCTGTCGGATGATCTCGTAATTCCGGGACCGGGATTAAAAAAGCCCGTGCAGGAGACCGTAATCAGGTGTGTCACCTGCTCTGGTGACTTCGAATCGAATCGTTCAGCACTTGTCGAGCAACGTCCACATAGAGTCGGGCGGCCGATTCGTGTAGAGTTCATTGCGGTGGCCGGTCCCCGGCCCGTTTCTCGACAGGGGCCATCGGTCAGCCCCAGGGACAGGCCCGTATCGGGCAGCACACTGTAGCGGTGTGGATGCCGCTTTCCTTATAGATACGGTTGATCAGGCGGGCCGTCTACGCTCGGGGGGGCCAGCCATTGCAACATTTTTTCGCGAATGGTGTCCTGGTTATAGGCTTAACTGTGGGACCTGACTGGCGATTTGGTGCAGGTATACACTCATAATGGACTCCTTTAGGATTGCGAGTGAAGGTTCCTCTTGGGCTGTTTGGGGGTGAGGGTGACCTCGGCCTGCAGTCGGACAGTGTCACCCACGCGAATGATCCCCATGACACTGGGTGGCTGAGTCCGAAGGATTTAAGGGACACGTCAAAGTTCAGGGGTGAAGGTGGTTTTCTCGCGGTAGTCTTGAATTGAGTGACCTGAGCCATCACATTTGCTTCTGTTGCAGATGGTCAGAACGATCGGGAGTTTGCCCGGGACTTCCCTGGGTGAGGCTGGGATCGGTTTGGACCGCGGCTAGATTGGCGTCTACGATTTTCCCATGGATATGTGGAAATTTCTTGCTTTGAAACATGTTACGCATGTTTTTGTCACGTTTCTTGTTCTGTGTGTCCATCTTAGAGATAAGGACATCGAGTTCACCGTTGACCACAAGCGTGCCCGTGTTGGGATCGGTGGTGATCTGCCAGGTAAAGGGTTCGCAGTTGACCTGACCGGAGAAATCATGCAGGTGGAGGTTCCGTAGAATCGTATTAAGGCCTGGCCCTGACCGGATTGCTCGGACCACCGATTCCATGGCTGTGGTAACCATGGGTAAACTGATTAATAATATGGTAAATACGGATTTCATGATGTTCCTTTCGGATTAGACGATTCTGTAGTGGGACCTTGCAGCGGCAGCGTGACACGCAGTCCGGTGCCCTGACCGGCTTGGCTTTCAACCTCGATGCGACCGCCATGTAAATGAACGATTTTTTGACAGATGTTTAGACCCAATCCCGTCCCATTGACCCGTTTGGATTGAGCAGTGGAGGTACGGTAGAAGCGATTAAACAGCTTGGGGAGTTCCGAGGCTTCTATCCCATGCCCGGAATCTTGCACCTCCAGGGTCAGCTGTTGGTTTTGACTTTGGGCCCTGACTGTGATGACACCTCCGGCAGGAGTGTGTTTAAAGGCGTTCTCTGTCAGATTGGATAACAACCGACGCAATAATCCTGGATAACCCCTCATGTACAGTTCAGTGGGGACCTGGATACGCAGGGTGATTTGACGTTCCACGCTGATATCCTGCCAGAATTCGCCCAGGTCCGCGACGATAGCGCCAAAGTTCAATTTTTCCGGGGAGCCATCGAGATCATGACTGTCCAGTCGGGCCAACAGCATGAGATCATCGATGAGACGACGCAGGTGTTGGCATTCCTGATAGGCCTGGTCCAGAGTCGCCTGGGCCTGGTCTCCGGTGGGATCCTGGGTCACGGCGTTTTCCAGGAGCATGGTCAACCGAGTCAGGGGTGTGTGCGGAGTTCGTGGGCTGCATCGCCCGTAAAATCTCGAATAAGTCTAAAGGTCTGTTCGATGTCATCGAGCATGGCGTTGGCGGCTCGCGCCAACTGGTCCAGTTCGTCGTCGGTTTGGTTGATGGGTAAACGTTGCTCGAGCGAACCACTGCGAATACGATGGAGGGATTGAATGAAGCATTCAAGAGGGTTTCAAGGATCGACGTGCCAGCCATTGGGCACTGAGAAAGCTGATCACCACCACCACGGGGATGACGGCCAGCAGGTAGTTTCGAAGTCGTTGCATTTGAGCTTGCAATCGGTCCAGACGCAGGCCTAGCTCAAAGACGTAGGATTCCCCGGCTGGAGATGTGATTTGACTCAACAGGCAATGATACAGGGATGGGGGGGCGTGTGTGATTAGACTATGCTGGATTTCTTCATCGGATCCCAAGGCCTTTTGTACCCACTTCGGATCAGTAGGGATGACAACACCGGTATTGGCGACCGATATTTGAACGTGACCACTGGCGTCATAGATACGGCAAAAAATTGGGTAGCTCATGCGGGCCTGGGTGAAGTGGGCTTCCATGTCCAGCCGTAGAGCATTGGGGTCGTCCAGGTTCGACTGATACAGATGGCTATATTCGCGAAATTCGTCTTGTAGGAAACCACGGGATTCCTGTTGCATTTGATAGGCCACCAGTCCATAGAGAACGACGACCAACAAAACAGAGGTCGTGCCAATGACCGTGGTGTTGAGCAGGACCAGGCGGGTTCTGAGTTTAAGCGTCATCACCGGCCTCCTTCAGAAGGTAGCCTACACCGCGGACGGTGTGGATCAGGGGTGGTTCACCCTCGGCCTCGACCTTTTTACGCAAGCGGCTGATCACTACTTTGAGTACATCGGAATACATGTCGAAGTTGACGTCCCAAACCTTTTCCAGGATATCGGTATGGGTGACCACATGCCCCTGGCGTTCCAGCAGGTAACGGAGGAGGGAGAATTCCTTGGCTGTCAGATCCAGGTCACGACCGTTGCGTGTAACGTGATGATCACTGAGGTCCATCTCCAATCCGTCGCAGCATAGGACCGGACTGTCTATGTTGGTCTTGCGCCGGCCCAGGGCTCGAATGCGGGCGAGTAATTCGGAGGTGGCAAAGGGTTTGGTCAGGTAGTCGTCTGCGCCCAGATCCAAACCGGCAACCTTGTCCTGGAGGCCGTCGCGAGCGGACAGGATCATGACTGGGACCGTCAATCCCCGAGCCCGCAGGTCCTTGAGCAAATCCAGGCCGCTACGTCGCGGCAGGGTGATATCCAGGATCAACAGGTCGTAACTTTCAGTGCCGATCAGGAGCCAGGCTTGCTGGCCGTCACTGGCGACATCTACACTGTCGCCCTGGGATTGCAATGCCTTGCGTATATGTTCGGCAATGGCCTGATCGTCTTCTACGATGAGTATTCTCATGGATTCAATTCTCCTGACGTTGCCTTTACGTCCTTGGTAACTCTACGTATATATACAGAATCGAAGGTTACAGGATGGTTACAACCACGTAAAAAAGCTGAAACAAAGTACTCACTAGCAAAGATTCTGACGTCAAAGGGGGCCGTAGAGGTTCATTATTAGCCTTTGGGAGATCTTTGTACTGAGTAATCCCATTTTTTATATCGGAATTTACCTCACATCTGTGCCACTCAATTGAACAAGGTTGGCCTGGAATGGATAGAATTACTAATGAAAAATTAGGGGATTAGTCATGTCGCTGCAAGAAGCGGGGTGATTATTGTGTAGTAATGTGATGTTATTGTTTATTTAAATAGGGTAATTAAGTTACGATAATGCAGTTGTTGCTCATTTGTTGCAATTGATGGATTACGTGTATTTCCTGCTTAATGGGGTACTTGAGTTGTCGATAACGAGGTGTTTATATTGAACTTCTTTTCCTTAGATAATCAAACGGCCTTGATTACCGGGGGCGGTACGGGGTTGGGTAAGGCCATGGCGGCCTGTATGGTCGAGGCCGGTGCAAGGGTGGTGATCACTGGACGACGCCAAGAGGTTTTGGCCGCAGCCGTTGATGAATTGGGACCGCAGGTCAGTTATTATGTCCATGATGTGACCGATAGTTGGGGGACAGCCACCTTGGTTAAGCAATTGGAAGCTGACGAATGTCTACCTTCCATCCTGGTGCACAATGCCGGTGTTCATCTCAAAAAAACCTTTTCCGAGACAACAGACCAGGAATTTACCCGTCTGTTTCAAACCCATGTACTCGGTGCCTGTGACCTAACGCGGGCCTTACTGCCAACATTACAGCAGTCGTCTTCTGCGAGTGTGTTGTTTATTACCTCCATGGCCTCGATCTTTGGTATCCCATCGGTCTCGGCCTATGCCATAGCCAAGAGCGGTTTGACCGGGCTGGTGCGTTCACTGGCCACGGAACTGTCACCGGAGGGGATTCGAGTGAATGCCATTGCGCCGGGTTGGATCGAAACCGAGATGTCTGCCGGGGCTCTCAAGGGCGATCCTGCACGACGCGATCGAATCCTCAATCGTACCCCCATGCGAGCCCTGGGCCGCCCCGAAGACATCGGCTGGGCTGCAGTTTATCTCAGTTCACCCGCGGCTCGATTCATTACCGGTCATCAGTTAGCCGTTGACGGTGGCATCAATATAGGATTCTGACGTATGAAATTAGGACTCGGTCTTTACCGTCACATGCTCACTCCAGAGAATTTTGCCTTTGCCCGTCAGTGTGGAGCCACGGCCATTGTCGCGCACTTGGTGGACTATTTTCACCAGGGCCAAGGCAATCCCGATCAGAACCAACCTACCGGTGGCGATCAGGGCTGGGGGCTGTGCGAACCGCGTGAACTCTGGAGCGTCGAAGAATTGCTGGCTCTCAAGCAACAAGTTGAGGACGCCGAACTCGAACTGCCCGCCATCGAGAATATCGATCCCATCTTTTGGTACGATGTGCTCCTGGATGGGCCTCGTCGTGACGAACAGGTTGAGAATGTCAAGATCTTGGTGCATCGTCTGGGTCAGGTCGGCATCCCAATCCTAGGTTATAATTTCAGCATTGCCGGAGTCACTGGACGGATCACGGGTCACTTTGCCCGTGGCGGGGCGTTATCCGTGGGGATGGATGGCTCCTATGATGTGCCCATGCCCTTAGGCATGGTCTGGAATATGATCTACGATCCCAATGCCCCAGCTGGAACCTTGCCCTCCGTGACACCCGAACAACTCTGGGATCGTTATGCCCGCTTTATCAACGACCTGTTGCCTGTGGCCGAAGAGGCGGGTGTCACCCTAGCCTTGCATCCAGACGATCCACCCTTGCCTACTGTACGGCAACAGCCCCGGCTGGTCTATCAGCCGGATCTCTATCAACGCCTGGTCGAGATCAATCCCTCGCCTGCCAATCAGTTCGAACTCTGTCTGGGCACGCTGGCCGAGATGACCGAGGGCGATCTGTACCAGGCCTTGGATCGCTATACCCGCGAACACCGAGTCGCTTATATTCATCTACGCAACATTACGGGGTAAAGCTCCCCACTATCGCGAGACCTTTATCGACGACGGTGACATTGACATGGTTAGGGTTATGGAGATCCTACAACAGAATCAATTTGAAGGTGTGGTTATTCCCGACCATACGCCGCAGATGTCCTGCTCAGCTCCCTGGCATGCGGGCATGGCCCATGCCCTGGGCTTCATGGCGGGATTGTTAAAGTAAGAAGCGGAGGGGCAGTGTCATTTCTGATCGCGTATGGATTGACGATATTCCAGTGGGGTTTGCCCAGTGCGTTTCTTGAATTGACGGTGGAAGTAGTTCACGTTGTCATAGCCCACACGCTGGGCGATCATATAACAGCTCAACGAGGTAAATCGTAGTAGCCGCTGGGCCGCTTCGAAACGAAGGGCCTGTTGATAGGCCAGCGGTGAGCCCTGAAAGGCCTTCTTGAACATCTTGAACAGGTGCCCTTTGGAGCAATGGACCAGGTCGGCCAATTGTTCGGCCGAGATTGTATCGGTGTAGTGTTCATCGATATAGCGTCTAACCTTGAGCATACCCTGGTCTTCAACAGGAGAGGCGTCCGGTATCTGAGGTGTATAGCAATGGGTTACGATCAGATCGAAGACATGGCCCAAGGCCCGATAGGCATAAAAGTCGGACAGGGGGGATGGGCTTTGCAGGTAATCCATGATTTGAATCATGCCCATGGTCAAGTCTTGAGTGGTGCTTGTGGATAATACCGGGTGTTGTGCAAGTTCTCCTTCTATCCCGGTGTAGAGGTTGAGCAGTTCTTCAAAAGGCAGGGTCAGGGGATCGCCTGCCTCGGTGTGAAACGTAAAGGTGATCTCGGAGTAGACGCTGGGACGGTTTACGTCCACAAAGCTGTGTCGCTCCTTAGGGGATATAATGACAAGGGTTCCTGGAGGAGCCTGATGTATTCTACCGGACTGGCGATAAACCCCGGGCTGTTTGGCATAGAGGACCAGGTGGTAGAGGTTGTGCTCATGTTCTTCAAACGTGTTCGCATCGCCCATGGGGCGGTCCTGATCAATGGCTGCGTGGACGATGCTGGGGAAATAGGTCTCCTGAGCATGAGTCAATAACAAGGCTTGAGGAGAGAAACGTTGGTCTTGAATTTGTAGATAGCGGAGCATAGGCGGCGATTGTGCAACTAAATGTCATTAATGGATATTGTTTGGAGACGCTATTTATACGATATTCATTATGTAGCCCACACCATATTATCTCTAAGGATCTAAGTGTCAAGGCTATCTAATCTAAAGGAGAATTTTCAATTCTAACATTCCTAAGATACCGTAACTCTTATGCTATGTAGAGTGATTGATGTTGAATTTCGTTCGTAGTGTTTGTGTTGGGGATCGGTAGCCCTGTCCGCATTGCCCTTGGATGGCTTGTTTCTTCGTGAAGTCAAATAGTATTCTTGCATCGATCATGGGATGCAAGAGGATCTAACATTTATTGTTGAAGGAGAGTAGATATGAAGAGATTTGTGCTAATGCTGTTCTGCCTATGTGTAGCAAGTAGTGAGGCATGGGCTCAGTTAAAGATTGATTTTACCCCAACAAATGGAACGGTCGAAGAGGGGTATGATGCCTATTATGCAGACCACGAATCTTCCAGCTCCTTCACGAGTCAATCCTTTGGTGCCTTTGGAGTAAGTGTTACGGTTACCCCCACCTGGGCATCCGGTGCTGCCGAGGCCGCCATGCAGATGATCGACCGTGGTGGGGACGATGGTTTCGAAATGCCCGATCTCTTGCGTGACTGGATCGGTACCGATACCCGTCAAACAGGCAACCCTTTGACGATTACCATTAGTGGATTGCCCGCGGGTAAGTACAGTTGGCTCTCTTATCATGCCGATGGTCAAGACCAAACCGGTATCTTCGAGGTCACGGTCAATGATGCCACAGGGTCGAATACCACCAGTGATATCGATATCTCGGATACCAACTCCGATTTAAAGACCATGGATGAGATCACGATTTTTGAGACCGAGTTCATCACCCGAGGCGAAGACGTCACTTTCGTGTTTAGTCAGACCTCTTCTTCCAGTACGGTCTCTGAAGCCTTTTTCCTCATGAATGGATTTGAAATTGATAGCTTGAGTTCGATTAACAAGGCTCAGGCCCCCAGTCCTGAAAATTGGGACGAGGATATCGCTCTCAGTTCCACGCTGAGTTGGGTGGCAGGCTTATATGCCGTGACACACGACGTTTACTTGGGTACGAATTTCGATGATGTCAACGATGCCAGTCGCGTCAATCCCGGCAATGTGTTAGTCAGTCAAAATCAGACCGACACGACCTTTATCCCGGAAGAATTGGTTCTCGACGGAGTTTATTATTGGCGTGTGGATGAAGTCAACGAAGATCCCAGTACCATTTTCAAAGGCGATGTCTGGACCTTCTCGGCCGAGCCTATTGCTTTTGCGATTGATGCCAATAGTATAACGGCAACCGCCTCGAGCACCGAAAAGGGTGACGCCCAAAACACGGTGAATGGCTTGGGACTTACGGACGATTTGCACTCCTTCACGTCCAGCCAGATGTGGCTCAGCCTCCAAAGCGATCCCTGTGAAGCCTGGATCGAATACACCTTCGATCAGGTCTATACCCTCAATGAAATGCAAATCTGGAACTACAACGGCGAGAATGAGAATTTCCTGGGTTATGGATTCAAAGAGGCTTTGATCGAGGTTTCGGTCGATGGCAATGAATGGGTTGTCTTTGATTCCAATGCCGTGATTGCACAAGCTGTGGGTCAGCCAAACGCCGAGGTCAGCACCATCATCGATATGGGCGCTATCTCTGCCAGTGCTGTTCGGATTACGGCCCTGTCCAACTGGTCCATATTCGGGATGCGCTACTACGGCCTCAGTGAGGTTCGCTTTACCTCTATCCCCACGGCTGCTCGTCTGCCTGTTCCGGATGATGGCGATACGGATGTGCCCGTTGATCAAATCCTGAGTTGGCGTTCAGGTCGCTATGCCAGCGAACACGAGGTCTACCTCGGCACGGACGTCAATAGTATGACCCTGGTGGCGACTGTCACTAATGCTGAATACGCTCCTGCTGATTTGGTCTATGACGCCAGTTATGTCTGGGCGGTTAACGAGATCAATGAGACATCGGGCAAGAGCTACAACGGTGACACCTGGACCTTCAGCACACCCGCCTATGCCAACATTGATGACATGGAGTCCTATGGCGACAACAATCTCATCTTTGAAACCTGGGCGGATGGCTATGACGACAAGAACGATGATAACAGTTCTCAGGTCGGCCTTGACGATCCACCTTACGTGGAACAGAACATCGCCTTCGACGGATCCCAGTCCATGCCCATGTACTATGAGAATAAAGATAGCGACATGTATGCGTCTGCGGTAATGTCACTGGATGGGGATGACTGGACCCAGGGTGGAGCCAAAACCCTGACGCTATTCTTCCGTGGTGACGTTGAGAACGATGGTGGTCAGCTCTATGTAGAAATCAACGACGAGAAGATCACCCATGACGGGGCCTTGAATCTGGCCATCTGGACGCAGTGGAATATCGAGCTAGATAGTTTGAACACGGATCTGACCGATGTGACCAGCATGACCATCGGCGTCGATGGCGTCGGCGAAGGTTGGATCTACGTGGATGCCATTCGCCTGTACCGGGAGGCTCCTGAGGTCGCTCAGGCCAGTGATCCGACCACCGATAATTTGATTTTGTACTATAACATGGATGACAATATACTGGATCAGTCCGACAACGGGTACGATGGCACCTCGGCAACCACCCTCTTTTATGCGGATAGCCTGAATGAAGACTTAGACCGGGCGGTTTCATTTGACGGTGTTGCTGACTATGTGGATATGCCGATTGGTAATATGGTTTCCACCCTGGAAAACTGTACCTTTGCCATTTGGATTCGTATGGACGAGGATGCGGATGGAAGTTGGATGCGTGCCTTCGACTTTGGAACGGGGACGGACAACTATCTGTTCCTGTGCCCGCGTGTTAGCACGGCTGGTGCCGTTCGTTTGGCGATCTTGACACCTGAACTTAGTGGAGAAACGGGCTACACCTCCGGCTCGTCTCTGTCTGACGGTTGGCACCATTTGGCCGGTGTCTTCGACAACGGCACCCTGAGTTTGTATGTCGATAGTCAAATGGCTGGCAGTGTGACCACTGAGACCTATCCCATGGATATGGGGGTGACCACTCAGAATTGGCTGGGACGCTCTCAGTGGGAATCCGATGGTTACTATGAGGGACTCATGGATGAGTTCAGGGTTTATGATCGCGCCCTGACCCCCGGGGAGGTTCGCTTCATCGCCGGCGATAATCAGTAACCCCATAAATGTTAGTCCTCCTTCTTTGTCAGACACGGTACAAAGAAGATATGCAGGGCCTGGAGTCTTCCAGGCCCTGTTTTTTCATGGTATGATTTAACTCTGGTTTCAAGATGCAGGCTGACCTTGGATTGTTCGTATCAAGAATAAGGAGTGATACATGAAATTGATGGTGACAAACCATGGGCGTCGGAGAGCGGGTGTGATCCTGGTGCTCGTTCTTAATCTTATGGTTCAGACCGCCCAAGCCCAAACTTCACGTCAACGCATCAATCTCAATGCGCAATGGCGTTTCATGAAATATGAAACAGCCCAAGACGCAGATCATCTAATCTACGACGTTCGTCCTGAAAATCATGATCGGCACGATGACCAACCCGCGGACGCCCAACCTACGGAGGCCGTGGCCGTTGAGACAAAACAACATATCCTGAAACCTTGGATTCTGCCGAGCGGTAATGACTTCATCAAGGACCCCGCACAAAGACATGCACGTCCGGATGGCGATCCCGGTAATGATTTCTCCTTTACGAAACTCGACTTTGATGATTCACACTGGCAACCTGTTGATCTCCCGCATGATTGGGCCATTCAAGGTCCGTTTTACCAAGGCTGGAACACCCCGGTAGGGGGAGGCATGGGCCGCCTGCCCAGCCCGGGCGTGGCCTGGTATCGCAAACAGATCGAGATCCCGGTCAGTGATGCCGGTAAATCCATCTTCCTGGATATCGACGGAGCCATGTCCTATGCCATGGTCTGGTGCAACGGCCATTTGGTGGGCGGCTGGCCCTATGGCTATGCCTCCTGGCGTGTGGATCTGACGCCATATATCGAGCCAGGTCAAGATAACCAATTGGCTATTCGTTTGGATAATCCGCCGGAGTCCTCTCGCTGGTATCCAGGAGGAGGGATCTATCGTAATGTCTGGCTGGTCAAGACCGACCCAGTACATGTCGCTCAGTGGGGCACTAAGATCACGACATCTGAGGTGTCACAGGAGTCGGCGGTTATCGATTTGGAAATCGCCATCGAAAATGACTCATCGAGTCATGCCCGGATCAAGGCCACTACGGATATTCTTGCCCTGGATGGCAAGACTGTCACAAGCCTCGATCCCCTGGTTGTTGAACTGCCTACCGGACAATCCGGTGTCGTTAAGGGCTCTGTCACACTTAAGCAGCCCAAGCTGTGGGGACCGCCTCCCACCCAGACGCCCAATCTCTATCTAGCTGTCACCTCCTTGTGGCAGGGGGATCGCGTTGTCGATCGTGTCGAGACCCGATTTGGGATTCGCGACCTGCGTTTCGATCCCAACCATGGCCTCTGTGTCAACGGTGAGTTGATCGAGATCCAGGGTGTCAACCAGCACCACGACCTCGGTGCCCTGGGCGCGGCCTTCAACCGTCGGGCAGCTCAACGTCAACTGGAGATGCTGCGGGAGATGGGCTGCAATGCCATCCGCATGGCACACAATCCACCCGCTCCGGAACTGCTGGAGTTGACGGATCGCATGGGATTTCTGGTCGTCGATGAGATCTTCGATGTCTGGGAACGTAAGAAGACCCACTATGACTTCCACTTGATCTTCAAAGACTGGTCCGAGCCGGATCTACGTGCCTTGATCCGCCGCGACCGCAACTGTCCCTCGGTGATCATGTGGAGCGTGGGCAACGAGGTAGGCGAACAATATACCGACCAGGCCGGAGCCGCCGTGGCCCAACGCCTGCATGAGATCGCTCAAGAGGAGGACCCCACCCGTCCGACCACCAGTGCCATGAACTGGGCCAAGCCGCATATGCCCTTGCCCACCGTGTTGGACCTCGTGAGTTTGAACTATCAAGGCCAGGGCATTCGCCAGGACCCGGAGTTCGAGGGGACGAATCGTATCCGGACGAAGCCTCAGTTTCCCGATTTTCATCAGCAATTTCCAGACAAGGTCATTGTGAGCAGCGAAACGGCCTCAGCCTTTAGCAGTCGCGGTGTGTATCTCTTCCCCGTGACCGACAAAGCCAGTGACATCGTACGTGACGGGCGTGGGGGGGATGCCAAAACCCAACATGTCACAGCCTATGAATTGCACGCGGTTGACTTCGGGGCCTCGGCCGACAAGGTGTTCAAGTCTCTCGAACAACATCCCTTTGTGGCCGGCGAATTTGTTTGGACCGGTTGGGATTATTTGGGCGAGCCCACCCCTTATTACGAGTCCCGCAGTTCCTATTGCGGTATCATCGACCTAGCCGGGTTCAAGAAGGATCGCTTTTATCTGTATCAATCCCATTGGCGTCCCGACCTGCCCATGGCCCACATTCTGCCACACTGGACCTGGCCCGAGCGTGTGGGTGAGGTTACGCCCGTGCATATCTTTACTTCAGGCGACGAAGCCGAACTGTTTCTCAACGGCAAGTCCTTGGGTCGTCAAAAGAAGGGCCCCTATGAATATCGTTTGCGTTGGGACGAGGTTCAATATGAACCCGGCGAATTGAAGGTGGTGGCCTACCGGAACGGTCAACCCTGGGCCGAGGATATGGCCAAGACCGCTGGTAATCCCGTTGGGCTCCAGCTCACCGTCGATCGTGACCGCATCTATGCCGATGGCCAGGATCTGGCCTTTGTCACCGCACGTGTTATCGATGCAGAAGGTTTGACCTTCCCGCGTGCCGACCACCGTATAGGTTTTAGCCTGGAAGGTCCCGGTCAAATCGTGGCTACCGACAATGGCGATCCCACAGACATGACCCCCTTTGTATCACCAGAGCGACAGGCCTTTAGTGGGCTGTGCCTGGCCATCGTACGCGGACTCAGTGATCAAACCGGGAGTATTAAGATAAACGCCGAGTCTCCCCAACTGACCGGCATGTCGATTCAGATTCATACTCAGAAATAATACAGGAGTTGGAAAATGAGATTGAAGTCTATTCTGTTCGTGTTGTTCGTAAGCATCCTTAGCGTCGCTCCTTTATCCGCTCGTATGCTATTGGTTCTGGGCGAACCCAATGGATCAGCCTCCGCAGGCAACGATCCTGATTGCAATGTTCCCCCGTTGGTTTACCCCGTGGAGAACACCGCAGCACTCGATTGCAATGACTGCAATGAATGTAATGTCCCTCCTTTGCCCGATATTGCCGACCTGCCTGTCATCGAGCCCTTGACCGATCCCTTTGCCTGGTCCGATGGAAGCGGTCGTGTGAGCGATTTCAATGAATGGCGTTGCCGTCGTGCCGAGATCAAGGCGGAAATCGAACACTACGAGATCGGCCCCAAGCCCGATCGTCCCAACGATATCACGGCCAGCTATGTCAACGGCACCCTTACCGTCAACATCACCGTCAATGGCCAAACCCTGCAGTTGACCTCGACCGTGACCCTCCCGGATGGCGACGGGCCTTTCCCTGCCCTGATCGGCATTGGGTGGGGGGCAGGCAGTCTGCCCACCGATATCTTTACCGAACGCGACATTGCCCTGGTGCCTTTCAACTTCGGACAGGTCATGGCTCATCAACAGACCCGTGGCAGTGAACCTATCAACCGTCTCTATCCAGAACTGACCACCATGGGGGCTTACAGTGCCTGGTCCTGGGGTATCAGCCGCCTGATCGATGGCCTGGAACTGGTTCAAGACGACCTGCCCATCGACCTGACCCACCTGGGTGTCACCGGTTGTTCCTTTGCCGGTAAGATGGCCCTCTTTGCCGGGGCCTTGGACGAACGCATCGCTTTGACCATTGCCCAGGAATCCGGGGGGGGGGAGCCGCCGCCTGGCGCGTGTCCGAAACCTTGGGCAACGTGGAAACCCTGGGCCGGACCGATCATACTTGGTTTATGGAGGACATGTTCCAATTCAGCAATGCCGTAAATAAACTGCCTCACGACCATCACGAATTGATGGCCATGGTAGCACCCCGTGCCCTCTTGGTCCTGGGTAATCCCGACTATGGCTGGTTGGCCGACGAATCTGGCTATGTCTCCTGTCGGGCAGCCCACAAGGTATGGAAGGCCTTCGATATTCCCGAACGCTTTGGTTTCTCCATTGCCGGTGGTCATGGCCATTGTTCTTTACCCGACTTCCAGCGTCCCGAGATCGAGGCCTTTGTCGATGCCTTCCTGTTGGGCGACCCCAATGCCGACACGAACGATATAACCATTCACCCCTACGAGGACGTGGATTACCAGAAGTGGACCCAATGGTGGGGCACGGGAGAGCCTACTTTTCCAGAACCCAATACAGGTGATCTTGAATTCGTCTGGCTGGAAGCCGAGTGCGGTACGGTCGGGTCGAATTGGGACATAATCGAGAGCAGTGGGACCTCCAATGGCCAGTATGTCACCGTCCAAGCCGGCACACAAAGTTTGTCCTCAGCACCTTCGAGTAGCCAGGGCCTGCTGTCACTGCCGTTCTCCATCGAAAAGGGCGGAACCTTTGCCATCTATGTGCGTATCAATTGTCCCTCCTACGATGACGATTCCTTCTGGGTGCAAATGGACAAAAACGGCTTTGACATGGTCAATAGCCTGGTGACCAGCGACTGGGAATGGAAGAAACTGACCAACCTCTCTCTCAACGCAGGTGATCATACCCTCACCATCGGTTACCGCGAAGACGGCGCCCTGTTAGACAAGATCAGCATTTCCAACTACCCCTATGCCCCCGAGGGCATGGGAGAGGATGCCGAAAACTGTGGCCGCAGTGGAAGGTGACCTAGTACTGTAATATCTCGTGTTGCACTTTAGGTTGCATAAAACCAGCCAAGCGATAATATAGCTATCTCGTTTATATATCGACTGAAATAAGAAAAGGCTGGTTGTACAACTTCATGATCCTACTGCATATCGAATCACTACCCCGTCAAGTCACCAAGGCCCAGTTGCTGGGATTTCTCAACACGGTTGCCGGGATGGAGAAGAAACGCGTGGGGCGTATCGATCTGCGGGGTCATGAGGCCATTGTCGAGATCCCGGACGATTGGCAGGTTCGCTTAGTACGGGGCCTGGATGGTCAGGAGCTCGGGGGGCATCGCGTGCGGGTATGGGCCGAAGGTTCATCGGATAATAGCGATGGCCAGAGGGATCACTTTACCCACCTGGCTCGTTTGCTGGACATGGAGAGACAGGCCGAGGCGGCCAAGGTGGCAGAGCGGGATCGGCGTCTGTCACCAACAGAGGCCGAACGCACGGGATTGAGTCTGGTGGACCTGGTTATTGCCGATGAAGACACCGGATTGGGTGGGCGAACCATCCTGCAACTGAGCAAGCGACAAAAGGGACAACTTCCCTGGACCCGTCTGGGCGTGGGCAGCCCGGTGGTGCTGTCATCGGACTCGGCCAATACGGCCAAGGGCAAGGTACAATTGCGTGGGGTGGTGTGTGAACGATCGCAAGGGAGGCTGAGTGTGGCCCTACCGGGGCGTCCGGATGAACTGGATGAGGTTGAAACCTGGAGGTTGAGTCTCTCCAGTGACGAGATCTCCATGCAGCGGCAGTTGGCGGCCATGCAGCGGGCAAGGGCGGCACGAGGTGAGCGTTTGGCGGAACTGCGTGACATCCTGTTGGGGCAACGTCAGCCCGAGTTCAAACGACAAGAGGGAGAACCGGCCCTGGATAGCGGCCTCAATGACACCCAGCAGCAGGCCGTGTATTTTGCCTTGTCGGCCCGCGACGTGGCCTTGATCCATGGACCGCCGGGTACGGGCAAGACCACGACCGTGGCCGAATTGATTCGGCAGGCCGTACAGCGCGGCGAGAAGGTATTGGCCTGTGCCCCCAGTAACCTGGCTGTGGACAATATCCTCGAAAAGCTGCTGACCCGGAGTGTCAATGCCGTGCGTTTGGGACATCCGGCCCGGGTGACACCCGAGTTGCGCGACCACACACTGGACCTGTTGGTGCAGGACCATGCTGATGTGAAGTTGGCCCGCAAACTGGTCAAGGAGGCCATGGGCCTGTTTCGCAAGGCAGGCCGTTATACCCGGGCCAAACCGGCACCCGGTTCACGCCAGGAAAGTCGCCAGGAGGCCAGAACCCTGTTGGCCGATGCCCGCCGTTTGGAGGCCCAGGCCGTTGAGCATATCCTGGATAATGCCGATGTTCTCTGTGCCACCACCACGGCTCTGGACTACGAGGTGCTGGGGCATCGACGATTTGATCTGAGCGTAATCGACGAGGCCTGTCAGAGCACCGAGCCCGGCTGTTGGCTGCCCTTGCTGTGGTGCGAGAAGCTGGTATTGGCCGGTGACCATTGTCAGTTGCCGCCCACCGTGATCAGTCAGGAGGCTGCCGCCAATGGATTGGGCGTGAGCCTGTTCGAACGCTTGATGAATTATTACGGCGAGTCCATTGCCCGGGCCTTGACGGTGCAGTATCGCATGCACGAAGACATCATGGCCTTTGCCTCGCAGGAGTTCTATGCGTCTAAGCTGGTGGCCCATGAATCGGTCGCTGGGCATCTGTTGACCGACCTGCAGGGCGTAACGGCCAACGATGATACTCGTTACCCTGTCCAATTCATCGACACCGCCGGAGCGAGCTTCGATGAAGAACTCGAACCCGATGGCGAAAGCCGCCTGAATCGCCAGGAGGCCACCCTGGTCTGTCGCAAGGTCAAGGAATTGCTGGAGCAAGGCGTGGCTACCAGTGATATTGCGGTGATCGCGACCTATGCCGCCCAGGTGCGTCTGCTGCGGGAGAGGTTGAGCATGCCCGGTCTGGAGATCGATAGTGTGGACGGCTTCCAGGGACGCGAGAAAGAAGTGGTGGTCATTTCACTGGTGCGTTCCAATCCCCAAGGCGAGATCGGTTTCCTCCAGGAAACCCGCCGCATGAACGTAGCCATGACCCGTGCCCGCAGAAAGCTGCTGGTCATCGGTGACAGTGCCACCCTCTCGACCGATCCCTTCTATAGCCGCATGATCGAGTCGTTCGAAGTCTTAGGTGGCTACCACACCGTGTGGGAAGAGGGGGACGTGGTCTAGCAAGGCATATTCAGTTTGTGACAACGACACGAACTCTTTTTTATAAGGGACACTGACTTAATATAGAGCTGGGCAATGCCCCGTTGCTGCCCTAAGGACTGAATGGAATTGGCCGTTGAGGTAAATGTGGTTTGTGGGGTTTTCCTGTTTGCTTGGTGCGTTTGGATGTCTTGATACGACAATTCCGTGAAGCAAACAGTGACCATTCGAGGGATTCTGTTGGGGAGAGTCTAGACCCTGGCTAGAGTACGACGTGCTTACGGGTAAGATTCATGGCATTATGATGCCTAAAAGGCCACCGCCGTGCTGCGCTGCTCTCGCAGCGAGAGATGCAGCCCGTCGAGGTGGGCAATCGGATGTTTACGTTTGGTGTAGGTGCCGGCCTTACGCAGTTGCTGGATGTGCTGACGCACAAAATCTTCACTCCCAATGACCAAACCATCCACGAAGTAACGCAGTCGCTTGGTATAGACTCCAGACGCCTCGAAACCACGGGCCGCTTCTTCCTGAACAATCCGTTGTGGAATAGCCGCTTGACCCGCCTTGGTGGGAACCTGACCGCGGTAGTAAATAAAACAGCGGTACTCGGTCAAAGCACGTTTGGCTGTCTTGTCAAACAGTGCCGTTAACGGCATTAACCACTGATCCTGACCGATTTCGCGTAGATATAAGGAGCCTCCCTTCCACTGTTCAGGTCGCTCAACCAACCCCGCTCGTACCGCATTAAGTTCCACATAGAGCATGCAATCCAACAGGGCCTGATTGTTTTCTAAGAGGGTACTTTTAAACCGGTCGGCCCAGAAACGCCCATGTCGTCTGTAGGTCTTGTTATACCAACGCCCGAAGGCCGAATGGATGTTCCGCATAAACTCCGAGACGTCAAAGAGCCGCTCCTGCAGACGCTCCCATTTCTCCCGGGGCCAATGGATCAGTTCCTCCTTGGAATTGGGATAGAGCACCAATGCCCGTCGCCACAGTTCCTGCCGGTTCAATACGCGCGGTGTTTCAAACTGCACCACCATATGGTAGTGACTTCCCATCACACAGAGGGCCGCCACCTGCGAACAGTAGGCTTCGGAGTAATGCTTGATCAATTCAATTAATTTTTTACGGCATAAGGGTTTAGCCAGACTGTAATCGCCTTCGACGCCGGCAATGCGGCCATACAGATGATACGCAGCGGCTTGATCTTCAGCCTTGATTCGAGCCATTCGTGCCATGATTTCCCCTAATCAAAAAATAGCACTAGATTTCACGGATCATCAAGGAAGCTCTATCTCGTTGCAGACTTCTAACTACCACCCCCAGCAAAAACTGTCAATCTCTAATTTTTATAGAAAGTGAGTGTCCCTTGTTAAAATTCCAGTGGTTATAGTATTTTTAAATCATTTCTCATAAACAACTTTTTTAATCAATTTACCTTCTGCATCAAATAAGAACACTACTTTTTGTGTTGGAGAAGTATTATATAGAAAAGTGGATCGACCATCAGGCTTACTAGTCGTAAATGCAGGCTCCCCCAATAAGGCTTTCGTCTCAGCCTTAGTAGACTTGCTCATTTCAAGCTGAGACATTAGTGATGAATCAACATATGTGACAGGTTTATCTTGGACAGGAGTGCAGCCAGCTAGAAAAACCAAAAAGCACAAAACAACTGAGAAGTAGTTCTTTGACATATTTACTCCTTCTGCGAACTCTATAACGAATTGAATGAGGGACGAGTGTAACGAGTTCCTCTCAATTCAAATGTGTACGCCCGGCATGGGCGTGAACTTATGAGGTGCGGCGGTGACCACCGTGGTCACTGCTTAGTCCTCTGTACGTGAATCCTGTTTAAGGGTTAATATTGTTTTGACTATCTTAAGCACAAGTACTAGCCGAGGGCAAGGGCGTTGTCGCGAGACAGGGTCTAAAGGAAGCCCAAGTGCAAAACTACGAGCCGACGAACAGAAACGTCATACAAGGCCGAGCCTTCGGGTAAGCGGGCACATCATCGTTACGCCCTGGATTCGGGAGGTACGGTAAATGACGCGGTTGCGTAGTGACAGTTCACGTCCTTATCCGGGGAGGCCTGACCGACAAGCGACCCTCTGGGATAGCGTCACCAGTGGTAACACTAGTGATGATCGGTCAGGAGTCAGCCGAGGCCATAGTACCTGTCCTCACACAGGGAAGGGCCGAACCCTAGGTCGGTCTGGATCTCCTGCAAGCTCGTCCGAGACGTTGAAGCCGTATGGCCGAGTCTCGCGGCGGCGCGTTGCAGATCAGAGCCAGCCTGAACTCTTTCTACTGGAGCGAATCCTGTCTCGTGAGAACATGCTCGCGGCCTGGAAACAGGTCAAGGCCAACAAAGGCAGTCACGGCATCGATCAGATGTCCATCGAAGACTGCTGGGCCTATCTCAAGGAGCACTGGGGACAGATTCGCGACGCTCTACTGGCCGGGACGTATGTCCCTCAGCCGGTTCGCCGTGTGGAGATTCCCAAGTTCACGGGCGGCACACGTCCATTGGGGATCCCCACGGTCCTGGATCGACTGATCCAGCAAGCCATGGCCCAAGTCTTAGGCCCGATCTTCGATCCGACGTTCTCGGAATCGAGTTTCGGCTTTCGACCGGGTCGCAGTGCCCATCAGGCGGTCCGTCAAGTCCGCCAGTTCATTCGAGAGGGCTATCGCGTTGCCGTGGACATCGACCTGTCGCAGTTCTTCGATACGGTCAACCACGATGTGCTCATGCACCGTGTGGGACGCCATGTCCGCGACCGACGCGTATTACGCCTGATCGGCAAGTACCTCCGGGCCGGGGTGGTGGTCAATGGACGCCTGCAATGCACTCGCAAGGGTGTGCCGCAGGGCGGTCCACTGTCACCGCTGCTGTCCAATATCCTGTTGGATGACCTGGATAAAGAACTGGAGCAACGCGACCATCGCTTTGCCCGTTATGCCGATGACTTCGTCATCCTGGTCAAGAGCCAGCGTGCAGGGCAGCGTGTGATGGCCAGCATCACCCGGTTCCTGGATCGACGTCTCAAACTCCGGATCAATACGGACAAGAGCCGCGTCTGTCGCTCGACCGACTGTACCTTTCTTGGTTTTACCTTTTACGGTAAAAAGATCCGTTGGACGAAGGAGGCCTATGGCGAATTCAAACGTCGGGTCAAGCGTCTAACCGGTCGCAGTTGGCGGGTGTCCATGTCACACCGACTCGACAAGCTCAATGCCTACCTGCGTGGCTGGATGGGGTACTTCGGGATCTCTCAGTACTACCGTCCGTTCCAAAAGCTCGACTCTTGGATTCGGCGCAGGTTACGGATGTGCTTATGGAAGCAGTGGCGTTACACCCGGACCAAGGTACGTGAACTGATGAAACTTGGCACTGACCGCAAGACTGCGATTGATACGGCTCGTAGTCGTAAAGGTCCGTGGCGACTGTCACGAACTTTAGCGACGCAAACGGGCATGACCAATCAATGGTTTGCTCAGCTCGGTCTATACAATGTCAAAGAGCACTGGTGTAAGATTCATTACCCGGATAGTCCCTGGACGTCCCGGTAACCTTTTGGGAACCGCCTAGTGCGGACCCGCATGCTAGGTGGTGTGGGGGCTGGGGGCTAAAAACCCCCGGCTACCCGATTGTCACCATTATAAGAAATTCTTTTTCTCACTTGCTGACAATACTCTGACAGCATGAGATACATATTTCGCTTTAGGAAATTGCCTTTCAAAGAATACCTTGAATGTTGCACTCCCTTTTGCGGGAACAACCCGCCCGTATTGCTTATCCTGACATGCATCCACCAGGATGCCATTCTCATCAAAACACGTCACTTCTAAGCTAATATCTTCCCAGACAATATCGCTGCTATTCGTGATTTTACCAAGCACGACAACCGTCTCAAGGACTTGATCATCTTTTTGCCTTTGGCCGAAAGATAATGCCGATTCAACTACTGATAGGCAATTATGATAGTCAGAATACTGCTTGGCATCAGGGAGGAATTGTTTAGCCATCATGCCGAGACACATCAGTAGAATCATCATTGGGATGACCGCCACTAAAGCACCGAAGGCCGGATTATATAAACATGCTGTCAGCTTATTCTGGAAATGATGGCACTGAGGACATTTCTTGGCGCCAACATCGATTTTTGATGCACACATTGGACAATTCTTTGTTCCGTTTTGATTCATCTATTACTCTCTCGATGACAACGTTAAGTTCAGCTGCCATTCCGCCGCGAATATTTCTACCGTACCGTCATCAACGACCGGGCGGAATGGTCTGCTGCAACGTCTTGTGTACGCCCGGCATGGGCGTGAACTTATGAGGTGCGGCGGTGACCACCGTGGTCACTGCTTAGTCCTCTGTACGTGAATCCTGTTTAAGGGTTAATATTGTTTTGACTATCTTAAGCACAAGTACTAGCCGAGGGCAAGGGCGTTGTCGCGAGACAGGGTCTAAAGGAAGCCCAAGTGCAAAACTACGAGCCGACGAACAGAAACGTCATACAAGGCCGAGCCTTCGGGTAAGCGGGCACATCATCGTTACGCCCTGGATTCGGGAGGTACGGTAAATGACGCGGTTGCGTAGTGACAGTTCACGTCCTTATCCGGGGAGGCCTGACCGACAAGCGACCCTCTGGGATAGCGTCACCAGTGGTAACACTAGTGATGATCGGTCAGGAGTCAGCCGAGGCCATAGTACCTGTCCTCACACAGGGAAGGGCCGAACCCTAGGTCGGTCTGGATCTCCTGCAAGCTCGTCCGAGACGTTGAAGCCGTATGGCCGAGTCTCGCGGCGGCGCGTTGCAGATCAGAGCCAGCCTGAACTCTTTCTACTGGAGCGAATCCTGTCTCGTGAGAACATGCTCGCGGCCTGGAAACAGGTCAAGGCCAACAAAGGCAGTCACGGCATCGATCAGATGTCCATCGAAGACTGCTGGGCCTATCTCAAGGAGCACTGGGGACAGATTCGCGACGCTCTACTGGCCGGGACGTATGTCCCTCAGCCGGTTCGCCGTGTGGAGATTCCCAAGTTCACGGGCGGCACACGTCCATTGGGGATCCCCACGGTCCTGGATCGACTGATCCAGCAAGCCATGGCCCAAGTCTTAGGCCCGATCTTCGATCCGACGTTCTCGGAATCGAGTTTCGGCTTTCGACCGGGTCGCAGTGCCCATCAGGCGGTCCGTCAAGTCCGCCAGTTCATTCGAGAGGGCTATCGCGTTGCCGTGGACATCGACCTGTCGCAGTTCTTCGATACGGTCAACCACGATGTGCTCATGCACCGTGTGGGACGCCATGTCCGCGACCGACGCGTATTACGCCTGATCGGCAAGTACCTCCGGGCCGGGGTGGTGGTCAATGGACGCCTGCAATGCACTCGCAAGGGTGTGCCGCAGGGCGGTCCACTGTCACCGCTGCTGTCCAATATCCTGTTGGATGACCTGGATAAAGAACTGGAGCAACGCGACCATCGCTTTGCCCGTTATGCCGATGACTTCGTCATCCTGGTCAAGAGCCAGCGTGCAGGGCAGCGTGTGATGGCCAGCATCACCCGGTTCCTGGATCGACGTCTCAAACTCCGGATCAATACGGACAAGAGCCGCGTCTGTCGCTCGACCGACTGTACCTTTCTTGGTTTTACCTTTTACGGTAAAAAGATCCGTTGGACGAAGGAGGCCTATGGCGAATTCAAACGTCGGGTCAAGCGTCTAACCGGTCGCAGTTGGCGGGTGTCCATGTCACACCGACTCGACAAGCTCAATGCCTACCTGCGTGGCTGGATGGGGTACTTCGGGATCTCTCAGTACTACCGTCCGTTCCAAAAGCTCGACTCTTGGATTCGGCGCAGGTTACGGATGTGCTTATGGAAGCAGTGGCGTTACACCCGGACCAAGGTACGTGAACTGATGAAACTTGGCACTGACCGCAAGACTGCGATTGATACGGCTCGTAGTCGTAAAGGTCCGTGGCGACTGTCACGAACTTTAGCGACGCAAACGGGCATGACCAATCAATGGTTTGCTCAGCTCGGTCTATACAATGTCAAAGAGCACTGGTGTAAGATTCATTACCCGGATAGTCCCTGGACGTCCCGGTAACCTTTTGGGAACCGCCTAGTGCGGACCCGCATGCTAGGTGGTGTGGGGGCTGGGGGCTAAAAACCCCCGGCTACCCGATTGCACGACACATGGATGACGGGTTCGCTATGGTGTAAAGCTAACCGCAGTGGAACCGCGAGTCAAGCCTTGGATAGAC
This sequence comes from Sedimentisphaerales bacterium, assembly GCA_963662565.2. GTDB lineage: Bacteria > Planctomycetota > Phycisphaerae > Sedimentisphaerales > Anaerobacaceae. Next base: position 30,553 of record CAXXXG010000013.1, on the reverse strand, counting down.
TGGATTTTGACCGGGCGAATGTGAATCATCGGCTACTTCAGCAGTCACACCCCATGCTTTCATAAGAATAGCTGCCGTAAGCCACGCTGAGACTAAACCGGGACCGGTTATCAACACGTCCATTCCTCCTAGGCCACCTTGCGTTGTTTGTGCTGACGATACGGGCCAGCACGTTTGGGTTTTAGTTCATTCTTGGCAACGAGCTGTGCCCCACAGTGCGGGCAAACCGTTGGCTCAAACGCTGTTTGCAATTCGGGGATAACCTGCGGCTCCGAGGGGAAGTCGGGATGCCGTCGGATTAATTGTCGGCACAGTTCGAGGTTCTCCAGTCGTTTATTGCCTGCCATGAAACCGAAGTAACGGATCTTCTGGTATCCCTTGGGCAAGACGTGTTGCAGAAAACGTCGGATGAACTCTTCGATACTGCAAGGCTCGGTCTTTTCTTTGGGTTTGTTTTGGGCGTCGAGGTCGCGGTAATCCTTATAGGTGAAAACCACCTGGCCGTTGGCGACCGATTGAATGCGTCGGTTGCTGATGGCGACGCGATGGCTATAGCGTCCCAGGTATTCGACCACGGTTTCGGGACCAGCGAAGGGCCGTTTGCAGAAGACGTTCCAGGCCATCGACTCCTGTTGGACCATGAGATCTTCAAAGGCTTGCTCATTGGCCAGGTAGGCGGCCTTGTGCTTAAACACGAGACGGCCTTTGCGATAGTGGCACCGTAGGCGTTCACAGAAGCGATCTCGAAAGATCTGAGCCAGTTCTTTGACATCGAAGAGCTGCTTGTCTCCGATGGGAATCCAACGCTTGCGATCCAGGGACAACGCACCGCCGGTGACCAGGCAATGCAAGTGAGGGTGACGCTGGAGCCTCTGTCCCCACGTATGCAGGATTGCCGTTGTTCCTACGATGCCGTCATAATATTTGCGTGCCATATAGTCGAGACTATAGGATGCCACCTCGAAGAGTGTGTCGTAGAACACACGTTCATTGTAAGGGAGCAACGCATCGAAACCATGCGAGATGGTAAAGATCGTATGATAGTACGGCACGGGCAGTAACTCCTGCAATCGCTTAGCCAGCCACTTCTTCATAGCAATCCCTTGGCACAAGGGACAGTGACGGTCCCGGCAGGAATTATAAACCGGGATTTCGTAATCACAATCGCCATCGCACACATAGAGATGGCCGCCTAACGCCGCCGTTCGACACTTGGATAAGGTACGCAAGACTTTACATTGCTCAGGTGACATCGGGTGAGACTTATCATACATGTCACCGTATTGACGAAAGATGTCACCCACGCTATATTCAGGCCTTGGATTGATTGGGGTCGTGACAGTCATCTCAAACCATCGAATACTTTAGCCATTCGTGCAACAGTGTATTAGGTAGTCGTTCCTCCGAAAAAGATTAGGGGTGCTGGCTACCTAATACTTTCCTTAAAATGTTAAACTGTGTAATTATTGACCCGTAAGTGGTTCAATGTCAAGGATTTATTGGTGAAATTGACTCTTAGTGAACAGAAAAATTCATGGGGAAAAGGAGTCGGTCCTTATAATCTTTTATGGGAGTCAGTTACCTAGATTTACATTTTAAACTTTCCTTGCATTGCAGTTGACAGGTCAATTGTATATGGATATATGAACATATAAAGCGAATAGGACCAGTAACGTTTGTAGACGAGGCGTAGTATGAATAATCTTTTGCAACGTTATATGACCGCTATCCATAACAAGGGTATTGTACCACCCTATGATCGGTGGTATGTCATTCGGGCGGAAACATTCCTTAAATATAATCAGGGCAAGCGATTAAGTGAATATACATGCGATTTGGTCCAAACCTATCTTTCAGAATTGGGCAGGAGTGACGTCTTAAATGCCTGGCAATTCAGACAGGCAGTGGATGCGATTCGTATCCTTTGTTTAGATGTCTTCAAGTGTGATTGGGCGGGGTCATTCGATTGGGAATACTGGAATAATGCGGCAGAACCTTTAGAGCGATCTCACCCCACTATCGCCAGGGAAATACCTCTAAATCAAGAAGCCTCAAGCAATGCGAAACATCCAGTAAGTGAAATGTCCGTCAGTAAGGCGGTGGCGGCAGTCCAAATCCACCACCCAGAGGTTATCCAGGCGTTGAGGACACGTATCCGCACGAAACACCAATCCATTCGAACGGAGCAGTCCTATGTGGGTTGGGTTTCTCGTTTTATTGCTTTTCATAAGATGAAGGACCCACAGGACATGGGAGATCTTGAGGTGGTACGATTTCTTGAATTTCTGGCAGTGGACAGGCAAGTGGTCGGAAAAACCCAAAGTGTCGCATTGAGTGCGATTGTGTACCTGTATGCGAACGTATTTCAACGTCCGCTGGGAGATCTGGGTGATTTTGTCAGGGCGAAGAAATCCCGCTATCTACCTGTTGTTTTATCCCAGCGAGAAGTTAAGCTGCTCCTAGACCAAATGGATGGGGTTTACGGCTTGATGGCCGGGTTGCTCTATGGTACGGGTATGCGTTTGATGGAATGTGTTCGTTTGCGTGTTAAAGATGTTGATTATGACTATCAGCAGATAGTCGTTCGCAATGCGAAGGGAAAGAAAGATCGTGTGGTTCCCTTTCCTAAGAAGTATCAAGAGCCTATACGTGAACATTTGAAGGCGAGAAAAAAAATACATGAGAAGGATATTGCCCGAGACGTAGGAGCTGTCTATTTACCTCCGGCCCTGACGCGGAAATACCCCAACGCTGCAACAGAATGGATCTGGCAGTATGTATTTCCTTCTTCGCGTATTTCCGAAGATCCCCGCAGCCACCTTTTTCGACGGCACCATTTGCATGAAAAGGGGCTGCAAAAGAGAATCAAACCCGCAACACTGCGGGCTGGCATAACCAAGAAAGTAGGCTGTCATACCTTGAGGCATTCGTTTGCAACCCACATGTTAGAAGCAGGCTATGACATTCGCACGGTCCAAGAGCTGTTAGGGCACGCGGATGTGTCAACGACGATGATTTATACCCATGTCTTGAACAGTCCCGGTATTTCTGTGCAAAGTCCTGTGGATCGGCTTTGATCAATATGAAAAGCGAGGGCAGAACGGATGAACTCCGAAGTGTCAAAAAAAATCAAAACACCTCTCCAAGATGGAGGAGGCTGACCTCAAGATTAAAGTTCGTGCATAATGGCAACAATTTAGAGGTTCCCTTTACAGACCTGAATTTAAATAAGCAGGTGGATTGAGATCTGATCTAATGTGGAGTTCTCTCGATCCAGTACGTGGGATGTCTGCGGAGATGCATGATCGCTATAATCAATACTTCGTGGGGATGGACTTCGTACAGAACCGCATAGGGAAAGCGGTGTATCAGTCGTCGTCGGATATTGGCCCTGGCCTTGGGCCAGCGAGTGGGATGTTGGGCGATTTCGTTAATTGCGTTTTGAACCTTACCCAGGAAGTCCCTGCCTAAGCCGTTGGATTGTTGTTAATAGAAGGCGGCTTCCAGCATTTCATCTTCAGCCGGCAGGAGGAAGCGAATCTCTTTCATTGGAGACTCTCGTATGCCTCGGAAAAGACTTGGCTGGCGGATCGTGTGGGGATTGAACCCTGGGCGTGGGCGGCAAGTCGGCGTTCGGCTTCGTCCAGCCAGAGTTGCTCGATTTCCTCTTCCTTGGCCTGATCCAGGCTTTCAATAAGACATTTTGCCAAGAGAGCTCGCTCTTTACTGCTGAGCTTCATGGCGTCTTCTTGAATTTTCTGTAAAGGCGACATGGATGGAATTCCTTACGTCTAATAGTATTTAACCCGTATCAACGCTTATTATTGTACTGTTGAAGTGGGTGTAATGCAATATCCCGGCAAAAAGCGACTATCTTTCATCCCTTTACATCCAATTCTCCCAAAATCGCTTCAATCCGTTGCCGTTCCGGTTCGCGGAAGCGGTGAAAGGGTTCGGCCATGAAGTCGTTGCAGATGCCCTTGATGGACAGGGCACACTTGAGTCCCTTGAGGTAGCTGGAACTGAAGTGTCCCACGCCGTAGAGGCCGGTGCTGATGCGCATGACCTGTTGATGGAGTGTTTTGACTTTTTCCAGGTCGCCTTGCAGGGCGGCGTTGTAGAGTTGCACGTAGAGATGGGGGAAGAGGTTGGCTCCGCCATTGACGCCACCGTGTCCACCCAGGAGGATAGTCTCGGCCAGCAGTTCTTCGGGGCCGACCAGCAGGGTGAAGTCACTCTTGTCTTGCAAGACCTGTTGGAGCTGATGGAAGTAGGTCATGTTGCCGGAACTGTCCTTGAGACCGACCACGCCTTCGATATCGGCGGCCTTGACTACGGTGGCCGGTTCGAAGATGAGCTTGGTGGTGCTGGGCATGTTGTAGAGGAACAGGGGCAAGGGCAGTTGCACCACCAGGTGCTGCAGGTATTCGAGCAGTTCGGGTTGACCGGCGGTGAAGTAATAGGGCGGGGCCAGTACCACGGCCTGGGCCCCGGCGTCAGCGGCGTATTGGGCCATGGCAATGGATTCGGCAAAGGCGGCGTCCGTGATGCCGACCAACACCGGGACACGGCCGTTGACCTGTTGGCAGGTGCGCGTGATCACTTCGCGTCGCAGTTGATAACTCAGGCTGGGGGCCTCGCCTGTGGTGCCCAGGATAAAGAGACCGTGCACACCCCCGGCGAGGATGTGTTCGATCAGTCGTTCCAGTCCGGCAATGTCCAGTTCGTCTTGACTTTTCAGTGGTGTCACCATGGGCGGGATGATCCCGCCCATGGGACTCGGTAATAATGATGATGTCATGTTGGTTTCCTAGCAGGTTTCATGACCGAGGTTAGCAGGATACCCGCCAGGAGAATGGTGAGGGTGCCCAATACCGGGATCATGAATTTGTGTAAGGGATTAACGAGTTTTTCGGGAAAGCGGTCGATTTGCGGCGATAGAGTCATCCAGGCCATGAGGATTGCTCCCAAGCAGACACTGGTGATGGCGACTGGATTGCGGGCCTTACGGCTGATCATGCCCAGCAGGAACAGACCGATCATGCCGCCGCCCAGGATACCGGCCAGGGTCCACCAGATGTCGAGAATGCTTTCCGACGTACGGGTTAAAAGAATGGCCACTCCGGTTCCCAGGATACCCCAGAGGATTGTGGCCAGATAGAGGGCCTTCATGGTGTGTTTTTCGTCGGTGTTGTGTTTAAAGAAGCGTTGGTACCAATCGGTGACCAATAGGGTTGCCGATGAATTCAAACTGGTTGAGACCGTACTCATGCCTGCGGCGAAGATAGCGGCGATCAATAGGCCCGTAACACCTTGAGGTAACATACGTCCGATGAAGTGGGGGAAGACGCCGTCGCCGATGTCCTGGTTGGTCAGTTCGTCGGCCCGTGCTTGCTGTTGACTGGTAAAGTCTTCGGCTTGTGGGTCGATACCTTCGTGGATCAGGCGTTGTTCGGCCACGATGAGTTTGACCTCGGCACGATAATCCGGATGCACCTGGTAAAAGGCGAATAGCTGCGTGCCGATGAAGAAGAACAGGGCCGACAGGGGGAGGTACAGGAGGGCCCCGATCCAGATGCTCTTGCGGGCTTCATGGTTATTTTTGGAGGCGATGTAGCGTTGGATGTAACTCTGGTCGATGCCGAAGTTCTGCAGGTTGATGACGATACCGTAGACCAGCACCACCCAGAAGGTCGATTCCGTCAGGGACAGGCCAAAGTCACCCAGGGAAAACTTGTGGTTTTGCGCGGCGATCTCGAAGATCTGATTGGGCCCTTCCGGCATGTTGAACAGGATCAGAAGCGAGCAGATGACCGCTCCAACCATCAAGACGATGGCCTGTAGAGCGTCGGCCCAGATCACGGCCACGATGCCGCCGACAAAGGCATAGATAGTAACCGAGATGCCGGTGAACAGGATGATCCAGACAATGTCCTTTTGCAGCAGTACGCACAGGGGCATGGCCATCAGATACATGACGACCCCCATGCGGGCCAGTTGGGTCAGGATGTAGAAGAAGCTGGCGTAGACACGGGCCCAGGGGCCAAAGCGTTTTTCCAGGTGGGCATAGGCCGAAACGTCGCCGGTGCTGCGGTAATAGGGCATGAAATAACGCACGGCCAGCCAGGCGGCGATGGGCAGGGACAGGCTAAAGACAAAGGAGTTCCAGTTGGCCGCATATGCCTTACCAGGCAGGGCCAGGAAACTAATACTGCTGAGATAGGTGGCCAGGATCGACAGGCCACAGGCCCAACCTGGTAACGAGCGACCGGCGGCCATGAAACCCTCGGTGTTGCGGCTCTTGCGATAAAAATGAAAGCCGATGCTCATGGTGCCCAAAAAGTAGGCGACCAGCACGATCCAATCCAATGATGTGAAGTTGCTATCCATGCCTTACGCTCCAATTTGGATCAATAGGATTAACAGGGCCACCACAGCTATGGCAATGATACAGGAAATCAGGAATCCCCAAAAGTCGGTTGCAGTCCATTTATAGAATTCCCAGCTTGAACGAGGCCACAGCTTGCGATTGTCGAGGAGACGTGAATTCTCAATGGCTTGTGACAGTGCCCTGGCATCGGCATCATGGTCGGTCAACACGGGTGTTCTCATGCGGGCGTAGAAACGATCCAGACGCTCTTCGGCATCCGATTTCGTAAGACGCGCGATCACCATCAAGATCAAAAAGGGCACCAGGGTGCGGATGAGGATACGCAGGGTTTCGTTGAGGGCGTAGCTGTTGTTTGGCAGATTCAATCCCAAGCGATCCAAGAGCACCAGTTCCAGGCTGAGCATGCCGCTGCCGAAACGTTGTCCCTGGTCATTTGTTTTGATGCCCTTGGTCCAGAAGATGGCCCGGCTGGGATGCTGGTAGGTCTTGGTGAAGCTTTGCCCGACCTGCAAACTGATAGGTTTGACCAAACCGGTCCTTTGTTCATCTGGGATGGCCTGCCAATTAGTGATGGCTTGATTGCGTTCGGCCACGTCCATTTCTCGAGCTCGGTAAGTGCGCTCAATGGTTTGGGGCTCGGTCATCTTAAGCAAACCCTCTTGGGTTTTTAGACTAGGAACCAAAATAGGTAGCAGGATGGGCAAGACAAAGAACAACAGGGCGGTAGCGACAATCGACGACCACGCTCCGGCCTTATTGGCACGACGCCACTTCATACCCAACCAGAAGCTGGCGGCCACCATGACATTGAGTTCCCACCAGAGCTTGAGCTGTTGCAGGATGGTATCGAATTGGGTGGCGATCAGGGCTCCACCGATGACGACACATGCCCCCAGCCAGCGACCGGTCACGACATAGTGACGTTCGGGCCGGTTGGGATGCAGGGGCCGGTAGATGTTGTGGGTTAACAGACTCGAGCCGGTGATCATGAGACAATCTGCCGTACTCATCAAAGCGGCCATCAGGCAGGCGATCATCAGTCCCACCAGTCCCAGGTTCAAGGGGCCCAGCAGGTCCAGGGTGGCGTAACCCCAGACCAGGTCCGGATGGTGGACCTGGTCGTGGTAGAGAACCACTGCGGCCAGTGCGAAGAATCCCCACAGCACGGTACAGAATCGTTTCATATAGCTGCCCGCCACGAAACCGAAGCGACATTCGTATTCGCCCTTGGCCGAGGCATTGGCCACCAGCGAGTTGGGCTGGATCACGACATTGATAGTGACCATCAAGGTCAAGGCGGCGATGTAGTACCAGGTAAAGTCCATGGCCGCAGGCGACCCGAAGATCTCGAAGTAGGATTCGGGTAACTGGGCATGGACCGTGGTCAGGGCATCGAGTACACCGCTGCCGCCGTGGATGTGATTGATCTTGGCCCAGGCAAAGGGAAACAGCAGCACCGAAAGGATGATGATAAAGATGCCTTGCAGGGCGTCGGTGAGAAAGGCCGCCTCCAGTCCTCCGGCTACCGCATAGATCAAGACCACGCCGCAGACGATCCAGATCAGGACGTTGGCGTTGAGGTAGGAAAAGAGCTGACGCGGTTGTTGTTGACTCAATGCCTGTAATTCGGTTTGTTCGTCTGAACTGAGGGTGGCATAGTCGCGGCCTTGCAGTTGGTTGAGTCGCTGGGCCCGATCGTATTCCAGCCGTTGTTCCTGGGTTAGGGCCTCCAAGGGCTTGGGGGTCAGGGCCACAATGGTCTTGGTCATGGCGGCAAAGCCCACAGAGATGATGGTCATCATGCCGATCGAACCGATGATGGCGTATACCCCGGCCATCGCCTTGGAGCCGTAACGATGTTCAAAGAAGTCCCCCAGAGTCAGCATACGTAAACGCCGCATCCAGGGCATGACCAGCCAGTACATGGGCGTGGCCACCAGGTAGAGCAGTGAACTCCAGACTCCGGCAATGCCATTGCTAAAGGTCGTGGTCGTGACACCTACGGCATTGTCGGCCGAGGTGCCCTGGCCAAAGGCGGCAAAGGTCTGAATGAATTTGCCGAAACGACGTCCGGCCAGGAAGTAGTCCTCGCAGTTGCGAATGCGACGAGCGGCCCAGATCCCGATGCCAATGACAATCGCGAAATAGAGTACGATGACCAGGATGTCAATGACCGATAGACCTAGCACGTTAACGGGCCTCCTGTCGCAATTGGTCGGTAGCGGCAAAGAGGGCCGTGATCTGATCGTCGGTCACGGTGTCGTCCATATTGATACAACACAGCCCGGTCAAGTTGGGATCGGCAGACGCGGCTGCCAGGTCCTTGACCAACTGGTGGATTTGATCAGGCGTTTGCTCTCTCAAGGTGACCGGATCGAGACGTAGGTTCAAAAAGCTCTGGGGCAGGGCGTTACGCAATTGAGCGACATCCCCGCCCGATCCGACATCCACAAAGGTCAGGCCGGGAATTTTGGCGAAGGATTCGCTGTAACGGTGACCATCCGGACCACAGTAGTGGATGCCAAAGGCCGGATAACGTTGACTCCATTGAATGTCATAAGACATTAGGAAGGTCTCGTAGTCCCGGGCCGAGATCATGGTATGGGTGCATTCCGAATGCAGGACCACCGGCTGGGCTAGGTGACGGACCGTACGGTTGACCGAGATGGAACTGGTGCCGGTCCGGGACGTGACATAGTCCACAAAACGGGTAATGGCCGCAGCGATTTTGCCGAACTCGCTATGGACGTGATCGGGATTGGTGTACATGTCGATAAAGAGATCCTGGCCACGCAGGTCGAGGGCGATGTTGAGGATCCCAGCAAAGTTGACGTCCCCGGTAAGATAACCGTGTTGTTTTTCGAGTTGATCGCAGAGTTGGGTGAAGCTCTTAAAGGCCGCACTTTGAAAGGCCGCTTCAGGATCGACGTGCAGACATTCCTGTTTGGCACAGATGACCTGGGGTGGATGCTCTTCGCGATAGTCCACCTGGCAACCCAGCATCTCCTGAAGGAGGTAACCCGCAGCCAAATGGACCGGACCGATCTCGGGGCGGATGTCCTGCGATCCCAGACCATACTGTCCCCATCGTTCGTGCAGAACTTTCTCCATGCGAGCCTCTTCTTCCACACGCTTGGCCGGATGAAAGAAGTAATCCCGGTCAAAGGTCATCCCCGTATGGCGATGCCACCATTCAGGAGCCAAGACGATATCGACGGGATACAGTGAGTCGGTTTGCATGCTATGATTCGCAGATTTCATGGATTTTGTCGTAGACCTCGGCCTGTTCCTGTGGGGTTTCGCAGTAGGTTACGACGATCAGTTTCATCTTGGGTTGCCACAGGGCCTTGACGGTATCGAGGACCGTTTGCGCATGTCCCACCATACGGGTATTGAGGACCACGGGTGTATTGCAGAAGGCCTCTTTAAATGGACGGGTATCATTGGGAGTCGGGTCGGTTTCGGCGGTAAAGGCGCCGTCGATCATGACCAGGCCGTCGATGGCCTGGACGGTGGTGACCTTGTCCCCCCAGTTGCCGCAGGAATGGACCACCGGTCCGCCAAAGGGCTGCGCACATTGCATCAAACTGGGTGTGCCGAACTCGGCATACTGCTGTGGACTCAAGAGGGTCATGATGTCATCGCTCATGCCCAAGCCGTTAAAGGCACGACTGCTGGCAAAGCCGTGACCGGGCCAGGCAATAGCGTTACCAATGAGGTCGAGTTGCTTGTTGATGAAGTTCACCTGCAGAGGCACGAGGCGTTCCAACATAGTCTTGATGGCATCGGGATTGTCGATAAAGCCCATGTAGAAGGCATTGGTGTCCACCAGGAACGACAGGGCATTCAAGGGAGACTGCGTGTCGGTTAAGGTGATGGGGAGCTGGCCACCGGTTGCCTCCATGAAGGATTCGATCATGTTGAGGGTATGTTGACCGATGGCAGTTTGCTCGATGGGGGTAGGGTCCACGGTCAGGACGTTTTCAACCGAGGCAAAAGCATGGGGCACGACCGGGGCTTGGCCCTCGGGCCAGAGGTAGTCGATACCAAAGGCACTGGCCAGGGTGCCGATGCCGTACCAGGGTTCCAGGAAGTTGGCGATGTCGGCTTTAAAGGCCATACTCGCCTGCAGGGCACCCAATTGATGGCTCAACGAGGCCTGTATGTCACGACACATCCAGGTGAAGCATTCGGGTACGCGAAAACGACGGTACACGGCCACGCTACTGTCCGACTCCCAGAAACGACGGTTGCGTTCCAGAAGTTGAGCCTCGTATGCGGCATAGGCCTCGAAATCGAAGTCCTCCGGTTGGATGGGCTTGACCTGAGTGCCTTGGGCATCAGCTAGGTTGGAGTTGAAAGTGCTCATCGTGATTAACCTATCGACAGGGTGCCATGCTTTCCTGAAGGGCAAGCATGCGTTCGCCAAGCATGGTTACGCAAGCGTAACCATGGCACCCTCTTCAAGTTTTCTGACTCCTGATTACTGAGTCCTGAGTACTGCATTTTTTACTGGCCAGCCAACCATAGATCGTCATTTCTTTGATGTCTTTCTCCTGTTTGAAGAAGAAGCTGGCCAGGTATCCCACCACGAACAGGACTAGGTGGCTGTAGACGCCTAGCATGTATTTGTGTTGCGTGAAGTTGTAACGGCCCAAGTCCAGGATCAGCTGTTTCTCGGGGCCACCCAGGTCCAGCTTCTTGGAGGTCAACAGGGCGTAGGCCGTAAACAGCACACAGGCGGCGATACCGACATAGAGTCCCTTGCGATTGGTACGGGTGGTGAAAAAGGCCAGGAAGAAGATTCCGGCAATGCCACCCGAGAAGATGGCGTACAAGGCAAAGACGGTTCCCAAAATGGCCTCACCGCCAAAGTGTACGTAGAGGCAGGCGACGCCCATACACAGGATGCCGCTGATGATGACGATGACGCGGCCCAGTCCCAGACATTGTTTGTCAGAGGCGTTGGGCTTGAGGCGTTTGTAATAGTCTTCCACGCCCACAGCGGCCAGACAGTTGAGGTCCGAGTCCAAGCTGGACATGGCTGCCGACACCAAGGCGGCCAGGATCAGACCGGTGACACCCACGGGCAGTTCAGCCATAATAAAATGCGGGAAGACATCGTCAGCCTTGGTGACATCACCCGGGTATTGCCCCTGATAGAAGGACCAAAGCAGGGTGCCGATGAAGATAAACAGGGTCCAGACCGGGACGCAGAGCAGCGTGCCCATTAGGGCGGCCTTAATAGCCCCTTTGTCCGTCTTGGCCACCAGGAAACGTTGGACAATGGTTTGGTCGGTTCCGTATTTTTGGATGGCATAAAAGATGCCGTTGAGGCCCATCACAACAAAGGTGAGCTTGGTGAAATCCCAACCAAAGGGCCCCACGCTCATTTTATCACTTTCCCAGGCCTGTTGAATGATGGCCCCGGCGCCCTGTTCGGGCTTGAAGAGCAGTACGGCGACACAAATCAGACCGCCTCCGACCAGGATGATGCCCTGGATAACGTCTGACCATATCACCGCTTCAATGCCACCCAAGAGGGTGTACAGGATGGTGAATAGTCCCAGGCCGATGATCACATGATAGGTGTTGATGTCCGTCATACCGGATAGGGCCAGGGCGAGCAGATAGAAAACCGTGCCCATTTTCGTGAAGTGGGCCATGATAAAGGCGACCGAGCTGTACAGACGGGCAAAGTAACCGAAGCGTTTTTCAAAGTATTCATAGGCACTGAGCCCGATGAAGTGTCGGTACATCGGAACGATGAACCAGACGATACAGATCAGCACCATGGGCACGGCTAAGCCTTGGACCAATCGAATCCAATTGCCGTTAAAACCTTCGCCCGGATAGGCCAGGAAGGTAACACTACTGATGAGTGTGGCCAGGAGAGACAGGCCAATGGCCCACGGGGGAATGGATCGCCCTCCGGCAAAGTATTCATCCGTGGAGGTCTGTTTGCGCGAAAAGTAAAGGCCTAGCCCCACAATCACGCCCAGATATCCAATCACCACGCCATAGTCTATCCAATGTAAGCTCTCCTGCGGCATAACGAGACCTTTCTCTTGTCTTCTCTTCCTATCTTCTTACTTTCTTCTCTTCCACCAGTCGAGCGGCCAGGGATAACTACCCGGCTTGAGCGTGACCCAAATGTCGGGACACTCCGCCACCTGCATCTGCACCACCCCTGGAGCGTAGAGTCCCTGAATATCTAATGTATGCCATGCGAGCCGATCCAGAATAGCTCGTGCGGTGGCGCCGCCTTCAATCACCCACTCGGTCACATCGATCTTATGTTTAACCTCCTGTGCCAGCCGAGCCATGAGATCTTTCAAGGGCGAGGCGGCATCAGGGCGTATCGGTCCGGGTATATGGGTTATCGCATGCCCTTGTTGCGACAATGCTGCCACTATATCCGCAGCCCAGCCTTGGATCAAGGACTCGTCAGGTTGCTGAGGGGTTTGTGACAGTAATCCAGGCATGGCAATCACAGGGCACCCCTGTGCTTGGGCATGCTCAATGGCTTGTCTTGATTGCTCAGAGGCACTTCCGCAGACGATCAAACGGTTGCCCGGAGGTGAAGCAATGCTGGGTGTGGAATGACACGGGTATTGACGTTGCATCCAGGCCGTAAAGAAATCTATCGCTCCAGCTGCCAAGGTGTCGCTATCGATCTGGGCGGCCCAATGATCGATATCCTGTTGGTCGTTGGTATTGCCGACGATCAGACCTTGATCGGGCAGGGCGTTTGGGTTGCGAGTGGCCAGGTTGATCGGGCCTTGCAGTAGGGTTGCCACATCACTGGTTGTGGCCGGATATTCCGGATCATGGGCGAAGCCGGTTTGATGCAAGGGGTGCCCCTCTATCCAATACTGCCCCTGTTGAATCGTGCGTCCCTTGGATGGATTGGCAGGGATCAATAAGGTCCGCTTGCGTTTCAGTCCAGTCATGAGGGCGGTGCATTCGGTATGCACATGTCCCCGCAGTACGGAATCGACTTTCTTGTAGTATCCGTCCACCTGGATTTGAGATAGTAACTCACTTAAGTTGGTTAGACGTTCACCTGCCTCTTGAGCAGTAAAATTGCGGGTGTCGGTATCGATGGCAATGAGATCAACGGGGGCTTGGAGATCGAAACGGGTCTGAACCTGGGCACGCAGGCCAAACTTAAGGGCCACGGACGCGATTTCCGCCGCGCCGCTGATGTCATCTGCAATCACGACGATCATGAGGTTTAAACGCTTGCTAATTTAACCGCGTGTTCGATGGCGTGGATCATGCTGTCGGGTGAGGCGATACCCTTGCCGGCGATGTCGAAGGCAGTGCCGTGATCCACGGACGTGCGAATGATGGGTAGACCCAGGGTAATGTTCACACCATTGACCGAGTCCCATCGTTGATTGGCCTGGTCCCATTTGAAGGCCGATGACCTTTAAGGGGATGTGTCCCTGGTCGTGATACATGGCCACGCATATGTCGTACCATCCGCCCAGAGCCTTGGGGAACAGGGTGTCGGGCGGCACCGGGCCATCGGCGTCGATGCCTTGGGCCTGGGCTTGTTCGATGGCGGGTTGGATGTGCTTGGCTTCTTCGTCTCCAAAGAGGCCCGAATCACCCGCATGGGGATTGAGTCCGGCCACGCCGACGCGAGGCGTGGGGATTCCCAGTTTTTGGCAGGCCTCATGGGCCAGCTTGATGACCTTGTAAACACGATCCGCACTCAAGGCCCGGCTAACCTGCTGAAGGGGGATATGCGTGGTGACATGAATGACACGCAGATCCCCATAGATCAGCAGCATGGCGAAGTCTTGGGTTTGGGTATAGTGGGCAAAGATTTCCGTATGCCCGGGAAAGGGGTGCCCGGCCGCTTGCAGGGCCGCCTTATGGATCGGTCCGGTGACCACCGCGTCCAATTCACCCGCCATGGCCAGTTGAATACCTTTTTCGATGGCGCGAAAGGCGGCGTCCCCTGAGTGCGCAGAAATTTGACCGTACTGATGAGCGGTACGGTCAAATTCATCAATTAGGAGAACTTCAATGAGATCCGGTTCAAAAGTGGCGTCTGCCACATTTAAAACAGGGCGTGCAGTCAAGCCCGAGCCTGTCAGTGTCACGGCCTCTGTGGTAGACACCGTGTCACCAATTAACAGAGGCCAACAGGTCGAGCGCAACGACTGACAGGCCAGGGCCTTGACTGCAATCTCCGGGCCGATACCGGCCGGATCGCCCATGGTAATCCCAATTCTAGGTTTTCTATGATTCATAAGGCTGGTTCAACATGGGTTCCAGCGTAAAGAGCTTTTGTTTCACACGTTCCAACTGCTCAGCTGTGGCCGTTTCCAAAGGTGGCAACACATAGGGCTCACAGAAGTCCAAGGCATGCATCATAGCCTTGAGCAGAGGCAGTGAGTGACAGAGCAGTCGGTTTTTATGGAAGATCGCGGAAATATCATCCGAGCGAGTTTGTAACCGTTGAGCCTCCTTGTTATCGCCATTTTGAACGGCTTCACACAGGCGACAGTAGAGGCTGGGCAAAACATTGCCGGGGCTGGGAACGATGCCATCGGCTCCCATGGAAAGGGCGGTATAGGACAACACCGTACAACCGGTGAGGTGTTTGAAATCGGCACGATCCTTCCAGCGGGCCAGCGAGTCCTGCAGGCGCTTCAAGTCGTTCTCAGAGTCCTTGATGCCGATGATATTCGGATGGTGACTCAAGAGTTCGACCACAGACAAGGGAAGGGACATACGCGTGGTAATGGGCATGTTGTAGATGACCAGGGGTAGGGGGACTTGATCCGCCAGATTCATGAAGTATTCGGTCATCTCGCGTTCGCTGAGTGGGTAATAGCTGGGCAGATGAGCAACCACAAGATCGGCTCCCAGTTCGGCTGATAGATGAGCCTGTTCCAAGGAGACCTCAAAACAGTGATCCGAAATTCCCACACAGATCAAGGAACGCCCGAGGTTCTGTTTGACCACGGTATCGATAAAGGGACCGCGAGCCTGCGTATGCATGGACGGGCCTTCGCCGGTGGTGCCCAGGATAAAGAGAGAGGCGCCCGCTGAGGCAATATGGTCGGTGATGCGCCCGGCCGCCTCCAAATCAACCTCGCCGCGCGAGGTCAGGGGCGTAACCATCGGTACCACCACACCAGAAATTTTTGTGACCTTGTCCATAATCATGCTTTATACGCCTATTGTTCTATTCAAAAACGGACTGGTAAATGCCAATGGCATCATCCAGGGTTAACGTTCTAGGATTATTCTTTAACAAGCGAGTGACCGTAAGGGCCGACTCGGCCAGGGTTTCGATAGCGTCTTGGGGGACGCCCCATTTCGATAGAGAGGAAAGATTCCCGCAGCGTTGAGCCAGGTGGCGTAGATGTTCGACGCCATGGCGAGCGGTTTCGAGATCGGTTGATCCGGCTTCGCATCCCATGGCCAGTGCAATTTGTGCATAGCGATCGGGAGCTGCGGGCAAATTAAATTCCAAGACTGCAGGTAACAAAAGAGCATTGGATGCCCCGTGGGGAACCTTATAGGTACCGCCCAAGGGATAAGCTAGGGCGTGTACAGCGCCGGTGTTGACCGGTCCGAGACAAAGACCCCCATAGAGACTCCCGAGAGCCAGGGCTGAGCGTGCCGCTTGGTTGTCGCCATGGCGATAGGCGATCTCCAGGTGCTTACTGATCAGTTCAATGCCCTTGATTGCAAACAGATCCACCATGGGATGGGAATAGCGATTGGCATAGGCCTCGATGCAATGGGTTAAGGCGTCCAGGCCCGTGGATGAGGTAATCTCCGGAGGGACACTCAGGGTTAAATCGGGATCCACATAGGCTGCATCCGGCACCAGGGTGGGGCTGATGATGCCCTTCTTGAGCAGATCCTTCTCATCCAAAAGGATGGCATTGGGGGAGACTTCACTGCCTGTACCGGCCGTGGTCGGGATACAGGTCAGATGGATATTGCGTGACTGTAAACGCCCGATGCCGATGACATCTTCAACAGCTTGCTCGCTATCCAACAGGGCGGCCACCAGTTTGGCGACATCCAGAACACTGCCTCCGCCCAAGCCGATGACGGCATCGATGGCCTGGGAGCGTGCATTCGCCAAGATGCGTTGAAAATCTGAGATGGAGGGTTCGTCCTCAATAGACTCATCGATCAGGCATTGCATGCCTCGTGAGACCATGGCCTCCTGTAATGGTCGTGCCAGCTTTAGCACTGGAGGGGTGCAGATTAAAAGAATGCGGTGTAGGCCTAACCTTGTCAAATCATCAGGACACTGAGCCGAACAACCCGCACCAAAGACCAGCGATCGGGGCTGCTGCAGGGTCAGTGTTTGTTGTCCAAGATGGGGCAAGGTTGTTGTCATTCAAACTCCTTCACGTTTGAGTTGTCAACGGTGTTGACATTGTTGACAATGTATACAATAGCGATAATCACCTTCGTGTGCAAGGGTAAAAGCAGGGAAAAATGGAATTATTAATAAAACGGTATGTCACTGTAAATCAGTAGTTTAGGTGCATAATAACGGCTAGGTTTTAAGGTGGTTTTTTATCTTTTGCATTCGTAACCCACTTTGTATAATCAATTTAAACAATTAACGACCAAGATTGCCGAGGTTAAGGTGAGCATACGAACCAAAAGACAGCAGGCCTATCAACATATCCGTGAGAACATTCTCTCGGGTAAATACCAAGAGCGAGAACGTCTACGTGAGGAGCATCTGGCCAAGGAGTTGGGATTGAGTCGAGGGCCTTTGCGTGAGGCCATCAGTCAATTGGCCAGCGAAGGTCTCTTGGAAAAGGTGCCGGGCTTGGGGGTTTACGTCAAACAGAATGGCCAGGAGGAACTCAAGGAGCTTTACGAAGTGCGTGAGGCCCTGGAGGGCTTTGTAGCGGGTAAGGCGGCCACTGTAGCCACACCCGAAGATTTAAACGAGTTAGAGCAGGCTTGTCGACAGATGCATAGCTTGGCCAAGGAATTTCAGGCGGAAAAGTCGGAGTATTTGGCGCGACAACATCGGGCTCGCTGGTTGGAGATTGACCTGTCCTTTCACAAACGCCTGATCGATGTGGCTAAAAACGACCACCTCAAGAAGATCCTCGATGATTTTCGCATCATGAGTCAAACCTTTCGTGAAAAGCAATACGACCCCAGCATGGCCAACGCCCAATCCTACCTGGCCAACCTGGCCTGGGCCTGGCGTGATCACTGCCGTATTCTTAGGGCATTGCGTCGCGGGGACCGTAACCAGGCCAGCAGTGCTATGGCCTTGCATATCAAACGGGCGCGAGAGCGTGTGATGCGTCTCTACGGTCAGTTACAGTAGTTGATTGATATCGAACGTAGGAGCGTATCATCAACGTTTTTTCGTTTACCCTGGATTGGTTTGGTTTTTAAATAAAAATGTGTTGATGGAGAGGTTAACCCTTCCCAGCGTATCGCTAGGGTAGCGATCTCTCGCGAAGAGAAGGAGTGAAGAGGAAGAGATTAAGACAGAGAAAAAGCATGCGTGATTGGCCTGCCCCTGAGGCTTTGCGGCTGATGGTGAGATAAAAACCTCAACAACTGAGAGGAGAAGAGATCGTATGAGGATAAGCATTCAACAAACCCTGATCTTAATGTCATTTGTGGCAACGATTACGTGGGGTTACTCTGGAGGTACGGGGGAACCCAACGATCCGTACCAAATTGCAACGGTCCAGGATTTGATCGATCTGGGTAATGAGCCCAATGACTATAATGACTGCTTTATCCTGACAACGGATATGGATCTAACCGATTACAGCTTTGATCAGAGTGTGATCGCTCCGGATGAAGATGATGTCTCAACAGGTTTTCAGGGGACAAGTTTTTCTGGTTTCTTTGATGGTCAGAGCCACATCATCAGCAACTTGACCATCAAAGGGGCGTATTATTTGGGATTGTTTGGACATATTGCATCAGGTGCGAGTATCTCCAATCTAAGACTGGAGTCGATCGATGTCAGTGGGGCAGGCAACAATGTTGGTGGGCTTGCGGGGTACAATGGAGGCACGATTACGTCGAGCTATAGCAATGGATCGGTCAGTGCATCAAGATACTGTGTCGGCGGGCTTGTGGGATACAATGGAGGCACGATCATATCAAGCTATAGCAACGGATCGGTTAGTGGTACGGGGCAATCTGTTGGCGGACTCGTGGGAGAAAATCATGTCACGGTCACATCTAGCTACAGCATCGGCTCTGTCAGTGGGATCTGGCATGTCGGTGGGCTCGTTGGAGAAAATTATGGTACGATCACATCGAGCTATAGCACCGGCTTGGTCAGTGGAGATGGCGATGAGGGTGGGCTCGTGGGAAACAATTATGGCTCAATCGTGTCGAGCTTTTGGGATATCGAGACTTCGAGCTTGAACGAGAGTGAAGGAGGAATCGGCCTTACGACAGTTCAAATGCATGATCCCAACACCTTTTTAAATGCAGGCTGGGATTCTGTGGGCGAGACGACTAATGGAATCTGCGATTATTGGCTGGAACAAGAAGGTAATTATCCCTGTTTGGCTGTATTTTCTGGCCTGTTGCCGGATGAACCGTTTGGCAACGGTACGGTCGATGATCCCTACCTCATCACCGATGTCAATGACCTGGGCGCTCTTTGGTATCGTCCGTGTGCCTGTTATCGGCTGGATTCGGATATTGATTTGACTGGGATCAACTGGAATTCAGCGGTCGTCCCTGGATTTTGCGGCCAGTTTAACGGCAATGGTCATCTGATCCGTAATCTACGGATTGAAGGTGAAGGCTATTTAGGACTATTTGGACGATGTGCATCTGGGGCAGTGATCTCAAATCTGGGTCTGGTGTCAGTCGATGTAAATGGCTTGGGCAATTATAGTGGCTCGGGCGACTATAGTGGTGGGCTTGCGGGATACAATGGTGGCACGATCATGTTGAGCTACAGCACGGGCTCGGTCAGTGGCAGTTTTTATAGTGATGGGATAGGCGGACTCGTGGGAGATAATAGTGCTGGCGTGATCATGTCGAGCTACAGTACCACCTCCGTTAGTGGAAATTTCTATACCGGTGGGCTCGTGGGAATTAATTATGAAGGTACGATCACGGCGTGCTATAGCAACGGATCGGTTTGTGGGGACTCCTGTGTCGGTGGACTGGTGGGAGGAAATGAAAATGAAGGTGCAATCACGTCGTGCTACAGCAATGGATCAGTCGCTGGGAATGGACATTCTGTTGGCGGGCTCGTGGGATACAATAACAGTGCAATCATGTGGAGCTATAGCGTTGGGATGGTAACAGGGGACGATCATAATGTCAGCGGATTTGTGGGAGCTAATAATCAAGGCACGATTATGTCGAGCTTTTGGGATGTTGATACCTCTGGTTGGAGCAGTAGTAGTGGCGGTACAGGCCTGACTACCTCTCAGATGAAGGATATTGACACCTACCTCGACGCGGGCTGGGACTTTGAGAACGAGACCATCAATGGTACCGAAGATACCTGGTTCATGCCCATAAGAAGCTATCCTGGATTGAGTTGGTCCAAAGATCAGTACCCAACGATGAGTGATGTCATTGGTCTGGATGCACAAGAGGCACAAGCGGTGTTAATCGATCAGGGGCACTCTGTGACGATAACCTATCAATTTAGCAATACCATTCCCGACGGACAGGTAATCTCACAGACTGTTGAGTATGTTGGCGATTCTTATTTTGAGGCATCTGTAACCTTGGTGGTATCCATAGCACTCAACGGCATGGGCACATTGGCTGATCCCTATCAGATTGCGAATACGAGGCAATTAATCCACTTGGGAGAAACTCCGGATCTTTATGACCAGTGCTTTGTCATAACTGAGAATCTTGATTTATTCGATACGACTTTTGAACAGGCTGTGATTGCTCCGGATATGGATGAGGATTCTTCCATATTTGATGGTCTTGCATTTAGCGGTTCCTTGAACGGACAGGGGCATGTGATCAGCCACCTAGCCATCCAAGGAACGTATAACTTGGGCTTATTTGGATATTGCAGTTCCGAGTCGACCATCTTTAATCTAAGTCTGGAATCCGTAGATGTCAATGGCACAGACGATCGTATCGGCGCTCTGGTCGCTCAAAACAGCGGTTCTATCATGAATTGTCAGAGTAATGGCTCTATTTGTGGCGATAGCTCTGTGGGTGGACTGGTTGGTTATAATCTAGATACAGGAACGATTTCATGGTGTCATACTGGGGGTACAGTGACTGGCAAGTATTATACCAACTCAATAGCGGGTAAGAATGAAGGGAACCTCACCGAATGCAGCAGCACCGCTATCGTGGATGGGAGTCCGGAAGGGGGAGGTCGTCGTTAACCTCTGATCGATCTACGAGTCGAAGCCGACCACGCCATGGCCTTACCTATCAAACGGGCGTGAGAGTGCGTCATGCGACTTAATGGTCAGTTGCAGTAGCCTAGCGTTTTTTGACGTCAAAGGCCATCAAGCTGTCACCGTGGCGGATATAAAGCTTGCCTTCGCAGATTAAGGGATGGGCCCAGTGTTCGCCTGTTCCTGTTGTGATGGGGAAGGCACTGATGATCTCAAAACCTTTAGGCGTGGGATTGACCAGGGCCAGGTGACCTTCTCGTTCTTCATAGCAATACAGCTTGCCATCGGCACAGAGAATCGAGCCCTTTCCATACCAAAGGTGTTCATACATGGTTTGGCCGGTTTTCCAATCAAGACACACCCAATTGCCCTGTAGATTGCTACGCCAGCTCGATCCATAGACATAACCATTAGAGTAGATCACACCACCATGATGGCAATCCAAGTCGTTGTTCACCCAGGCCAGCTCAACCTGACGGCCATCTTCGGACAGGTTAAGGGCCACACCCACATGGTTGTAGCCGCTGGTGACGAAGAGCCGTCCTTCATGATAGAGTGGGGTTACGGCATTTTGAATCAGGGTTTCGTCACGTTTCTTGGTCCGGTGGTTTTCTACATAGGGATAGACCCATAGCAATTCCCCATTGCTTTGGTCTATGCCGACGATATGTTTACCGGTGACAGTCACGATAATATCGAGTTGGCCTCGATGCACGAGTTGAGGTGATACATAGGCGCATTGATCATCGATACTGGGGCTTTCCCACAGGACTTCTCCAGTAAACTGATCAAAGGCAACCAGGGTGGTGCGGGGCCCACAAGCGGTATAGAATACCTTTCCGTCAAAGACCAAGGGGGCCTCTGAAATACCGAAACGGTGGATCTTGACTTGAAATAACGGGAGGCCATTGATTTTCCAGGCGATCATCTCTCGTTCCACATCGATACAGACGACCTCGCCGCTGCCGCTGATGACATAGACGTGTCCTTGATCGTAGGCCGGTGTACTCCGTGTACCAGGATAGAGATGAGCAGGGGTACCGTAGGCTGTCTTCCATAAGGGATTCCCTTCTAGATCGAAACAAACGAGGGTTTCCTTATCATCCAGAGTCCCCGTGACAAAAATGCGTCCGTTGGCCAAGGTCGGTGAGGACCACCCTTCTCCTAGGCCGTCTTGCATCCAAAGCAAAGTGGGACCTTGTTGGGGCCATTGTGGTAGAAGTCCGGTTTCGGGGCTATGGTTATCACGATGAGGACCATGCCACTGAGGCCACTCAAAAGACATGGTGCGGGCGGCAAACGATTCGGTTATAGGATTGAGCTGCCGACGTAACTTGGCGGCCCACCCATAGCAGCCAATCAGTACGACCGAATAGATCAGCAACAATGGAATAATAATCCTCGTTCGCTTTTTCATACAAGATAGTATAGACATTCAGGGTTGAATGAACAAGGGCATCAGGGGGACAGGGATAAGATTCTCATTGACAAAAGTCACTTCATTCTGGATAAATTCAGGCAACAGGCGTCAATAATGTTACAATTTGGAGTCCTTGCCCATGAGCACAGCACCCAAATCAACCCTCATCGAACGGCTGGACGCGCTCTATGAATACGATCGCGAGCCAGTGTCCGAGAGTAAACTCTACGGTTGGCGAACCTTCATTGCCATGTTCTCCAGTGAACATATCGCTGGGACCGAGTTCGTTTTAGGCCCCTTGCTGGTGATGCATGGGGTGCGAGCCTTTGACGTGTTTGCAGGGTTGGCGCTCGGGAATCTGCTGGCTGTTCTCAGTTGGGCCCTGATGTGTGCTCCGATCGCAATCAAGGAACGTCTGACCAGCTATTGGTTGATTCGCAAGGTGGCTGGCCCCTATCTGACCATTCTCTATTGTGTGTTGTTTGCCGTGATTCTCTGTCTATTGGCCGGTTCGATGGTGAGCGTGTCTACTACAGCCGTGTCACTGACTGTCGGCATCGACAGTCCCGACTATGGCGCAGGGGACCGTATCCCGAGTGCCCCTTGGATCGCCATTGCCATTGGAGTCGGGGCGGTCATTGCCGTGTTGGCCGTACTGGGATTCGAACGCCTGGCCCACTTTTCCAAGGTGGTGGCCCCCTGGATGCCGTTTGTCTTTTTGGCTGGAGGGGTGGTTTCGCTAAGATCCTTGGGCGTGACCGGCCTGGATAATTTTTGGGAGATTGCCAACGAGAAGATATGGACCGGTATCCCAAAAGCGGGGGAGATCCACTACAGCTTCTGGCATTGCGTGGGACTGGCCTGGTTGTGCAACATCTCCCAGCATATGGGTATGGGCGATGTCACCATCTTCCGCTACGCCAAGAAATGGCAGATGGGCTTCTGCTCGGCCTTTGGCATGTTCTTGGGCCACTACATGGCCTGGATCTGCTCGGGCATCATGTGTGCGGCCTTCACCTATCAATACCCCAGTGAAAATGCTACGCCCGGTGCCATTGCCATGCTCAGTGCGGGCTACGCCGGGATCGTGTGTGTGGTGTTGGCCGGTTGGACTACCGCCAATCCCACCCTCTATCGCGCGGGCCTGGCCTTTCAGGTCGCCACTCCCAACTGGCGCCGTTGGATCGTGACCCTGCTGGCCGGTGTGGTGATGATCATAACTGCCTGCATCCCAGCCGTGCTTTATTATCTGGATCGCATCGTGGCCTACTACGGCCTGTTCTTTATGCCTTTAGGGGCCTTTATCTTTATCGATTTCTGGATCCTGCCCAAACTGGGCCTGACCAAGTATTATGCCGAACGCAAGAAACTGCTAACCAGTTGGCCTGCGGCCGTGGGTTGGTTTGGTTCCTTTGGTATTTGTTTTGTCTTGTACGCCAAGGATCAATACGAGTATATGGCCTGGGTCAATGCCAAGCTGCCCGCGTTTCTGGCCAACTACCACGCTGACCTCTTTTCGCAGGTGTTACCCGCCTGGATTATTGCCATTACCCTCTATACCCTCTGTAGTTTCATCCAGCAGAAGCTGTCGCCCGTTACCGAGAAGGAGGTGCTCTCATGAATCCAACCGTAAAAAGAACATTGCAGGTGATTTCCTTCTTTGGTTTGGGCCTATCCATCATTCCCGCCTTTATGGCTTATACCGGGGCCATGGAGAAACAAACCTATCTCAATGTGATGTTGGTGGGAATGTTCCTCTGGTTCGGTTCGGCCATCTTCTGGATCAAGAAGGATGAGATGGGGTAAGTGAGAATACAGAATACAGAATTTAGAATGCAGAAGAAATTGGTGGGGCCTTGCCCCACCAATTTAAAACTATGCGTTCCACGGATACTTGAACTGATATTCGCCTGAGCCGAACTGCAATACTACCATACCGTCATTCTGAACAGATGCAGAGATCCCATTGCCTGTTTGTAATGATTGGCCATTTTCCTTGACCTGCTCCAACGTGGCTTGCGGCAATGTCACGGTAGCGGTCGTATTGGCTGGAATAGTGACATCCATGTTGAAGTCGTCATCACTGATTTCCCAGGAACATTCAGCTTGTCCATATAGGGTTTGAATCTTGGCACTGGCATGGGTCAGGCCGCCGCCCGGATGGGGACATAGTCGTAGACGTTTAAATCCCGGCTCTTTTTCATCTAATCCGAGGCCGGCGACATAGTGATACAGCCACTCACCGATGGCCCCGTAGGCATAATGGTTAAAGCTGTTCATGCCGGTGGTTTGAAAGCTGCCATCCGGGCGGATACCATCCCATCGTTCCCAAATGGTGGTGGCTCCCATGGTGACGGCATAGAGCCAGGAGGGGTAGCGCTGGTTAAGCAGCAGTTGATAGGCCAACTCGGGATTACCGGAATCAGAGAGGGCGGGGTTCAACACCGGTGTACCCAGAAAACCGGTGGTCAGATGGCCGAAGTGACGGACATCGTCGGCGAGTCGTTGAGCTACAATAGCTTTTTTCTCTTCGGTCACCAGATTGAAGCTCAAAGCAATGGCGTAAGCCGCCTGGGTGCTGGACACCAGACGACCTGTCTCGGTCATGAACTCTCGATTCCAGGCCTGTTTGATGTTGGCGCCCAACTGATTCAATTCTTTCGCTTCTGCTTCACGACCGGTTATGGTCGCCGCTTTTTGCAGGAGCGTGGTGGAGTAATAGAAGTAGGCCGTGGCGATCAACGATTTATCCGTATGGGCACCGGCATAGCCATAGTCCGGGGCATTGTAGTGGTAGCTCATGTAGTCTGAAAAGGACAGCCAATCGCCAAAGTGGAAGCCGTAGTCAAAGATGAAACTGTCACCGGTATGGCCCCTCATGTAGTCCACCCAGGCCTTCATGGAGTCGTATTGATCTTCCAGGATACGCTGGTCACCATAGTACTGATAGAGCGTCCAGGGAATGATCACGGCGGCGTCGGCCCAACCCGTAGCTCCGAAGCCGTCAGACCAACCCGTGCCGCCTCCGTCCTTGATGACATTGGGGACCACCCAGGGCACACTGCCATCGGCCCGTTGCTCGGACTCTAGGTCCTTGAGCCATTTGGCAAAGAAGGGGGCGGTGTTGAAATTGAAGCTGGCTGTGGCGGCAAAGACCTGGGCGTCACCGGTCCAACCCATACGTTCATCCCGTTGGGGGCAATCGGTGGGGACATCCAGGAAGTTGCCGCGCTGACCCCATTCGATATTCTGTTGCAGGCGATTGATCATCGGATCCGAACAGGTAAAGGAGCCGGTCGGCTTCATGTCGGAATGGATCACGATACCGGTGATGCTGTCGTTGGTAAGTTCACCGGGATAGCCCTGCACCTGTACATAGCGGAATCCGTGGAAGGTAAAGCGGGGCTCGTAGGTTTCCAGGCCGATGCCCTTGAGGATATAGGTGTCCGTGCAAGCGATCTTGCGGAGATTGTCCGTATAGAAATTGCCGTCCTGATCCAGCACCTCCGCAAACTTGAGCTCCACACGGTCCCCAGCCTTGCCCTGCACCTTTAAACGCACCCAGCCGACCATGTTTTGCCCTAGATCGAAGACCTGTTCGCCTTTGGGAGTCACCAGAAACTCCACCGGTTTGAGTTCGCAGATCCTCTTGACCGGTTCGCCTATGGAGGCAGTCAAGGTTTTCTTAGTATGGTCCAAAAGGACAACCGCCTGCCATTGACTGTCATCGAAATTCGGTGACGACCAGCCTGGCATCTCCAGTCGGGCATCATAGGTCTCGCCATCATAGAGATCCGAGGCCAATAGCGGGCCGGTGGCGACTTGCCAGGATTCGTCGGTGATGATCGTAGTCTGTGAACCATCGGCAAACTGGATTTCCAATTGCAACAGCAGGCCCAGGGCCTCGCCATAGTTATTGCGATTGTTGTCCCACCAGCCCAAATGGCCTCGATACCAGCCGTCGCCGAGAATCGATCCCAGGGTGTTTACACCTGTCACGAGTTGGTCGGTAACATCGTAGACTTGATATTGAAGTCTCTTGTGATAATTCGTCCAGCCCGGTGTAAAAAGTTCGTCACCGACCTTTTGGCTATTGAGTTCAAGCTCGTACAGTCCCAGGCCGGAGGCATAAATCCGGGCCGATGCAATGGGCTTATCAATGCTGAACGCTTTACGCAGGTAAGGGCAGGGTGTTGCCTTGTCCAGATCATTGTCCCAGGGTTGGGTGATCCACTGGGCGTGCCACTGGTCAGTGTCCAGGCCCATTTCAAAACAAGCCGTTTCCGAGGAGACTGCCTCGTGGCCATGATTATCCCAAACCTGAACCTGCCAATAGACACGTTGGCGAGAATTGAGGCCTGGGCCACCATATTCAACATGGACGGATTGGTCGGAGGTCTGTTTACCTGAATCCCAGAGCAGGTCCTTTTGCTCTCGAAGCTGCTCCACAGACGCGGCTGAGGTGATGCGATAGGCCGCCTGCTTGGTATCACGCAAATCAGACTCGATCTCCCAACTCAAACGGGGAACCAGCACATCAATGCCCAAGGGATTGGTTTTATATTCAGTCTTGAGGTTGTTTATTTTCATAGATTTATCAAGATTGTTCTATTGGGTCAATTGTTCGTTTATGGCTTATGGCCACTAAGGTTATAAGCCATAAACGATTTTATGTTGAAGGTGATGATGGCACAAGTGCTTTTCAAAAACCTCAAATCGTTTTCATTACTACAATGTTTGAAGCGGGATTTAACTTGATCCACAATTGGATCGCCAATAACCTAATTGGTGTAATAGACAAGTTCATAGGGAGGTGGGGTGATTTCGCAAAGCGCAAGCCGTTGCGTATTATTGTGTCTGCCTCTAACAATGGGTTCTGAAACCAGTTGTTAATCAATCCACTCATATAAAAGACAAGGAGGTCTGGTGATGAGTAAGATACTGTTGGGTTCATGGTTGGTTGTATTAATCCTTTCTTGGGGCGTAGCAGCGGATTCGTCGGTTGATCCTGATCAGTTTGCGGGGAGTATTGGGATGGGGATGCCGGATTTGTCGGAGTGTTGCCGTTTGGGAGCGAGTCGGACTTTTGCTGCGATAGAAGATCAAACCTTTGCTGGAGGTCTGTTTATCAGAAATCAAATTGATGGGCAGGCCATGCCACTTGAGAGTGGATTGTTTGTGGACTTGACGGGCACTGTGCTGGGAAATCAGGCTGATACCCTGGTTCTACAACCTGGCGATGCACTTCCTCAGCCCCAGGTACTTGGCTTGGGAGGGGCATTTAAAGTCATGCCTCAGTTGATGCCGATACCGCGTGGGGTGGTCGCTGAATATGAGGTGGTTGTTGAGGCGAATCCGTCAATCGTTGGCAGGCCTGAGTCCTTTATGATCGTAAGATAGTGTCGCTAGCAGCACTCAGGTGTTTGCCGTTGGCGAACTCCCGATCCAGTGATCTGGGTTCGGCCTGGAGCGGCCTAATCATATCGCGGTTATTTGTTACAACCACAGGTGCTGGATTGCTGAAGGTGGGTTATTCTTTTATTGATATCCCGTAAGATGTCCAGCACACTTTTGAGTTGGCAGTGTAGGTTGATGGTTTCATTACGGTCCATACCCTGGTGGCAGACCATACATTCCTTTAAGCTGGTGAGGAAATAATCCTCCTCAAACTCCTCAACGAGGATGCTGATGGCTTCTTGAATACGGTTGTTATCAATGAGGCAATGGCTACGACCGGGGTCGAGCAGAGACGATGATTTACAGGTCATGATACACTTCTCTTATTAAGCAAGTAGGCAGGCAGTATGACGGACGATTTAACCCTTGATGCGTTGTGGCCGGGCAATGGTCACCTTGGCATTGATGCGGGTGACCTCCTCGGGATTGTGTAGGATATTCAAAGATTGAATACGGCAGAGGTTTTCCGGGGCGTCGATCACCGCTAGAAAATTCAACAGGTCCTTGAGAAGGATGTTTTCCCATTGAATCTCGATCCGGTTTTCTTCGATCTCCTGGGTCAAGAAGACGCTGGCCAGGGGCTTGCGATCCTTGACATTGGTCTCCAGATGGAAACGTCGTAGGAGTTGATCCAGATAGGGCATAAGCTCTTCCTGACTCTGTTGGAGTACTCGCTGTTCCAGCAACTCACGTTGCTGTGTTAAGGCGTCCAGTTCTTCGGCCTTGTCGGTCACCTGCAGGAGTTCCTGATGCTTATGGGGCAGGGTGTCGCTGAGGCTCTCGACCTGACTGCGCACAGGGCGAATCATCTTGGTATAGATCCCAAAGACCAGGACAAAGAGTCCCAGTCCGATGGCGAGTTGACGTTCCCTAGGATTGAGCTGAATCATAGGTCCTCCGGAACAATCTCCAAGGTCATTTTAAAGGTGGTCAGTTGATGGGTTTGATCCCAACCCGCCGGCCAAAGGGTGACGTTCTGGAAACCCGGATGGTCATTTAAGATCTTTTCCCAGTTGTAGAGATCCTGGGTGTCATGACAATGGCCTTGCAGGCGGACGTCATTGTCGGTCATCAGGATGTCGTCAAAGGTAATGGAATTCTCTTGCGGGAGGGTTTCACCGATCAATTTCAGGACAGTCAGAACACCGGGGCGATCCGGGCTATAGGCCTGTAGGGCCGAATGATTGGAAACGGTTCCATCCAGGTGCTGTTGCAACTGGGCCAGGGGTTTGACGGCATTTTCGCCTGGTACGGCCTTAATGAACGTTTGGTCGATATCCTCTTGGATCTGGGCTTGGGTTGACTTGAGTGACCGCATCTGCATAAACATCCCGCCAAACCAGGAGACAAAACAAGCCAGCACCAACAGAGTACAGACCGTGACTTCTCGCTGCAGATTGGTCCGGTGTTGGGCTCCCTTGGGCAGGGCGGACATGAAGTTGACCGAGGTCTGATTCAAGGCACGCCAGGCCAGACCGCAGGCCACGGTTAACGAGGCGTCCAGGTTGACACCCGGGGCCAGGGTCCACCCCTTACCGGGTTCGACCGATTCCACCGGGCAGTCCAACTCATGCGCCAGGCATTCGGCCAGGTCTTCAGCTACCGGGCTATCGAGGACCAGGTAAAGATGAGCGTTGATGGCGCCATCGTCCGGTCGGAGTCGTTGCCAGGACATCTGGATCTGCTCGGATAAGAGGCGAATCAGATGTTCGTTGGATGAATCCATGGAGTCCACCGCAGGCAGAGACACCGAGGTATTACGAATCAAACGCAGGCGACCCTTTTCCGTGATCGCCAGGCTGATGTGGGTGTCTTCGCAGTAGAGGATAATGGCGGTTCCCGTGACGGCTTCGCGATAGGCCTGTTGCGTGGCATCGACCACGGCCAGGATCTCACTGTCCACCACGGTCGGATGGAGTCGGGCTTCGAGGACCGGATGAATACGTTCGCGAATATAGGGTCCGGAACTGGCCGTCAACACGGCTTCGTGACCTTCATCGGTTTCCTGCTCGTCACAGGTCTGTACGATCAACTCTAAAGACGGCAGGGGGAAGGTCGCTTCTAGGTCGGTGTTGTCACCGCTTTGGAAGGACTTCCATTGCTCGGCCGTGAAGTTGGATTTCTTGAAAAAGACGTGGCGATAGTCCAGGGCCACGGCAATATCGGCCTTGGGATCGAACCCATGGCGACGTGTCAAGGAACGTAGAATACCGCAGGTATCATCCGATGCCCGGCGGGCCGGATAGTCCATGGCCTTTTCCACCAGAATGTTGTCTTTCTCGCGAACCATCTGCACGGCGCGCACGCTGTCGTTCAAAATGTCGATGCCAATCACCCGTTGTGTCATAATCAAATCTCCTTTATATGCAGTACATCGACGGATCCTGTGGTCGAATTTCTCTGGATTTGAGCAATTAAATCGCATTGGATGCCATTGAAGACCCCGCTTGCCTTGATCTGGGCCTGAGGCGATTTGAGATTCACCTCCGCCCATCGCGACAAATCCTCGAAGGCTGCGGTGCTCATGCCCGGCAGGTGAGACAATTCCTCCATGGAATTATAGGGCGCAACTTGACGACGTTGCACAACGATGCGGGCCAGGACCGGGTCAATATGGCTTGAAAGGGCTTGTAACACGGTTTCGCTGGCATAGTTCAGGTCAATGCGATTTTCTAGGCCGCAATGAACTTCAGTTTCAAGACGATTGTAGATCGCGGCATTCATGCCCGGTAACCAACGTAACTCACTGATGTCCTGTACCGGTCGACTCGGGCAAGACCGTGACATCGGACCGACACTATAACGTTCCGAGCCAGAGGGTTTTGTGGGAATTGTGGTAAGATTTGTAATCTTGTCATCCTTATCGGTCCAATCGATCAAGGCGGCAATGAGATCATAGTC
>CAXXXG010000012.1:0-30187 GCA_963662565.2 Sedimentisphaerales bacterium | reverse complement strand
CTCAGGTTGCAGCGATTGGTCACGGAGATCATCATGAAGGCGGGAAACTGACGCCCCTGGCCCAGTCGCTTTTGAAACCGACGCACGGCATTCATGGCCTTGAGGCTAAAGGTCAGGGTCTTGAACAGGGGACGCGGAGCGACTCCGGTGACAATACGCTGGGCTAGTTGGAGGTTATTCCACATAAACGATTTACTGCCTTGCAGGTTTTAGAGTTCGACGATCTCGAGCAGGGTCAGGATAAACATCACATCCTCACCGGCCAGCGGGTGGTTACCGTCCAGGACCAGATGGGTGTCGGTGACCTGTACGATCGTGGTGGTTAAGGCGTCGTACCCCACGGAAGGGACCTTGACGGTCAATCCCACCCTGGGAGTGACACCCAGGGGGAAGTAGTCGCGATCCACGGTTTGCACCAGGTCCTCGCGACGTGGTCCATAGGCCTCATCCATGGACAGAAACAGCTGCTTGCTTTCGCCGGGTGTCATGCCGATGAAGGCTCGTTCCACGGCACCCAACAGGTCGCCGTGCCCAATGATGATCTCCAGGGCATCGCCACTGCGGGCCATATCGAAGACCTTGCCGCCACTGGTCTGTCCCATGCAGCGGATGCGGATGATGTCACCTTCCTGGGCTTTGGGTTTGGGTTTTTCCATGTTTTTCTAGATCGCAGTTCACAGATCGCAGATCACCGTTCAAACAAGTAGGCCGAAGGCCTTCCCTCCTAGTCTGCGATCTGGCAACTGTGATCTGTGATCTTTTCCTAATCACGATTTAAAGTTGATCAATATTTGAAGATGATCATACTGGGCGATGACAGGCCTGACAAGGGCTCACCAGAGGCGGACTTCGTTTTCCAGGGCGGCGATGATGGCATTGTGGGTGGCCTGGATGTTGGTTTTACCGGGACGCACGGCACTGAGGATCTCTTGCCAGTGGCCCAGGCAGCGGCGGCAATAGGCCAGGGGGATCTGTTGCTGCTGGAACTGCTCGTCGATCCAACGGGCCTGGGGGCTATTGAGGATGGTGGTCAGGTCGTTGTCATACACATTGCCGAGGGAGGTCTGGCCGTTGATGTCCAGGCAACAGAGGACCACTTCGCCATTGGACAGGACGGCAAAATGCTCTTGATGGTGGCGGCACTCACCGGTTTCGATCTGGGGGGCATCCTCTTGCTGGGACCAATCCGACCAATCCAGCATATGCCAGATGTCAAAACGGATACGGGGGTGAACCAGGATACGATGGAATCGCTGAAGACTTAGTGAGTTTAGGCGGTCTAAAGCGGAAGCTGTTGGGATCTCGTCAATGCCCAGAATGCGGTAGAGTTGACGCAGCCATGACTTCAATGCCCGTTTTTGCCCACTGAAGGTCGAGCAGGCCGGGCCATAGAGCGAGTCGAGATTGCGGGCCTTTTCCAATAGGGCGGTATTGAGAAAACGCAGGGAAAAGGAGGCCTTGGGCCAGGCATGGTAGGCCTTGGCTAGAAATTCCAGTATGGCATAGCGGTAGGAAGCGAAGTCGATAGGGGCCTGTCTATGGATAAAGGTCTCTTCGTCCGGGGTTTGAATGGACAGGATAAGTTGATGCAGGCAGTGGTTTTGCAGGCGATGGCCGAACTCGTTCTCCAGCAAAAAGCCATTGGTCACGAGTGAAGGCCTCAAGCCAAGTTTTTCGGTTAGACTCAGGATCTCGAAGAAGTGGGGGTAGAGCGAGGGCTCCCCGAGTACGTGGAACTCCACGTCCGTGGCCAGGCGTTCGGCTGCCACCTCGATCAACACCTGCTCAGCGGCCTTTTGATCCAACATCTGTACCGGTCGGTCCATGCCCAGCCTGGGACAGAAGGCACAACTGAAGTTGCAGGCATTGGTCAATTCAAGATAGATCCGTTCGAAGCGAGATCTCATGGTATTATTATATGTCCTCTGGCAGTACTTTATGTAGGAAATTTGGATCAATCCTTGTCTGGAGCGGGGCTTTTTATTACGATTCTGGGCCGAAGCCATGAAATAAACCTATGGAGCCCAATATGAAACACTGGATGGTTGTCTTGTCCTTGAGCCTGTTGGCCGGTTGCCAACTCAAACCCGGTCGCCACGAGCAATTGGTTCAGGCGGATCTCGCTGTAGCCACGGTCCAAATGGACGCCATGGCCAAACAGGCCATTGAACGTGAGCGTTTGCCGCGCTCCGTACGCGATGGCGATATCCGCTGGGTGGGCTCAGGCGATTGGACCAGCGGCTTCTTCCCAGGCACCTTATGGTATCTTTACGAGGCCACAGATAATTCAAAATGGCTGGACGCGGCCCGCACCTGTACCGCTTGGGTAGAAAAAGAGCAGTACAATACGGGGATTCACGATGTGGGCTTTATGATGTATTGCAGTTACGGCAATGGCTATCGCTTGACCGAGGACGAGGATTACCAGAAGGTCCTCATCCAGAGTGCCAAGTCACTCAGTACCCGTTTTAATCCCAAAGTGGGTTGTATTCGTTCCTGGGACTTCTTTGCGGATCGTTGGGCCTATCCCGTGATCATCGATAACATGATGAACCTGGAATTGCTCTTCAAGGCATCTGAACTCAGTGGTGATGACACCTATCGCGACATTGCCATCTCCCATGCCAACACCACCCTAAAGAATCATTACCGTGAGGACATGAGTACCTGGCATGTGATCAACTATGATCCCGAAACCGGTGAGGTTCGTAACCGTCAGACTCAGCAGGGCTATAGTGACAGCTCTTCCTGGGCTCGCGGTCAGGCTTGGGGGCTATACGGCTTTACTATGTGCTATCGCTTTACCCAGTATGAACGTTACCTGGCCCACGCTCGCAAGGTGGCCGACTTCATCCTGAATCATCCCAGTCTGCCCGACGATGGTATCCCCTATTGGGATTATAATGCCCCCAATATTCCCGACGAACCACGTGACGCCTCGGCTGCGGCTGTGACCTGTTCGGCCCTGTACGAGTTGAGCGGATATTTGGGCAAAGAGGGGCGTCACTATCGTCGTGCAGCGGATAAGATCCTCAAGAGCTTGTCTTCTGACGCCTATCTGGCCGAACCTGGAACCAATCACAACTTCATCCTCAAGCACTCGGTAGGCAGTCGGCCCGAGAATCACGAAGTGGATGTCCCGCTGATCTACGCGGACTACTACTTCATGGAAGCTTTACTGCGTAGTCAGAAGGTTCAATAAGCATCAACTTAAAAGCATGCTTACGCAAGCGTAAGCATGGCACCCTTTAATTAGCTTGCGTTAAAGTTGGAGACTACCCGCCAAGATCTCCAGGCATTGTTGGTTTAGCTGTTGGGCTCGGTTTTCAGTGTCTGCTTCGGTGTAGCATCTGAATTCCGGGGCATTGCCCGAGGGACGCAGGTGGATGATCTCGTCATTGGCGAAGGTGATGCGAATGCCATCGGTGGTGTCGATGGCGTGGCATGTCCCCGATAGTTCTCCAAAGGTCTCATCGATACGAATGCGGTCCTGTTCAGGATCTCCACTGTTGAAATAGGTCAAGATGGCTTGACTTTGTGCGGGGGGGAAGTTCTGTAAGCGATCACTGGCGGTAAAGCGGCTGGGCAGACTTTCCTTGAGTTGGGCCAGGGAGAGGCCCTCTTGCGAAGATAGCAACAAAATTCCCAGATGGACAATCACGGCATCGCGCGTGGGCAGGGCCTTCAGGACCTGGTCATCCAGTTGGATATCCGAGTTGATCAGGAATCCGCCATTGGCCTCATAGCCGACCACGACTTTCGAACCCGCTGCGACCGCCTCCTGCATGGAAGCGATGACATAGGGAGATCCGATGCGCGTGCGACGGACCTCTTGAAAGCGACCGCATTTCTCCACGGCCGTATTGCAACTGACCGGTGTACTGACCGAGTCTGCCCCCAGGAATTGGGCGCATAGGATGCCGGCGATATCACCCCGGAGCCACTGGCCGTTTTCATCGGCAATCAGGGGACGATCACTGTCACCGTCGGTCGAGACGATGGCGTCAAAACTCTGTTCATTGGCCCAGGCCTGGGCCAGCATGATGTCTTCATTACGAATCGCCTCGGTGTCCACTGGGACAAAGGACTGGCTACGACATAAAGGAATGACTTCCGCTCCCAGTCCTTGATAGATCTCAACCAGCAGGTCGCGTCCCACGGCGGAATGCTCGTACACGCCAATGCGAAAATCGGCCAGACAGTCCGGGGCAAAGGCCTCTACATAACGCTGGACATAGGCGTCACGGGCCGTGGGGTCGATCGGCCAATCGGCCAGGGAGTCCTGGGCAAAGTCACGGCCTTCGATAAAGAGCCCTTCATCCAGCGAGACACATTGAGAACGGATACCGGCCTCGTCATCCTTGAGGATCTCCCCTGTGGGCTTGTTGAATTTGATTCCATTACGATCAGCGGGGATATGGCTGCCCGTGACCATGATGGCGGGGATTTGATGCTGAATGCCGTAGAGGGCCACGGCTGGTGAAGGAATGGTGCCGCAGTTGACGGCTTCGTAACCACGATCGCTAATGGAACGGGCCACGGCCCTCATGATGCGCTCGGTACTGGGACGCAGGTCCCCGGCAATGGCGACTCGGGTTTGACCGGAGGTGATTGCCCCTTGTGACTCCAGGTATTGCAAAAAGCCCTGGGTATAGGCATAGCAGACAAAATCCGTCATGTCCACGGCCAGGCCCCGTGCACCGCTGGTGCCAAACTTGACCCCGCTGGTTTCCATTAACTCTTGAATCTTGACATCCATGTTGGCCTCACAATCAAACACAAACCTTTTGTGCCATTAGCATAGCCAAGCATGGATAATGTGGCAAGGTCTAAACTGTCAGCGAATGGGCAACCAGACCGACATTTCCGAGCGACCGCGATTACCCCATGCGTAGTAGGGAATCAAGCGTAGGTCCAAGGTTGGGATGGATACCTCAGAACGTTTGCGATAAAGAGTCGATTCGTTCCAGTCTTCTTGACCTAATTGGAGGCCTTGAGTCTTGAGGATCGTGACACCCCCGAGCAGGTCGGGATTGTATGCGGGAACCAGTGTACTGTTGAGAGACAGGGCGATGTCGTCGATGTCCACTTGGGCGTCCAGGTCGCAGGATTCCAGGCAATAGACGATAGGGCCGCGTTGGACCGCGGTTTGATTGCGGTCTTCTTCGACCAGGGGGTGGGCCTCGAGCATAAAGGGCTGCATGGGCAGGTTGAGCTGGATCGTGTCACCTGCCTTCCACTTGCGTTGCAGGGTGGCATAGGTACCGGGTTGGATGGGGTGCTTGGTGGCCTTGCCATTGATCTGAATGTCGGCCTTGTCCGCCCAACTGGGGATACGGAGGTTCAGTGACCAGGATTGAGACGGACATTGGTCCAGGGTGATTTTAATGGTTCCATCCCAGGGGTACTGGGTTTCTTGGGTCAATTCGAGTTTGGATCCATCGGGCATTTGGGTCTTAAGGTCGTTGCTGCCGTAGAGGTTGACCCACAGTCCTTGTTCGGTCAGGCTGTAGGCATAGCTGCCCACCTCGGCCACCGTACGAATGATATTGGGTGGACAACAGAAGCAACTGATATAGGGCTCACGTTCGTCCGACCAACGTAATTCGAAAGGCAGGTCCTCGACCTGACGCAAGGTATTACGATAAAAGAACTCGGTGCCCTTGAGATTCATGGTCGACAACACACCATTGTAAAGCACGTGTTCCAACAGGTCGGCATAGCGGGCCTGGCCCGTGATGGTCAGCATGCGCCAGTTCCACAGGGCATAGCCGATGGTGGCACAGGATTCGTTGTAGGCCGTGACATTGGGCAGTTGATAGCGACGTCCATAGGCCTGATGCACCATACCGATGGCCGTATGTTGGCTGGAGCCATCGGGAGAGGCCCCGTCATAGAGGGCCCCGGTGGCCCCGGTGACATAAAGCTTACGATAGGTCACGTCGTTCCAAAGCGTCACTAGGGTGTCAAGCAAGGTTGGGTCACCGATCTCGCTGTAGATATCCGCCACTCCGGCATAGAGGTAATTGGCCCGCACTGCATGGCCCACGGCCTCGGTCTGTTGACGGAAGGGAATGCGGTCCTGGTTGTGGTCGGCTCCCTTAGTTACCAGATCGCGAATTTCAACCAATCCCTGGGCCAGCTCCAGATAACGTGGATCGCCGGTGGTGCGGTACATCTCCACCACGCCCATATAATGCGAGGGGCAGATGGCGTTGTTGGCCACGATCTCGGGGGAGGTTTTATAGAGGTTGTATAGATAATCGGTGCATCCACGGGCGATGTCCAGGAGCGAGGTCTTGCCGGTGACACGATAATGCACGCAGGCCGTGGTCATCAAATGACCCATATTGTAGGTCTCGAAGTCCAGGCGTTCCTGAAATTCATTGGTACTGTTGTCCTGCTTGCGTTGTTGAATGACCACGGGGGTATGCACGTAACCATCTTCACGCTGTGTCTGACCGATCAAGGCAATGAAGTCGTCCATCTGCCTGTCCAGGTCAGGGTCGCGATTAATGCCATAGACATAGGCTGCGGTTTCCAGCCATTTATAGAAGTCACCGTCAAACCACTTGGCTCCATGGTGGCGTCCATCGCCATGCTCGTGTCCGGCGGCGATCAGGAAATTGTCATAGGCAGGGCAGATGTTGGAGTCGCAGAGCAGATCCCACATGGTCGGCACCATGATCTCGGCACAGTCTTTAAAGCGATCCGCCCAAAACCCCTCGGTCCAGTGCACGTCGTCGATGTCCGTGCAGCGAAAGGTGACGTGCTTGCTGGACCAGGTATTGGTCAGGGCCTTGTCACCGGCATAGCAGGTCGTGATCCACAAGCTCAATAGTACAGTCAATATGAGTTTTGTTTTCATAATGTTTACCTAGCAATTATGCCTCTCGCAGAGATCGCGGAGGACGCAGAGGTTCTTACTTTATATTTGTTTTTCTCTGTGTTCTCTGCGCTCTCAAGTGAGCGAAGCGAACGGGCGAGAGGTTCATTATCTGTACTTTTCTGCAATCTTCAATGCTTCGTCAATATCCTTTTCCGTTTTAAAATGCATCAAGACATTCAATCCTTGATTGCCCACGTTGTCCAGCAAGGGCTGCAACTCATCGACCTCTACCCAGCAGGGCATGACGGACTTACCTGTGGCAAGAATACGTTTGTACAGGTCGTACCAGCGGGGATCGCCTCCTTGGGGTTCACCCACGCCCGGGGTCCATTGAATGGCGTTGAGTTTGTCGATCTCCAGCAGGCTATCGAGATGACGTTGGGCCTGTACGCCGTCGAGATGGTATAGGGTATAGTCAATGCGTTCGCACTGCTGACGCAAGTAGGGGATGGCAAAGCGATTGAAATCCTTCTCCGAGATCATCAGGGACACATCGCATTGCAGCTTGGAAACCTTGCCCGGTGCCCACAGGGAGAAGTAACAGAAGGCCATCTCGCCGTCTTCCTGAATGATGTCGTAGATGCGATCGAAGACCTGGAAATAGATGTCGTTGACGGTTTGCAGTTGCTGCTCCAACACCTCCGGACGCAGGACCATGTCCATCAGGACCGTCTCGGTGCCCTTGACGCCGATGATGGCATCGAGTCCCTCGACCAGGTCGGGACAGCCCACATAGTACTGTCCCTGGGCCAGGTCCTTGGCCGCTTTGAGCAGATCGAGATGGACCCGCCACCAGGGATTCTGCTCATCCAGCACGAAGTTGTCACCAAAGTCCGGCACATGCTTGATCCAGATGGTATCCTCTGCCCCTTCGAGGTTCGCACCGAGGATGGCCGATAGCGATCCCGGTCCCAACTGCGTATTGGCAACGGGGGGGATGTCCGCCTTGAGCGAACTGTGGGCCAGATCATAATGAATCTGTTGGGCCCGCCGTTGGGGATTGAACCAGTGGTCCTGCCAATCCTTGGCTGTCGGTGGGGCCGTGATCTGGGCATGGGGGGGAGCATCGGTCTTGAGGTGTTCCCACATACTGATGACCAGGCCCTTGCCTTGCCAAAAATCCAGGTAATGTTGTTTGGATTCGTTCCAGTTTTTTTTCCAGGTGTTCATAGTTTAACCGTAATAAGTGGTGCCGCTACGCGGGCTTTGTTCTAATAGATCCCTCAATACTTCGGGATGACAGGCACATATCTGTTGTCGTCAATGTCATTTCGAACGCATGTGAGAAATCTGATTATATAAGCATCGCGAAACGATTCATTTCAAAACACTTTTCAAACAGGATCGCATCAATCCTGAGTATGATTCGTCAAAGGTTAAGGTTATAGCCTTACTCAAATCCATCTCGTCAGTACAACTCACAGGTTCTGGGTATACCGGAAACGTCGCTCCCAACCGCACCCAAACCGGCATCTCGGCCAGAGGGGCTTTAAAGTCTTTGAGCCACTGGCCACCGGTCGTAACACTGCCGTCGAATAGGTTGACCCAGTCGCCCGCAGGCAGGTACACGTCACGCCTGCCCTGGCTGTTCATAATGGGGGCGACCAAAAAAAGTCGTCGCCGAAATAGTACTGATCGTCAATGTGCCAGCAGGTTGGATCGTCGGCATGGTGGAAGATCAGGGCACGCAGCAGGGGAGTGCCGGTGGTTGTGACCTTCTGACTCTGTTCGATGATGTAAGGGATCAGGGCATAACGCAGCTTGAGCCATTGACGTACAATGGGGGCAATGGCGGGATATTCATAGGGTTCGCGTTTGGAGGTGCCGTGGTAACGCAGGTGCGAGGAGAACACGCCGAACTGGGTCCAACGCACGTAGAGATCGTCCGGGATCACGGAGTTCATGAAGTTGGGTACACCATGGAATCCGGGTACGTCGTGACTCCAGAAGCCGAAGCCCGAGAGACCCAGATGCAACCCACCCTTGAGCGAACCGGCCAGTCCGTCCCAGGAACAGGCCGCGTCACCGCCCCAGTGCAGGGGATAGCGTTGGCACCCCGCCCAACCGGCTCGCGCCCAGATGATCCCGTCGCCGGTTTCCTGTTGGGTGATTTCATAGGCGGCCTTCTGATAGAGCAGGGCGTAGAGATTACGCAACTCATGGGCGTTCATGTTTTGGTACTGGGCGTTCATGTGGATCTCTTCGCCGAAGTCGGTCTTGATGCAGACCACGCCCAGGTCGAAGAGGGCCTTGAGCAAGCCTTGATACCACTTTGTCGCCTCAGGCGAGGTGAAGTCGATGGTGCCGGCATAATCCAGGGCACTGAAGTTGGACCCACCCTGTTGCTCGGCCTGATCCAGTGGGGCCATGTAGTTGTTGGCCTTGGCCTCGTCGTGTTGCTGGGCCTCGGCCGCGATATAGGGCATCTGCCACAGGCTCACACGAAAGCCTTGTGCTTTGAGATCCGTGATGAACTGCTTGGGATCGGGGAACCGTTCGTCATTGAAGGTCCACTCACACAACCAGTCTGTTTTGAACCAGCCAGTATCCAGATGAATCACGTCACAGGGGAAGTCCTCGTCGCGCAGGCGTTGACAGATGCCGTTGACCTCGTCTGCGGAAAAGTAGGTCATGCGACTCATCCAGGTACCGAAGCTCCATAGCGGCGGCATGCTGGGATAGCCGGTGATGCGGCGATAGAGATCGACGATGCCTGCCACCGAATCGTCGGCCATGAGAAAGAGATCCATGCGGGGTTCTTCGGTCAAGAGTTGCACCGAACGGGTGGAGTGATCCGCAAAGGAGAACCAGGTCGGACACGACGTATGTTGAAACACGCCCACCTTGCGGCTGGATAGATAAAAGGGAATGTTCTTATAGGTGCGGCGGTTGTTGACGCCCTGGCCGTCCTGATTTTGCAGTTGAAAGGTTCGTCCACTGTGATCTAGTTTGGAAAAGCGTTCACCTGTGCCCACAAAGACCTCATTGGGCTCGGCGTGAAAGGACAGGGTGCATCGCTCGATCTGGTCGTCCCGTTCCACATAGGCCAGGGCCAGACCATCGTGACGGGCCGGGAAGAACTGGTCGTAGGCACTAAGAGATAAGGGCTTATCGCCGTCCGGATAGAAAGTGACGTCCAGGGTCTCATCCGGCTCAGGCAACAGGTTACTCCAGTGATCGATGGCGATGGATTGGCGATTGAAAATGGCCCGCGTGGCACCGTGGTCGTCCTTAACGGTCCAGGCCTGATCGGTCTTTTCGATCCGGAGTGGAGAGACCTTTAAATCACTCGCCAACTCCAGCATCATGGAGTCCGTCATCTCGGGTACTCCAAAGCCGATGGCCACACGCAGGATTTGCTTACCGTAGGCCCGTAGTCGCAGGTGGTAGCTTTGGCGAGGCGTGTCCGTGTCCGGTTTGACTTCCAGAGATGCGGCTTGCTTTTGAAACGGAACCGTTACCAGTGCGTCGCCATCGACGACTTGGATGTCTGTGGGCATGCAGGCCCGCCACAGGGATTTGTTGGTTTTGAACTCGGGGTCAAGTCCGAGGAAATCGATTAGGTAGTTATTCGTTTGTTTCATTTTATGTTCTCTTGCAGAGATTGCGGAGATCACAGAGAGGTAAAGAACAATTTGTTTAATGAATGTAACTCTGCGTCCTCCGCGTTTTCCGCTTGAGGCAATTAAGTGAGTTGCTCTATTGCCTTAGTCCAGCCTTGATGGTCTCTTGCGACCTTGTCCAGGTTTGTCTGCGAACCGGGATTGAAGGCGGTCTTTTCGATATTCAACTGGGCCAGATGATCGATGTCACGGTAGATGCCCTGTTGCAGACCCGCCATGTAGGCGGCGCCCAGGGCCGAGACATCCTGCATGCCGATGTTGACCACCTGGGTTTGCAGCAGGTCGGTGAGGAACTGCATGACAAAACGGTTGGCACTGATGCCGCCGTCCACGCGTAGTTCCTGCAGGGGAACGCCGCTGTCTGCTTCCATGGCACTGATGATGTCCTTGATCTGGTAGGGGATCGATTCCAGGGCGGCCCGCACGATGTGGTTCTTGTCACAACCCAGGGTCAGGCCCATGATGGCGGCCTTGAGATCCATCTGCCAGTGGGGGGCACCCAGCCCGCTGAAGGCCGGGATCAGATATACACCATTGTTGCTATCGACGCGGGTCGCCATGGCCTCGGTGTCTTTGCTTTGGGCAAAGAGTCCCAGGTTGTCCCTGAGCCAGGTGATGGTGGCCCCGCAGGTAACGATAATCCCCTCCAGGGCGTAGTCGACTCGGTCAGCCGTGCTCCAGCAGATGGTGGTGACCATGCCTTGCTGGGAGGCGATCCGTTTGTCGCCGGTATTGAGCAGGATCGAGCAACCGGTTCCCAGGGTGGCCTTGGCTGTGCCCGGTACGAAACAGCCCTCGCCAAAGGCGGCGGCGTGAGAGTCACCAATCATGGCGGCAATGGGAACCGGTGCGGGTAGCAGGCCCTCGAAGTCCGTGACACCATAGGGGTGTGAGGAGGGATGCACCTCGGGCAGCTTCAACCCGGACAGGTTGAATTGCTGCATGAGGTCATTATCCCATTGCAGGTTATCCAGGTTGAAGAACAGGGTACGTGAGGCATTCGTGTAGTCGGTGGCATAGGCTTGGCCACCGGTCAACTGGTACAGCAGCCAGGTGTCCACATTGCCGAACAGGGCCTGGCCTTGATCGATAGCCGACTTGATCTTGGCGTCGTGTTCATAGAGCCAGATCACCTTGCTACCGGAAAAATAGGGATCTGCAATCAGACCGGTGCGTTGGATGATGTCCTGTTCCAGGGACGTGCCCTTGAGGCGGTTGCAGATCTCCACGGAACGCTTGCACTGCCAGACCACGGCTGGGTGCAGGGGGGCACCGGAGGGGTCCCAAAGGCAGAGGGTTTCGCGTTGGTTGGAGATGCCGCAGGCGACGATGTCACTGGCGTCACCGGAGTACTCCGACAGGCAGGCCTTGACGGCCGCCAGCACGTTCTGGTAGATCTCTTGTGGGTTCTGCTCCACAAAGCCCGGCTGCGGGTAATAGGAGGCCAACGGTTCGGTGGCCTTGGCCAGCAGTTGCCCTTGCTTGTCGAAGATGACGGCCTTGGTGCCGCTGGTGCCCTGGTCTATGGCCAGGAGGGTCGGATTTCTACTCATGGTACTCCAAATGTCCTCAGTTTTTACGCTGCGCTCGATAGGGAACTATCATAACATGAAAATTCTTCGAACGCCAAGGGCTTCACACGGGCTTCGCTGGCCTTTCGTAAAAGAATTGTATGAATCGTGGAAAGGGGGTGTAAAAATAAAGAGAGTCTATAAAAACCTTGCCATTTGGGCCTCATATGATGCGTTTTTGGGCCATTTGGTAAGGATGGGGTAATCCCCTTTGATTTTGGGAGAAAACCGGTATAATGCGCGGTTTATGTAATGTATAGGTTTTATCTTCGCACAGGGTTAAGTGCGTTTGTATGTTGGCAGAGGGAACTGTCAGGGGGTAATGATGCGAAAAACGAAAATCGTATGCACCATGGGACCGGCAACTCAGGAACTTGAGGTGATCAAGAACCTGCTCTATGCCGGCATGAACGTGGCCCGCTTCAACTTCTCGCACGCCTCACATGCCGAGCATCAGGTCATGATCGAGAAGGTCAAGGAGGCCAGCCGTCAGACCTCGATCCCTGTGGCCCTGTTGCTGGATACCAAGGGACCGGAGATCCGCACCGGCCAACTCAAGGATAATCAGCCCATCACCCTGGACAATGGCAAACGCATTACCCTGACCACCGATCTCGTGGAGGGCACTGCCGACCTGTTGACCATTTCCTATAAGAACCTCCCGGGTGAGGTGAGCCCGGGCAAGAAGATCTTCATTGCCGATGGTCTGGTCGAACTTGAGGTCGAGCAGGTAGAAGGCAATACCATCGGTTGCCTGATCCGGAGTGGGGCCACCATTGGCAGTCATAAAAATGTCAACGTGGTGGG
This sequence comes from Sedimentisphaerales bacterium, assembly GCA_963662565.2. Classification (GTDB taxonomy): domain Bacteria; phylum Planctomycetota; class Phycisphaerae; order Sedimentisphaerales; family Anaerobacaceae. The sequence continues at coordinate 17,297 of CAXXXG010000012.1, read as the reverse complement.
GGTCAAGACCCAGTTGCCGGCCATTACCGAGCGGGATTTGGAAGACATCCTGTTCGGTATTTCCCAGGGCGTAGACTTTATTGCTGCGTCCTTTATCCGCAAGCCTTCCGATATCAAGGAGATCCGGGCCGCGATCGACATTTGTGATGTCAACGTGGATATCATCGCCAAGCTCGAAGACGAAGAGGGCCTGGAGAATATCGACGAGATCATCCGTGTCTCCAATGGGGTGATGGTGGCCCGCGGTGACTTGGGTGTGCAACTCCGAGGTGAGGCCGTGCCCTTGGCGCAAAAACGGGTCATCCATAAATGCAACCAGGCCAACAAACCCGTGATCACGGCCACGCAGATGCTCGAATCCATGGTGAAGAATCCCTCGCCCACGCGTGCGGAGATCGCCGACGTGGCCAATGCTATCCTGGATGGTACTGACGCCATCATGCTCTCGGGTGAAACCGCCAACGGAGCCCATCCGGTCCAGGCCGTACAGACCATGCACAAGATCGCGGTCGAGATCGAGAACTCACGTGAGTACCAACGTGAGCGCAAACTCCTGGGCCGACCTTCCCGTGGCAATATCGCGGACACCATTGCCCGCTCGGCCTATTTCATTTCGCGTGACATCGAGGCCAATGCGATTCTAGCCCCAACCCTACATGGCAATACACCCAAGTTGATCAGCAAGTACCGTCCGGAGCAATACATCCTGGCCGTAACCCCCTATGAAGAGGTGCGTCGCAGGCTGATGCTGTATTGGGGGGTGTATCCGATCCTGTCCGAGGTTACCAGTGATACGGATGCCATGCTGGACAATGCCATCGCTGCCGGCTGTAAGAATCAAGTGATCCAACCCTTTGACAAACTAGTCATTCTGGCCGGCATCCCCATCGATTCGCCCATCATGCTCAACAACATTCGCGTACAGATGGTGGTCAACGTGTTGGGCAAGAGCCAACGTGGCTACGGCGGTCTCTTTTCCGGTAAGATCGTCAAGGTCAACAACCTGAAGGAAGCAGAGGAACGGATCATCGGTGACGGCACCGAGATCCTGCTGACGAAGTATATCGATGAGTCGTTTATGCCGGTCTTGGCCAAGCTCGGCGGCTACATCCTGGAGGAATTTTCCTCCATGAGTTGGAGCGTCATCAACGCGGTCAACGAACCGTTGGTGGCCCTGGCCGGTGCCTACAACGCCATGAGTCGCCTTCAAGACGGCCAGACCGTGACCATCGATGGACAGGAAAAACTCATTTATGAGGGCGAGATCCCTCAACGTTCCAAGAATCTCAAGAAAGCTTATTATGCAGACCGTTAATCAACTGTGCCCAGAGCATATCGTTTTTTTAGACAGACCTTATAAAACCGAAGTTCTTTCCGCATTGGTGGACAAGGCCATTGAACAGGGCTGTGTCCCTGATGGCCCGGCCTTTAGGGCGGCCGTCGAAGAACGCGAAGCGGTCCTCAGTACCGGTATTGGACAAGGCATCGCCATCCCCCACGCCAAGCTCGACGGCATCGAATCCTTCTTCGTAATTGTCGGGATTCTCAATCCTCAGGTAGACTGGGACGCCTTGGACGATCAACCGGTGGGATTGGTGTTTCTCATCGGTGGTCCAGACAACGCCCAAAACCTCTACCTCCAGATCCTCTCCAAACTCATGGGCAAGGTCAAAAACGAGGAGGTTCGGACAGCGATGCTGGAGGCTAAAACCCCGGCCGATGTGGTTGCAATTCTCACATGATTTCCCATTGCATGTTTCGGTTGGACGGGCTATGCTGGCGACATGGTTAGCTGACAGAAAACTGAGATGTTCTATTGGGAGAGTCAAGTATGGCAAATCGGTGTGGTTTGTTAAGACGTTCAAGTTTGTTGATTGTCTTAATGAGTTGTCTGAGTTTGACCTCCGTTCATGCCCAGACCGGGGACGAAGCTCTGGTGTTTGATCTAGAGGAGGCCCCAACCTCTACATTTGATGGTTATCGAGGTTTTGAGTGTGGATCTCAACCGGATCCCAACATTCAGTACCCGTCGTTTCAATCCGCTTGTCCCCTCTTTGGTTCTGTGTGCATGGATCAAAAAATGGATGAACCGAGTCTCTATGCCTTTGTCCTGGACGAATCAGGGGGCACGGGGGCCGGGTATGATCGACTCATCATTGATCTCGACCACGATTGTAATTTGATCCATGAACCGTTTTTAAACACTCTAAAGAAATCTCCCTTTGAGGGCAGGGATTATGGCTGGACCAATGATACTTATTTCCAATTCGTCACCTTGAGTCGTGCTGCGGGTGATGATGGAGAGTTTTATTCGATGGAGTTTGCGCCTAGATTTTTCCCACGTCTATTGCCGCCTGATTTAGATAGTAGCAGAACTCTGGAATTGATTCCTACATCCTTTCGGAAGGCCCGCATCGAGATTGCTGGACAGCCAGTGGATGTGTTTATGGTCAATAGTGATCCCATGGGGACAAGATGGGATCGTCCTTGGACGCAACTGTCGTTAAGTAATGTATTCAGTTATGGTTGGTGTGGGGATCGACTATTCGCATTACGTTGCGTAGGTGGACGCGATTGGAGGTTTTCAACAACTCCACAGGGAGACAAACTCATTGCAGAGCCGTATACCGGAGGTTATGGCCAATTTAAACTTGAGTCGGGAGGGCGTCTTATCTTTGACTTGAAGATGGAAGGGACTCTCAGTAACAAGGAGTTGGCCGTGCCCATCTGTAACATCAACAAGGGATCTCAAAATAGTTATCATGTTCCCGTGGGAGACTATCGGATAACGAACTTGTCCTTGGATTATGGTTCCATGCACATGGATCTTTTGCCCTATCCCCATGCGAGTAAAGAATTATATGAGCCACAGGGTGGAACACTCCAATACGGCCTGAATATAAGCAAGGACAAGCCCTGTGTCTTGGACTTCAGCAATCCACCGGAGATTCGGTTTGTCTCGCCAAGAATGGAGACTTGCGTTCATCCGGGTAAAACCATCGAGGTGCAGGCCTTGTTGGTCGATCCCCAGTTGGGATTTAAGTTCGGTGACCTGCGAATTCATCCGCCCTATGAGATAGCATGGTCAAAGGTGGTGGGGATTGCTTTTATTATGCTGTTCCCAATTTTGATCTGGTCACGAATCCAACGCAAACGACGTTATTGGTATGTCCCGACCCTATTTGGCATCGCATTGGTGGGATTCCTGGCTGGTGCAATTTGGCTCAACCTTCATCTGGCCGCGGAAGTGAAGGTGCAAAGCTTTACGAAACTCGAACCGACCGTAGAAATCCTTCGCAGTGATGGTGAAATCGTGGCCACCGGCATCATGCCCTTTGGCTGAACCGGCACCTGCGCGTACTCGTGGCGAGTACCCCATGATATCGAATTGGCAGGACCGGAAGAGTCGTTTGATGTAAAGGTGACCTTTGATACCCGCTTGCTCTATGGCAAGGTTGCAGCGACACGAAAGATCACAATTGTTCGATAGCCTACTGCTTTTTCAATAAACTCCATGCTGTGTCAGCCAAGCCTTCTGGTGAGATACCGTAGTGTTTGAAGATCTCCAGTTGACTGCCCGTGACGGTGTCTTCATCCGGGAGACCAACGATCTTGAATGGGACTTGCACTCCGGCTTGCATCAGCAATGAGGCACAGGCCTCGCCGAGTCCGCCATGGACACTGTGTTCTTCGACAGTGACCACGGCCTTGCACTCTTTCGCTGCTGAAAGCACGGTCTCTTCATCCAGAGGTCTGATGGTGTGCATGCTGATGACGCGGGTGTTGATGCCTTTTTCAGTGAGTTGTTGTGCAGCCAAGGTGGCCTGAACCACGGCCTCGCCTGTGGCGATGAAGGCTACGTCGTTGCCGTCACAGACCTGCAGGGCCTTGCCGACCGTGAAGGTCGTCCCAGGTGCGTGCAGATGGGGCAGGCTTCGTTTGCCGAAGCGGATAAAGACCGGGTGTTTCATCTGAGCGGCAGCCTTGATGGCCTCGGCTGTCTCGAAGTTGTCGGCCGGGACGATGATGGTGCAGTTGTTGATCATACGCATCACGCCGATGTCGTGGATGGAGTGGTGCGTCGAGCCCAGAGCTCCGTAGCTCACGCCGGAGCTGATGCCGATCAACTTGACCGGCTGATCGGAATAGCACACATCGTTTTTGATTTGCTCCAGAGAACGGGCGGTCAGGAAACTACCGGGTGACACTGCATAAACAATCTTACCGGTGGAGGCCAAGCCTGCGGCCACACCGACCAGGTTTTGTTCGGCAATACCGATCTCCACGATTTGATTGGGTAGGGCCTGGGCAAAGGGGACCAGTTTCCCTGAACCGCGAGAGTCACTGGTCACGGCCAGGACATCTTGATTGGCTTGACCCAGGGCTATCAGGGTTTCGGAGAAGACCTCCAGGTTGGCCTTGCCCATGTTAACGGCGGGTTGGAAACTCATACGCCCACCTCCTTTAATTGTGCTTGCAGTTCGTCCATGGCCTGTTGGTATTGCTCGTCACTGGGCACGCCATGGTGCCACTTGGCGACATGCTCCATAAAGCTGACGCCCTTGCCCTTGATTGTATTGGCGATGACCATGTTGGGCTTACCGGATTCGAAGGGCGTGCCGTTTAGACTTTCGGTCAACGCGTTCAGGTCGTGACCGTCGATGCTCTTGACGGCCCAGCCAAAGGATTCGAATTTGGCCTGCAGGTTTTCCAACCCGCAGACGTCTTCAGTCGATCCACTGATTTGCAAGCGATTGCGGTCGATGATCGCACACAGGTTGTCGAGCCCGTAGTGAGCCCCGGTCAACAGGGATTCCCAATTGGACCCTTCGGCCAACTCGCCATCGCCGAGCAGGGTAAAGACGCGGTAGTCGGCCTTGTCCTTCTGGGCGGCCAAAGCAACGCCCACGCTAAAGGCCAAGCCGTGCCCCAAGGCGCCGGTATTCTGTTCAACTCCCTTGATCTTACGGGTAGGGTGGCCGACGTAGTAGGACTGGTACTGACACATGGTTTCGAGGTCGGACTCGGGAAGAATCCCTGGTCAGCCAACACAACATACAGGGCCTCGACACAGTGGCCTTTACTTTGGATATAACGATCTCGCTGGGGATCATCCCAGTGGTCGGGCGAGACATTCAAGACGCGATTGTACAGCACATTGAGGATGTCAATACACGACAGGTCTCCGCCGGTATGACCGGCCTTGGCCAGCTTGATATATTTGAGCAAGGCCAGTCGATATTCAATGGACTTGCGTTTGAGTTCTTGGTCTGTCATTTTCGATTTACCATAGAAATAAAATTGATTGCTGCGCAGGCTTTAGTCAGAATAGATCTCTCCAATCGCTTCGCTCCGTCGAGATGACAAACACGCATCTGTTGTCGTCAGTGTCATCCCGAACGAATGTGAGGGATCTATTAGAACAAGCATGCGAAGCATTCCTTATTTGAGCCACCGCGGCGTATGAGCGGGGACCTATTCATGCCGATACAATTCCCATCCCAGGTAGGTGCCGACCGCCTCTTCGATAATATCGGCCACATGACCGCGTCCCATGGCCACGTGGTGCTCGAAGCCGTTTTTACAGAGATATTTCATGAGGTTCTGCAGATTGGCAATGCGTGTCACGGCAATGCCACCGTCCATGCCATAGGGATCCTGGGTGATGTCACCTTCGCCCAGGTAGGACTTGATGCAACCTCGGGGGTCGTCGGTAGAGATACGGAAGTACGTCAAGGGGCCGGGAGCGACCTTGCCCTTGACCGCCCCAAAGGTGTCTTCCTGGCCCAGGACGGTGCCGAGCACATCCAGTGAGCCGATTTCGATATCGCTCTGGAAGAAGCCTTGGGGGTAGTTGCTGCAATGGGTGCAGACACACATGTCACGGTCGTCACCGAAGTTGTTGTTCCAGTCCAGCAGGGCACTGGGGGTGCCGGAGGCCAGCATCAGGGCATACATGGAGACCACTGCCGGTGAGGTCCGCTTCACAGGCACAGGGGATCAGTTTCTCGCCCAGCATGCTCATGGTCAGACAGGCCGCACAGCCATAGTTCAACTCAAGGGATTCCCAGCACTGGATACCGGCGGCGTCGATTTCGTTTTCAGTCATCCAGTCTTCCACGGCAATGCCGAACTTGGCCTGCTTCTTGACCTTCTCCGGAGTGACGTTTTTGGCGAATGTACCGTAAGCCTGGATCTCTTCCAGTTTTTGTTTGAGGACCTGGGCATTGTCATCGACCTTCAAGGCGGCAGCAAAGATTTCCGAGAGATCGACGGGGATGACCGTCATGTCATTAGCCTGCAGGATCTTTTCGCTGTCACGCATGGTTTGGAAGGCCTGGGGGCGGGTGCCGATCTGACCGATGCGGGCCCCGCGGATGCCCTTGACCACCTTGCACACCCCGGCAAATTTCTTGACGTCCTGCTCGAAATAGGTGCTGTCGAGCGGGTAGGTGTGTAGGGCTGTATCCGTGAAGGGAATGCTGTACTGATAGAGATTATTGCATACCGAGAGCTTGCCGCAGAAGGCGTCGCGACGGCTCTTGACATCCACCTTGTCGTTGTCATCGTCGCAGGCCTGCACCAGGACCGGGACGTTCAGCTTGGCCAGGCTCAATGTATTGACAATGCCCAGTTCGTCGCCGAAGTTCGGCAGCACCACGATCACGCCATCGATCTTATCGCGATTCTGGGAGAACAGGGCCGCACATTTCTTGGCGTCCTGGTAGGTCTCGATATTGCCGGTGGGCGTCTCGTCCGTGGGCAGGATCACGGTGTCGAATCCCCACTGCTCCATCTTCTTGAGCACGATCTCGCGGGCCTCTTGGGCCCAGTCTGGCGTTGAAGATATTGCGGGTGCCAACGATAATGCCGAAGGTTGTTTTCTGAGCCAAACGATTCATATAGCTACTCCTGTTTGCATGGACATAGAAGAATTCTGCAAGACTATAATGATTCTAAGGTTATGCGATTCAAGGAACCAATTTTGAGTTCCCTTTTTAACATATTGAGCAGGAGACGACTACTGAGAAAATGGGGTTGTCCTTATGAAAACGGATATTCGGGGCGGAAAAACCTCGCGTGAAGAACCTGAGTTGTGCAGAATGGCATGACTATGACAAAACCATTCATTCTTAGCTTCACCATTTTAATCCTGCTCTTACCGTGGCAGGCGATAGGGGCTGCCGAAACCGCAGCCGGCGACGTGCAAGAACGGTGTCGCGTGGTTGTTTCAACCGATATCGGCGGAACCGATCCGGACGATTTTCAATCCCTGGTGCATCTGTTGGTGTATGCCGATGCCCTCGATCTCGAAGGGCTCATTTCTTCGCCCTATGGTCCGGGCCGGATTCAACACATTCTTCAGGTCATCGATTGCTATGAGCAGGACTATCCCAACCTGAGAACCTACAGCCCATGCTATCCCACTCCCGATCGATTACGTTCTATCACCAAGCAGGGCGAAACCGAGAGGGCACCCTGGGAAGGGATTCGTCAACCAACCGAAGGATCGCAATGGTTGATCGACTGTGCACGACGTGACGATCCACGTCCCTTGCATGTGCTGGTGTGGGGTGGAATCGAAGACCTGGCCCAGGGCCTGCACGACGCCCCCGATATCCTGCCCAAGTTGAGGGTGTACTGGATCGGTGGGCCCAATAAGAAGTGGTCGCCTGACGCCTATCAATATGTCGTGGAAAACCATCCCGACCTCTGGATCATCGAGTCCAACTCCCACCTATCGAGGTTGGTTCCAAGGCGGCGATCAGTCGGGCCCATGGAATAGCAAGACCTTTGTAACTCAACACATTGCGGGCAAGGGGGCCTTGGGTGATTTCTTTGTCGAACAAAAAGACGAAATCAAAATGGGCGATACCCCGTCACTGGTTCGGTTGCTCAAGGGCGATCCACTCGATCCTGCCCAGCCCGGATGGGGTGGCCATTACGTGCGGGCCTGGGATCGTCCCTTTCGACGTTTCGAACGCATGACGACCCAAGCCGATCGCATCGAGATCTTTGGCATCCTGGAACTCATGTTGCCCATGGATAACGAGATTCCCACGCAGCCCCAGGCCTTCTTAATCGTGGACAATCAAAAACTACCTGGTACTGTCATCAATGACGACACCATGTGTTTTCGTTTCAGCCCTAAGAGCAACAAGGGCTTTACCTTTAAAATTCAGAGCAATGTGCCCGCACTCGATGGACTCGCCGGTGGGATCACCGCCATCTTGCCATCCCCGGATAGAGTTCAGCATCCCTCAGAGACACATCCCAACTGGTGGACTGACGATCCAACTCTAGAGATCGCCGAAGGTCCCCATCACGGTGCCAAAACGGTAAGCCGTTGGCGTGAAGAATTCCTAACGGATTTCGCCCAACGCATGCTTCGTTGCCAAAGCAGAGTCTCTACTCAATAGGATCATCAACTGTTTGTAGTCCTCACTACGTTTACATGAATCGTGAGCCGGAAAAAAAAGGTGCCCGGTACCTGTGTACCCGTTAGAACCAAGGACCTCCTCCTCAGTGACTTGGATCGATTGCGACAGGTATTCGAAATGTCTCGTGTTTTGAGGTGGGACATTCCATGTTAAAAGAGCTCCGGGGTCTAAGGTACCGGGGAACCTTTATTCTTCTAACCCAAAACCAGTTGTCGTATCCGTCGCTTTAAGACTGAGGATAAAGGTTACTGAGAGGACAACAGGACGGTATTGTGATGGGGCAAACAGGTAGCGTGATTGGACAATCGTATTCTGTAATCGGACAGCTAGTTTGAGTCGGCGTGCAGTAAGGCCCCGACCAAGTGCAGTAAGGCTCTGAGCCGGTACAGAAGGGCTCTGAACCCGTGCAATAAGGCTCTGAGCCGGTGCAGTACGGATCCGATCCCGTGCAGTAGGGCTCCGAACCTGTGCAATAAGGTTGTGTTGTGATGCAGGTTGGTGTTTCATAACACGGCATCGTTGGAGGAGTAAGACTACCCACTGGGATGTAGGGGGTGGTCATCTGACATGCTGTTGAAATTAATGAACAACAGGGGGTAGAGGTTACTGCGGTGGATTCTACCTGGGCCATGGCTGACATAGAGAAGACAGCCATAACAATAACGGCTAAATAAATCTGTGGCTTCAACATCGTTCGAACTCCTTTTCTTACGAATGTTAATGGTTAAAAAAGTCACTCCAACAGGAACGGAATGCGTACGTAAATCTATTACGTAGCATGGGATAAGATGGACACCCTACCTCCTTTCTATGATTGATATGAAATTGTCTTTTACATCACCACCTATGAACATAGCCGGGAATGACAAAAAAACAAGTGAAAAATGTATTAATTCAAGAGTGAGTTAAGTGTCAATAGAGTTGCCGGCATTGGCGATGTCGAACAATTGGTTTTTGTTCAGGTTTACCCCTATTACCATGCCTTATTATGCACTTGCCTTTGCTGTCTCTATGGCCTACACTTGTCACCATGGAATTGGCGATCCAAACCCATGGCTTGACCCGTTGTTTTGACGACTTCTGTGCAGTCGACGAACTGGATCTGCGCGTCGTGGCCGGGACCTTCTATGGCTTTCTCGGTCCCAACGGGGCTGGCAAATCCACCACCATCAAGATGCTCACCGGCCTGCTGGTCCCCACCAGCGGCACCATTCGTATTCTTGAACAGGAGGTTAGTGACCCGGAGACCGCACGTCAGGTTAAGCGTCGCATTGGAGTGGTCCCGGAAAACCTGGCCCTGTTCGACAATCTTACCGCTCAGGAGTACCTCACCTTGGTGGGTCGCATGTATGACCTGCCCATCGAGGTGGTGCGACAACGGAGCACCGAATTGCTGGCCATGATGGAACTGGACGCCCATCCCAAGAAGCTCTCCCTGGAGTTCTCCCACGGCATGCAAAAGAAACTGGCCCTGGCCGCGGCCTTGATTCCCAATCCGGACCTGCTCTTTCTCGATGAACCCTTTGAAGGTGTGGACGCCGTAGCCTCGCGTGTGCTGCGTGACACCCTCAAACAGTGCGTGACACGCGGGACCACCATCTTCCTGACCTCCCATGTCCTGGAGATCGTCGAACGGCTCTGTACGGACGTCGGGATTATCGCACAAGGCAAACTCGTACACCAGGCCTCCATGGCAGACATTCAAGTCAACAGCTCCCTGGAACAGCGTTTCCTGGAGGCCGTGGGACAAGAGCACGTCGAACCCCAGAAACTCAGTTGGCTGGAGAGCTGATGTTCATCGATACCCACCACCTGCGCACCATCCTCTGGCTACGCTGGCGTTTGATGGTGAATCAATGGAGAAAGGCCGGGCCGATCAATATCGTGGTTGGCTTCTTTATTGTGGGAGTCGTTTTGGTGCTGGGATTTTGTGGGGCCCTCATCGGTTTCTGGGCGGGATTCTTTAAATTGAACCAGGCCGATCCACTAGCCCTGTTGGCAACTTGGGATGGGTTGTGTGGTGCCTTTTTATTCTTTTGGATGATCGGGATCCTCAGCGAGATCCAACGCAGCGAATCCATTGGTATCGATCGCCTGTTGCACCTGCCCATCTCGGTCAAACAGATCTTCGTCATCAATTACCTCGCCTCACACCTGACCATGAGTATCGTTCTGTTTTGTCCCGGCATGGTCTGTCTGGCCCTGGCATTGATGATGAGTCACTCCCTGCAATTGGGACTATTGCTCCTGAGCAGTGCAGGGCTCCTCTTTACCGTCACGGCCTGGACCTACTGCCTACGCGGTTGGCTGGCACCATTGATGTCCAATCCACGCAAACGTCGCGTGGTGGTCGCCACCGTCACCTTCATCGTTATCGTGATTACCCAACTGCCCAACCTGCTTTCGCAAACCTTCGGCCATCGTCAACGCCATCGGCCCGCGCCAATCGTTCAAGTCACACCCGCTGAATCCAATCAACCGGCGTCATCGGCCCCCCTAGGAATGCCCAAGCCCCTCCTGATCGCCCATCAAACCATTCCCTTCCTCTGGGTTGGCCACAGTGCCATGACCCTGTCCCAAGGCCAACTCTGGCCCACCTTATGGCGAGCGGGCCTGCTTTTTGTCCTCGGCGGGTTAGGGTTGAAGCGGGCCTATACCCTTACCATCCGATACTACCAGGGCCAATCGAGTGGATCGCGACGGATCAAAGCCAAGACAAAAAAACGCCCCAAGTCCGAGGCTACGACTTCAGTAAGCTGGCTCGAACGCCGTCTACCCGGCCTCTCGCAACCCGCCGGTGCCTTGGCCCTGGGGACCTTTCGTTCCCTCATGCGTGCCCCTGAAGTCAAGTCACAACTGGCCACCCAGATGTTCTTCTTGTTGTTCTTTGGAGTCATGGCCTTGTTCCGACACACCAGCTCCTTGCCTCCGGCTGCTGAGCCCTTTATGCCGACCGGGGCGGTCATCTTCACCTTTATGGCCCTCGCTCAATTGATGTTCAATCAGTTCGGCCTGGACCGCAATGGCTTTCGTTCCTACCTGCTGTGGCCCACGCCCAGGCACGAGATCCTGTTGGGAAAGAATCTCTCCTTTCTTCCCATAGCCCTGTTTATCAACCTCACCTTTCTGATCATTGTCACCATCGGCAAAAAAATGGCTTTGATCTACGTACTCTGTGGACTGTTGCAGATGCTGACCGGCTTCATGCTCGTCTCTCTCCTGGCCAATGTCACCTCCGTGCTAACCCCGTTTCGTATCGGCCACGGCTCACTCAAGGCCACCAAGAGACAGCCCTCCACCATCCTGCTGTCGATCATCCTATCTCTATGCATGCCACTGTTGATGATTCCCATCGCCCTGATCCCAACGATCGGTTATTTTCTCGATAAGTTCGGATGGATCGATCCTCGCTGGTCCAATCCTATCCTGTCGCTATTCATGCTGGGATGGGTGTTCTGGCTCTATGGTAAACTCCTGATTCCCCAAGGCAGACTGCTGCAACACAGACAACAGGCCGTTTTGGATATCGTGACGCATGAAGTGGAATGATACCCGTTGTAGTATGGGTTGGATGGAAGGTTGCGTTCTTACTTTAGAGGTTCCCTAATTTCTTAACGGCTTTTAACTGCAGGGTGTGCAGTTTGCGAATGCCTTGGGCCGCGAGATCCAGGAGCTTGTCGTGTATCTTTCGGTTGAATGTGCCTTTTTCACCGGTACCTTGTACTTCAATAAAGCGACCCCGGGTTTTCATTACGACATTCATATCCACTTCCGCACGCACATCCAGGGGGTAATCCAAATCCAGATAACAATCCCCCTCGATCACACCCACGCTGATGGCCGCAACCTGACCGGTCAACGGATTTTTGGTGATGCGTCCTGCAGCCAAGGCCTTGTCAATGGCCATGGCCAGGGCCACCCAGCCCCCGGTAATGGCCGCGGTACGCGTGCCGCCATCCGCACACAGCACGTCGCAATCCACCATGATGGACAGGCCCGGCATCTTGTCCATGTCCACGGCCGCACGCAGGCTGCGTCCAATCAGGCGTTGGATCTCCGTACTGCGTCCGTCATTGCCACGGCGTTTGCGGTCCGGAGTCGATCCGGGCAGCATGGCGTATTCCGCACTCACCCAGCCGTGCAAGGGATTGCCCTCTTCATCTTTTTGAATCCAACGCGGGGTGTCGTCGGCAATCGATGCCGTGCACGCCACCACGGTATTGCCAAATGAAACCTGGACACTGCCCGCTGCCTGTGAAGGAAAAGGATCAAAACGAACCGGACGCATAGTATTTCTTTTTCGCATTAGAGGCTCACTATGGTTTGTAACAGGAAAAATGATGGGTAATCTCGCCGTGCCCGCAGGCCAGATGCAAGGAAGGAACCGGAGGCCTACTGAAGTAGGGCGAGGATTCCTGACGCAGCAGATGGCCTGCTGCCACAAGAGAGTATCTGTTAGTTTGAGTGTTGCAGGCCATTATTTCTTATGCCGGTATGTGATTCTTCCCATGCTCAGGTCATAGGGTGAAAGGCCCACAGTGACCCGATCTCCGGGGATGATTCGGATGAAAAACTTTCTCATCTTACCCGCCGGATGAGCCGTAACGAGGTGCCCATTATCCAGCTCGACTTGAAATTTCGCGTTCGATAATGCCTTGGTGACAATACCTTCTACTTCGATAGCCTCTTGTTTAATCATAAAAATTTGTACCGTTAAAGGCCTCCTGTGGGTTTCAATGGCTGTTCAATATGACTTATTGAGAGATTTAATAGTCGGATCAAAAGACCCATCATAGCTTCGTATGGCTAGATTTCAACAGATTTACCAAACGGTCAATGAAATGAAACATACTTAATCGTGTCAAAGGGGGCTGTAAGACGTGTACTGTGGATTTAGGCCAGATTTGGTAAAATCCATGCTTTTTGTTATAATTATACTTTATTCTGAGGGGGAAAGGGTTTGGAGAGCTATGTAGCATATGGGTGGTGATGGCATGAAATCGAATGAATTCTTTTCAAAATACTTATCGGTCGGTATGGAATTACATGCCCTGTGCGATCGTTTAGGGCTTTCACGCGATGATGCCAAGCTGCTGACCTATATCCACGTCAAGGCCATCGAACAGGGCAGAGACTGGGCGGGTGCCGATGAAAATCATGAACGGGCGTTGGAGGCGATCGATTTTCTGTTGGATAAGTCACGGGGGGTAAACAATGCCTCGCCTAAGGACAAAGCAGTCCAGTCCTTGCAGGGAATTCCCAAGGCATTGCATCGGACCGAGCGAGAGGCCCGTCAAAAGTTTGGTCTAGAGTTCTGTGTCTCGGCTGAGCTACTGCGTCGAAAACGATTCCATACGGATGCAGGCTATCGACGTGAGATACTGGATTTGTATCGTGATCGTATTTTGCCTGGACTGGCTTGAGCTTCTTATAGTGTTTGTGTTACTCAAGGACTTAACCGTCACTTTGTAATGTCGTAAAATCCTCCTCATTGTTCCAAGTGACGTTTGAGTTTGTCGATGGCTTGCTTGTGTTCGGCGGGTTTCATTTTGCTGATATTGATGAGTTTCCATTGAACTGCGGGTAGATCTGCCGCGCCATCTATTCCCAGCAGCTCCCAATTGGGCTGTCCTTGTTTGATTGAGATCAGAAATTGCTTTTCCTCGGGACTGAGTCCCATGTTCACGAGTCTGATTAGTTCTTCCCGAGTGGAAAGGAGTTCTTCCAAAGGAACGGTTGTGCGAGCCATACCGGAGAATTCCTGCTGGTAAAGGGATTGCAGGTCTTGACGACCAGGGTTGAGGAGTTCCACGATAGGGCGGTTGTGGCTAATCAGGTATACAATAAAGGCCTTGCGAATCTCTTCGGTGAACCCCTCATTATCGAGCAGAAGCCTTATGTCGTAAAGGTCACGCGGATGTTGGCGGTCCAGGGCGGCACAGGTCTTGCCTCCGTATAAATCGGCTTGAGCGAGACACGGCATATCCACGGCACACTCAAAGATTTCTTCCACACTGGGGGACAGGCTTCGTGTCTCAGGCGGATAAACACTGCCCCGTATAATGAGGTTGGGCTCGATTTTGACGGTGGCGTCTGGACGCGAGACAATGAGGCCCTTCCATTGAACCGATTGGGTCAGAATACTGGGAGACACGGTTAAAGCGTGCTTCTCTAACTCACGTTTAATCTGTTGCAACCTCTCCTGAATATCCGCCAAGGTTGTCTGACGATCAGTAATGGGTAGGTATGTCAGGTCTATATCGACCGACAGGCGGGGTAGGTCGCGTACAAAGAAGTTCAGGGCCGTTCCACCCTTGAGGGCAAAGACTTCATGCTTGGCAATGGTCGGCAGCACCTCTAACAGGAGTGCCGCCTGTTTGAAATAAGGAGAGTCCATCATTGCATCAACTCCCTGGGAACCGTGATGCCGTACGTCTTATCCAAGACGCCTCCTTTGACGATTACACGCTTGCCTTTTCCGAGGTCGAGCTTGTGTACGTCGAGTTTGCCAAACCAGGCATGATTGGCCCTGTTCGCCATAAAGAGAAAGAGCCGCTTGACCTTTACCGATTGGCACATCGTTAGCAGTTTCTGAACCACCTTGGGACGTAGAGTCGCAAGATTCTCCATCAGTGCAAAGGCTTCCATGAAACCCTGTCGATCCGGTACGTAGTAAAGCATCTGCAAAACAGCCAATTCTCGACTGGCGATTTTGATGGGAAGTTCCTTGTGTTTGAAGTCGGACAGGAAGCCGGACACATCGCCCGCGAAGAGGTTGGTGGGCTTGAACACCACTGTCACCTGCCAGGGATACTCCACAAACCAGGTGGGCAGGCGGTCACCACGCTTGCCAAAGACAAAGACCTCCCCCGATCCCATTGGGGCGAAATGGGAAGCGCCCTTCAGGGACAAGGCCGTCTTACCGCCTGGGTGGATCGACATGTTCAATTGCTTTTGGAGGGTATAGATCGCCCCCAGCCAGTCCACCGGATCGCCGGGCCGTTTGTACGCCCCGCGTCCCAGGGATTCGATCCACCCTCTCTCCATGTACCGCATGCGCAACAGCGGACTAAACCCACGTTTCTGCAGGTATGTCGCCGTCATTATCGATCCTGGTGGCCAATGATTGATGATTTGGTTTATTTTTGTCATGTTTAATTATCTCTTCGGCATATTAATTTGCACATATTTAAACATTTTTGCTATTTAGTTTAAATATGTTCAAGTTGACTGTCTATAGTGAGGGGTAAGATTGATAAATGTAAACCGTGATCTGGAGCAAAGGCTTTTGTTGGTTTTGAGGAGAATTTCGATCTGCTGATCGAATTAGGTGTGTTGTTTTTGTCGCTGATTTCTCAGATTTACGCTGATCTTCGCTGTGTCAGCGACCTGTCTTGAGCTTGTCGAAAGGATTGGGTTGTCTTAACCACGAATAACACGAATTTCACAAAGGCCTGCCTGCCCTCCGCAGTAACACTGCTACGAAGGACGGGATGCCGAATTTGTAGGAGCCATCGTTTGCGGGACAGCGTCCCACGCTTTGATCACGCCTTTGGCGTGGAGGTTCGTTTCGACCTGTCCTGAGCCATGTCGAAGTGAACCTCGGTTCCCTTCACGAAGCATGTCTAACGAAGCGAGCTTCTTCGACTTGCTTCGCTTGTTCACCCGCGTGGGACTTGATCATTGCTCGAATGGCCTAGTGTTTTGCTGTGTTTTAAACTGCATGAATAATGAATATCGAACTCAGAACCGCAGAACTCAGAAGTATGGTTGTCGCCTATTCTAAAGGTCCCTTCATTCGTCATTTCTGAGTATTTTTTTACTCCACTATCGTGGATTAGTTTGATCCAGAGAACCTTCGGTTTTCAGAGATCCTTGTTCATCGGTTCTTCGGTTCAAAAAAAACACCTTGCCTACCTCCTGAATTTTGGTTATCTTCCGCTTGCTTAAAGAGATAGCAACTTTGATGAGACAGCGAAACTTGTAGGTTTGGGGCCAAGCCCCACGCCGATGGTTCTTAGAGATAGGTGATTTAAAGAGGTGCCGGTAAAAGAAGTGCAAAAAAAAACGCTCTTTTTTACTTAAAAAAGATGCTTCTCATGCTAAATCTAGAGATCTATTGTTATCACGATTAACAAATGGAGAGATAATCGTATGACGAAAAAATATTCATCATTGCCTAGAGAAGTCTCAGCGCTAATTCACCATGTTGAACTTAATCGTGTAGGGTGGTGGGATAAAACACTTAATCGACTCATACTCGCAACGATATGGCTCGAGGAGGGAAATCCAGATGTGAGGGAGATTCAAAATGCGATTCAGGCAACATTTGGATTGTCCATTGACTTGGAAAAGCTTGACACACTGATTTCTATTTTGGAAGACGAGGGTGATCTCGTTAGAGTTGCAGAGGATAAAGTTCATATTCCCGAAAAGGTCAGAATCGCATTTGAACAAGAAATTTCTGATGCTGAGGTAATCGAAGATAATGCTCGACAATATTTTTATTCAATAGCTGAAAAAAGTTGCCCCGACATAGAGATAGGTAGGCTTTGGGGGGCATTTCAAAATGATGTATTGATTCCTTTGGTTCAGGACGTAGGTGCGCATACATACCATCTTATTGCTGGTGAACGGATGGTTTTAAATGGTGCATATGTGGAACATTTTATGGTTCAATTCGGAGAACAAAACCGTGCAGCATTAAAAGATATAATCACCACATTTCTAGATCCTAAAAACAGTAACGTCAGAAGCTTCATGACAAGGATGCTCCATGCCTATTTCTGTGTGCAGGCAAGTGGGGTTTCAGAGGAAGTACTAGAGAAGTTGAAGGCTAATACAGACAAGCCTCTC
>CAXXXG010000011.1:0-3202 GCA_963662565.2 Sedimentisphaerales bacterium | reverse complement strand
CACCTTAAATACTTCAGCGTCCTACCCTATGGAGCAATATAACAGTGAAGTGATCTTCCATAGTCGCATGACCCGTTACACCCCGCTGGCCAGCTCCCGACTGATTATGGATTCCACCCTGTACGAATCCTATGCGGATGAGGATATCCGCAAAGAGGCCTGGTTTCGCACAGTAAGTGGCAACTATACTTTTAAAGGCAGCTACGGACGGCTCACTCCAAATATTTAACGGTCTGGCTATTGACGAATGCTATCTTACCCGGGCCGAATGTCTTGCACGAAAAGGATCTGTGCAGGAAGCTCTCAGTACCTTGAATCAACTGCTTGTCACCCGGTACAGCGAGGGTACGTTCATCCCCGATCGACCTTACTGACCAGCAGCAGGTACTGCAAACCATTTTAATGGAACGACGAAAAGAACTCCTGTTCCGCGGTATCCGCTGGGCCGATCTTCGACGTTTTAAACCTTGATCCGTCAACAGCGAAAACACTTTACCGGAACCTTGACGGAACCATTTACATGTTGGAGCCAAACAGTCCAAACTATACATTACCTATTGCCGACGATGTCATACAACTCTCAAACCTTCCCCAGAACATCCGGCAGTAGCGTAATAAAAACCCGGGAAACCTGTTCCCGGGTTTAGTTAAACAGCGATAAAGGTGCTCGTTTCAGGGCACCTTTTTTTCTATTCTTTGGAGCGATAGTCAATAAAATTATTGACTTCAGAAGCCTTAACATGACGCACTCCGCCAATAATCTCGGGTTTGACTTTCCAGGTACTGGCGGGCACAATCCGGCTCAATGTCCTTATCAGAACAATCCAGATCCACATCGGATGATTGGGTTGTTGTCACTTGAGTTCCGGACGCGTCCATCAAGAACCAATAGGTTGCCGGTGGCTGCGAGTTACTCTGATTAGCTACTACAAAAGCACTGGCGCTCATCACCAGCACGACCGCTACAAGAATTAATGCATACTTTTTCATACTTGTATTCTTTTTTGTTTATAAATCGGGGTTAATTTCTTCCGCTTTGGCGGGAAAGGCCTGTGACGGTCGTTCATCGGATCAACCGTCACTGTTATGAAAGATTAGCAGCGGGTCTCCCCGCTGGAATAATGCCTGTTGCCATATATTCTGAGCTGTATCTTCAACGCAGGCAAACAGGCACCAATTACACACTTGTGTGTTTACCGAATCGCTGCTGCCAGTCCTCACCTGCTGCAGCGAATAAAAATTTAAAGTGTCCTGCTTGCCTGTTCATATTTTACAAATTCGATCGCTTTGTAAAATTAAAGGACCGGACAGCGCTTAACACTTACCTGTCGTTCAGAACACAAAACCGCGACAATAAGAAATCACTTACCCAATGTTCAGTTGTCAATTACCTTATGAACCAAGCAAGGGCGCGACGAGCAACCCGGTTTTTCCTTTGGTTCGTTAACCAGGTGCTTTCTTGACTAAGCTAAGGATGACCATTTTCCCGAATCATCCGGCTAAGTGACTGTGGTGTGATGTTCAAGTAGGAAGCGATGATTTCCTTGGATAGCTTTAATTCAATACCCGGATGACTCTTCAACAAATGCAAATACCTTTCCCAGGCCGTCCAATCAGCCAGCTGTCGGTTACGTTGGGTAAAATGGTAAACGTATTGCAACGAGATACAGCGGGGAAAAAATCTCAGCTTCCGGGAATGCTCTGAAGATCTCCCGCAGTTGCCGGTACGAGATCGACAACAGACAGCTATCGGGCATCACTTCAATATTTACATCTGATGCTTTGCGATGAAAAAAGCTGACCCGGATCGCAAACGATTCCCCGTTCCTTCCAAATAATCGAGGTGACTTCCCTGCCTGTGTTTTCACCGAAATAAAAGCAACGAACAGTTCCCTGCTCCACAAAATACATGTAGTCGGACACGTGACCACTGTTCAGGAGCAAATAGCGGTGGGCGATGCCGGGGTTATTGTCAAACGCTCATTCACCGCAGTGATAAGCTGATCGGCATAAAGTCTGTCTGTCAATTTCTCAGGCATGGGCTTTAACCGAAAAATGGCCTCAAACAAGCTATGGTTTTCCAAAACTAAATCTCTTTAACGGTTCATAACTCCTTGTCTATTTTCTCGATCGCGGAAACATCGATATCTACAAAAACGGTTTGATCGATCGCTCTCAACCCGATGCCGAACCGGGCTTTGCCGTTCCTGCGGGTTAAGATCCCTTCGTAACCAGCTAAAGGTCCGGAAACAATTCTTACATGCTGACCTTTGCAGAACTTTGCTTCCACCGTGATTTGCTCTTCCAGCCCGACCATACGCCTGATTTCCATCGATCTCTCCTTCCGAAATTACCGATGGCCTTCCGTCAGAAGCAATGTAGCTCACAACTTTGGGCAGACACTTGATCGCATAGAGCTCATGCAGATGCGTGTAAACGAACAGGTAGTTCGGGAACAGCGGAAGTTCGATCAATTTCTTCTGTCGGTTCTTCCAGACTCTGACTGCCCGGTAGGTTGGCCAATAGACTTCGTACCCACGATTCACCAACTCATTACGCACCGCCTTTTCAGCTTTCGGGCGTAAATAGAAAATGTACCATCGTTTGGAAGCAGAACTAACTAAGTCAACTTCCCTGCCCCTTCCATTTGCGGGGGGTGAACTTATTTCTTCCACTCATACACTGAATTGTTTTAAATCAACTCAGGTCCGGATACACCATTGCCGCTAAAGCAAACAGTGAAAAAACTATTTGACAGTTCGCAATATTGACAAATGAACAGGAAATAAAAAAGAGATACCTGTTTTCACCGGGCCATGAAACTTCCCCTTTTCAACGGCTCAGTGCGAAGACGTCCGGCGGTGCTTTCAGTCCCGGGAAAGCACACCAAAGGCACGTCAATTAGCAATTTCAACTCGACAAATACCATACAGACGGTATTCAAAATTAAACTTTTATTACAAAATTCACAATATTTAGAACTTATTTTTACCATAATGTTTATTGGCTTGTCATTTATGAGAACATATGTTAATAAAATATCACTTCAGAAAGCTTTTAAACGAAAGATTCTATGCGATATGCATCAGTTCGGCCAGAAATCAGTTGTCGAGCTAATTTTTTACACGAGAACTTTCTCAGATTAATCCCAATCTGTATAAATCATCGTTTTTACTTAAGTTTGCATTAGAAGCATCAACCA
>CAXXXG010000010.1:0-256628 GCA_963662565.2 Sedimentisphaerales bacterium | reverse complement strand
GAAGCTCCACTGTTCTATCATCGCACGCGTCGCAGCCGCCTGGTCCGCCGAGGCCAGGATGCCGATTTGTTCATAGATACACTTGCGCCAGTCGCGACCTAAGGGTGCCGGAGTACCCCGGTTGTCGATACTTGCCACTAGATAGCCTTGCTCAGCCAACATTCGATGCCACAGCCCCTTCTTTCCCATCCAACGATCCAACACAGTCTGGCCCGCCGGTTCACCGTAGACCAGGAACAACAGCGGGTATTGCTTGGAAGCGTCAAAATCAGGTGGCTTGATCATCCAGCCGGGCAGTTTGACACCGTCCTCAATCTTGATGTCAAAAAATTCGTAGTTACATGGCTGTAATTGAGCCAGGGTATCCTGCAAGGCCTGGTTATCTTCGAGCACCTCAATAACCTCATGGCTGGGTAAGCGGATCAGTTCCGAACGAGGTGGCATTGACGAAGAAGAAAAGGTGTGGATGGCATATTGATGATCAGGAGAGATTTGATATTGATGCGATCCCGCCTGATCGGTTGGGGTAATCCGCTGAGCCACTCCACCATCCAAATCGATTCGATAAAGATAACGCTGGGAGGGGTTTTCGGGTGAGGCAATGACATAAATCACCCCGTTCTCCTGGTCAACAGTGATCAAATCAATGATATCATAGTCACCTTGAGATAATAGTGTCGCCTGACCGTTCTTAACCTGAACACGATAAAGGTGATTCCACCCATCACGTTCGCTGAGCCAAAGAAAGGACAAACCGTCGTCTAACCATTCGATTCTAACATCCGGATTAACCCAGGCCTTATCCTGATCAACAAAGGCCAAACGAGGTTTCTGGGCCAACGCATGGCCCCAGAGGCCTTGCTTAATTCGACAGGTATAGACGCGTTGGGTGTTCTGTAAGCGATTCAGCTGTTGAATCACCAATTCATTGGAGTCATCACGCCATTGCATCACGTGAATATAATAGTTCCGTGGATCACCAGGTATATCAATCCAGGAGGTTTTTCCCCCTTTGACTGAAACCACCCCTACACGACAGGCCGAATTGGTCTGTCCCGCCTTGGGATAATGAAATTGGGTCAATTGCGGATATAACTCTTCTGTATTGTTAATCAGGGTAAACTTTTCGACTTCGCTTGTGTTAAACTGCCAATACGCAATGGTCTTACCATCCGGGCTCCAACGAAATCCATCCCGTAATCCCAATTCCTCCTCATAAACCCAATCCGAGGTGCCATTGATAATATCAGGAGTAGATTTTCTGGTCAGACGACGTATCTTGCCGTTATCCAGACGTTGAATATAGAGGTCTCCATAATAAACAAATGCGACCTGATCATCCGTCGGATTTAATTTGGCAAACATCAAACGACTGGGATCCATTTGAGGTGCTATTTGTTGAAGTGCCTGTGTTTGTAAATCGTAAATCCAGTAATCACCACGCGTATGGTAACGCCATACCTGGCTGGTGTTGGTAAAGAGCAAGAGCTTGTCCTGTCCATGTGACCATTCATAGCCGGCAATGTCCAAGGGACAGTCACGCCCCTCAGGTATTAGATCCCTGGCTGCAATTAAAACCTCAGAGTCACCCGTGACTGGATCGATAGCAACCAAGTCCTGGCCATCATTAACATCCTCAGATTCCACTAGTTTTGTAAAGCGGTGACCTTGCTGAAGCCAGTGAACCTGCTCCACCCTTTCAACGGTGTAGTCGTTGGAGTCAAAAATAGCTTCAACGGCCAAATTGCCAGCCATCAGTGCGTTTTGCGCACATTTTAATATTGATAATCCAGTAACCACAAGGATTAACCATTGCTTCATCTGCATCTTATCTTCCTTAACTCTTTCTAGATCTAACCTTAAGAAAGCACACTATAGTGACTGTGTCACAATAAGAAAAGCCTGAACCCGCACATCCAAAACAATCAAAGGGCTTATGAGCAATCAGCTTGCTAACGATGAAACAATTTGGGAGAAAAATAGAGGCTATTCCTTATTTCCTACTTGCACCCAATCGGGTATAGTGTTATATGAAGTTTGTGAGATGGTTTTTGAGATTGACGCACTACTATTATGACATTGCCAACGAATTATCTCATATGCACTCACTAGTGTCCCGTTATAAATCGAATAACCATAGTTGGTTATGATTATAGCTCTTTGAAAAGTTGTTTATATCGTGCTCAAACAAGCTTTTTACGGGTGTTTTCTCAAAAAGCATCACGCCCAGAACCTGCAGGATTTCATACATACTGGCCTCCAGTTGTAGATCTTTTTTCAGGATAGCAACCAGTACATAAACGCTGATCGCGATCCAAACTTGGGTTTTCACGGCATTCGGTGTCGTTCCGTAGAAAGCTTTGATCCGAAGGTGCTGCTTGATCCATTTGAAAAACAATTCGATCTGCCAGCGAAACTTGTACAACCGAGCAATGGTCGATGCTGAAAGGTTGAAGTTGTTGGTCAGAAAGAAAAAGCGTTTGTTTAACTCGGTATCGACGTAATGAATTCGACGCAAGCGTTCGGGGTAATTCTTCGAGCTTTTGGGGCCGGTCAATCGTATGGCTTGGTCGCTTCGTAGACCACGGCCTTTGTCCACTGGATGTGACGCTTGCCGTGCAAACGCAAGATTGTTTTTCGCTCGGATGACAAAGAATGCTTGTTGCTGATGAAGATGGTAAAGACGTCGAAAATCGGTGTACCCTTTGTCCATGATGTAGAAGGCACCCGGCTCGTAAATCACGTGGTCGAGAAAGTGTACATCGTGCACCTGGCCGCCTGTAACGCGTATAAACGCCGGAATGTTGCCTCGCAGGTCGAGCTGAGTGTGGACTTTGACGGCACTTTTCCTTCGACGATGTTGAGCCCAAGGAAACAGCGTCAGGCACAAGTCGATCACTGTTGAATCCAAGGCGTAAACCATTCGTTTGAGATTCATGGCTAAGGGTTGTTGGCCATAAAGCATGCGTGCCTGTTCGATCAAAATCATGGCCATGTCGCGGTAGATTTGCCAATCGCGTTGTTCGTTGGCTTTGGCCAGAGTATTTCGTGAAACTCTTGCCTTCATACCAGCATGATAGAGTTTTGGTCCAACAGCACGAAGACAGGCTTCGATGTCGCGTAAACTTTCGCGACCGGTCAATTGAGCAAAGCTCATGCAGTAAAACTGATCGAGGCATGTAAAGCTTTTGACGCGATGATCGCCGTGATAGCGATCGACACATGACTTGAAACGCCGTCGCGGCAAGTAGTCCATGATCTGTGAGAAGACAATTCGACCGTGATACATGGTTGGCTCCTAAAAGAAACTCAGAGCCGTAATCATACACAGTCAATTTGAAGTCGATACAGGTCATGATTTGTTTTAAGTCTTTATTATATTTAGCGTTATCAAAATACTAGCAAAAGTTAACGGGACAGTAGTGATATGCACTTTTAAAATTCAATAGACTTATCCAATTGCTTTGGCGATTGATAAACAAACAACCCCCTGTGGTATCTCGCTTTCCTCTCCCTCTCCCTCCGCACGCAGGGGGTCTTTTTATGCGCATTTTTATTTAGAGATCACCATTGCTTTAAGTATACTGGGCCCCATCAGTGATTTATACCATGATCCTTAAACACCTATTTGAGGATAACCTCTGGGTGGACGATTCGATAATTTCCACTGAGGTGCATCAAGCTGAAGAGATAGAGAAAGCCGTCGTAATAGGGATCGAAATAGCCATCTTCGTAGGGTTCAAGTTTGGATTCCCAGATCGCATCAACAAATTCCCATCCCATGGCCTGAGTGCTCATCAGTGAGGCAGCGGCAGTGGTGCTGACCCATCCCAGTGAGTGACGCAGGGTGCGATACCCCCCAACCCCCATGATATTCTCACGGGCCGTACCATCCGGTTTGAATTGATCTTCATAGGAGTCGATGCCGCGGGTATAGAGGAAACTGTGCAAACGATTGGCATAGTCCTTTTGCCAGACTTGATCCCTGTTCGACCAGGAATAGTCCAAGGCGATGTTCATAGGCACACGCCAGGAATCAAATCCAAAGTTGCTCATTCGTCCCGGATGAGGTTCGCCATTAAACTCGGCATAGTCTGGGGTCAGCCCGGTAACCGGATGACAGGCCTTATGCAGGAACTGCCGCGAAATCTCGGCGCATTCACGATAGAAATCCTCACGGCCATCCCGAGCATATTTCGCCCAGACCTCGTAGAAGGCCGGGACATGATAGGAGGGATCGGTCCAATAGTATCCTCGACCTTCAGGCACGAAGGTGATCATCTTATGTTCTACATTGATGACATTCCTGACCTGTTCTGTCCCATCCTTGCTCCACATGGCATCCAGAATGCGACGGGCTTCAGCGTAATAGTCGATCCCAGTATCATTACCCCAGCGATTGGAGGCAAATAGCAGGTCCGTGACAAAATAAAACTCGCCATCCGAGGCAGAACCCTGTGCATTCTTACGACCGGTCTTGGGATCCACCGACCAGGCAAAGTAGGCTTCACGCGGCCCTTCCTGGTGCTGCATATACTTGACCGTCCACCGCCACAGCCGGTCGAAGACCTCTTTCTTATCCAACTGTACGGCGACCATCATACCATAAGAGAGCCCCTCGGTGCGGGCGTCGTGATTCTTGAGATCCGAGACATAGGCCATGTCGTCATCCACCTCGAAGTAGACACGATTGGGCCCTTCAAACAGATCGTGATAGGCCTGGGCCAACTTGGTATCGATCTCGGTTTGGGCATAACCCGCCTCCAGGAAGACATTGCGATACAGGCCGGTCTCCCAGGCCCCCTTATCCCACGGGACCATCGGGCCGCGTGAATCCTCTGCCAGAGTTGCAGGTGATAGGATTAAGGCAACAAGCACAGAGGTTATGATCGTCTTCTTCATCAATAGTCCCTTCGTATTTTCTATTCGAACCGTACCCAATCGATTTCAACCGGGCCGGCATCTGTCAAGGCGACGATCAGATCATGGATGCCCGCAGGGCCCTGGGCCAGTGTGACACTGACGATCGTCCAATCGGAGCCAGTTTTAACGTGCCCCACTGTCTGCAGGAACGGGAATGTCATGTGAGGGATACACATACAGCCTTCCCTCGAATACCCGTGCCGTAGGATCAGTTGTGAACTGATCCATTATAAGAGGGTTGTCCGCCCGAACACATTACACACTCCACAGCAGTAACACGCCAACTATCGTGAAATGAATATTCACCTTAATTTTCATGTAAGCTTCCCTTTAACAATGAAAGCATCTCATCGGCGTAGCGTTTACCAAACTCTCGATAACCGGCCGCATTAAAGTGCAACCGATCGCCTTTATGGGTGCAGCCCGCCGAGGAAACGACATGGGCCGTGGGAATGACCTCGGGTAGTTTGGCGATGATCTCATTCATCCCCGCACAGACCCCTCCCTGGTCAGCATGGACGGTTTCACCAGCAAGCAAAGGTACATCCTGAGGCGCAAGCCCCAAGTCTTCCAAAAGATTCTCGTACACTCCCTTAACCTTGCCAGGCCACTGCTGATCATTGGGATTGGACTCGCCCTGATGCAAGAGCACCCCTTTGACCACACCGTCCTGTTGGACCTGTTTGGCCAGATCGACCAGGGTTTGGTAGGGATTGCCTTCATATTCATTGATGAAGTTGATCATCCAGTCCGGTGCGGTAGTCGCGTAGCTTTCAAAGCTGTCTCGCTCAAACAACTCGATCTTGCAGCCGGGCACGGCCACATTGATGACCCCCACCCGGATATGATCCGGCAGGTTGGCCACGAGTGTTCTGCCAAAGTAGTCTGCGGGTCCCAAACCGGCAGTGGGACGACACAGGGGAGGAATCGCTGGATACCAATGCCCCTTCTTCCGGTTCAGTTCTGAATTGTCCATGGTCGCTAACATCAAGAAACGCCCATCCACCGTCTGATCCTGCTCCTCGATGCGTGCAGCCCCATCCATATTCGACTGCCCAAAACAGAGAAAGACGTAGAAGTTTGGATCCGCTGCAGCCTTGGCATAGGGTGAAATTGTCAGTAAAGTCAGTAGTATCCATCCTGTTTTCATCTTCATGATCATCATCTCCACTGAACCCGTTCAACCTACTTGGTAAACTGCCACCAATCCAACTGAAACAGGTCGCCCTGTGCGCCGGTAAACACCAGACAGAGATCGACCACACCCGTGATCCTTCTGATGTCGCAATTAACTTCATGCCATAGCTCTGTACGTTCATGAGCGGCAACCTCACAGGTTCCCAGCAGCAGCCCTTCGGGACCACCCACACGTACCTCAATCTTACCGCCCTTTACACCAGCCACTGAAGCCTTAAAGGATTTGACACCATCCACTCTGACTCCACGCAGGCTCAACCAATCACCCGCCTGTAGATCGCTGAGCATCATTCCACCGGCCGGGCATGGTTCTGTCTCGACGCCCTGCTGCAGATTGAAGGTTTCGGCCTCGACTCGGTCAAAGGGATTGAGGAACTCGACCTGTACGACATTGTTCAGGGTGGGGATCTTCTTGATGATCTTGCCCTGATCATCGAAGCTGAAGGTGTCGATAGCGATATTACGGCGAAAACCGGTAGGGATGCCCGCCTCGTTGGCTACGATGCGATTATGATACACCTCGTACCAGGTCCCCTTGAACTCGAAATGGGCGGCATGATGGTTGTTATCGTTCAGCGGTGGCTGATCCGACGTCTTACCCGCATAGGTGTAGCCACTGAAGGGGCCTTCCGTACTGGTCATGTAATCAAAGCTCATCCCGGCGCGAGGATTGGCGGAATAGGTAAAGTAATAGATGCCATTGCGTTTGAAGACCCAGGCGGCCTCGAAAAAATTCTTGGCGTTCATCTTGATGACGTCACCGTCAAGGCTGACCATGTCTCGATTGAGCTTGGCCACCCGGACGTTATTATCCCCATTTCCACCGAAATAGACGTAGGCCTGGCCATCATCGTCTATGAACGCCCCTGGATCGAAGAGCCACATGTGTTGTGCCGGCTGCACCCCCGGAGTCCCATGTTCGAGCAAGGGTTTACCGATGGCATCCTTAAAGGGACCCATGGGGCTGTCCGCAACCGCCACTCCGATATTGGCACCCCCGTTGCCAAAATACAGATAGAACTTACCGTCTCGCTCGATGGCGGCCGGGGCCCAGGACTTCTTGGCCCAAGTTGTATCTCGGGCGGCATCGAAGACGATCCCGTGATCGGTCCAGTTCTTCATGTCTGTGGTTGAAATACAAACGACATTGGGAATGTTATAACTACCCTCGACCGGGCTTTCATCGTCATTGGAACAGTAGATATAAACCCGTCCTTCATACACCAGTGACGTTGGGTCCGCCAGATAACGATGCCCCATTACGGGATAATCGGCACAGGCTGTGTTGGTCCAACCTGCCATCAAACTCATTAAAAGTAAAAGTAATCTCATCTTGTTGATCATCGAACTCAACCTTTCATTCTTAGTTGATCTCATCAGTTACATGATAATAGTCAAAGTCCACATGGCCGCCGGCGGTTTCGGTGGCATAGTTAAACAGGCCAAAGCGATACCCCATAAAGTGTGGCATGGTATAGGCCATCTGCAAGACCGATCCGATTTGATACCAGACCTTGCCGTCCAGACTATAGTGGAACGTCGCCTTGTCCGTACGTTCCCTGAAATCACAGTCGATCCGAAAATACACGGTGGATTGTGTCAGTGGGATACGGGCCACCTCGACCGGAGGTGAGTTTTGATTGCGACGTCCCCATTGACTGCGTTCGACCGATACCGTCTGCATCACAATCGCCTTGCTCCCCTCGTCCATCTTGACCCCGACCAGGCCGTAACGTTGTTGTAAGGCGATCATGCCCGCTACATCACCGTCCTTCATACCCGTGACATCGAGTTTGGTGGTCGCGGAGCTGACCGGGCCGAAGGTCCGCTGGGTCAGCGTATTGCGGGCATTCAGGACATCGCTGTCCAGCCTTCCTGTGGTCAAACGCAGATGCCCGGGACGTACACCCACCGACCATAGGCTGTTATCGGGATTGTGGTTCCACTGCCAAGCCAGGGGCAAAGGAACTCCGGGCTCGCGGTCGAATTCGTCGCTGGCCACAATATTGCTCTGCAGCAAGGTCTGGGTGTCTTCGATATCGGTCGTTGCCGGGGCCTTGCCGTCGATGCCCAGCACAGGCCAACCGTCTTCCCACTTGACCGGTATCAACCAGGGGCAGCGGCCCACCGAGGCCGTATCCTGGAACAACATGGCATACCACTGGCCCTCCGGGGTATCGATCAAACAACCTTGGGCCACGCCCTTGTCCTCCAGAGCCACGCGTCCTTCATAGGGCCCCGTAATCGAATCGGCACGGTGAATCAACACCGAACGCGACCAGCGACTGCGGGGTGAGGCAATGTTGAGCAGATAATACTTGCCCTTGACCTTGATCAATTGAGATCCTTCTCCCTTGAGCCCACCCACTTCGTCTTCTCCGAAGAGCAGATTGGCATTCTCGACAATCACTTGGTTGACACCGCCCGGTTTGATCCCGGAAAGATCCGGCATCAACTCGACCAGCGTCAGATTCCCTCCCCCATAGATCATGTAGACCCGACCGTCGTCATCAAAGAACAGGGAGTGGTCATGCAACGACGGTGAAAAGGACTTCACCGTCCAATGCCTCTTCTCGATGTCAGTCGTTGAGTAGATATGGGTCATCCCACTGGTACTGGAAAAGGTCGATGCGTAGTAGGTGCCATTGTGAAACCGCAGGCTACTGGCCCAGGAGCCTCGACCATAGGTGTTCTGTCCATTGTCCAGGTTCATGGCATCGTTGTCGACCAACCGGTCGTAGGCATAGCCCATCATCTCCCAATCCACCAGGTTCCTGGACTTCATGATGGGCAACCCCGGGCTCATGTGCATGGTGGTGCTGCTCATATAGTAGGTGTCATCCACGCGAATGACCGCGACATCAGGCACGTCCGCCCAGATCACGGGATTGTTAGCGTTATTCGTTGCCTCGGCATGCGGCTTACAGATCCCTTCACTGCTCTGAACCACAGGTTGCATGGTACCGTCTTCATGGTATTCGAGATATTCCACGCAGACGCTACGTCGTCCCAAGCCCCCCTTCTCGCCATCGATGACGAGGTCGGCATTGTGATAGAAGAGATAGGATTGTCCCTTGAACTCGACGATGCCGGGATGGATGGTGTAGCTGTTTTTGGTTTGATCGGTGAGAATACCTTGATAGGTCCAGGGCCCCGTGATACTGGGGGCGGTGGCATAACAAATCTTTTCCCACATGCCTTGATGGGCAAAGGCGGCATAGGTGAGATAATAGGTCTCACCACGCTTATGCAGCCAAGGGCCTTCGGTATAGTTGGGCAGGTCGATTCGCTTGATGTCACCCTCGATTTCGATCATGTTGGGCTTGAGCTTGGCAAAATAGAGATAGGGATTGCCCCAGGCCATGTAGGCCGTGCCGTCATCATCGATAAACACGGTCGGGTCGATGTCGTTCCAGGGTTTGTCACTGGGTGTGGTGCTATCAATCACCAAGGCCGTACCGCGGGCATCGACAAAGGGACCGGTCGGGCTGTCGGCCACAGCTACACCGATAGCCTTGCCCACATGGGGTGGTCCATGTTGAACGGTGGTATAGAAATAGAACTTGTTGCCCTTTTGAACCACCTGTGAGGCCCAAGCCTCCCCTACGGCCCAGGAAAAGTCCGTGGGTTTCATGATCGCACCATGGGCTGCCCAGGTCTTCATGTCCTGGGTCGAATAGCAGAGCCACTGGGTGATATTGAACATCTGGTCGCCATGGGCGTCATCATGCCCGACATAGACATACAGGGTCTCCCCGACCACTAACGGGGCTGGATCGGCCGTCCATACATCTCGAAAAATGGGATTCCCTTCTATCACAAAGGATTCCATGGCTTGAACGGGAAAAGTTAGGGTCAGAAATGACAAGAACAATGAGACTTGAAATGCACTTTTATTCATCTAAGATCACCTGAGTTATCGTTTACATCAATCATTCATACCGGTGTGGCTTCTAATAATTACGTTGCCTATAAAACACTGCCGCAGACATGAAATTGTGAGATGTAAAATACTAAAATATTCCCAGGAATATGTGCGTCAGGACCTCTAAAACGAAGGTCTCGACGGCACAAATCTCATATTACAACCTGCCCCTGTTCGGTACTTACTGAGCGATAGGTTGTCCAGCGATGACTTCTAGGCTATCGATCAAGGGCAACCCCTGGGCAGACGTGGCTTGGAGTCTAACCACTGAATCTCCTGCGTTCGCATCGAAATAGACCATAACATAGTCCCAAGTAGACCAAGATCCGGTCGAGTTCATTGCAATCTCTGATGCGACAATTTGCCCATTGACAATCAGGTCAGCAGTAGCATCGACCAAACAGGAGTAACGCAAGGTCACAGATTGAGTTCCAGTGGAGTCGAAACTCAGGTTCCAATCGACTCCGGCTCCTTGAACATCGTTGGTATCGGCATAGCCGTTGCCTGTATAACCGACAAACTGGTTATCGATGATTCCATCGGCGCCAACGAATCCAGGTTCACCTTCCTGGATAATGATACCCTCGCCATAGGCAGTGGGCACCACCAAAATATGATCGAGATAGAGAGAACTCTTACCGGTGCTGGTGGCCTTGAATTCAATGGAATTGTCACCGGCGTTCAAGTTCACACTTTGCACATTGACGGCCCAGTCACTGAGGGAATTGGTTTGGGTAAATGTGGGGGTCGCAACGTGGGTGCCATTGACATACAGGGCCGCGGTATTGACATTGAATCCCGTCACGGCATAGCGGGTCTCCAGCCAGTAGGTACCAGCTTTGAGAACCGTTACCGTATCCCTGACTCTGGCATTCGAGCGAGTCCCCAGCCCCAGGTAGCCCTGCCCGGTATAATTGCGGATATTCTCATAGTAGCCCCCTTTAACCAAGGTGGAGATGTTTTGATAATCGAAGCACTCAGCCTCGTACTGGAGAGCCCCACGATAATCCATGGGCTGGTTCGGTTCTGAAACGGCTGAAGCGGTATACGAGGTTAACCGGTTGGTATTGGAACCGGAACAACCCACGGTAATATCGATCGGACCGTTATGTTGAACGATCAAAGTGAACACTCCCCCACGCGATTGTGACGCGTTGACAGTACTGGCTTGATGGCTGGCTCGATCCACATAAGAATACTCCGATTCAGAGGAGCATCCATAGATCTTGATAACATCCGTTTTTAAACCTGTGTCGATGACGTTATCATAGTTATTCAGATAGAAGGAAAGCGAATCGGCGTATTCCTTGACCACTCCTGCGGTATATTGCGACAGGGTCATTTCCATTGAGTCGCAGGTATTGTATTGGAGGTCAATCACGCCACTGGCCGTCTGCCCTGTCTTATAGGGATTGTAGATGACCCAACCGTTTTCATAGCGTCCTGCGTAAATATCGCCGCTATATTCCAACTCGAACAGACTGCTGAATTCGTTCACCTTAGTACTGATACTGGGCCAACGATTCGAATAATCGGATCGGTTAACCTGAACCGCAAAGGATTGGGCCAGATCGTCACCCAAGGCATACACCGTGGGAAATGGTCGGATAGCGTCCCGTCTTCTTGAAAAATGTCTTATTGTATTCGTAGTTGCCGTCACCATCCATGCGATAGAGCCCTTGGAACAGGGTCTCGGGGGAGCTGTAGATCTGGTCACTGCTGCCATAATCGACATCGTTGAGTATCACGACCTTGGTGCGTTCAATCACTTCCTGACGGCTGGGGATGCGTACGGTCCCATCCAGGATCTTGCGGAACAGATCCACGCTGACGTTATCGAATTGCGAATAGATATCCCAACGCCGCATGCTGTAGCCATCCGTTGTCGATCCCGCACCGATTTCATTGAAGCACTGCGTCCAGATCAATTCCGGCCCATCGATCACGGTCATACCGGTCAGCATGATATGCTCGAGATGGGCAGCTCCGGCAGTGGCCATGGTGAAGTTGTCGTGTTCTCCAGCCACATCCGTCCAACCGGTATCGTCGTAACGCATGCCATAGTGACCACTGTAGCCCGAGAGGTAAGCCCCCAGACAAAGGCTCTCCATATCCGAGATGTATGATTGCTGGGTATACTTCTCACATAAAATATAATTGTCTGTGTACTTACGACAGGCCGATGTAAAGGAGGGGACACGTTTGAGCATGGCAATGGGATTGATATTGGGGCTCCACTGGTTCCCGCACCAACTGACGACCAGATAGCCACCATAGCGATCACTCAATGCCAGCAGGTCCGCGAAGTGGGTGATCCGATCCTCCCAGGTCGCCGAAAGTGGATCGGTAGTGCTGTCGTATCCCCAGAACTGTTCGCAATAGTTAAAGCCGATCATGTTGGGATAGTCCCGATAGAACTCTTCATAGACCGACAGGTCAAAATCGGAGAATTGACTATACCCGCCACTAGATGGCTGAACCATGGCCCACATATGATATTCGGCACAAGCTCGTAGCCATGACTTGGCGATTTCGTAGCCATACTCGGCCACCTTGAACCGACTGGTAGCCTCGTCATGACTGATCGACAATGAGATGTTCATCACCACATAGGGACGAATGTCTTCCGGAATCAGCTCGATGATCTTACGAGGATCGGCGTAGTTCCAGGTATCGATATGCACCAGCCACATGGGTTGTTCCGAAGAGATGGGGCGTCGTAAAGAGGCTCCAGTATACCAATCCAACTCGGACTCGCCGTCACTGATTACAAAGCCGTTCATCACGAACCAAGCCTCGTTGTAGGGATTGTTGTAGGGCTGTTGGTCAAAAACCAGGGTGATATCGTCAACGCCGTTGGAGGCCAGGGTTGTGGTAAAGGTGGTAACCCCTTCGAGGGCAGTAACGGTCTGCCCGCTGATCTGGATATTGGTTGTCGTGGCAGATCCGACATCATCCTGGACCGTCACATCGAACATTCCCATGGTCGCAGCCGCAGTGTCATGATGATAGGAAATCCATGAATAGGTGCCCGCAGGCAATCCGCTGATCGTCAATGTCAAGGGATCACCCACTGAACGGGTATCTGTGCCGATCCAATCCCGAATCAAGGAAAATAGATTCCCGTCATCCTCCTCATAACCTCCGTTGTTGTCACGCCAGAAAGATTGCATGGCAGTAGCGTCAGCCCTGGATGTCCAAGACGGGGTTATGGTCACCGTTGTTCCAAAGGCGACATACTCAACGGAAACAAAATCTTCAACCACTTCATTACGGGCGTTGTAAGGCTTAAATCCAGACTGTGTTTCCGCAATAACCTCTCCCCAATTATTGCCGTTAAAATCTATTTTGAGAGATTCAGCCGAGGCCTGTGAGATGACAATGCCAGTGATTAGAATTAATAAAAAGGTAATTTCTCTCATCATTGCCCTTTTGACCTCAAATGATTACATCTCTCCAACAGTTGAAATTGATCAACTTATGATTCTTATATATCAATCTGCTGATTCACATAAAAACAGGGCCTGGAAGACTCCAGGCCCTGCATATCTTCCTTGAAACAATCAAAGAAGGAGAATACTGACCGACGATGGGCTACTCTTGATCACCGGCCAGGAAGCGTACCTCACCTGCAGTCAGAGCTCGGTCGTAGATGCGTAACTCATCCATCAGGCCATCGAAGTAGGCATCGCTTTCCCATTGAGACCGGCCCAACCAATTTTGAGTGGTCACGCCCATATCCATGGGATAGGTTTCAGTGGTGACCGTCTCGATCAGTTGACTATCAATATACATACTCATGGTCCCGTCGCCAAATACACCGGCTAGATGGTGCCAACCATCAGACAACGAACTGCCCGCAGTCATTCCCGTTTCCCAACTCAGATCCGGGGTCAGGATCGCAAAACGTGCGCCACCGGCCGTACCACTGCGAGGACACAGGAACAGATAGTTACTCGTGCCAGTACCAAAATCAAAGGCACGCATCCAACCGCCATCGGCATCGGTATTGATACTAACCCAAACCGAGAAGCAGCATTGCTCCAGAGTGGCGATCATGTTGCCAATCGGCATGTCCACATAATCTGCGACACCATCCAAGGAGACCGCTTGCCCCATGTCTTCAGTCAGGCTATCCGCATAGAAGAGTGTGGTTGCCGAGGTTCCATCGTACCCGTTGCTGGTCTGATCCTGGACATTTTTCTCCATATTATAGTATAGAATCAGGTTGTCATCGGTAGGATCACTGGCCTCGGCCACCTCAGTGGCTTCACGATACAGGCGAATGGTATCCACAAAAATCCAACCTTCACCGACACCATCGACTCCGATAGTCAAGCTGGTCACATTGGTCAAATCCGTATTCAAACTATCGAGCTCGATGTTCCACTGTGTCCAGATCACCAGATCCAAGGAACCCTCATGGGTGACCTTCTTACCGTTAACCTCGACGTACAATTGACCGCCTTCGTTTTCCACGTCCCCGCGGAAGAACAGTGTGAGGGTTTCCAATCCGCCCTCGGTCCAGTCTTCACCATCCAAGGTCTTGACCGCACTAGCGTACATATCAGCATCTTTGTTATCGTAATACATCGGCATGGATTGTCCGCCATCATAGGCGATGTCCTGCTCGACGTAAGGGGGATCGTCTAGACCCACCTGGGAACTATTGTCATCTTCTTGGTCGTCATAGCCGTCGGCCCAGGTCAAGTAGATATAGTTCTCGTCATCATAAGACTCCATGTCATCGACCACGCGGTAAGATGGAGTACTGAAGCTCCACGTGTCGCCGGCATAGGTCTTGCCTGACGTCTGATTCACTTCGCTGACACTCCAGACATAGCTGGCGTCATAGACCAAATCGTCAGGAGCATACTCGGCATCGGTCACGGTGGCGACCAGGGTCATGCTGTCAACGTCGGTGCCAAGGTAGACCTCGTGTTCGCTGGCATAACGACCGGAACGCCAACTCAAGACTTGATCGACAGCCACATCGGTGTCGCCATCTTCTGGCACTGGCAAACGAGCGGCCGTGGGAATAGAGGTGAAGCGAACTTCACTGAGGCCATAGTAACGCATCCCGAATATGGACCAGTTGGACAGAGCCGTAATCCGTACGGCACTGGCGGAGACCGTACCCATATCGATGAGAGTGCTGACGGGAGCGTTAGACTGCCCCGCAGCCTGAGCGATGACGGCATTGGGTTCCAGAACGCTCCATTCATTGCCATCAACCGAAACCTCGATTAATGCCTCCTTGAAGCCATAACCCAGGAAGTTCTCGCCTTCGCCGTTGTAGTTCCAAATTTGCATTTCGTTGAGAGTATAGACCTGATCGAAGCTGTATTCGATCCAAGCTTCGCCAGGATTGCAGTCGAGACTGAGCCACATGTCACTTGAGGTAACGGAGTGTAGATCATTGGACAAACCAGCTTCGTTGACGGTGTTTTGGGCATCACCTTTTTCAGTCGTTGAGGAAATAGCCGTAATGTTATTACCATCAATGGGGAAGGCAATAGGTTCAGCCGAGAAGGTCCAGACAGTCCCCTTAAAGATCGTGCTGGGATCTTCATTGACCTCATCCACACGCCAATAATAAATCCCATCCAACTCCAAGTCGCCCGGGACATAGGTCATCTCGGTTTGCCCTTGGCTGACCAGGACATCACCGGGATTGGTACGGCTGGCATCGTTGACATCGTCAAAGCTCGTACCGAAGTAAACATCATGAGTAACGGCATATTGTCCTGGTGCCCAGGATAACACGGGACTCAAAGACACATCGGTTTGACCGTCTTCAGGAACTGGCCATTCCGCTGAAGTTATCGTCGAAACCAATTCCAGCTCAAAACCATTCATGAGGAACCAGGCTTCGTTATACTGATTCGAATAGTCATGCATATCAAAGACGAGTGTCACGTCATCGACACCATTGGAGAGAATCGTGGTTTCCAGGATAGCCACTTCTTCTACGTCGGTGACAGCATTGCCGGTAATCTGGATATCCTCGATAGTCATTGATCCAACCAAGTCCGTGATCGTCACATCAAACTGGCCCATGGTTGAGGCATCGCGATCATGATGGTAAGACAACCAATTGTACTTACCCATGGGCAAACCGCTAAGGGTCAGGGTCAGGGGATCGCCTGCCGAACGGGTATCCGATCCGATCCAGTCACGGAGAAGATCTTCCAGATCACTGGTCGATCCATTGCCACGATCAATCATCTGCATACAGGCCGCATCAGCACCATTGGCCCAAGTCGGGGTAACAGTAACCGTCGTGCCAAAGGCACTAAAGGTTTGTGCCGTAAAAGTGCTTTCGTTTTCGTGGGTGGCATAGTAGGCATCATAACCATCTTCTACCGAACCATCCGTATTGGTGAAATCCACCTTGAGAATGCTCGATTGGGCGAAGGCGGCACCACTAGCCATACAAATAATTAACAAAAGACACAATAAACGCTTCATTGCCAACTCCTTCAACTAAGTACTTTTGACATTACTCAAATCGCAACATTCATTTTTTAAGGTTTTCATAGCGATTTGATATCCAGATGAAACTCAACAAACCTCTGAAATATTTCGTAGCAGGCTTGTTCTTATTCATGTCTTTGGGTCAAAATCAGCCCCCCGATTCCGTTGAGGTTTAAAAAACGTGCATGATTCAAGAGGTAAAGGACAGAGCACTTCAATTGACATGAACCCTCTTCTTCATCAACCACACGACTCCTCTAGCGTTAACTTTAAATCTCTGTCAAACGGTCTAATTCTTTAATTTAATAGTACAAAACCGCAGCGGTCTATTAATCGCTATTGCTGAACATTTTGTTTGTTTTATTGAAACCATTTATCACTATTTAGTGGTGTTTTGAGTGGGCGTTAAGCTTCGTAATTCTACTCATTCTTTTACAACGATTCAATGCCATGCGATAACACAATACGAGAATCGTTATAATGATTACAACCAGATCTAAGTTCACAAAGAGTCAGCATTTCTTCGTAGGCGGGGCAATCAATGGTCCGACATCTATACCCGTTGAACAATCATCATATCATCCAGATAAACATGAATTCGTAGCCCATACAGCCCCACGACCTTGTTCCAACGAAAGTACATGACTTAAGGGGACCTCTAAAAATTGCTTTTCAGACGAGGATGAGCGAATTCATGGCTGGCAATACGGAAGGTTCAAATAGGCCGGAGGCGATGCTATTCATCATTGAGGACCTATTGGGGCCTGACAACGCAGCTAGCGATGAATGCAGCCGTTCGCAGTCAAAATGATTTTTAGAGGTTCCCTTAAGGCTGAAGAACCTCATCCCACTCTAAAAAAGGATCGCCGAGGACAATCCAGGAAAAGTCCGCTCGGCTCGTACAGGTGGCCACCAGCGAGAGAAAGCGGGATCCTGTCGGGATCTCGACGTCGATGAATTGGGTGGAGGGATTTTCTATTGGAAAGTCTAGATGCATCACTTCTTGACCATCGAGTAAAATCCAAACTTGGGCCGGGCTGAATCGAGGCTCTGGAATCTGTTTGGGGATACCACAAACCGCGGTAAAACGGCTAAGAGTGAAATCGGGATTATCCTGACGCAACTCCTGCAGATCAAAAGTAATCCCCGCATTGGGATGTAACCTCAAGGCCGGATGCCGTGCCGAACCGTAACCCACACCGAGCAGGCGTGCGGTGTAATCCGTCTTGCTCACGAGATCCCTGTAGGTTCCACTATTGGCTGCTCCCCCATAATAACTGCCATGGGTCTCGGGACATTTTGAAAAGAGTAGTCCGGTTGAACTAACCACGACCCGGCCCAACGCTTTATTGGGGACGAATACGCCATCAACTCCATAGAAGGTCGGCGTTTCGGTGTAGACGTTTTGGCGAACCCATTCGATCTCCGTTGGCGATGGGTTCAAGACCTCACCCGTGGCCAGGTCTATGCCCTGTTCCAATTGTCCCGAACCGGACCCATCACCACCCCCTACCAGATCTGCGAGATCGATACGTTTCGACGGACTTGAGGTCGGGTTGAGCAAAGGCAACTGAAGGAGGAATTCATCTACCTGTGCATTCAACCCACCTCTTAGTGTCCGCCCGGTAACATCGACATGGGCAGCATAACCTTCTCTGACAATCTCGGCAGGAGGTCTTGCCGTGTGATTGTCTTCCAGGGCTACCCGTACACGCCCCTTGAACACATGGGTTTCCATACGTCCATCATCAAGGTCCTTAACTCCAAATTCCGTTCCCAAATCGGTGATCAAGGCATGGGTTGTCTGGACCCGAAAACCATGGGCCTCGGGTTCGACATCCACCACGAGTTGACCCTGCTCCAGGGTCATTTCGTCATAAGGGGTCAGATGAATACGACAGGGTGCTTCCAACACCAGCCTGACGCCCAGCTCCAATCGCATTTCCGCGACACCGTCGAGCAACTCATACGAACCACTGTACAACCCCTCACCCAAACGAGGTTGTTCTCCACGCCAATACGTCTGATAGCCCCCGACCAAGGTTCCTATGGCCACGCCTTTACTCCGTTCGCGCTGATAGTGAACGACGGTATAGAGTAATACGCCCACAATCAATAATGCTGCCATGGAAGCCACCCAACGGACCACACGCGTGGGGACGCCCTGAGACAGGCTGGCCGAGGTCGCCTCGATCAAATCAGTGGCAGAAAATTCACCGGTGGCCTGACTCGAACGTCGTAAGCTGGCATTGGCCAGCATACTATTGATATAGTAGTCACGCACCTGGGGATCGTCCTGAATGACCCGCTGTAAACGAGCCATTTCCTCCGGGGCAATCTGATCGTCCAACAGCCGTTGCAACAGTTCATCCAGCTTGGGCAAGGGTGACGAATTCATAGCGAGTGCCCCCCTGCGGTCAGTGTTTGCTGCATGCAACGCAACAGTGTCTGGTTAATCTGCCCTAGAATATGATACACGTGACGTTGTGATAATTTGAGATGGCTGGCGATCTTTTCGACCGAGATACTACGTTCA
This sequence comes from Sedimentisphaerales bacterium, assembly GCA_963662565.2. Lineage (GTDB taxonomy): Bacteria > Planctomycetota > Phycisphaerae > Sedimentisphaerales > Anaerobacaceae. The sequence continues at coordinate 237,570 of CAXXXG010000010.1, read as the reverse complement.
TAACGCATCTTGATAATCCGCTTGGAGCGATCGTTGAGCTGCGTTTGACATCTTCGCAAGGCCTCGATCCGCAAGGCCATCTCATCTTGAACCGTAGGTAGGTGATCCATCAGGATCTCGAACAGCGAATCCTCTAGAGTCACCCGTTTACTACGAGCCAGCTTGCGGCGGTACTCCAGGATCAAATAACGCATGATCTGCACTCCCCAGGCGACAAAATTCGTCCCGAGCTCAAATTGCTCGAACTTCTTCCACATCACGGCCGTGCCCTCCTGAAAGAGGTCGTCGGCATCGTGTACATGGGGCACCAGCGTGAGAATATAGGCGTAGATCTCCTGCTGATGCTGCACAAAGAGCCTGAGAAATTCCAATGTTCGTTTGTCTTGGTCCATGTTCAACTCATAATGAAAAGGGTCGTATTGCTAATACACTGCACTTCACTCTTGTCCAAGATAGCGATTTGAAAAGGTCATAAAAAAGTATCTCCGGGATTGGTATACTTGTTTTGCTCAAAATAAGGAACCAATACAAACCGGAGATGCAATTATGGTAAAGGTTGGCAGTTTATTCACGCAAGTGCTTTCTTTGATAAATCGTAATGACTTTGCCCGTGCCGTTCGGCATTGGGATGCGGAACGAGGTGCCAAAGGCTTTCGTTGTTGGGACCAATTTGTGGCCATGATGTTCTGTCAGTTGGCTGGTGCCGATTCGTTACGTGAGATTTGTGGTGGACTGTCCACTGCGATGGGCAAACTGACTCATTTGGGCCTCAAAGAGGCTCCGGCTCGCTCTACCCTGAGCTATGCCAATAGCCACCGACCGTGGCAGCTCTTTGAAACGATGTTTTATCATGTGTTCAAGCAGGCCGATTCACTAGCGGATCAGCAGAAGCGACGCTTTCGCTTTAAGAATCCCTTGGTCAGTATTGATGCCTCAACGATCGATTTGTGCCTTAGTCTGTTTGACTGGGCCAAGTTTCGCCGGAAAAAGGGAGCCGTCAAGCTACACTTGATGCTCAACCACCAAGGATGCCTACCTCAATGGGCCTGTCTGAGTACCGGCAATGTCCATGAGGTCAAAGTGGCTCAAACCCTAGAATTTGAGCCAGGAACGATTGTGGCCATGGATCGTGGCTATGTTGATTACACCCTGTTTGATCGGTGGACTCGCCAAGGCGTCTGGTTTGTCACACGATCCAAGACCAATATGGCCTATCGTGCCGTGAAGAATCGTCCAGTGCCGCAGCGTGGTTCGGTCTTAAAAGATCAAGAGATCGTTTTAACAGGCCATTATGCCAAACAGAAATGCCCTAGACGGTTACGTCGTGTAGTCGTTTGGGACGCTGAGAACCAAAAGGAACTGGTGCTTTTAACGAATCACATGGACTTTGCCGCTAGTACCATTGGTCGGATTTACAAAGACCGCTGGCAGATCGAACTGTTTTTCAAGGCGATCAAGCAGAACCTCAAGATCAAGACGTTTGTTGGGACCAGTGAGAATGCGGTTAAGATTCAGATTTGGACAGCATTGCTCTGTATGTTGGTCTTTAAGATTTTACAGATGCGTTCTACGTTTGGATGGAGTCTGTCGAATCTATCGGCCATGCTAAGGTTTAATCTCTTAACGTATCGGGAGTTATGGTCATGGCTTGACAAACCGTTTGAAACGCCAGCCTTGGGGCCTCCAGAGGCCCAGTTGATGTTGTTTGAATCGTAATTGGACAGCATAATGAAACAGAGGTCAAAAAAGAGCTATAACCTAAACTCAGAACATTCGAACAACTTGTCCGAAACAAGTGTTTCGGCAAAGGATTTTAAAGTGTAATCAGCAAATGCTGATTATCTTGGACAGCAGTGACTGCACTTAATGATTAAATGAGAGATGAAAAACAATAAAAATGTTGCATAAACCCATTATGCCCCCTGGTTCTATGAAAAATCATCATAATTGCTCTCCCCTCTTTCAGCGAGTTTTTTTGCACCAAAGGCGAGTTTTTTATCTCACATCTATTCATTTCCATCGGTGTTTAAATGCACTAAGCTCTAAAATAAAGAATCACGATAGGATCTGAAAGGCATGACATATGAGCAAATACATTTTTGGATGGGGGCTGTTATCGATACTCTTCATACAAACCACCTGGTCGCAGACACCAGAGGTCATCGACGATTTCCAACCTTCAACCCTCAATCAACCCGACCAGGATTACCCCCAGGTAAACTCCCAAGGGTATGCCCGCTTTCGTATCGAGGCTCCGCAAGCCCAGAGCGTCAGTGTCAGCCTGGGACTGGGAGGACGTGGTGGTACCGTACTGACCCAGGACGGCGAAGGCGTCTGGTATGGCACCACTGAAGGGCCCTTGGACAAAGGCTTCCACTATTACCACCTCACCATCGACGGCGGCACCTTCAACGATCCCGGCACCCTGAATTTCTACGGATCCACCCGTTGGGAAAGCGGTATCGAGATCCCGGCCCAGGATCAGGAGATCTACGCCCTCAAGGACGTCCCCCATGGTCACGTGCAACAGATCCTCTTTCCCTCCAAGAGCACCCAAACCTCACGGCGAGCTTTTGTCTACACCCCTCCCGGCTACGAAAAAAACCTCGATCAACGTTATCCCGTCCTCTACCTCCAACACGGCTGGGGAGAAAACGAATACGCCTGGAGCAATCAGGGACACGCCAACCTGATCATGGACAACCTGCTCGCCGAGGACAAATGCAAACCCTTTATCATCGTGATGACCTACGGCATGACCAATGAAATCCGTTTCGGCGGCCTGCGTAACTTTGACATCAAACCCTTCGAGACAGTCCTCGTCGATGAATTGATCCCCTATGTAGATTCCCACTTCCGCACCCTCTCTGACCAACCGAACCGTGCCATGGCCGGGCTATCCATGGGCGGTATGGAAACCAAGATGATCACCCTCAAGAACCTCGACACCTTCTCCCATATCGGGCTCTTGAGTGGTGGTTCCATCTCATTAGAGGATGTCGAGAATACCCCCGGCTTTGCCGACAAGGTCAAGCTGGTCTTTGTCAGCTATGGTAGTCGTGAACTGGGTGGCGGTCGTCGTGGGTTTGGTGGCGATCCCAAGGCCCATACCGAGGCCCTGCAACAGGCGGGTATCCATAGCGTCTTCTACGTTTCGCCCGATACCGGTCACGAATTCCAGTCCTGGCGGCGTAGCCTGCATCAAATGGCTCCACTTCTTTTCCAAACCGACTCCGCTCGCAGTGACGCACCCCGCACGCGACGTCGTGGTCGGGTGGGTTTCGATACCCCCATCGAATTGGGCCCGGACGACAAGGCCTTGTTTGACGATCCCCCGGCCGGCTTCCGCACGGAACGTGACAGTATCGCCCATGGCCAACTGGAAATGGTCGAATACGATTCCAAGACCGTGGGCACACGTCGCAAGATGCAGGTCTACACTCCGCCTGCATACAATGCGAACAAACAATACCCCGTGCTCTATTTATTGCATGGCATTGGTGGTGACGAACACGAATGGCAGAACCTCGCCACCCCCAACATCATCCTGGACAACCTGATCGCCGATGGCAAGGTCGAGCCCATGATCGTGGTCATGCCTAATGGTCGGGCTCAGAAGAATGACCGTCCCGAGGGCAATATCTATGCCGCAGCCCCGGCCTTTGCCAACTTCGAGTTCGATCTGCTCAACGACGTCATCCCGGCCATCGAGGCCAAATACTCGGTCATCTGTGATCGCGAACATCGTGCCCTGGCCGGCTTGAGTATGGGCGGCGGTCAATCCCTCAACTTCGGTCTGGCCCATCTCGACACCTTTGCCTGGGTGGGCGGTTTCTCATCGGCCCCCAACACCAAGACCCCGGAGGAACTGATTCCCGATACCGCTCTGGCTAAACAGCAACTCAAGCTTTTATACCTCAGTTGTGGCAACAAAGACGGGCTGATCCGTATCAGCCAGGATGTCCATGCCTACTTAAAGCAACAGGACGTGCCCCATATCTGGCACGTGGATGCACACGGTCACGACGGTGACACCTGGAGCAAGAACCTCTACAACTTCGCCCAGCTCATCTTCAGGGGCACGTCCTTCTCCAAGTCCAGCCTCCCCCTCCTCAAGGATGTCTTCAAGAGCGACTTCTGGATTGGCGGAGCCTTAAATCGCAACTTGGTCACCGGACGTGATGTCCAAGCCGCCGAGATCGCGGCAATGCACCTCAGCACTGCGACCCCCGAAAACGACATGAAATGGCAGCTCATCCACCCCCAGATCGATCAATTCAACTGGGAGCCCGCCGATCAATTCATGGCGTTCTGTGATAAGAACCAAATCGTACCCATTGGTCATACCCTGGTTTGGCACAGCCAGGTCCCGCGAAGCGTGTTTCGTGACGACGAAGGTAATGAGTTGACCCGCGCGGCTTTGATGGCCCGTATGGAGGAACATATCAATCAGGTCGTCGGTCGTTACAAGGGACGTATCCACGGTTGGGACGTCGTAAACGAAGCCCTAAACGGCGATGGCACTCTGCGCAACAGCCCTTGGCTACGCATCATTGGTGAGGGGGATGAGAGCCAGAAGTACGACTTCATCGAGCACGCCTTTCATTGTGCCCATGCTGCCGACCCCATGGCCGAACTGTACTACAACGATTATGACCTCAGCACCAAACGCGATAAATGTGATGGTGCCGTTGCGATCGTCAAGCACCTCCAGTCCAAGGGCATCCGTATCGACGGCGTCGGCATGCAACTCCATGGTGGTTTGACCTGGCCTGAGGTCGAGGATTTGGAATACGCCATCACCACCCTGGCCGCGACCGGCGTCAAGGTGATGGTCACTGAATTGGATATCCGTACCCAACAGTTCGGCTATCGCGGTGCGGACATCAGCCGGGTGAGAAGGCAAAACAATAACGAATCCGATCCCGAAACCCAACAGAAGCTGGCCGACAAATATGCTGAGATCTTCAAGGTCCTACTCAAACACAAACAGGACATCTCTCGCGTCACCTTTTGGGGTGTTTATGATAAAACGAGTTGGATCGGTGGATCCCCTCTTTTGTTTGACCGCAATTACCAACCCAAGCAGGCCTTCCATGCCGTGGTCAAGACCGGGCAGCAAGAACAATAATCCTGAGGTTGACAAGGGCAATCATTGACCCTATTAAAGAGAGGTCAAAGGTAATCGATCTTAAGGCCGACGGACTCTATTATGTATAAAAATAACACGATCGTTCAGTTCAACAAATCTTCGATAACTCTAGGTCTTGGCATCTTCCTGTTTTTTGCCCTACCAATCTATGCAGGATTGGGATTACAGCAATCCTTAATCAGCGAAACTTTACAGCCTGATGCCTTCCCACTGGTGACTTCAAGTCAGCAGGCAGGTCTTTGTTACGACATCGCTGAAGATCAAGGCGTGATTAGGGCGATTGGTGATCTACAGGCAGATATCGAACGTGTAACGAATGCCAAGCCCACCATGGGGCCCAGCAATAAAGGCAAAATCCAGGTCATCATAGGCACTTTAGGACGCAATAAGATCATCGACAGTCTGGTTACCTCCGGAAAACTCGACGACTCCGACCTCAAAGGGAAGAGGGAGAGCTTCGTTATCACAACGATGGCACAGCCTTCCTCCGGAATCGATCATGCCTTGGTCATCGCAGGCAGTGACAAACGTGGCACCATCTATGGCATCTATGAACTCTCCGAACAACTGGGCGTGTCCCCCTGGTATTGGTGGGCCGATGTCCCGGTCAAAACCAAGAAAGAGGCCTACATTCTCCCCGGTCGTTATGCCTCGGGTGAACCTGCGGTCAAGTATCGCGGTATCTTCATCAACGATGAGGAGCCCTGTTTCGGTCCTTGGGCCCGTGAGAAGTTTGGCGGCATCAACAGCGAGATGTACGCCCATATGTTCGAGTTGATCCTGCGTCTACGCGGCAACTACCTCTGGCCCGCCATGTGGGGCAAGGCTTTTAACGAGGACGACCCTGCCAATCCCAAGGTGGCCAACGAATACGGTATCGTGATGGGCACCTCTCACCACGAGCCCATGATCCGGGCGCAGGCTGAATGGACCAAACGTAGCAAAGATATTGGTAATGGCCAATGGAACTACGCCACCAACGGCGAGGGCCTGCGTAAGTTCTGGACGGACGGCATTCAACGCAACAAGGACTACGAGAGCCTGGTGACCATAGGTATGCGGGGTGATGGCGACGAGCCCATGATCAAGGGCGGTGACATGGCCGACAATGTCAAGCTGCTCGAACAGATCGTGGCCGATCAACGCCAGATCCTGGCCGATTACATGAACCCCGACGTGACGCAGATTCCACAGATGTGGGCCCTGTATAAAGAAGTGGCCCATTATTACGACGCAGGCATGCGCGTGCCCGATGATGTCACCCTGCTGTGGTGTGACGACAACTGGGGCAACATCCGTCGCTTGCCCACACCGGAAGAACGAAAGCGTAGTGGCGGTGCCGGGATCTATTATCACTTCGATTACGTGGGTGGCCCTCGTTGTTATAAATGGATCAACACCAACCCCCTGCCCAAGGTCTGGGAACAGATGAACATGGCCTACGAATACGGGGCCAATCAGATCTGGGTCGTCAACGTGGGTGACCTCAAGCCCATGGAACTACCTATCGAGTTCTTCCTGCGCATGGCCTGGAACCCACGAGCCCTGCCCAAAGAGAAAATCGCAGACTTTACCCGGCAATGGGCTCAGCGTGAATTTGGCCCCACCCATGCCGATGACATCGCCGACATCGTGTCCAAGTACGCCAAGTACAATGGCTGGCGTAAACCTGAACTACTCGAACCCGGCACCTACAGTCTGATTCATTACCAGGAGGCCGAACGTGTCGAGGCCGCCTGGCAAGCGATTACCACCCATGCCGAGGCCATCTACGAGCAACTCACATCCGAGTACCGTGACGCCTATTTCCAACTAGTGCTCCATCCGACCAAGGCCTCAGCCACCGTGGCTCAAATGTATATCGCTGCGGGTCGCAATCACCTCTACGCCGCCCAAGGTCGTGTCAGTGCCAATCAGCAGGCAGAACGCGTGCAGGATCTGTTCGACCTGGACCAGCAACTCAGTGATTCCTACCACCGGCTCAACGACGGCAAATGGAATCACATGATGGCTCAGACCCACATTGGCTACCGTAGCTGGCGGGATCCTCGCACCAATATCATGCCCAGAGTCACTGAAGTGACTCCTGGAGAGGGTGCCAAGTTGGGGGTGGCCATCGAAGGTTCGGAGCTAGCGTGGCCGGGCCCAGCTGAATCCGCAACACTGCCCCCCTTCGACTCATTGAATTGCCAAAAACGCTGGATCGAGATCTTCAACCGTGCCGGCCATGAGGCTGACTATAACGTTACCGCCAACCAGCCTTGGGTCAAGCTTAGCCAAACCTCGGGCATTTTGGGGCCTGACCAACGCATTTGGATTCAAATCGATTGGAAACAAATTCCGGTCGGCAAACAACAGGCAACCCTCACGGTCACGGGCGCTGACATGCAGAGCGTGCTGATCACCCTCAATGCCGTCCGGTCCGAACGATTCACAGCCGACAACACCCAGGCCTTTGGCGGCCTGACCGGTCCGGTCGCCATTGCCGCCGAAAGTGCGGTTAAGAACATCCCTGTCGGTAAGGTCAGTTGGGAAGAAATCCCGGACTATGGTCGTGGGATATCCGGCATGTCCGTGTTCCCTGCGACCGCCCGGAGTATCCTTCCTCCACACAAAGCCCCTTGCTTGGAATATCCCGTCTTTATTGCCAAGGCCGGTGACGTCAAGGTCAACCTGATCACCGGGACTGGCCTGAAAGTCCAGCCGGATCGCGGGGTGCGTATTGCCGTCTCCTTTGACGATCAAGCCCCACAGGTCATCGATGCCTTTGCCGATCAGGCCTCCGGGGGTGACGGAGCTATCGCTCCGGCCTTCCACGACTGGGACAACTGGGTCCGAGATAATGCCCGCAGCTTGATCTCAACCCATAGCATCGCGTCACCTGGGGTACATACACTCAAGGTCTGGATGGTGGACCCGGGTGTGGTACTGCAATCGCTGATCGTTTCCTGTGAAGACTATCCCAAGTCTTACTTCGGCCCTCTTCCAACGACGCTGAGGGAAAACACCCATTGGGTCGGCACCTGGGCTTCCTCGGCCCAAGAGGTTGAAGCCAAGCTCATGCCCGAGCAGTTTCAACAACTCAGTGACACCACCCTGCGTCAGATCGTACGGGTTTCTATCGGGGGTGACCGTCTGCGGGTTCGCTTGTCCAATGCCTTTGCCGATTGGCGTGACAACCTCGAGATCAGTGCAGTCACCGTAGCTGAATCAACAGGCGACAAAGGAATCGTCTCCGGAACCGCCAAGACCTTGACCTTCAGCGGCAAGACATCAGTAACAATCCCCTACGGAACCTTGATGGTCTCCGATCCGCTCGCCTTTGAACTCAAGCCCGGTTCGGACCTGGCCGTCACCATGCATGTAAATAAGGCCCCAAAAAAGACCACGGGACATCGCAGTGCCCGCGGCGAGGTCGTATTCATCCAAGCCGGTGACGCGGTCAACCAGACCCTACTGAAGGATGCCGTGGCCAATAAATGCTGGTATTACCTCTGCGGAGTCGAGGTTACGACCCCGACTTCCAGTGCAGCCGTGATCTGCCTGGGTGATTCAATCACGGACGGCAAGGGATCGACCGAAGGACAAAACCGTCGCTGGCCTGATTATTTAGCGCGACGACTGCAAGCCAATCCGGACACCGCCGAGATCGGTATCCTCAATCAAGGCATCGGCGGCAACTGCCTCTGGTCCGGCGGGCTGGGTCAACCTGTCTTGCAAAGACTGGAGCGTGATGTATTGGCTCAGCCCGGTGCACGTTGGGTCATCGTCTTGGAAGGCATCAACGATCTGGGGGGCGGTCACACCACGGCCGACGAGATCATTACGTCTCTCCAACAGGTGATCGCTCAGGCCCAGGCCTGCAGCCTACTTGTATATGGCTCCACCATCCTGCCCTGTGGTGATTCGTTTTATTTCAAACCGCAACTGGAAGCAAAGCGTCTCAAGATCAACCACTGGATCAGGACCAGCAACGCCTTCGATGCAGTGATCGACTGGGATGCGGTGGTCCGCGATCCCCAAAATCCTTCTAAACTGCGTCCCGAGGCCGATTGCGGCGACCACCTACATCTCAGTGATGAGGGGTATCGCATGATGGCCGAGTCTGTCGATCTGAGTCTGTTTATGTTGCCTTGATACCGTTATCTATATCCAATCAAGTTCATTTAAAAGTCATTGCGAGGAGCGCAGCAACACGGTAATCTTCCTTTTTGAGGAAACCTCATCCTAAAGACACGCATTTTTAATGTTGAATTTTACTCATTTGAGCTATTTACTTGATAGACAGCTCAATGATATTACTCACTGAAGATTTAGGATGATGCTATGATCAAGGCTTCCATTACCGCTTTTATTTCCATTGTCACTCTAACCTTACTGATCGCCACTCCCGGTTTGTCCCAGACCACAATCGTTCTAGCTGGTGATTCGACCGTAACGGATGATGCCGGCTGGGGAGCCACCTTTTCCGCCCTACTATCGGATAAGGTCGAATGCATCAACCTGTCCCGAGGGGGACGCAGTTCCGGCAGTTTCGTAGCGGAAGGACGCTGGCAACAGGTCTTGGATCTCAAGCCTGACTTTGTATTCATCCAGTTCGGTCACAATGACGAGCCCGGCCACGGCCCCGAGCGTGAAAGCGATCCCAATACGACTTATACGGCCAACATGACCCGCTATGTAGACGAGGCCCGTGCCGCAGGCATCACGCCCATCCTGGTGACACCGCTGTGTCGTCGGCAATGGGGTCAGGATGATCGCATCCATTCTTCTCTGCGTCCCTATGCCCGAGCCGTCAAGCGCATTGCCCAGGAAAAGCAAATCGACTTGATCGATCTACACGATCGTGCCATCGAGGTTTACGAGTCACTGGGCAAAGAAGGCTGCGTGCTGATCAGTCCCACCAAGGACAATGGCAAACTCGACGGCACGCACCTCAACGAAGCTGGCAGTCACCTGTTCGGATCTCTGGTTGCCCATGAAGCCAAGGTCTCGATCCCTGCCATGGGACAATTCTTCCCCACCTCCAAGCTCATGGCCCTGCAAAAGGCACATCGTGCCCCGCGAGCCGCCGTCGATCAAACTTGGCTCGCCCCTCTGATCGAACCTGCAGCCGAGACCAAAATCGCTCAAGGCAGCAAGACCCTGACCGTCAGTCCAGACGGTAGCGATGACTTCACTGACCTCCAATCCGCTATCAACGCCGTGCCCAGCAACAATAGCGATCGCACCGTGATCCGGATTAAGCCCGGTCTCTACATGGGCCCCTTTGTGATTCCCGCTAACAAACCCAATGTCACCCTGCAAGGCGATGACGCCCAAACCTGTATCCTCAGTTTTGCCTTGACCGTCCATGATCCAGTCCCCGCGAAAAGCTACCCTCGCATCGAGGGCACGGGTGTGATTGTCAAGGCCGATGGTTTTCAGGCTCGCAACCTGACCTTCCGCAATACCGCTGGTGATCACGGCCAGGCCATGGCCCTGCGTATCGACGGCGACCGGGCCGTGGTGCAGGACTGCCAACTCCTCGGCTGGCAAGACACCCTCTACATCAACAAAGGTCGTCACTACTTCAAGAATTGCCTCATCGAGGGGCGTGTCGACTTCATCTACGGATCGGCCACCGCCGTATTCGACGACTGTGAAATCCGCACCAAACTCAACGGCTATGTCACCGCCGCTAACACTCCCCAGGACCAGGCCTTCGGCTATGTCTTCCGCCACTGTCGCCTCACCAGCCTGGATGGCGGCCTCAGTTACCTGGGTCGTCCCTGGCGTCCCTATGCCAGCGTCACTTATCTCAATTGTGAGATGGGTGGCCACATCCGACCCGAAGGCTGGGACAACTGGCGTAATCCGGACAATGAAAAAACCGCCCGTTATGCGGAGTACCAGACTCAAGGCCCGGGAGCCAATCCCGAGCAACGTGTTCTCTGGTCACACCAACTCACAGAGATCGAAGCCCAGCAATTCACCCTGGACAACATCTTTAACGGCTGGAAACCATCTTTGACTAAATAGCGAATAAAAAAAATGCCTCTCGCAAAGGCGCAAAGGACGCAGAGCAGTTCTTTTTTTGTAACATGTTGGCTATCTGGAGCAAAACTGATCGATCTATTGATCTGGGTGTGGCGCAAGACGCAAAGGTTTGAGCTTTGCTCAAATATAGGTTTTGTTTTTAGCTGGGATGACAGGATAAACAGGATAAAGAACTTCGCTGTTCCAGCGAATTTGGTTTTTTGATCTCACCACCAAGTCTAAAAGGCACCAAGGGCTGCCTGCCCTCCGAAGTAGCAATGGCACGAAGGATGGGACGCCCATTTTTCAGAGACCATCTGTTGTGTGAGTGTCGTCCCACGCTTTGACAATGCCTTCGGCTCCGCATCTAAATACCTGGCCCAGGGACTTGCACCCTGGAAGTCATATGCCATGCCTGGCACACACGCGATAATCAGGGGCGGCCGTCCAGGCCGTCCCTTGCATTTACTTGTTCTGCCTATTTCAGGCAGATTTGTTTTCTTAAGCACCCTGGTCTTTAGCTTACGATTCTTTATCGCATCTTCTATTTTCAAGAAACTGCGATTTAAACAAAGACATTTTACTTTCAGGCTTATTCGCTAAATCCCACAAATCACATGTACATGAGATCGGCCAGAGCAGATATGCAATCAGCGGGATAAATGGATATTCAAATACACAGAAAAAGGATTCCAACAACAATGAATCAGCTTTTCTCCAAATATTGAATAGTATGCAAGCAGGCACTGCAATGAGACCCGCCACCAAGTATATTGTCATTATCGTATCTTGCATAGCTTACATGCAGAACGTTAGGGATGAGCGAACCGCGCTAGCGGGTGAGCTCATCCCTTTGTTCGGTTTTCTGAACCGTTTATGATATCCACCAAGGGATAAAATTATCAAAGCAAGGGCCATCTCATGCCCCAAGATGAGAAGCAACTCTCTTTCTCCAGGATCACTGGGAGAATATTTCGGGAGATCCTTCTCCGCATATTTAAGACCACGCTTTGCTCTCGCTAATTCAACTACATCATCACCTTCGAGCGCATTTATTAACCTGGATTGGCTGACGATTATTCCATCTTTATCATTCAGCTCTCGAACATACTGGCGAGCCATAACTTTGACCAGCGTATGTGACGAGACAATGACTAGAATAATCACAACTGTAATAACTGTTTTGATGAATTTGTTCATTTGCTACCGAACATATGATTGTGAGTCAAATATGACCCATATCCTTTTATATTGATCCGACAAAAAAGGCACGTTTTGCCGGGACATCCTCATTTTTAGCCTTAAAACCGCACTGGATTGCATAATATCATAAATATTGAAAATCGAAAACCTGCAAAATGAACATGTATTTATTGGAATCTGAGCATATGGTGCAGATCTGTATCTTATCCCGCAACACATTGACCAATCCCGTGAGAATCCTTAAGATAGTCGCTAAATCATGGATTTGACCATGCACTGAGCTTGGCAATCGACATCGGAGGTCAGTATGGCGGCACTCAGGGGTGTAACCGAGTATTTAGAGCAACACTATACCAAGGAAATTAAGGCCCACCACATCCTGCCGGCCTCGCGGGGTGAAATGGCCGGTTTTCCTGCGGGGTTGAATGCCAAATATGTCAAGGTTCTCCAAGCACAGGGCATACACGACCTCTACTCCCACCAGGTGCAGGCCTTCGATCCCATCAGCCAGAACAAGGACACCGTGCTGGTCTCCCACACCGCCAGCGGCAAGACCCTCTCGTTTTTGTTGCCCATTCTCAATGAATACATGAAGGCTCCGGCCCCCTTCAGCGTCATGCTGATGTATCCCACCAAGGCCCTGTCCCGCGATCAGGAGAGCGGCCTGGGGCAACTGATGAAATCGGCGGGAGTCGATATCCGCATGGGCGTCTTTGATGGCGACACCCCGCGCGACGAACGGGCCCGCATTTCCCGCATGGCCGACTTCGTCATCACCAATCCCGACATGCTACATTCGGGCATGCTGCCCAACCATAACCGTCGTTGGAAGGCCTTTCTCAGTCGCTTACGTTACATCGTGATCGACGAGGTGCATACCTATCGCGGGTCCTTTGGTTCGCACGTGGCCAATGTCTTTAGGCGATTGTTGCGGGTCTGCGAGATGCATGGCAGCCGCCCCACCTTTGTGTGCTCGTCCGCCACGGTGGGCAATCCCCACGAGCATGTCGAGGCCCTGTTCCAACGCCAATTCGAAATCGTCGATTCGGACGGGGCTCCGCGTCCCCAGCGACACCTCTATATGGTCAACCCGCCCCTGGTCCAGAGCCAGGGACATGCCCTGTATCGTAAGGGCCCGGCGTCGATCTCCATTCGCCTGATCCGTCAGGCCGCCCAGCACAAGGTACGTACCATCTGTTTCTGCCGGGCCCGTCAGGAGGTCGAACGGCTCTACAAGGCGGTAATCGATCGTCACCCGGACCTGCGCCACCAGGTCAAGCCCTATCGCGGCGGACTGCTGCCCAACGAACGCCGCCAACTGGAACGCGACCTGGCCCAGGGCAGGCTCAATACCATCATCACCACCAATGCCCTGGAACTGGGTATCGATATCGGTGGACTGGACCTCTGCATCCTCAGCGGGCATCCCGGCACCTTCGCCAGCTTCTGGCAGCAGGCCGGACGCGTGGGACGCAAGGGCAAGGAGGCCGCCATCGTTTACATTGCCAAAGACGCCCCTATCGATCAGTACCTGGTGCACCATCCCGAATTCATCAACCAGGCCCCCATCGAACGGGCCTGGCTCAGTGCCGAGAATCCCTACATTATCCTGCAGCACCTGCCCTGTGCGGCCTACGAGTATCCCCTGCGAGCTGACGAGCCCCTCTATCAAGGCCCGGCCTATCACCAAGCAGTGGACGTGCTCAAGGACGATCAGACCCTCAAGCCCTACCGCCAATGCTATCGTTATGCCCGCCCCGATTACCCGGCCCGGGGCGTCAACCTGCGGGGCATGACCGACTACAATGTCGAGATCTACTGCGGCACGGAAGTCATCGGCGAACTCGATCCCATCGGCGCACGCGGCACCCTGTACAAGGACGCCATCTATCAACACCTGGGCCGCCGCTACATGTCCCTGGACCTCGACCTGGACAAGAAACTCTGCAAGGTCGCGGAAGTCGATGTGGACTACTACACCGAGGCGGTATGGGAAAATCGCCTGACCCTCACCGAGGTCGAAGAAAGCAAAGAGGTCCAGGAAAGCAAAGTGGACTTCGGCTACATCAACGTCAACAAGCAACCCAAGCTCTACAAGAAGATCCGCGAGCGCAGCTTCGAGAACGTCGGCTACGGGCCCATCACCCTGGATCCCTTCGAGTACGACACCACCGGCTTCAGTCTCCTGCCTGCCGAGACCTGGCAAGAGGCCATGAAGGCCGTGGACAAACGCTATATCGACGCGGCCCTGTACGGCCTGAGCTACCTGATGAAACGCATCGCCCCCAGCGTCTGCATGGGGGACGTCCAGGACATCGAAACCGATGTCGCCCTGCTGGAGGTCGAGGAAGGGGTGTTCAAGAGTGCCCTGTATCTCTTCGACACCATCGAAGGTGGCGTGGGCTATGCGGAAAAGATCTACGAACTGTTGCCCACCGTGTTGGACCTCTGCCGTCAGATCGTCAGCGAATGCGAGTGTGAGGCGGGCTGTCCCTCCTGCGTCCCGCCCCTGCCGCCGGGTGTCAATGACGAGGAACTGGAAATGCTCTTTGTGGAATCCAATGCCGCCATCGAATGCTGCCTGAGCCTGTTGAGCTGGCTGCTGGAGGGCCAGACCGTGATCCCCGACATCAAGATCGAAAAGATCCCACTCAAAGCCGCCGTCAATGCCCCCCAACCCGACATCCAGGCCATCAAACTGAACAACCGTCTGAAAAAGGCCTCCAAGATCCTGCAGAAGAAACGTGAACGATTGCACTAACAACAGGTTCACCGTTCCCGGTTCTCCTTCGACGAAGCTCAGGACAGGTGGGTTCACGGTTGAAAATAAAAAGGTTCAAGCTTCTGTCCTTGAGCAGACGTTTTTACATGCGCCTGGGATTGGGCCCGCGGCTGAGGCCAAGATCAAGGCCAAGGGGTATGTTCATTGGCAATCCGTGCTCGCCCAGCCTGGGGACCTGCCCTTGGGAGCCAAGACGTCCTCGGCCTTGTTGCAATTTCTGGATCGCAGTCAGACAGCCCTGGAGCAAGACAACATCCAGTTCTTCATCGATCACCTGGCCAATAAGGAACAGTGGCGACTCCTGGCTAACTACTTCGATCGTCTATCCTATTTCGACATCGAAACCAGCGGCCTCGACTACGACGCCTATGTCACCTGCGTGGCCTGCTACCACCAGGGCAAGGTGCACACCTTTGTGAGAGACGAAAACCTGGACGACTTCCTGGATCTTCTCGAAGAGGTGGACCTGCTGGTCTCCTTTAACGGGTCCAGCTTTGATGTTCCCTTCATACTCCGCACCTATCACATCCCGGAACTGCCTTGCCCCCACATCGATCTACGCTGGGCCTGTTACCACGAACAACACCGCGGCGGCCTCAAGCAGATCGAACGATCCCTGGGTATCCGCCGCCCCCTCGACCTCGACGGCGTAGACGGTGCCGAAGCCGTCTGGCTCTGGTTCCGATGGCTCCAATATCAGGACCGACCTGCACGTCAACGCCTACTTCGCTACTGTGCAGCCGATGTCCTGACCTTGCAACTGGTAACGGCATCACTACTTAATCAGAAAGGGATAGCCGTAGATTGCATTGGGTGGCAAGTAATTTGGGACCTCCTCGAGGATGCCTTTTAGGGGGACATACCCCACACAAAGATCGGCTGATAACCTATGAAATTGAAGCCTCCTGATAGGATTTCAGCGGTCTTTGATGGACAACAGGAAAAAGAAAAAGGCACGAAACCCTTGGTTTCATGCCTTAAACGGTGTTCTGCGGCTAAAAAGCCAATGGGCGATCGGGGATTCGAACCCAGGACCCGCTGATTAAGAGTCAGCAGGCCGATTCTTCTAACCACCTTTTTCATAAACAACTTAGAACTTTGTCTCTAAACGACTTGTCGCAAATCTTGGCCAAAACTATCTGCCTTAATCCTGAACTTCTAAATGTGATCTTAAAATGGAAGGATTTATCCAAAGATCTTAGAAAAGCGGTATTGCGAATTTTAGATATCAAGTAGGGTTCATTTGAAGGAATTTCAGCCCCACATACAAATTGTCCCTTCAAATCTTGTTCTCTCACGAACGGACAAAGAGTCTATTTGTCACAAATATGGTATCTTTTACTATATGTGCCATAAGGATTGGGAAAAACTAGAAACTCTGTTCATCCAATGAGTTAATTAAGTTCATTAACATCTGGGATCACTGGCCACCAAGCAATTTCACCTGGCCTTCTAGTGGATTGAAAGCTCGAGGCACCGACGATGTCCAATGAACCGTCACCATTGATATCAACAGCCTGAGCCCAGGAGGGTATACCAAAACCATTATCCACGACATGCTTAACCCAGGCCGTCCCCCAGGCGTTGGTGTTTTCCCACCAAGACAACTCGCTTTCACTGGGGGTAATACAAAGGATGTCCGGATCTCCGTCGGAATCAAAGTCAACACTGGTTAGGCTACTGCTTCCTCCAAAATAGAGATCGATGGAGTGTTGCTTCCAGTCGGTGCCATCACCGGTCATGTTCTCCCACCAATCTAAAGTTTGTTTTATGGTATCCGTACTGATGATATCCATGTCACCATCGAGGTCTATATCCATGGAACAGATCCTGGCACGAATATCACCTATAGCCACAGCATGTTCAACCCAGTCGATGCCATTGCTGTCGATGTTTTCATACCATACGATACCAGGATTGGGAGAATGGCTATTGAGACTAGCCACCACATCAAGATCACCATCGCCATCTAGATCCGTAGCCTGTGATGACGTGGGACAGGGGATATAGCTGGGATGTAAGTTATGCTTGTGCCATGTGGTGCCTGTACCGTTGTTTTCCCACCAACTGATCATCTCCGCACCGTTGCCCGTGGCCAGCAGGTCTAAGTCACCGTCACCATCCAAATCCGGGGTCGAAATGTCGAGGGTATGATTGAAAGAATTATGAACGGAATGTAACTCCCAATCATCGGCTAAACCATCGAGGTTTTCGATCCACAATACTCGCCCTCCGCCCGGAAAGAGAGTACCCGAGTGTGTTTCTTGAGGTACATTACCGATCCCCACCGCAAGATCCATATCTCCATCGCCGTCCAGATCCGCAGCTTGAACGCAACGAATACCGAAGGTATCCCCTGGAATGATACGCCGAGTCCAGGAACTACCGTCTCCATAGAGATTTTCCCACCAACACAGAACTGAATCGCCCACAATGACATTTCTTTCATTATCAGCCACTATATCATTGGCTACGCCAATGATATCCATATCTCCATCGCCATCGAGATCACTGCCTTGCACATAAATCCCTTCGAAGTCCTTGATAAGGGTGTGACGTCCCTCAAAATCGTTACCGGCCAATGCTAGACCTCCTACTAACTGAATCAGAAAAAATAAGACTAAGAATGCTTGAAGCGTTGTAATATTGATTCTGCACACGATTCTCAATGGGCAACTCACAAGGGCAGTTTTCATGGGTTTTCTCCTATCATAATTTTGTTTCGATTGGGTCTCTCTCCAAATGACCCGGCATTTGATTAAATTACTTCAGGTGATATATGAAATAACCACAGGAATCAGCTTTGTTACAAATAAACTTTTAAAAAATCATGGTATCAGCAAACTGAACAGCCAGAAATCCTGGAGAGGTTCTATCTTGCGGACCTCTGCGGTGGGCGTCTCAGGAGGGGTGGGACGATTTTCAAAGGTCTTAGTATCGAGGATGGCAAACTGCAAGCAACCAACCGTTCGGATCTGCTTCCTCGGGCCCGCTTCTTTGATCTCGATTTGATCAATTTGGTCATGATAGGTGTCCAGGGTATAGGTGAGCCAATGTGAAAATCGCCTTGTACTAATGTTGATCACGAGGACATCGGCTTGCTGTTGCTGTCGTGATCGAGTCTGGACTGAATCCATCACGTGTCGCCATTGTAATTTTGTTTGATACCCCTTGGGTGGCTTTTGCTGAGTAACCGTGTAGTCAAAAAGCATGGCATCACGTACCAAAGAATTGTAAATCCCTTGGTTGTACCACGGCCCTTCCAGACCGCGAAAGAAGCTATAGGCTGGATATTTTGTCAAGAGATGTTCTTGATCATTATAAAGATTAGCCCCTTGAGGTCCATCGATAAGCCTGTATAGCGATCCCCATCGAATGTCCAACCAAGGTGGAGCATCGAGATGCTGGCTATAGTTTAAAGGCATATGCATCACCCCTGTGACATCCTGGCCGTTGATTATGCCCTCAATGCATACATTGAGCTGGCCTTGTTTATGGACTTCATCACGCTCATCACGAATTTGAATACCAGGGATGGTTTCTATCTCGAAAATTGATTCAGTAAAAGGCTGATTGTATTGCATGTGAATATAGGGACTTGAAAAAGTATCCCCTGACCAATCCTCGTAATCCGTTAGGAGTCCAGACCAACGGTCAAAATGAAATTTATAATGGCGTGGCCAAAGAGCGTGATGATAGAAATCGGGGGTGTCCAACGGGGAACAACGATGAAAGATTTTTTGGGGATTGCATTCCAAGTGATTCACTAATGTAGCCGTACGCGTGATCGCATTGTAAACAATATTGCCCTGACGATTCTGTATCCTGGCCTCAATCAACTCGTCATTATCAAAATCAACCTTAGCCTCCCTATACAGGTAGGGACCATAGATACCTTCAGGGTAGTAGCTCCAACTGCGAGATGTGATTTTCCTTCCGGTGTCGGGATCCAAGGTATATCCTTCTCTTTGGATAACCATATTATAAACCTCACTACGAGCCGGATAGGCTGTCATGGCTCGCCATCGTTCTCCTGCAAAGGCCAGCAGGGCAACACCGATTGCGAGGGAGGTCAATAACACACTGGGAAGGCTAATCACAGCACTCACGATAAGGGCCACAGGCCCGATATAGATCGTAGCAGCCGTAATGGGTGTACTAACAATAGCCGCCTGGGTCTGCGCAGGGTGGGTCAAGCGGTCGAATAAAACTAACGCCGGTAGGAAGAAGACCTTGCCATAGCCCCGCTGTCGAAGACACTTTTGCAATTCCTTTTTGGCACGGTAAAAATTCACCCGAGCCTTGATTTCACTACAGCCCAAAATCGATCCTATTTCCAGATAAGACAATTTCTCAAAGATTCTCAAGGTCAGGATATGACGCCGATCCAAGGCCAACGCATTCAAAGAGTCTACAATGGATTCAGCCAACTCCAGACGCGAACTGTACTCCAATCCATCCTCACAATGGACCAGACGCTCTGTATCGGCCTGAAAATCGATCCTATCCATGGAAATAGCTTTATGACAGCGATAGTAGTTTTGTAAGTCCCCTTTGGCACTGCGATAGAGCCAGGCCAAAAATTGATTGGCATGTTCAAAATCAAAGGATTCGTTGACCAGGGAATGCCACAGACGAACCTGGATCTGTTGCGTAATCTCCTCGGCAAGTTCCGGATTCAAGGTCATGCGGTACAAATAGGCGTACATTCGGCCCTGCACCAGGTGGCCCAGTTGCTCCATAGATTGCCGGTTCCCTGCCTGTGCCTCACGCAATAATTCCAGGTTCAAAACGCATTTTTGCATATAAAGTCATAGTATACGATAAAGACCTGCATATCCAGTCATTGCCGCCTATGGGTAATAAACATGACCTCGGTTGGGCGTTACAGAAAAAATGAAAGAATCACTAAGAATCGCTACTTTTTCGATTTGATCACAACTCCATTCGCTTAAAATAGACACTCTAAATATGAGTAATAAACATCAATATCTAAGTTGCTCCTGCTGATTACCCTCCTGTTCAATTTAGCTCAGAGCGAAGGCTCGTAAGAGTCGCTCAAGCAGCAGGTCAGCCGGGTAGCCTTTATTGAATGTCTTGTCCATATGCGTAAAAGGCACCAATGCTACCATGTTTACCCAGGCTATGACCTTCCCCTCGAAAACTGGTCCATTCAAAATGCGAAATATTGATAAAATGCACTTTGAAAGGACTATGAATCATGAAGAAATGTCGATTTACAGAACAACAAATTGCCTATGCCCTGAGAAGACAATTTACTTAATCCCGGAATGAGAGGATCTTACGAGGTCCAAAAGATTGAGACCATCCAACTCGGGCAGGCAAATGTCAGCGACCACCGTATCCACGAACAACGCCTGAGGGATATCCAACGCAATATTGGGATCAGAGGTGAAAATATATTGATAAAGCTCGTCTATCAACGATCTCTCCAAGGCGTGAAGGACTTTTTCTTCATCGTCGATAAACGGTACGGTCTTTTACCCATAGAGTATCCCCCTATGTTAAATTTTACTCCGTAGATCTCAGCATATAAAATAACGGGATTGTTTTAGTCCGAACTTCGATTGAAATGTGTTCGGATTCGCGCGGTTGAAGAGTATGGCAGAATCCATACGAGGTAATTACTCAGTCCCCCGGAAAATTTTGCCACCCCAGCGGTGGATTATTCCACCCTTCTGAACCCCTATCTTCATTTTCGACTTAATTCACCTCATTGTTAGTTGGCACAGCATTTGTATGGATCTGATATTAAATAAAACCAAGGAGACCTCAATGAACGTTAATGGATTGTCACAAGCCTATTCGGTACTATCGAATCACGCTTCCTCCTTACTTTCAAAATCATCTTATACCGAGGAAACAAACACAACCGCCACAGATGCCGAATTCATTCAGTCTCCGTCAGCATCGTTAAATTTAACCGGCCTTTTTGGAAAAGCACCTGGTGAACTTATTACTATTGATGAGATCAAATCCTTCGGGATGCAACAGATGGAGAGCTTCCAAGACCAATTCACAGCCCTCTTAGAAGCCAATGGCATTGACACCTCGATTCCCATCACCCTAACTCATGAATATGGTAGTGGAGACATCATCGTAACCAATGATCACCCCGACGCCGATCAAATAGAGGCCTTACTCGAAGATAACCACGATCTTCGCAATGTCTATACCAGTACCACCAATGCCCTCGGGCTGGCCAAAACAGCCGAAGAGGGACGCTTATTCCAAGAAGCCTATCGGCAGAATCCGCGTGCTGCTGTGGCTCAGTATAACTATCTATTCGGTAGTTCCTGGGACATATCAACGACTTTTTGTGACGACGAATTTCAGATGGATTACCAACGGTCCTATCACTGGTTGGGATAGACATCCTGAATTCATCGCATTTACCCTGGAAGACCTTCCTGCGCTCCTAATCTGACCTATTCCACGGATTTAATAGTTTGATAAACTAAGATACCCAGCTTCGTAACGGTTTTAGGATTATTTCACGGTATGAAATAGCCAAACCCCTGTGGCTCGGGAGAGAGTTGAAAAGATTTGCCACAGAGGTCTGGATTATATTTCTAAAGATGCCAATGCTGTTAGATACTCTTGATTATCCCCCGATGTTTCAATCTGCCAAGCTAATTCTTCATAATGTAAGCCAAAGCATAATAAGGCGGCATATTGTTATGCGGTTGGTTGCCTCCCGCCGCTGTCGTATTATCTGTGTAATATATATGCCCATAGGAAGAACCGGATGTTCGCCCCCCGACTAAGCCGTCTTGTTCCCTCCGTGCCAGAATAAGTGAGACAATTCCTTGCCATCAATTAAACTAGAGGGCAAGGAGACCTTACCGATGACAGATGATGTTACGGAGAACAGAAAGAAACAGAGGTTGTTGGCCACGGAGTGTAGAGAGCCTGAGCGCAGCGAAGGCGAACGGAACGCAGTGGCCAACAACCGCGCGGCCGCCGATCCCGGGGTCCCTGACCCGGAGGTGCTGGCCAAACCCAAACGCCGACGATTTACCGCGGCGTACAAAGCCCGTATTGTTGAAGAAGCCATGACCTGTACTGAATCCGGCCAGATTGGAGCGTTACTGCGGCGAGAGGGATTATATTCCTCGGCCCTAAACCTTTGGCGTAAGCAATACCAATCGGGTGCCCTCCAGGGACTCAAAGACGTCAAACGTGGCCGTAAACAGATCCGTGATTCCCGTGACAGGGAACTGGACCGATTACGACGCGACAACCAGCGACTCACCAAGAAGTTGGAACAGGCTGAACTCATTATCGACATTCAAAAAAAAGTTGCGGCGATGCTGGGCAACCCGATCGAGACCCCAGAGAGCGACGAGAACAGATGATCGCATTCATTGAAAACTATCAACATCAAACCGGTATACAGCCGCTCTGTGACGCCCTGGAGGTTCCGAGAGCCACGTTGTATCGACGTCGGAAACCCTCGAAGGTCTCCGAACCGGAACGCCCCTCGCCTGCGTTAGCTCTCTCTGAGCAGGAACGACAAGAGGTGCTGGAGGTCTTGCATAGTGATCGTTTTGTCGATTGTCCACCCGCTCAGGTGTATGCCACGCTGCTGGACGAAGGACAATACCTCTGTTCAGCACGGACCATGTATCGTATCCTGGCCGAACAGGACGAGGTTCGAGAACGCCGAAACGTCAGGCAGCATCCACAGTACACCAAGCCTGAACTGCTGGCCACGGAGCCCAATCAGGTCTGGTCCTGGGACATTACCAAGCTCAAAGGGCCTCAGAAATGGACCTACTTCTATCTCTACGTGATCCTGGACATCTTTAGTCGTTACGTTGTTGGTTGGATGGTGGCCCCGCGTGAATCGGCCACCTTGGCCCAGCGACTGATCAAAGACAGCTATGTCAAGCAAGGTGTTGAGCCTCATCAGTTAACCGTTCATGCGGACCGAGGTTCACCGATGACTTCGAAGGTCGTGGCCAACTTAATGGCCGATCTGGGGATCACCAAGACGCATAGTCGTCCCCACGTCTCGAACGACAATCCCTTCTCGGAGAGTCAGTTCAAAACGTTGAAATATCGTCCCGCCTTTCCGGTTCGGTTTGGCAGTCTCCAGGACGCTCGGGCTTTTTGCGTTGAGTTTTTTGCTTGGTACAATACTCAGCATCGCCATTCAGGCATTAGCTTTTATCGTCCCGAAGATGTTCATTATGGCCGAACGGGTATTTTGCAGAAACGACGACAGGCCGCTTTGGATGAGGCCTATCTTGCCCATCCAGAACGCTTTGTACGAAAAGCACCAGAGGCCAGTGAACCTCCTCAAGCGGTGTGGATTAATCCACCGGAAAACATGCAAATGAAACCAACGGAACAGCTTAAAATGAGAGCTTAATTTTGAAAAGGAACTGTCTCAAATCCCTTGACACGCGCCGGTGTGAGTTGAATTCCGTGCGAATGTGATGGCATCTCGGCAACAGTCAAGGTATGTTCTTTTTCACCGCCGGTATCTCCTACAGTGTATTCATCACCGGCCCCCAAGACAAAAGTGTTTCGCAAATCCGGTGTACCGTTGCTGCCATCACATAGAAACCATCCCGAAGGGATATTACTCGACGAGCCAGACCATAGTACAATCACCCCAGAGGGGATACTACCACCGATACCAGTCAATTGTGAACCATCGCCAGAGTATGACTCTGCTTCAACCTCACCAAGATTAGAGATCGATCTTCCTCCGGCATCACCAGCCAACCTTCCCCCTGAACTCGCAAGTCCTAATGAATCATAAATTCCCAGGGTCGGACCTGCTGGTCCCTGTGGGCCAGTTTCACCCTGCTTTCCTTGTGGACCTTGAGGACCAATTGCTCCTGTTTCGCCTTGCTCTCCTTGAGGTCCCTGGGGACCGATAGGCCCCTGTTCTCCAGCGTCCCCCCTTGATCCCTTAAGGTATCTGGAGGAGCCAAGGGTTCCATCCGGATTCTCAAATTGTATTGAGTAACCATTCCATTTATGAGCGGGAATATCGCCCTTTTCTCCCTTAAGGTTGACCCATTCACCGTTGGGATCTTCGATAAGAACAGTTCCGCCCTCCCACTGTATATTGGGATTCATGGCATAGAGGGCATAGGGAACAGCTAGTATCTCCCTGGGCTCTAGTGTATTGGCATCATCCCAGGTGAGATTTTCATCCACTGGCAACAAGGCAATCTCCAGCCAACGAGATTCTCCATTGAAAATGTTGGGATCAGAACCAAAATCCAGTATTGTCGAAAACATCCCTTCAACGATATTGACATCGTTGACTTCAAGGTCTTCTCCAATCTGTTCAGCAATCACAAAATTGGGATCATCATAGAGTCTGAATCGAACATCATAGCAATTGGGCTCGATGATATTGGGATCAATATCTTTGACTTCGTAGTGAAAACCGGTACCGACGGGAACGGTAGCCCATGCACCTGAGACAAGGCATAAGACAACAAGTAGAATCATTGATTTGTACAAATGTGACTTCATACATTCCTCCTGTTAAATTGCTTATGTTTTCATTGAACGAGCTAGTTTGCTATCAATCTTTAATCTGCCCTGTCCCGTCACAACGAGCACATTTCCCTGAAGCCGAACAATCCAAGCAATCACTCTTCACGTTGCATCGCCTCAAACTGTTGTGCCTCGGAGCTATGATCTCTTTTAAAGGCTCGATCCTTGGCCCGCCAATCATTCAGTTCCAGAAAACCGTAGCGAAGGTGACGTCCTTGTTTTACGGACCAGGAATAGGCGGCCCTGCTTTCAATATAGGTACGAGCACGATATCGCACACTGGCATAACAGGGCTGGGGAGATCGGAACGTCTTTTTGGCACTCTCGTCCTCATAAGAGGTTTCAAGTCCTTTACCAAAGAGTTCATTGGCTTTGGCATAGAAGGCATCGGCTTGTCTATCACTGGCTACGGTAAAGGTAATACCGATAAACTTATGGTTAGCAAAGGTCAGCTTGATCTGGTTGACGCGAAAGGTCGCATAAATCAGAGTTCCCGGGATCTCTGCAGTATCGATCTTGCTGTTGGTTGAGGAATACCGATACGAATTGACGATTTTGATCGACTGGCCGTTGGAATTCAATGTCCCGACGACCTCGTCATAGGACATACCCCATTGCAGTCCTGTCAGAAAATCCCTTTGCCACTGCACGTCGCTAATCGGTGCGGGCGAAGGTGTGCGTGTGGGAACGACCGGGGATACGATAGGAGTTTCCTTGGAATAGACTGGAGTCTCGGAAATCCTCTCAGCTTGATTCAGATTCAACCGCTGCAGTTGGACCGGTAAAAGATAGATTAAATAAGACCCACACAATGACTGCGGAGCCTCTCCTCGATCCAATCGATTGACGGGAGCTAGATAGGTGGTCCCCCACTCTTTTTGACGGATTCGGTCAAAGAACTCAGGGCGTCGGGACCGTTGATTTTTGTAATCCGAAAAATCCGCACCAAGATCCAAGACACAAAATCTCACGTCACTCCTGGCACACTCACTATGCCAAGCCTCCTCGTATCGCTTAAACACTGCCGGGTCCTGATGGGATTGCCCTTTTTCTTGCCCAACCTCTAGGAATCTGGCAAAAGGTGTCTCAGTTGTTACTGCACGGTATCGCTCCTTGCGAACGACGATCTGCTGAACCATCTCAATCTCATCGACTCCTGAATGCCAGGGATATTCCTTGTGCCAGCCTAGCGCCAGGATGACAATGCCGTTATCGTCTGATTTGGCATTGACTTCGTATTCCTTATGTTGGGCTGGACGCGGTCCATCTGAATCTCTGCTGGTCCGGGACTCAGTCTGATATACCCCCTTAAAGGTCACATAGGCATCAGGAATGGGAAGATCTGTATCAGCATCATGGATCTCTAGACGTAAGGCCACAGTGTGGGGATGATCCAATAGATTGTAAATACAAGAGTCCCAGGTCCCCAGATATTCAGCTTGAGTGATTGGTGCGGCGATAATGTTCAAAATGAGCCATAAGACGATAGATGTGTTTTTTCGCATGGAGGGTCTCCCTATATCAGGTTGAAGTTTTGAACTCAGCTACCAAGTCAGGTGCTCTACGGCCTGTTCGATATCCGGGACCATGACGTCGGCATACACCTCGGTGATTTTGATATTGGCATGGCCCAGTTGCTTTTGGACCAAACGCAAATCCTTGCCGCTGACACGGTATAACTGGCAGGCATAGGTATGGCGCGTGGCGTGGATCGAATAGCGGGTAGGCAGCTTGGCTATGGCCGCCTGCTTTTTGAAGACATTTTGGAGGGCTCGGACGGTTAGGTGTCCCTGGGTGTTGCTGGAATAAAACAGCGGAGCTTGGGAATCGGTGGGCTCTCCGACTCTCGCCTTCCATTGCAGATAGTCCAGGCATTGCTCTTTGAATTGATGCTTGATGTAGACGATTCTTTCCCGATCGCCTTTGCCGTGCCTGACCCATACGTTGTACGGCGGCCGGTGTACGGACAAATCTCCACAGACCAACTGGGCAATCTCGCCCACCCTCAATCCAGTTGACAGGGCCAGACAGACGAGGAAATAGTTGCGAATGGGGATCTTTCCGCCTCGACGGGTGGCTTGCTCTGCTGCCCTCTGTGAGGACTGGAGTAACAACTGGGCCTCGGCCTCGGTGAGGTACTTCCTCGGGTCCAGTGTCCACTTGTAATCTTTCATACTGCTCAGCATGTGCAACCTGCCCCCATGAAAAGGTTCGCACATCTATTGAAAGACGAAGCTTTTTCTTTATATAATTAACGGATAACTGATTTTGACACCTTGGTTTGCAATTTTGATGACAGTTTGACCGTGATGTTTGGTAGTGTGCCCCCGTTTTTAGAGAAGCGATGAGGATATGAGTACGGTTTTAGGCATGACAACACTGAGAATGAAAGCCAAATGGCTTTCTGGGGGGATTTTCAGCAGCGAAAAGCTTCGTCTTTCAATAGAAATCTGAAGCTTTTTGAGAAGATATACATTTTTTTAAGGCAATCTCTTTCCTATTCACCTTCTCCTTTCATTTCATCAGAACGTCAAGTGGCTAATAACACTGAAGGATATCTGCTATCTTACTCCAATCAATTGATATTAAGGCCCAGACAATTCTATCAAAGCTGAAGAGGTTAGAACTCCGGAGTAGATACGAAAATCATCTACAAGTCCATCAAGGTAGGGGTCTGCATATTGAGATTTTCCGATATAGTTGTTGTTC
Organism: Sedimentisphaerales bacterium; assembly: GCA_963662565.2. Taxonomy (GTDB): domain Bacteria; phylum Planctomycetota; class Phycisphaerae; order Sedimentisphaerales; family Anaerobacaceae. The sequence continues at coordinate 210,160 of CAXXXG010000010.1, read as the reverse complement.
ATATTTCCCAGAGAGCTTGGAGTTAGACTCATTGCATTATTACGTCCAATTTCTGAACCATCGACATAAAGAATACCAGTACTGCCACTGAGTGTTACAGCAACATGAGCCCATTCACCTGAAGGTAACGCCTCACTGCCATTGATCTGCTGTTCTGATCCGGCTCCGCTTTGGGTAATGGCAAAACGTACCGATCCGGAAGCGCTTCGGGGTGTCAGAAACATATTCTCAGTAGTCCCGCTGCCAAAGTCAAATATGCGTGACCACGTACTGAGCGTATCCAGATTTACCCACGCTGTGATAGTTATAGCACTCATGCCATCAACAATTCCTGAGGGCAAACTGACGTAATCGTCGTTGCCATCTAGATCGACAGCTTTTCCTATAATCCCCGTCGTACGAATGGCACCATTGATGAGAGTGCTCGTCCAGCCATTACCCGTGTCATCATAGACTGCCGTACCACTTCTCTCGTCGAAATCAAGATGAGCATGCAATTCCACTGGTTCTGATCCAGGATCGCTATCGTTTGATAGTCCTTCACGATAGAATTCAATTTCCGCTACATTACAATAACCATTGGGTGCCGAGAGATAGCGTACATAACGATAGGCATTGTGATCGTTGATGGTCTGTGTCGTATAAATCCCCTCATTCGGTTGGTCAGTGATCGTAAATAGGTCGATGACACCACTGCTAAAATTTGCTGTGTTGGAGCCTTGAATTTTGGCTCCGACCATACGACCGCTATACCCTGATCGGGGTACATAACGAATCTCAGTGATCACAAACGCCGTGTCATTGCCGAAATCGAGGCCAACCCAGTGGCCAGTCCCGGTCGTTGCATCATAGAAGGTGTTGGTATTTCCATCCATCGCCGCTTCTTTTGTTCGGGTGGGATCGTTGCTCCATGATCCATTGGTGCCAATAATGCTGCCAGTCGCCATTGTGACGGGAATAGAAACGCGGAACTCAGCGGAATGGAGACTTTCACCCTTTGCCGTATTCGCAGTTACGACATAATAATAGGTGATATCCATATCCACACCGATATCACTATAACTATGGGTTGCGATATCCACTGCAATGGTGGTATAAGGCCCCCCACTTGTCATGGAACGTTTGAGATTATAGCTAATCGCGTCAACAGAGGCTGACCAAGTCAGATCGACTTGATCGACAGCCACCCATTCGCCATCCATTTGAGTGGGGAAGGCTGGAGCAGATGGAGATAGAATTGCCCACTTTTGATGAGCTAGTCCGACATATTCATCCTGATCAATCTGGGCCCCTGGTGATAAAGAAGCATCTTCAATTCCATAACTCTTGCCAGAATCGACGGGCAAAATACTATAATATCCCTCTTCGACTGGTCGAACAATAAAACGCTGGCCCTGGCTATCAATGCCCCACCACCATGTCATGGTATTCGACCAAGTGTTCCAGTAATAATTATCATGGGCGGACTGCACACGATACTGGCCTGCACCCAGGTAATGAAGTTTCCACTTCTGCGTGTTTGAACCCGAATAGACACTTTGCTCCACTTGATGGTTGGAAGTGTTGTTTTTTATCACCATGCCACTGTTTTGATTGACCAGTTTGTAGATCCCGTTGGCAATCGGAATATCTTGGGACGGAGACAACTCGATCCAATTGAGATAGAACCCACCGGTTAAAATCTCCAAATGAAGTCTTTGACGACCAAATTCAAGAAAAACCTTCTTTGTTATGGTTGTCCATGTCAAAGTTCGGCCACTGCCGGTGTAGGGGATTGTCCATTCTCCCGTCTTATCCAAATCATAACAAATGACTCGGACCGCAGATTGGTCATTCGGGCAGGCCACACGCAAGCTGAGATTGTAAAAACCGGGCTCAGGGACATAAAGTGTATATTCCAGCCATTCACCATCAGCCATATCAGTCACTGCATACCCAGGATCTTGATCGTTACAATCAATGATATCCACTCCCTCTTCAGGACGATAATGACCGCCCCAGTTCTCGGGATCTTCATCACTGTACGCAACACCCTGGCCACCCCAGTCGAAATCCTCTGCTTCGAGACGCAAGGTGCCTACCAGACGGTTGTTAATCCAGGTATCGATCGTGGTCCAGGGAAGACCGTCGTCGCTAAACGCACTACGAGCGAGAGGCCAAGTCCCGTAATCCGGTGTCCAGGACATCCCGGCTTTTTCAACACGTTCTTTATAACTTTTAGGTTGGGTCACATCATCAGAAACACCCCAGGGTGGAATATACTGAAAAGCCATCCAGGATACCTGTAGACGCTCCAGCTCTGAAGCCAAATGAACATCAAAGCCCCCCCCATTAACGCCCCAACTGCCGGAGCCGAACTCGGTCATGAAGCAGGGATAACCAGCATCTAAAAGTGCCTCAACTGCTTCTGCGGTTGATGTCCAGCCTGCATAACCGTGAAAACCAATCGCAGTCTTGTTCCAGATATTATTCGTACGTCCCCCAAGTGCTCGATTAAAGGCTTCGATATCCTTCAAGGCATTGGATGCCCCACCTATCCCTCCTAACACGGCATAACTAAAAATCAATACCGGTGTATCCGGGGCATGCGAACGAATAGTTTGATAAACCTCTACTTCCATCTCTACAGCCCCAGGTGGAGTCGCACCCGAATCCGAGTAAGGGGGGCCCCACGCCACAGGTTCATTCTGGATTTCAAATACCACATGTGTCTCATCGGCGTAACGTTCCGCATAGAAATCCCAAAAATCGACGACATATTGACGATTGTAATCTCCGTTATTCGCCCCATTGCCAATGGTCAGTACCACATACATTCCCAGGCTGCGTGTGGCCTGAACCACACTATCAATCCGAGAAGCCGCATAACCCGGTGCAGTACTACCGGGATTGGGATAGTTCTTGTCGAAGCACTCTCCATAAATATGCACGGAGTTAAAGCCATAATTCTTCATGTTGGCAATCTCTTGGTAGGGCGCCGGAGAGCCCCATTCCGAAGACGTGAAAGGCCCGCGTAAGAGTTGGCCATTGTCTGCTACAAAAGTAGTCCCCGCCGCATTGAGCACGGGACGTCCACGCTGTGCAGCATATCCCTCCGTCAAACAGAATCCTACGATACTGAGTATAACATTTAACCACGATGCGACATTCGAAAGTCTCTTATTCATGGGGCATTCACTTTCAGTTATGGATCTTCATCACTTACGTTAAGGGTTTCAAACCACTCCGGTCAAATACACATATTGGATGACTCTAGGGTGTGGCCAATTCCGCGATAGCCGAAGCCCCTAAGGCGTCGCCGTAGATACGGAAGTCATCCACACGTCCATTGAGATAGGGATCGGGGTATTGAGACTTGCCAAGGTAGTTCTGCGTCGTACGCCCCAACGAATCAGGAGTTAGGGTCATGTTCGTGTTGCGACCGACCTCTTCACCATCAACATACAAAATACCCATACCGTTGCCCAACGTCACCGCCACATGCGTCCACGTTCCCGATGCCAACGCACTGGCCCCGTTGATCTGCTGTTCGCTACCAGCTCCGCCCGTGGTGATCGCGAAACGAACCACATTCGAACCGCCACAACGAGGCGTCAGGAACATATTGACGGTGGTCCCTGTACCGAAATCTAGCACACGGGACCAGGTATCGATGCTATTGAGCTTGACCCAAACACTAAACGTCGCATGCGTCAAGCCGTCAACCACTCCATTGGGTAGGCTGACGTAGTCGTTGCTGCCGTCCAAATCAACGCAGTAGTCGATCGTTCCGGAACGCCAGGTCGGGCCATTGACCAAGGTGCCGTTCCAGCCATTACCTGTGGTATCCGGGGCTGTGGTCCCACTACGCCCGTCAAAGGGTAGATGAGCATGCATTTCAGGAGCGACCGTACTGAATGACCAAAGATCGCCGACAGTGACAGTTGAATAAGCCTTCTCGTCAACACGCCAGTAATACGTCACACCACCAGAAAGCGGGTCAGGGTTAAAGGACGCCGACGAGACGGTGCCCTGATATTCTTCGGATAATGGCGTGGCGGTGGCCACGGCATTGGCATCGGTGCCCAGATAGACGAGATGATCTGTGGCATTGCTGTCTGGGGTCCACGTCAATGTGACGTTGGAGCCAATTTCGCTGGCTTCATTGATGGGTGTCGGTGCGCTGGCTGGACCGATCTCGACCTCTTGATCGAGCAGGACCGTAGTAACTGAGGAAACCGGGGCAGTCAACTCGGTACTGTGAACCGAGCCGAGGTACTCGAAGGGGTTCTGCTCGGTACTTTGATAGATATGTGAATAATCGTAAACGAAACTGTCTGTATCCAATGAGACGACAGCAGGAGAGTTCTCGCTTCTGTTGATGATGACCGTGACCAGTTGCTTCTGATCTGGGGATAAGTAGGCAGACGTTAAAAGATCTGAATCACTCGATCCTGTGGTTACTCGAACATAGCCGGACTCGACGAAGTATGAGTAGTGCTTCATCGACCAGTAGGACGGATTGAGCCAGTAGCCCTTCTCAGAAATCCAGTCTCCAGAACCCCAAGGAAATTCAATTTCGATCAAACCGATATCACCGGGCCAGATCAAACTCCAATGGTTATATCCACTGACCTGCTCAACGACTAAGGAATTGTGGATCAAATTGGCACAAGGGATTAAACCCTTGGTATCGCCAAATTCAGTCATGAACCTTGGCTTACCCGGAAACAGGCTCTCAGAGCGGTTCAGTACGGTGTTGAACACAGAGTTGTATCCATCCGGGGTGCCGTCGCTACTCCCCCCGTAGAGGTGATGGGCCACGCCATAGAAGGTGTCCGGATTCATTTGCGCCATGTAATTGCGCAGGCCACCAGCATTGCCGTAGAGTCCGACGCATTCGGGACCCAAAAGTTTCGGAGGCGAGGCCATATTCGCTTGTAATTGATTATAGACGGCATCCTGAGCCAGAGCGAAACTGGCATACTGGCCTTCAGTCGGATCAAACCGGCAAGAATCATAGTCAGCGGTCCAATCGGGTTCGTTCTGGATGCCGATCCAAGTGGGACTAACCCCATGAGCGATGTAATCTTGCAGCGAGTCGGCCCAGTAATCGGAAAAACCTGCGTAATCATAGAGTCCACCCTTTTTGATTAAGGTTCCGCCATGTCCCACTTCCCCGTTGCTTTTGAGATACGCCGGTGGTGACCAGGACGTCATCAGAATCGGGATAGGATGACCGAGGCTTTCATTGGCGGCGTTTACAATTTCATAACTTGCGGTGTCTTGCCCGTTATCGCCACGCCACCAATTGCCTAAGCGTAACATCGAGAGGTTCAGACCACGGAAGGCATAGTCGAAAATTTCCTGCTTGTAAGGATGTGCTGTGAACCAGCCGTTATAGAAGCAAATCGCCCCCCCCAGACCTTCGATTGTTTGACCAGATGAACTCGAATCAAGCGAGACGACCTCGGTACGTGTTGCAGGGGTGATGCTTTGTGAATCGCCACCGCTAAACAGCCAGAAGATCTCACTGGCCGATAAGGGGATATCGTAAATAGAAAACTCCTCGAAGGTTCCATCGAGATAAGGATCGTCGGAATCTTGTGAACGACCGAGCCAGTTTTGCGTGGTTTGGCCCAAATCGGAGGGATTAATCGTCATCGTGTCGTTAGTCCCGACGAGTTGACCGTTGACATACAGACGACCGGCATTGCCTGCCAGAGTCACCGCCACCTGAACCCAAGCATCGGTCGGGAAAGACCCCTGGGTTGAATCGATGATTTGCTCAAAAACTCCGCGAGTTTTTATGGCAAAACGAAGGCCATAGTCACCACGGCATGGCGTCAGGTACATACTGCGGCCAGGGCCCGAGCCAAAATCAAAGATACGGCACCAGGGATCGAGATCATTGAGATTGATCCAGCAGGTAATGGTACAGTCTGTCAGAGAGCTGAGCAGCCCCTCGGGAAACTCGACGTATTGACTGGAGTTCTTCGACAACGTCATGGTTCCACCGATCACTTGGGCTCCGTTAAACGTCTGACCATCAACGCCACCTATGTCGTCGTATACAGTGGTACCGCCTCGACCTCGAAAACTATAGAGATGAATGGGATCCGGAACGGTTATCTGGCCCAAGTTGTCATCGGAATCGATACTGAACTGCCACCAATCCACATTAAACAAATCGCTCTGGTCGTTTCCCTTGAATCGAAGATACAGGTCATGGACTCCTGGGATTCCATAGACGTCACAGTGGGCCAACATCCAGGTTTGGCTACCGCTGATATCGGGAATGAAACAGGTTCCAATCACTTCGCCGTCTAGACGGTCCAGACGAAGCTCTATGCTACCACTGGATTGATTGCTGGACACCCGGGCCATGAAACTTTGCGCTTCGACGCTGCCAAAATCGACTGCCGGATAATACGCATAATCGCCAGTCTCGATCGAACCGATCACCTGCACACCTTCAACAATATTCTCCGTTGCAAGCCCCTCGGAGTCACTATTGTAACACTCACCCTCAACTTGAATATAAGCTGAGAGTGAACCCGTAGGATGGGCCGATCCTGAAATCGTAGCATCCAGCAACTGGAGGAAATTCCACATTGCCGGTCTCCAAACACTATCCGCATCATGGTTGCCACCTGGAACAGTAAACCAGTGGTGGGGAATCTCATTGGCAACACAATAATTATGACAATTTAAACTGTTAGGATAAAGGCCCATCCAATCTGCATCACCACATGAAATCAGCAGTGTTTTTATCTTCTCCTTGGCCTCGGCCCCGCCATTGGGAAAGAGCGAATCGTCCCCGGCCTTGTTGGGCGCCGAGGATGAAGGGCTCAGGTGGTGGAAAACATCCAGATTGGCACACCCAACATTGAACGCATAGCCACCACCCCACGAATAACCGTAAAGACCACGGTGATCGGCATCGGCATAGGTAGAATAATGCGAGTCGATGTAGGGAATAGCGTCGTAAATGGTCATGTCGTTGACATTGCTCCAAGTGCCATCGTATTGATCGTCCAACGCAACAATAATCAAAGGTTCGATGATCCCATCGGCAACCAGATTGTCCATGAGGATGCCGGCCGCGACACACCAGTCGTCAAAGATCGTACCCGGCCAGATATCGATCCCTTGATAACCATAAACGACACTGTACTTTCGGCTCGGATTGTATCCCGCTGGAGTATACACGATGATCTCCACATCCTTTCCTGCCACGGCCGAATAAAATGTAAAGTCGGTCCGTGTTCCATGGGGGATATTGCTTCGATATTGGTCGTATCCAGCCGGCGGAATCATTGGCAATTCTTGTGCCCCAACGCATGCAGAGATCACTAAGGATCCCACAAAAATCAACAAGCTTCTCATCATGTTCTCATCCCAATCATTGAATAGTATCGAATCGTTTTGCGACACGGCTAGCGACGACCTGTATACTCAAAGGAGTCGAAGAGTGCCTCTTTCTCGCTCTTGGTTCCATTGCCGATGGCATAGAAACCAACATAGACTCCTGTGAACCAACCTACAGTCTCAGTGCTTAAGTACCTGGCATCAACGCGTTCAATCTCTTTGAACGGCCCTCCCTGTGAATAAGAGAAAATGAACTGTGCACTAGCTCCGTTCACCTGTAATTGAACGGGGCCCGGTTCGAGGGGGACCTCTTCAGATCGATACATAACCGAACCGAACGCTAGTTGAACGTACAAAACGCGTTTGTTGTCCGAGCGTTTCACAAGTAGATCGAAATGCTGGTTGTTGTTGAGCAAGGTCAATCCGGCTTCTTCATTATCGTTTTGAGGATAGAAATGAAGTCTCGTTGTAGCCGTGAAGTCGTTGTGCTGCAATCGTCTTCCGATAAATGCCGGAGAACGCCTTTCACCGATTCGTTGCGGTAAACCCGTGATATGCAAAGCCCCGTCACGAATGTTATAAAAATCGGAGGGGGCCTGAATAAAATTCCATTCCAGGCCTAATTTGGAGTTATCAAACTCATCTCTTACCGGTTCTTGATCAAATGGTTTTAGAGGCAATGTTGGGCAGGTCATATTGACAGTGACTGTCCCATTGCCATTGACAACCGGCCACCCGTTTTTAGGCCAGCAAACCGGCACCAGACAGGTTTCTCGGCCTAAGATATGGTGTATTGGATAATCCACAACCTTGCGATAGCCATGGCAAACCATCCACCATGAACCGTCGTGGGCCTGTATTATATCCGCGTGTCCCACGCCCTGAATGGGGTTGCCCTGCCCCGCGGCATTGGCATGCGCCAATATCGGATTGGCCGGATTAGCAACATACGGCCCCCAGATACTGCTACTGCGGGCGATGGTCTCCGAATGGGCTTCTTCGGTTCCCCCTTCGGCTGCCATCAGATAATAATAACCGTCTTTTTTATAGATATGCGGGCCTTCGGCATATCGTCCACCCGTACCCCACCATACTCTCTTGCCCTCAGTTAATAATTTGCCGGTCTCTATATCGATCTCATGAAGCATGAAAGTCGATGAAATCACATAAGCCTTGCCATCATCATCGAAAAACAAATCGGGATCGATTTCCAGGACTCCAACCCAGATCGGATCTGACCATGGCCCTGCTGGATCGGTGGCAGTCACATAAAAATTACCCCCATTACTGGTATTGGTGGTAATCATATAGAACTTGCCGTTATGATGTCTGATCGTGCAGGCGAAAATATTCAGGCCTCTGGGCAGTTGCTCTTTACGATCTAGGCAATGACCGATTTGTTTCCAATTGACCAGGTCTTTGCTATGAAATACCGGAACACCGGGAAAGAACTGAAAGCTGCTGGTCACCAGGTAATAATTTTCTCCCACCCTGCATACACTGGGATCAGAATAAAAACCCGGTATCACGGGATTGTGATAGGTTACCCGTTCGTCAGGATCTGCATTAACGGCAAAAGGGTTGTCGCGCACCTGTGCATACAATGATATATTCCAGATCAAGAGTAATGGAATGATTAGTTTCTTTTTCATAAAAATCCCTGATTAATCTGTGATATAAGCATTAAGCTGTTTCCTGGAACATCACATACTCATTTATTCTGACTTGAACTTCCACCAATTAATATTCATGAGTTGTCCCTCACCACCCGAGAACACTAAATATAGATCGTGTACACCGGCAAGTTCTTTTACTGCACAGGAGGTTGTTACCCAATTCTGCCAGTCACCAGTCGCAGGGACTGCACAGGTTCCAACCAAGGTACCGTTCTCACTGCCAAGCCGAATCTCAATGTTTCCGCCCCGAGTAGCCGACGCCACTCGCGCTTCGAAGAAGGTGGCACCATCGCCGAAATCCACGCCCTTGACCTTGACAAAATCGCCGTCATTGACATCCCAGAGATTCATGCCGCCTTCGCTACAGGGTTGGGTTTCCACTCCTCCTGTCCAGCAAATCGTTTCAGCCTCAACTCTGTTAAAAGGATCGAGATGCCCCACTTGAGAGGGCCCTTCCTTCGTTGAATTTAGCTTCTCCACCGATCCATCGGACTTGAACTTTAGCTCGTCTACGCAAACCGATCGGTGGAAGCCACCACCGCCTGGCAGCCCCCCATCATGATAGAACAGATAGGTCTTACCTTTATAATCCACGACACCGGGATGGATCGTGAAGGCACTCTGGGGGTCCATTACTACCCCCCCGTAGGTCCATGGCCCTAAGGGAGTCGGACCCGTAGAATAGCCGATATGTTCTGGAAGAGGTCCACCTGCGAAGAAGAGATAGTACAGCCCGTTGCGTTTATAGAGCCACGGACCTTCTTCGTATGTGGTGGGACGTTTTTTGTCTTCCTTGTTGCGTTTTCCGAATTCTTCGACACTCATGTCCAGGACTACGAGACCTTTATCACCAATGCTGGTGTCAAAAGAGATCATATCTTCGTTCAGTTTCACGTACCAGCACTTGGGATTGCCCCAGTACAAATAGGCCTGGCCATCGTCATCAATAAATACGGTAGGATCAATGTTATCGTTGGATATCAGAGGTTTGCCTAGTGGATCCTTGAAGGGACCAAACGGATTGTCGGCGACCAATACACCAATGCCCCGCCCCTGCAAGGGACAATACAAATACCATTTCCCATCACGTTCAATCGCTTGCGGTGCCCATGCGCCATTTTCAAAGCCACCGCCCCAACCGGACCCAGCCCATTTGAAATCATAGAGGGAGGCCACCTTACCATGATCAGTCCAATTTACCATATCGGTAGAGGAGTAGCAGCGCCAGTCCTTCATGGTGAAGAAGTTGCGAACAATCTTATCCTCATCATGACTGGCATATACATAGCACACTCCATCGTGCACCACTGGTGCAGGATCGGCGGTGTAAATCGTCTGCACAATCGGATTGACCGCCCAACCCACTGTTCCGAAAGTGGTTACGGCGATCCATACGACAAAAGCGAAGCGTTTCTGTTGGATTATATTCGTCATGGAGTATTCCTTTTCATTATAAAACTAGGGCGTAATCACATCGATCTCAGCATAACCGAGGTTATTGTTATGTTCGGTATTCCTTAAAGCACGAAGCTTGATATAGCGGGCCTTTGTAAGCCCAAAACTTTTTGTTTGCCATACGGGATTGTTTTTAATGTTAGAAAACTCGCCTTGGCTGACCAATTTCCATTCCTCATTGTCAGTGGAGACATAAAACTCGTAATCTGTTATGATCCCAGGCCCCCACATAGTTTGATCCGGGAAGTACTTAAAACCTACAAGACTGAGTTCCTTGCCTAAATCAATCACCAAATCAGATGGGAGTCTAGTATTTCTGGGTTGATGCCAGGCTGTAGAGGGATTCCCGTCCAAAACGGCGGATGCTCTTTGATCATGGATACCGATGAGTTTCCAGTCCTTACGAGGAAGGTCGAATTCTTCATGACGGACCGGACTGCTTTTACCAGAGGAAGCTTCGTAGGCAATTGCACTAACCTGGAGCTTACCTTCAGTAGAGAAAGATCCCATATATCTCTTTGAATGGGTGGTGGGTACACTGCCATCCATTGTATAGTAAATGGTAGACTCGACATCGGCAGGTGTAATGATGACGTCTCCCACTTTATTTCTCATAATCGAAGGGGCCGTTAAGATCTGAGGGGCATCGTAGACGCCAATGTTAGAAATCACGGGACAGGCTTTGGCATCGGTGACATTAAAACGTATTCGAGTAGCTCTCACCGAAGGGAAACGCAGAATACGCTTGTGCCCAATGGTAGAGGCTCTAGTGATTTCCTTCCACTGGTCATCGATCCATGCTTCAACGGTGAAAGACCTGATACGCTGTCCCAGACGGATGTACTCCTGAGCCAGAAAACGGTTGAATGTCGTGGGTTTGCCAAAATCCAGGGTCAATGAAGCCTTGGTCACCTCATCGTCTGTGGCCCAATAGGTCTCCTTGTCACCATCGTTAATTTTAGCGGCATTGAACAACTCAGCATTGCCGCGTACATTCGAGGCACTGGCCTTGGCCTTTTGAGCCAAATTATCTGCAAAGGTCTCTTTGATAACCTTGGCCAGATTTAAAGCGGCTTTCTCGTCGTATTCATGGATCAAACCATTGGGCATAATAGGGAAGTTGAGCAGGAAGGTGGCATTGCGTCCGACGGAGTTGTAGTAGGTATCCACTAAATGAGGCAGGGTCTTGACCTTAGAGTCTTCACTTGGATGATAAAACCATTCCGGTCGGATAGAAGTATTAACCTCACCCGGCACCCACGCATCGCCGTTTTCCACGCCGTGATGCAGCATCTCAAATGGAACGTCACCAGTGGCATTGAGCAGGCTCCAGTTGGTTTCACCGATAAAGCCAGCTTCTGTGCCCACCCAGCGTAAGTCCGTCCTGTCACCCCCATCGTTCCAGATCACGATATCCGGCTGTAATTTGCGAATCAGCTTATACGTCGTGGGCCAGTCGTAGTACGTGGATCGGTCAATGTGGCGATTTTCATCAGCTCCGCCGTAATAGCCGGTTCCGCCATGGGCTCCGTCAAACCAGATTTCAAAGATAGGACCATAGTTAGTGAGTACCTCGGTCAATTGATTGCGGAAGTACGTGATGTATTCGGGTTGACCATATTGAGGATGGTTTCGATCCCAGGGTGATACATAGATCCCCAGTTTCAAGCCGTATTCTTCACAAGCATCGGCCATTTCGCGAACAAGATCGCCCTTGCCGTCTCGCCAGGGAGAGTTCTTCACGGAATACTCCGTGTATTCAGAAGGCCACACACAGAATCCGCAGTGATGCTTGGCCACCAGAATGACGGCCTTCATTCCCGCCTCTTTACAGATGCGAGCCCATTGACGACAATCCAATTCCGTGGGATTGAACAGATCGGGATCTTCGTTGCCATAGCCCCACGATTGATCCGTATAGGTATTCAATGAGAAATGGATAAACGCATAATACTCCAATTCTTGCCACTTCAATTGTTTCTCTGTCGGGACTGGGCCACAAGGGGCTGGGACTTTTGTCTCGGCAACACATAAGTCAAGTAAACAGACAGAAAGTATGATTCCATATAAATACAGCTTCATCATACGATTCCCTTAATTTGTTTTTAGCAAACTCAGGTCCTTAAGATGCAATCACTTCACTTGCTCAATAACCATTTTATCGAAATTCACAGAGTCACTATCAATCACCAACTTTAGCACATGCTCACCCACAGAAAGATCGGCGGTCTGTTCAATGACCTTCCAGTTTTGATAACCTGCAGTATTGGGGATTGTGATCTGTCCCGTGAGGTCTTGTCCGTCGCATTCAAGGTGGATTCTGGGAGTCGTACTATCGGATGCGATATGGAATGCAATCTTGTAGGTCGCGGATCGCTCGACCGTCACGGTATAGGCCAACCATTCACCCCGACGCGTCCAACCGACATTAAACCCACCTGCGCTACAAGCTTCAATATCAACACCTTCACTGAGACGGTATTTCCCACCTTCATTGGTCTGGTCACTGTCGCGGAAGGCTTCATCGAAACAGCCTAAATCAAAATCTTCAGCCTCAATGGTTCCTGGAATGGTATGAGCCTTGAATGCTTGTTGCTCCAACTCACAGACCTCGATGAGTTTCCAGAGAGAAGCGACATCCGACATATCCACCTGTCGACCTTTGTCAGCGTGATTGGTTAGGGCTAGTTTCATCTCAGGGTGTTGTTTATTGGATATCTTGAATGATCCAGCAGAGGAGTTGTCTATTTCCCAGAGTTGACCATCGTTGTCACTGAACTCAACCATCATAAGGAGATTAGCCTGCGGATTAAAGGCGAGTACCTGATCGTATTGACGATTCATGATTTTATAGATGCCCTTGCCGGTACGTTCTAATTTCCATTGATTTTCAGGCAGTTTGACTCTTTCGATGAGCGTCAATTCTGGACCGACGATCAACTCTCTCATGCTATTGTTAGACGCGATATAATAATGCGGTGAACAATCGAGATTCGCATATTGATCGAGCATAGGAATCGTCCCATCAAAATTAAGTTTCAAGACATAGGCCAATTCCTTGAAAGAACGTTCAGGTAAGTTAACAGCCAAGCCGTTCGCATTTTGCATAAAATCCAATGACAGATACTGCCTAGCCTGTCCGTTGATCAGTTCGACCGATTTAAGATTTTTCAACTCGATTCGATCGGATGACAATGAGGTGAGCAGGACGTCTTGTTGCCTCTCTTCCCAACCAAGCAGGATGGCATACAGTGTTGTGTTGTCTTTGGAGCGGGTATAGCGTACGTCTTTCGCTGTTCCTTCGGCAGGAGCCGTAAACACGCCGTGACCAGAACCCATTTTCGTAGGGCCTTCTCCAAATTTTTCCCAGGCACGCGTGGCGTATACAGCCTCACCGTATTTCTTTAGCCATGCCCCCATGGTGTGCAGGATTGCTCTTTGTTCCTCAGGAATACTGCCATCCGCCTTGGGAGATAAATTCAGCAGTAGGTTACCGTTTTTGCTGATTCGATCTAAAAAACCGTGCAGAATCTGCTTTTGAGAGTAGTAGCCAATTCCCTCAGTATAACACCAACTCGAAGAACTGATGGCATCGTCCGTCAGCCAGTAATTCTGCGTAATATCGGCCGGACCGCCACGCTCGTAATCGAGCACCGCACATTGGTCATTTAGGCCGTCTTTATATGTTGCCACGACCTCCTTGCCCCAGTCGGTAGCCTGATTGTAGTAGTAGGCCAAAAACTCAAGGAGCACAGAGTTGGAGATGATATGCAGATTGAAATCCTGCCAGATAATGTCAGGCCGGTACATATCGATGATTTCTCGATGCTTTTCCAGCCACAATCCTTCATTCTTTTCCTTGCCCTGCTGACCGTAGAGCATCTGAAGCTTGGGATCGTCGGTCTTTGGGACTGCATCAAAAAACCCGGTAATATTGTATGCATGATGCATGGACAGAATAACCTTCATGTCACGCTTGCGAATAGCATCGGTCAATAAGCCGACCAGATCGAGTTTCGGCCCCATATCATTGGCGTTCCATGGATTAACATCGCTGTCCCACATGGAAAAACCGTCGTGATGTTCAGCCACTGGCCCGGCAAATTTGGCACCTGAGTCTGCAAACAACTGGGCCCACTCTTCCGGATCGAACTGGCCACCTTCTGATTTGAGCTTGGGTGCAAACTGTTTGAATCGACCCTGCTTGTCTTGTGCACCTGTGATGAAGTTATGATAAGGCCACTCCGTGACTTCGCCGTAGGTGTTGATATGGTGCTTGTTTTCGTTCGATCCGTTGCGATACATGTTACGCGGATACCATTCATTAGCAAACGCAGGAACCGAGTATACGCCCCAGTGGAAATAGATGCCGAATTTGGCGTCCTTGAACCATTCGGGAACAGGACTTGCTTTCTCCAAGGATAAAAAGGTTGGTTGATATTTTTGCTGACCGTCAAATTGCCAGTAATCAAATTTGCAATGTTTCCCTAGAGATTCACCCTTGAATACGAAGAAAAGATCCCGAATACCTGACGCCTCTTCAATGGCAATGATTTCAGATTTCCACTGACCATCAGTATTACCAATGGCTAACGTACCGATGTGTTGCCCGTTAATATGGTCAAGATAGAGTTCGATACGGGCCTGTTCTGTACTACCGGCAACCGAGGCTGTAAAACTGTCCGCACCTTCGCCGAAATTTACGCCCTTGACTTTGATATAGGCATCCTCGCGGGTTGGATAGACGTTCAGACCTCCTTGACTGCTCGTCTCGGATTTCATACCTTCGCTCCAGCAAATGGTCTCTGCCTCGGTTTGGACATAGGGATCTACAGTGCCGATCTGCTCAACAGGATCAGCCTCTTCCCACCAGGGAAGTTCCTGAATCGTGCCGTCCGGATTGAAGGTTATTTTAGCCACACAAACCGAACGCCGTTCATGATGCTTATCTGTGATGGCAAAATTCAACTTGAAATTGAAGCCAAAGACATAGTGGTTACCTTTGAACTCAATGATCCCCGGATGATTTCCGGTGGCACGCCTATCCGGTGGCATAATGTAGCCCTTGTACTCCCAGGGGCCAATTGGACTATCACTCATGGCATAGCCAATGCCTTCAGGACAGCAGGTTGCGGCATAGGCCAGGTAATACTTATCGTCATGTTTGAACGGCCAGGGGCCCTCTTGATAATGATAAGGATCTCTCTGGCCCCTCACCTTGACGAAGGAAGGGTCCGTCACGACCTCCCCCTCATAGGAAATCATGTCCTCATTGAGTTTGACATACCATACCTGTGGATTACCAAAATAGAGGTATGCCTGTCCATCATCATCGATCAATACTCCCGGATCGATATAGCCGACTTCCTTATCGATGAGAGGTCGCCCTAAAGCGTCTTCGAAAGGTCCTAAAGGATTGTCCGCGACGGCTACGGCAATCACGTTCTTGGGCCAGCCCGGCACACTCACCGGAGCATAAAAATAGAACAAGCCGTTACGTTCTATAACGTGAGGGGCCCAAGCATCGTTTTCCTGCACGGCCCAGGGGAACGTCTTGAGAGAGGCCACCGACCCGTGGTCCGTCCAGTTGACCATATCGGTGGAACTGTAGCACTTCCAGTCACGCATCAGGAACCGCCCCTGTCCGGGAGGTGCATTATCGTCATCATGGCTGGTGTAGAGATAGACCACCCCGTCATGCACCATAGGAGCCGGGTCGGCGGTAAAACTGGTCTGGACAATGGGCTCGGATGCCTGGCACACCCAACTCTGGGTCAAGATGACACCCCATGCTACCGTGATAAGAAGATTCTGAATCGATGTTGGTTTCATACCTATGTCCTTATTCATCTATCGTCAAAGGGTTCGTTACAAAGAATTATCGCTTCGGCTCGATGGACACCCCCTCGACCGTCAAGTCGATAGGCTGGATCGTTCCGTCGGGATTAAAATACAAATATTCGACACACACACAACGACGGCAGTCCCCACCTGGGCCACCATCGATCGAATACGAACCGTCGTGATAGAAAAAATACCACTGGTTCTTGAATTCGATCACCGCAGGATGAATGGTAAAGCCGTGTTTGGCCGGGCCCGTTATAAAACCTCCATAGGTCCACGGTCCAGTGATCGACGTTGCCATGGAATAGCAGATCTGTTCCGGCTGAACACCGGGTGCGTCAGCGGCATAGACATTGTAATAAAACTCGCCCCGTTTAAAGAGCCAGGGGCCTTCTGAAAAGTTACGATAAGGCACCTTGACAATCGGACCATCGATTTCAACCATGTTGGATTTGAGCTTGACCCGATAGCAATCGCCATTGCCCCAGGCCATCCAGGCCGTCCCATCATCGTCGATAAAAACGGTGGGATCGATATCGGAATTGGCCCGGTGTGAGTCCGTGGTCATTGCGTCAGTGATGAGCGGCTGACCAGGCAGCGCCTCCTTAAACGGACCCGTGGGACTGTCTGCCACCGCCACGGTAATAAAGTGCCCTTCTCGGCGATCCAATGTCACGTAGTAATAGAATTTCCCGTCTTTCTCCACCACCTCGGCGGCCCAGGCTGCCCCGGGATTGGCGCCGACAAAGTCCTTGGCTACCAACACCGGACCATGGGCGGTCCAATGCTTCATATCATTGGTCGAGTAGCAGAGCCATTCGGGCATATTGAACCAACCGCCGGGTCCGGCCGTATCATGGCCCACATACACATACACGGTGTCACCCACAACCAACGCCGCCGGATCAGCCGTAAAGGTATCGGTAAAGAGCGGGTTCTGTCCGGGCACACGCGGCATGGACTCGCCCGAAATACGAACCTCGTCAATCGCCCCATCGAGTACCTGCTGGCTATTGGGAAATCCGCCGGGATATCCGCGTCCGATGACCCATTGTCCGGCATCGGATCGCAGTGCCCGGCCATCATAAGTGATCGAACTTGGCTGACCAAAGTGGGCTTGTCCCGAGGGTTTCACCTTGATTTGCAGTTGGGTCTTTTTGCTTTGAACATCATAAACCGCATGGGCATGCACGTCATACCATTTCCCAAGATCGACCTTGTCTCCTGAGACAATGCGACGAGGCTGCCCATCGACGCCCATGACTTCCACAAAATACTTCTGATGCATATTGTCAAAACCGACGGACACATCCCCGCCGGTCAATTGCCCCTTGGGGCCTTCTTTGCACAGATACACCTGTTCAGTCCCCAGAAGGTTACACATCAGGCTGGCCTCAATCGTCCAGCTTTTTCCCAAGTCGACATAGGCCAATGGACGATCCATGTTCACCACAACCTCTCCCCGTTTGAGAAGGAGAGATCGAGTGTTGGGCTTTCCGTCTACCTGAGGCATGGGCACATTGTCAGAGAAAATATTCAATGACATTCTGCCATTGACCTGAAGGAGATTCCCCTTACCCGAATCGTCCCAGGCATACGAAGCTTGATTGCCTGCTCTACGATCACCCGCACGCAAGGACTCGCCCACGACCGAAGTAGATCGGTCCTGATTACGCCCCGTTGTCACTTCCTCAAAACGCCAATGCGCCATCAACTCCAACTCGGCCAGAGAAACCGAAGGAAAGATGATAAAGAGTAACAGGGTGACCTTTAATGGTAATGTAATGATTGTCATTTTTAGGTATCCCTAGTGTCATGAGATTGCGATTAAAACCGTGAAAGACCTCAACAGGCTTAAAATTCCACGGTTTTCGTTTCTCCCTTATAATGAATGGTTTTAACATTAACCGCCCCCGGCTTTAGCCCGGCGTTACCACCAGGCGCAGCCAGTACGATGTTGTATTGCCGCTCGGGGGTCATGCCCGGAAACGTTCCCTGGCGCTGCCCAACGGTTAACTTCTGCTCGGCATCGGCCCAATCCAGTTCAATCGTCGCCCGCTGGCCCTTTTCGTAGTTGTATGTCTCATTGTCATCTTCATAGAGTGTGAACGTGGCATCGGCACCCGGATAGATACGGATCTCGTACGCTGCATCCGGTTTTTCCGTAGCGTACTGCATCACAGGTCCCATGGGTACGATCGACCCGGCCCGCACGTAGAGCGGCAGGATATTGAGCGGGCAGGCCTTCGTGACGGTCTGACCACCGACAAATGTCTCGTTGGTCCAGAAATCGGTCCACACGGCACCGGATGGTAGATACGTTTCCATCACATTGTCGATTTCCTGCTGGGCGTCGTTCATTGCGAGGATTTCACTGGGTTTTCGCCAGGCTAATCTGAGGGCACGCTCACCGCCTCCCTGGTAGAATTCCAGCTTCAGTGCAACTTCCTGCCCCTTGCTGAAGGTCACCTTGGCACTACGATAGCGTTTGGCATTGTCACGCCAATCCTGTACGATCCGTCGGCCATCGAGATAAAGACGGAAACCATCATCGCCTTCAACACCGATTTCATATTCACCGTCTTCCGGGGCCCGCAAGGTGCCCTCCCAAATCGCGGAAAAATTGGTCAATCCGTCCAGGTCGCCAGGAGGATCGGCCAAAGGCGGACCGGGCCAATCGTGATCCACGACCTCATCGATCTCCTTGCCCTTGGGTGTGTCGAACCGCGTCCCGCTATAGTACTGCACGGCCAGGCCGGGTTGACCGTCCGGGGTGTGCAGGAACTGGGTTGGGATGGTTGGAGCGGGTGGGGTTCCCATGCGATACATCGCACGTGTCACCGGATGAACCAGGAAGGCAGGTCCAAACATAAAGGCGTCATTGATATTGCGCGCAGTAGAGTCATCTGGAAAATCAAAAGGCAGGCCACGCATTAGGGTATAGCCCTCGTGGGTGACACGCCAAGCCTGGCTGTAGAGGTACGGCATCAGGCGGTAACGCAGATGAGTGATGTCGAGCAGGGCTTGATACACCTCTGGGTCCATCTCCTTGAAGAGATAGGGTTCGCGGTCAATACTAGTGCCATGAATGCGGAAGATCGGATTAAAGGCCCCAAACTGAAACCAGCGGGTAAACAGTTCGCGGTAGGAGGCATTATTTTCGCCCCCGGGAAAGTCATTGACAAAAAAGCCGCCGATATCCTGAGTCCACCAGGGATTGCCTGCCAGAGTGACATCGAGACCGCTGACCATCTGGTTCTTAAGCGTGTCCCAACTGGCAAACGAATCGCCCGACCAGGAGGCGGCCGCATAACGCTGGGCACCGGCCCAAGCTGACCGCGTCAAGGTAAAGACTCGCTGGTTGTTGATGGCACGCTGACCCTCGTAAGTACCTTTTGTAGTCATGAGGGTATAGGGATTCAGATAACGGGAAAAATCGCCCATGGCATTGTTGCCCAGACGTTTGATGTCCCGCGCAACTTCGCCCTGATCCCAACAAGCGGTGCCTACCTCGACCTCAGTGCCATCCATCCAAAGGGCATCCACACCCTTATCGAGCAGACCGTTTTTGATGTGTTTGAAGTAAATCTCGCGTCCCTTTTGACTGAACGCATCATAAACACGCGCCTTCCTGGAGATCCAGTGCAGCGGCTCGAAGCGTAGTCCGTATTGATCCAGTTCCTTCGCCAGAGGCGTGTCGTGCCCAACCGACGGCCAGATCGAGATCATCAATTTCATATTCAAATCATGAACCGCCTGGATCATACCCTCGGGATCGGGATAACGTTCTTCGTTCCAGATCATCCCGCTCCAGGTCCCGTCCTTGTCCGAACCCCAGTACTGCCAATCCTGCACGATATAGTCAAGTGGGAACTGTACCTCGCGAAAGGTCCGGGCGACCTCTACTAGACGTTGCTGCGTCTGGTATCGTTCTTTGCTCATAAACAGACCCAGGGCCTGCTTAGGAACCATGGGGGCATGTCCCGTCAAAACGCGATAGGCTGCGATCACATTGTCCATAGTGTCGCCGGCAAAAAAGTAGTAATCCACTCCGCCCGGTGCGCTCTCGGCCCACATCGTCGCCCCATCGGCATCGTCCTTGAACTGCATCACCGAATAGGTGTCCCACATGATGCCGTAGCGCTCGGACGAGACGATCATGGGAATCACAATGCCCAGATTGGTCTGGATCATACGGACCTCCTGCCAGCGACGGTTGATCCGATTAGGCGCCGAGTCAACATACCCCAATCCGTACCAACCTTCATCCGGCTTCAAGGTAAAGGTATTCGACACCTCATAACTCGGGGCCCCGGAGATCTCGACCGGCTTGATCGTGGCATGGTTATCGACACGCTCCTGCGTGAGGACCTTGCCGTTGCCATCCATAAAGGTCAAGGCTCCTGTCTTTTTGTTGGCCTTAATGCTCAAATTCTTCGCGATGACAGTGACACTGCCATCGACTTCTCGCACCGAGAACGGTACCTTGGCCGGTTGCCCTACGACTACGATACTGGGATGTTTCCAATAATTTTCGCCCAGGTTCTCGTTGACCCGCACGGTCGATGGGCCGTAGAAGATGATGTTCTTGACAATTTCACCTAGGCGCAGCTGAATCCCGTTATCGAGAGTCATATACGAAAACCCATTACCCTGGGTTGTAACGACCTGTAGGTGACCGTTGTTGTCCAACCCGGTAGGTGAAGCCAGCAGCAGAGGACATAAGCCCATCACGGCCAGGATTATATTGCGGCACCATTTTTTATTAGTAAAGATCATCACTTTCCTTTCACAAAAAGAGGTTTATTTACAATGACTCATTGACTGACAGGTATGGTTTCCATGATAAATCCATAACGATAAGGCTTGCGGCCCTCGAGGGTATATTGATCCAGCGTCCTGGCGCCCCAGGCGTCGTTGCCGCCCACACCGTGAATGTTCAAATCAATGTTAAGATTGATCAAATCGCGTATGGGCAACTCGAAGGGATGATTGGCTTGTTCCACATCCATCTCGGTATAGGGCCAGGCTCTAAAGCAGAGGTCCTGCAGCCCGGTGACGCGAATCTGTTTTCCAGTCGTATCAGCCAATGAGAACCATCTGACATCGCAGCGATTGGCATTATCCTGAGGCGCGATGTAGTCCGTGATGAAGTTCGCCAGTGTGGATTCGTACAGGCCGACCAATGCCCCGCTCTTGCGGTCTGGGTAGTTCTCTTCCGGGCCACTGCCGTACCAGGCGATATGATCGAAACGGTCATCGAGCTGCACACGTAGTCCGAACTTGGGCATCAAAGGAATAGATTCTTTTTGAGGTTGATACTCAGCCTGGACCTGAATCTGACCCTGGCCGTTGATGGTATAGTCAAGCGTATATTCAGCACCAATGAGTAAATCCATGACACAGTGGATCTTGACCAGACCGCCCTGCTGCGTTGCCTCGATCTGCTTGATCTTGCGATTGGCGGCCGCGTCTTGCCAAGGACCAAGACGACGATTGTAGTTATTGCGTTTCTGGTTGTCATTGGCCGGTTTCCAGAAATAAGGCTCCAACGGACCACGCAGTAATTCTTGATCACCTTGGGTCCAGCTTGTGAGGGCAGCCGTGGTCTTGCTCACGACCACACGGAATCCATTGCCCTGAACTTGAACCTCGTGATCGGTTTGCTTGAGGTTCAAATCACCTGATGCGGCCTGCACGGATGCAGTCGATGCACGTTTCAATTCAAATTGTTCACGTGCCACGCGGAATCCCTGTTCCGCCCACAAATCAGGCGCCTTGAGTTGAGCTGAAAGGTTCAGGCAGATGTCCCGAGTCGTGGAGGTCAGCCATTGGGGTACTGGTATCTCTATCACGCGTGACTGGCCTGGTTCCAGAGATTGACACTTCATCACACCGGACTCTCTGTTCTGACCATCCGTTATAAAACCATAGCGTAAATCCAAATGATCAAGTGATCGAAAACCATAATAGTTAGTCACCTTGACACATAGCGGATCTGAACTCTCGAGTTCAAAGATCACCGGCTGATAGATCCTTTGCACCTGGTAATAATGGGGATGGGGCACGCGGTCTGGGCCGATCAAGCCGTTGAGGCAGAAGGCCCCATCATTGGGCTGGTCGCCGAAGTCGCCACCGTATGCCCAATATTCATTGTCCTTGAGAGACAAAGACGCAGGAGCGTCGCCGTATTTCAGAGGTGAGCCGTCGATGCGTTTGGCAATGCCTTGATCCACCCAATCCCAGATGGCTGCTCCGGCAATACTGTGATCGGCATTGATCACCTCCCAGTATTCTGCAAGATTCCCCACAGAATTACCCATGGCATGGGCATACTCCCGCATAAAAAAAGGTTTATCGCTGACCTTTTGGGCCGTGTCTCTGAGTCTCTCCGGAGATAGATAACTGTCGTCATAGAGTGCAGACACGCTTCGATCTGAATCGCTGAACACCGGACGTGTGGGATCGATCGCCTGGGCCGCCTCAGCCATGGCCCTGAAATTGTGGCCTCGTCCACCTTCATTGCCCAGAGACCACACGATCACGCAGGCATGATTTTTGTCACGTTCAATCACAGAGACAATACGATCCACATGCGCAGCTTCCCAGGCCGGATCTTCTCCCATGACACGATTGCCGATTCCAAATCCGTGTGACTCCTGATTCGCTTCGTCCATCACATAAATGCCATATCTATCACACAGCTCATAGAAATAAGGATCATTGGGATAGTGTGACATGCGGACCATATTGATATTGGCCTGCTTCATCAGTTCCATGTCACGCACCATGGTCCGGCGATCCACAAATCGGCCGGTGCGAGGATGATGTTCGTGGCGGTTCACACCCTTGAGTTTTACAAGCTTGCTATTGATCCGGAACAGTTCTCCTTCAACCTTCACCTTTTTGACACCAAAACGCCAGTGGATGGTTTCAACAATCGCTTGACCGTTTTTCAGGATCAACTCAAGATCGTACAGATTGGGTGTTTCGGCGGACCAGAGCCGGGCGTGGTCCAAAAGGCTTTTTAGAGAAATCATTTGTTGTGAGGTAGCAGTAACCGGTTCAATTGGTTCCTGCAACGTTAAACGCATTCCATAACCGGAAAAAATCGCTTCAAGAGTCAAGCCCTGTACGGTTGTGTCTGATCGGTTTTCCACGGTAACATCGATCGCGACTTTCGCCTTGGTCATGGACTCATCGGGCTCGGCCGTGACGGTAAAATCCTGAATATAGGTATTCGGCCGGATGAATAGATCCACGTCTCTGAAAATCCCACTCAGACGCCACATGTCCTGGTCTTCGAGATAACTGCCGTCCGACCAACGATAGACCTCTACGGCCAACTTGTTTTCCCCTGCCTTAATGAATGAGGTGACATCGAATTCTGCCGGTGTCATGGAGCCTTGGCTATAACCGACCTTCTCGCCATTGATCCATACGTAAAAAGCGGATTTGACACCTGCGAAATGTAAAAACACTCGTTGCGTGAGCCAGTCTTCATCAACATCAAAGGTCGTACAATAGCTGCCGACAGGATTGCGATGATCGTAACTGTAAAATCGTCGATCCGGTTCACTGGTCACCTTAGGCGGATCGGGTTTGAAAGGATAGGGTATGTTGGTATAAATCGGCCTGCCGTACCCTTGCATTTGCCAGTTGCCCGGGACTTGAATCCAGTCCCACTGTGCCACCGAATAATCGTTTTGGAAAAAGTCAGCCGGTCTGGACTCGGGGTTGGGCGACCACTTGAACCGCCAGAGTCCGTTGAGTGACACGACCCTGGGGTCCATAGGTTTTTCACTAGGCAATACAAAGGTCGCGTGTGGCTTTTCCTTATTGATCCCAATAACAGCCGGATTTTCCCAATCGGCGATCTTGGGTTGGGTGATCCAAACCACAGCACCCCCACGAGTACTCATGGAAAGCGTCAGGCTGTCTCCAGCCGTCACGTCCTTGCTGAGCCGCTTAAAGGTCTCCGGGTTACCGGGCTCGTCACCATAGACCTCAGCCCGCCAATCTCCTTGGCCCAGAAAGGACAATTCTACCGGCAGCACTGCTTCTTCGGCACCGTTGAGTACACCAACAAACCAGGTATCACCGCGTCGTCGAGCAAAACCCACAGTCTTACCGATTTCGCTGCCCGGCAGCACGATGGTTTCATCCCAGGTCGAGGGCAGGTGACGCAGCAGATCCTCGGCAGGATTATCGATGAAATCCTGGTATTTCCCGGCAAAGTGCAACAGCGGCGAGGTCATATTCACGGCCTGGGCGAGCAGGTGAGACCAGGTGTAACCCACCATCTCTTTAAGATCAAAGGCCGTGGGCGTATAATCGGCAGGCCCAGCCAAAAAACGAGTGAACAAAACGATTTGATCGTGATCTGCCGACTGCACACGTCCATAGCGAGACATATGATATTCATGACCCCGGACACCTTCGCGAGTCAACTCATGCGGCCAGGTTCGCTGCCGCCCGGTGAGCTTGACGGCCCCGTGGAAATTGCACAACAGCTTTAGATCCGCGGTATCCGCCAGTGCCCCTTCGTACCATCGGGTGATCTCGGCGGTGCAGGGAGGAATGAAATCGATCTTAATGCCCGCGGCACCCAAGGCTGCCACCTTTTCCAAATAGGCCCGCCGCGAGGGTGCATCACGCATCTCAGCGGAATTCACCCACACCAACGACGCCACCCCCTGGCTCTTGCCATAATCGATAACCTCCTTGAGACACTGCCACTGATCTTTGCCTGGAGCCCGCCAGCGGCGCCAGCCGTCATCGATGAGGTAATATTCAAAGCCGAGGCGTTTGGCCGCGTCCACCCAGTCTTTCTGATCCTCCATCCTGGGAGCCCCAATGGCCCACCACTGCCATAAGGAGCGTCCGGGCTTAATCCAGTCGGCATTGGCCAACTCCTCAGAGGGAGCGGGACACAGGTTGGTCACGATGTCGCTGTTAACCAGAGCCGTAAGCCCCTTGGCAATAATGGCCACACGCCAGGGAGACACGATCGAACCCTGATGGGGCCAGCCATTGGCTGAAGCGGGATACACGGCCTGAATTAAAGTCCCGTTTCTCACCAAACCCATATCCGGAAAACAATCGTTATTCGCTTCGGTCAGCGAAACGTAAAGATCCTCGTCCACTTCAAAGGTAATAGGCGGTGACATAGGATCACCTTCGGGAATGGAGTCCACCGTCCCTGTGATGCAGGGTTTCTCATAACTGTTATCATACCGTTCCCACCATACAGGTGTCTCCAGGGGTAAAGACCAACCCGTTGTCTCTCCGGCAATGGAGTGCTCGGTGTCATCTAGTGCGACATGACTGCGCACAGCCACACCATCATCAAATACTCGAATCTCTAAATCCCACGTCAATCCCCCCTCGCAGGTTATCGGGAAGATTGCCTCGTTACAATGATTGACAGCAATGGCATGATTACCCCAAGTTGGGTATTGCTCTTTGATTGTGCGAACTCTGGGTTCGCCGATGGTAACGGATTGACCCAGATGCTGGCCATCAACGGTTAATCCCAAGGGAGCCGAACCTAAGAGGACTTGATCCCTTAGCTTAATCGACCAGTTCAGTTGCCCTGTCGAATGAGTTCCTATATCAACCTGGATCTGATCGTTCGGGCTGGACACGGTTACCGCCTGTGCCTCAGAGGTAGCCATCAAGGTCGCCATTCCTAACATGCACATCCAAAAGATTCTTGGAACGTTTCTGATTGTATACATCATTTTAATCTCACTTTTACTGCATTGGGGTTTCTTCATAATCAAACCGGTCAAAATCCACAGGATGAGTGTTGGCAGTTCCATTACTCAAGGCATACATACCCAAGAAAATCCACCATAAAGCTGGTTTGATTCTTTCCAAACGTGTTCATGTTCTATCTCCATTTTTTATTGTTTCCCTGGACAATAACGGCATCTACAGCCACCGGCCCCGGGCCGCGATTGACAATGGTAAGGATGTGCTTGCCAGGTGTTAATCCCGTCACTTCACATACCGTCTGCTGAGCCAGACGCTTGCCCGTCGCTGCCAGATCCACAGTGCTGCGGGTTTGTCCGTCGATTTGAATTTCCATTTTTCCTGCCCCCGCCTCCTTGGGGGGCGATGACTGAAACCCTGGTGCCTGTAAACGAGCAGGTCCAGACATCCCCAGGGGTGCTGCTGATCGTCAGGTCATTGTTATAATCGCCGTTGTTCAGGTTGCAGCGGCGCATCCAGCCGCGATAGGTGGCACCGGGATCATCGTCATTGAACCAGCCTCTGTCGTGAGTGATGCGCAATACACGGCAAGCCGAGGCTAAGTGCCTGTCTTCGATTCCGGTCAGGGCCTCTGCGGCCCCCTCTGGTGTCACAGTCAAACCCTGATCGGTTTGTATGCATGTCAATGCCACATCCGAGCCGAGCAGTTCAACCTTGGACACCGCACCTAACGTCGCCCCGCCGGTTCGCAGGGCCTTGAGAGTGATCGGACCACCGTCCCAGTCCAAGATCGCGGCATAGACGTTCCCGTTGTTACGCGTATAACACACCGAGCCTTCGCCATACACCTCGAACGGACGTGAGCCATAAACGGCCGCACCATTGACCTTCAGCCAGGCGCCCACATCTTTGGCCAGTTCAATCACTTCAGGATCGAGATGGCCGCGACCATGCTGGGTGAGGTTCAGCAGCATGGTGCCGTTGCGACAGACGTTCTTCATCAACAGAGAGATGACTTCGTGTGCACTCATGGTGGTCTGCCCGGCCTGGTAATGCCAGGGCGCGATCGTGGTTTCGGTCTGGAACGAATAGGCCATGATCTCCGGTTCGATAATGGCCTCGGTACTCTTGACCAGGGCACGATCCACATGAGTCAGCAGTTCGGGACTGTTCTGGAAGCTATTGTAACGTCCACCTACACCCTTGAGGTTGAGCACGGCTTCCATGTTTCCGTTATGCCACTGCAACGATTTGTTGTAGTAATTCGCGGCCAGTTGCGGCCCGAGAAAGCCCACTCCCATATGCACGCCTAAGTCCACTTGGGAATCACCCGCGTGTTCATCAAAGTAAATCATGTCGGGACGGTACTTGGTGATGGCATCGTCCACACGCCACATGAACTGGTTGGCAAAGGGCGACAGCAGCGGATCATTCTCCGGCCGGCGCGGACCTCTGGCGATAGTGTGCGGCGGGCCATACAGATCCACCGGGTCCAGGCCCTGCCACCATTGACCTTTTCCATCGAGAATCGTTTGCATGGCGTCATAGGGCACGCCCTGCTGGGGCCCTTCTTGGTCACTGGTATAACGCACGGGCATGAACTGGCCCCAGGTACGCCCTGGTGTGTTATGAAAACCGATACCGAATCGCATGTCATACGCGCGTGCGACCTTTTCCCAAATCCCAATCACATCCACCTTAGGCCCCACATTGACTGAGTTCCACGGTTGATACGCCGAGTCCCAGCAGTCGAAGTTGTCGTGATGCACACCCATGGCCATAAAGTAGCGGGCGCCCATTTCGACGTACAGATCCATCAATGCGTTGGGATCCCAGCGGTCGATCACCCAGTTGTGACAGATATCCTTATACCCATATTCGGACGGATGACCAAAGTGTTCGAGGTGGTGTTCATATTGTCGGTTGCCAGGGATATACATGCCGCGGGCATACCAATCGCCCTGCTCGGGCATAGACTGCGGGTCCCAGTGGGACCAAGCCCCAAACTTGGCCTCGCGCCACCACTGCGGCACGGTATACATTCTGCCGATCGCCTCCCAGTCTGCCTTATAAGGACCAGCAGCCACCGGTAACGTCGGCAGGTTCCAGATATCCGATGGCAGGCCCAAATCACCATGACCGACCATGATCAAATCGATATTCACAGCCACGTCACCGTCTGCCCGAAAAATGGTCAGTGTGGCATTGTCAGGAACCTCCACGTCGATAATCGCATGGAGAAACGAACCGGTCATAGCACCCGAGGAATGCACGTTCACCTTGCGGGCGGGCTGATCGTTGACCGTGACACTAATCGTACCCGCAGAGACCGACGCATAGCGAATCCCCACCTCGCTGGCCGCGGGCAGGCGGCCGAACTGGAGCCCCTGACCGGGCTCGGTCAAGACAACCGAGGTCCCACCGGAGGCATTAGGATCGGCGACCAGGGCCGCCTCACCCATCCGTGTCCCGGTTTCCGCCTTGATGACAGTCCCGTCCGCGCCGAACGTGTAGGTGTCGGTCACCTTGGCCTGGTGGAAGTTGAGCTGTCCCTTGCGATCGCCGGTACGGCAAAACTCCTCGCCGTAGCGGATCGTGACGGTCTGCCCCTGGCGACCCTTCATCGTGATCCGGGCGACGCTAACCATGTTCCGGCCCAAATCGTACACATAGCGTCCGTTCACCGTCATCCGATCGACGGCAACCGCTTCAAACGTTTGCGTATCAGCGGCACGGGTCGTAACGGACGCGGCAAACCATAGTAGTAGCGCAACCCGAAGAACGCAGATGTCACGGATTGACTCCTGTCGATTTCGAGTTGTCATGTTTGTCTAGTCCTTTCATTCATCTTGCATACTTTCTAATGGGCGATCGCCATTTCCGGAGGACCAAAATAGCTCGCAGGCTGATTGCCGTCATGAACGACTATCTTCTGCACCACCACGGCGGGATCCACCATGGTGAGTTTGAGCGTATGCTTTCCTGCTGTTTTGACGGTTTGCGTGAAGCACATAATACGTGCATTGTTGCTGGCCGTCTTGTGGTAGGTCCTCGAAAAATAGGGAGTCACATCCTTGTAAGACACGGGGTCGTCGGGATTGAAAACCCGCACGACCTTCAGCGGCTGGTCGTCAATGGACACGGCAATTCGTTGCCCCAGGCCTTTGATCATGTCCAGGGTGGGCGCGGTGATGAGTTCGACTTCGTAGGTTCCGGCATGCTCAAAGTAGACCGGATACTCCAGTCGGGGTGCCGGATTGCCCGGCTCGATGGGTCCGGCGGTCACGGGAAACACCTCCATCGCCGAGGGACCGCGGCCATAGTCCGGAATCTTTTCCCAACGCGCATCGCCTGCGGGAACGTTCGCTGAGCAATCGGCCGCGAGAAAGGCAATCGGCCCGGCAAGGCCGCCGAAGCATCCCCTCGCCTCGCGGGTCTGCTCGTCGTCGGCCTTGATCGCCTTGACCGTGACCTGCACCGACCCGTTTATGCCGTCGACCACAATCGATCCGGTCGACTCTCCGGGCGGCAGCTTGCCCCAATCGATCGCCACCTGAATGCGATGGTCGGTTCCGGCGGCACCGGGAGCCACGTCTTCGGTGAGTCTGATCCACGGCTGGGCCGCAGTTACCTCGTACTTCGCCTCTTGGCTGCCCCGGGAAAAAACGTCGATCCAGAAACCTGGCGGTTGATCGAATCGAACGGCGGCAGTTTGGCGTTGGTTCCGGGCCACGCCAAGGCCGAGCCCTCGACGGCCACTCCGAAGTCCGCGGTACTCGGCAGATCCAGTTCCACGACCTTCGGTATGATGTTGTTCCTGGGAGATTCCCACCCTGTATAGCCGATGTGGGTCTGGTCCATCATGTGACGCCATTTTCCGTCCGCCAGCGTGTTGTTGTAATAGTCGCTGATTTCCTGGTCCTTCTTGAATAGTGTCTTGACACGCGCCGCCTCGGCATTGGCGCTGGCGCGCCCTTGCTTGGCGAACAGGGCGTTGCGTCCGGCCGCCAGATACATCTCGTTCAGGTTCGCGCACGCCCGGATCGGGTGCAATACCAGTTGATAGAATGCGTCACGCTGCTCCTGCGGGATCAGCCCGTTAATTTTTTCGGCCCTCGCCACGAGATCGCCCCACGCCTGCGAGACGCGCTCGGCCTCGTGATAGTTGATGAAGCTGAAGGTGTCGGGCTTGAGCAGTTCAGGCTTGCGCCAGTTGTTGTACTTGGCGTATTTCGACACAAGATCGGCGATGTCGGCCGCGTGCTCCGGTCCGAATTCGCGTTCAGCCCAGCGGACCTGGTAGTCGGCAATCTTGTCTTTCGTCATGGCATCGGGATTCCACGCCATGTGCATCCAGAATTCGATCGGCACCTCCAGCGGCTTGAGATCGCCCACGTTGGCGATCCAGATGCGGTTGGCCCCGTATCGATGGGCGATGTTCATCTGCTCCAGATTTTCGGCAAGGGATTGGAGTTGAGCCACTTGTAGGAGAAGGGCCCGCCGTTCATGTCCATGTGAAAATAGACGCCCGCCCCGCCGCTGCGTTTGCGGTCCGCGGCGGTGGGGATGCGACGCAGGTTGCCGACGTTGTCATCGGTGAATAGGAGGGTGATGTCGTCGGGAATATCGATGCCCGCGTCGTAGTAATCCTGAACTTCGGTATAGATCGCCCAAAGCTGCGGAATTTTGGTGACGTCCGGAACGGTAGACATCGGCCAGGATTTTCCGCTGATCTTGCACGATGCGCTCAAGCAGCTTCTTGTTTTCCTCGAAACTGTCGGCTCCCTCCATCTTCATGTCGCCGTCGCCTCGCATGCCCATGGTAACGAGGTTGTCGTAGGGCCTTGTTGCGTTCCATGCCTTCGGCCCAGAATTTCCGGAGGCTTTCGGCATTGGTTGCGTAGTTCCACTGGCCGTTGCCGAAATCGCGGCGATGGACGGTCCACTCCTTCTGGGCACGCATCATCGGTTCGTGGTGGGAGGTTCCCATGACGATTCCGTATTCGTCGGCCAACTTGGGATTGAGCGGGTCGTCCTCATTAAAGGCCTTCCCCCACATGGCCGGCCAGAGATAGTTGCCGCGAAGCCGCAGGATCAGCTCGAACATATGCGAATACATCTTCGAGTTGACCCCGCCAAACGTTGAGCGCGACCACGGCCCCAGGCATGGTTCCTCGTCGTTGATGAAGATGCCGCGGTATTTAACCACCGGTTCACCGGAGGCGTAGCGACCGGGAAGAATATAAGCTTCGCTACGTTTCTTCGACGGCACGTCTGCCCACCAGTACCACGGCGAGACACCGAGCTGTTCCGACAATTCGTAGATACCGTAGATCGTGCCGCGCTTGTCGCTGCCGACAATGACCAATGCCTGCTTCACGCCCTGCGCCGGGTTATCGACGGTGGCGATGACAAAGCTTTCCCATTTTCCTTTCAGGTCGGATGCGTCGATCTTCCCAGCGGATACGAGACCATCGATCAACTCGCTTTTTCCCAGCGTCCCGATGATCACACAATATTTTGAATCCGTACCCGATGCATCGACAACGGGCTTCTTTCCAGTCACCCGTTCAACATCTGACTGCAGATCCCCTACAGCCCGAATCACACCCGCCCAGTCATCCCCATCATATACAATAGGACTGGCCTCTTCGCCGACAACAAGAGGAAAGGCCCCGTCCAACGGTGTCCCGCTAACGATCTTCTGATCGAGCACAACCGAAGCATGTGCCGAACTGAAACCGGCAGCTACAAAAGCTGAGGCGAGATAGACCGCAGCGGACAACCCACGATTCCAATAAAACCACTTCATCCTTTATCCCCTTGCATCATTTCAAAATGGACTGCATCGCAACAATCATCCTCTTGCTTCAAATTTGAATTGAAACCATTTTCACGGACTGGTGATTCGCTTGTTGGGCGATTCCTCCATGAACAGATAGGACTCTTTGTACCCACCAAAATCGACTACGATCTTTTGAAACACGATGCCCGGATCCAGCGGAGTGAGCGTGAGCACCTGCATACCATCGGCCGACGCGGGTACGTCCAGCGTCACCTTTTTCTCTACCACCCGACGGGCCACGGCTGGATAGAACTTGGAGTAGATGTTTTCGGGCTTTTCGTTTAGATCGGAGTTGAAGTTGACGGTTTGCGCCTCGCCGCCATTAAACGCGACCTGGTACTTGTGCCCTTCCAGGTTGGCAAAGGCCAAAGTCGATTTCACCACCACGTGGACCGTTACCATCTTCACCTCGGACGGAAGCTTCATCTTGTACGAAATGGATGCACCATCCACCGGCTGCGAATGGGGCAGGACCTCCATTTCGCTTAGGGTGCGCCCTGAATACGGGATGACAGTCCAGTTGGCGTTGGCGGCATTTCTTGCCTCGAAATAATGCTCGGCCTCGATCGAAACGTAGCCGTCGCTCGGATCGAACACATAGTGTCCAACGGCGGCGTCCGGGTTTTCGACCCTGTAGATTTCAGGCAGTTTGTCCGCTCGAAAATTGTCGTTCCATGAAGTGTATCCAATTTTCTTCTGGATCATCATATTCTTCCATTTCCCGTTGGACATGACGTTGTTGTAGTCGTACTCCAATTCAGCATCGCGTTTGAAGGTACGCTCTACTTTGTCGGCCCAGAAGTTCGCCCGGGGATTGTTTTCGGCGTACAGCTTGTGGTTCATGGCTTGCGAATAGTACATCTCGTACAGGTTGGCCATGGCCTGGACCGGGAACAGAATCAACTGCTTATAGGCATCTCGATACTCGGGTTTCAGAGTCAGGTATTGGCGCAGGGCCTCGGCTTCGAGCTTCAGGTATTCGTCCGACACCTTTTTCCACTCGCCCGTTTCGAGGTTGTAGGTATTGCGGTCGAGCATCTCGGCCGTGACGCGGCCGTTGTATTTGCTGTACAGGTTGAGGATGCGCATGGCCTCGTCGGCCTGGTCGGCGCCAAACTGCTGGGCGCAAAACGCACGGGGGTGCTCCAGCAGGTTTTCCGCTGTATATTTTGTCGGGTTCCAGGCCATGTCCATGAACAGCGTAATGGGATATTCCATGGGTTTGATGTCGCCCACGTTGAGCACCCAGAGTTTATCCACGCCATAGTCGTAGGTGAGCTGCAACTGTTCCCACATGTGCTGAATAGGCGTCACATTGAGCCATTTGGTATTGCGCGGTGCGCCCACATAATCCACATGGTAGTACAGCCCCCAGCCGCCTTTGCGATCCCGCTCTTCCGCACTGGGCAGGCGCCGCACATGGCCCCAGTTGTCGTCGCAAAGCAGAATGATCACATCCTCGGGCACGCGCATGCCGGCATCGAAATAATCAAGCACCTCCTTGTACACAGCCCAGATCTGGGGCGTTTCGCTGGCGGGGCGGCTGGTCGTCTTCTCAATGATTTCCCGTTGGTTCTTCACCACGCGTTCAAGCAATTCTACATCGGTTTCCTCAGACATCGCCTCGTCGCCATCGCCACGCATGCCGATGGTCACAATATCTTCGGTATCCTGCATCCGCTCAATGCCTTCCCGGAAGAATTTATCGATGACTTCCTGGTTCGTAGCATAATTCCAGGCACCGTGTTCCCTGCGGTTTCGAGTCCATTCCTGATGGTTGCGTGCCATGGGTTCGTGGTGCGACGTGCCGATGATCACGCCCATTTCGTCGGCCACTTTGCTGTTCAGCGGGTCGTCGGCATAGAAGGACCAGTTCCACATGGCCGGCCACAAATAATTACCCTTAAGTCGCAGAATCAATTCAAAAACCTGAGCATAAAACCGATGGTCGCCATAATTGGTTCCATACGTCTCTTTCACCCAGCCGGTCAGACAGGGCGCCTCGTCATTGATAAAGATGCCGCGGTATTTGACCGTCGGCTCATCGGAGGCGTAGCGTCCCGGGAGGATATAGGCTTCGCTGCGATTCTTCGGCGGTACATCCGCCCACCAGTACCACGGCGAAACGCCGAGTTGCTCGGATAATTCATAGATCCCATAAATCGTGCCGCGTTTATCGCTACCCGCGATAACGAGCGTCTGATCGACACCGGGAACGGGATTCTCGACGGTTTCAATTACGAAGCTTTCCCACTTGCCCTTCAAATCAACAACATCCAGTTTGCCAGACGCCACAAGACGATCGATCACCTCGCTTTTTCCCAGCGTACCAATGACAACGGCGCTTCCGGAAACAGAGCGATTGGTGGAAAGCAGAGTTTTTTTTCCGGTGACACGCTCAATGTCTGCTTGCAGATCGCCGATCGCACGTATCACACCCTTGTAGTCGTCCATACTGTAGCAGAGAGACGCCGTCTTATCGATCGTGACCAGGGGAAAAGCTGTTGTCATTTCTGCCGAATCAATGACAAAGTCTTTCACCACACCCGCCTTGGCTTGAACAGAACCGGCCAACAACAGGAGAATAACAATCCCCTTGAACCAAAGAAAATATTTCATCGCACAACCACGATGTGATCTGCGTAGTAAGTTATTCATCACTTTTCCAAATAGCATGACTTATTCCTGAAACAAAGGGTTAATGTGTTTGAACCACAAACAATGCACCATTGAGGCCATCAGCTTCGGCTTTGACGGTAATTTTGCCGACGTCACCCTTGGGCCGGAGTATAGCTAGACAACGGCCCCGCCAGGTCTTGCGCAGCAGTTGCTGGAAACTGGATGCATCCTTGGGCGATCCACTACCTGTGGCTGCCAGTTCGCCCACACGACTGACTGCGAAACGGACCGGAATCTCGGCATTGGGAATAACCAATGCCAGGCTGAGCCCACTGCATAGTGCAATAGAACGAATGAAGACTGACATGGCATTCTTCCTGTATATCCGTCGACTCATATTCCAGCTTCCTTTCACTTCCTGATGGCCATCACATCTAATTCCGCAATGGAGGCGTAATGCGCACGCGACCACTCACTCTGACTGACCAGTCGGACAAAACGTCCCTGCACCGGCGAGTCGAAGCGCACTTCCTGACGCCGTTCGTCGTTGGCAAATGTCCCCTCGGCAACGGCATCACCCCACTCAGAGGGATTGTCGCTCACATAAACCTCATACCTCCTGATGCGACCATTGCTATTGCCTTGTCGCGGCAGTTGTGTCAAGCCTATCAAGGTCAAGGATTGCCCCAGATCGATCTGGATCTCATGCGGAAACGGCTCCCGAGATGAAGACCAGTTGGTATGCCAGAAGGTCGCGGGGTCATCATCAATCGCATTGGAGGCCTTGCCCTCTCCCGGGTCTTCTGCACTGTCGACATAAATCACTTTCCACTGACGTTTATCCAGCTTAAGTAGAGGGATGGTTTTATCAAATGCCGCCCGGCCCGTATTGCTCTTCAAGCCAGCCTTTAAATGAACACAGGCCTCGACCGTACCGGCGTTCGCCATCGTAAAGGGGCTCTTGTAGTGTGTCCACTGCCCTCCATCAATCCGCACCATGATGTCGCCCACCAGGGAGGACTCCACACTCACCAAGGCCTGTTGATCTCGAGTCACGATCGGGGCTTGCAGATCCGGATATTGCAGACGGGCTTTTCCGGCCATATTCTCGTCCGACAGACAGGGACGCAGAGAATAGCCAAATTGCATCCTCTCCTGGGCATTGAGAATATACTTTTGCAGCGGAGCCGGACCGCAACTATTACCGCCAAGTCCCGAATGGCCGGCGTCCACACAAACATAGACTGCATTGCGAGACGGCAAATCTGTAGGATGCCTGGCTTGGTCGAAATCGGCTACAGTATTATGATGAGCACTCACAGAAAACGTGCCGTCCGTCACGATCATCAGACCCTTGCCGGAATCATTGGTCAACGCGGCCCAACGAACGTCACACTTATTGCCGTTGTCCTGGGGACGCACATAATTTTCGAGTTGATCGGCGACCGAACCGCGGTATAGCCCGACATTGGCGCTACGTTTTCGGTCGACGTAGTTCTCGTGCGGACCGCGACCCAGCCAGGTCAGGGTGTCGAAGGCCTTGGGCATGGTAAAGGTCACGCCCAAACGAGGCAATTGCGATAAACCCTGGGATAGGATTTCATGAGAGACCTGAATCACACCATCGGCGTAAATCGCATAGGTGGTTTGCACCTCGAGCGAACCGGGGCCTTGAGGCGTTTCTTCTCTACGTCGACCGAAGCCGCGACGGGCACGAAAATTCTCGGCCTGCTGCAACTTGGCCTCCTTGACTACGGTGACACGCAAGAGCCCCGGAAGATCCTGGGTGACGGGAATATTCTTCACCGCGAAGGTAACACGATCCAGGCCGGACTGTTGTACAGGACCTCTAAGCCAGTTATCGTTGTCGATACGTGCCCGATAAAGGTTCAGTTGCGGGCCTTCACCCTCCTGAAGTACCTCAGTCCCGTTGTATAAAAGAGAGGCAAGTTTGCCGTTTTCACGGCTGAAGGCCGCGCTGAATCCGCTGCCCGTTACGGTGATCGCCTGATCGGTATCCGTTAGCGTAAGAGGCGTCACTTGCCCGCCTTGAGCAAACGTGTAGAGTTCAACCCGAGTTGCATTTGGTACGTCGTAAGGTAGATCGCACTGCTCGGAAGCGACGATGTGACCGGCTTTTGCATAAACTGTAGCCGAGGGTTGGGCCAGAGTGACATTCAAGAAATATTCAGCGCCGGCCGTGAGCTTGGGCCGAGACACCGGCAACGACACGACCGTGCTTTGACCGGGTGCTAGGTGATCCAATGTGGTTTGGCCTTGCTGAATGACCTGGCCGTCTTCGATAAGTTGCCACTGAAGCACGTAGTCCTTGAGATTGGTAAAGAAGTATTTATTGGTCAAGGACAGGGAAGCCTTGCTTGCTGTAACCTCGTTCAATTTGAATCCCACATACTGGTACACCTTGCCCACTTCAATCAACTTGGCAGTAATAGCCCGATCCGGAGGAACGACCCCGTTGCAGCAAAAGTTATTGTCATTGGGACGATCACCATAGTCACCGCCGTAGGCAAAAAACCATTCCTTGGAACCATCGGGAGCAATCTGGCCCGTGTACTTACGCAAGCCCTGATCGACCCAATCCCAAATGCATGCACCGATCAGACGCGGATACTGCTCGATGGCGTCCCAATATTCCTGCAGATTACCCACGGCATTGCCCATGGCATGGGCGTATTCACACACAAACTGTGGTTTCTGGGAATCGCTTTGGCCTTGGCCAATCATCCACTCGACCGACGGGTACATCACACTGTCCATGTCCGCAGCCTCGTTCATTCCCTGATAGTGGACCGGACGGGACGGATCAAGGCCATGGATCGCACGGGCCGCCACCGTAAAGCTCGGTCCGCTACCGGCTTCATTGCCCATGGACCAGATCACCACACAAGGATGGTTCTTATCACGTTGCACCATGCGTACATTGCGATCCACATGCGCGGTTTCCCAACTCGGTACGCGTGCCAGACTATCCTGACCAAGTCCCATACCGTGCGATTCTACATTGGCCTCATCCACAACAAAGACCCCATACAGATCGCACAGGTCATACCAGATGGGATGATCCGGGTAGTGACAAGTGCGTACGGTATTGATATTGTATTGCTTCATGAGTTCCAGGTCGCGAATCATGGACTGGATCTCCAGGGCATGGCCGCGATCCGGGTCATGCTCGTGACGGTTGACGCCCTTGAGCAGCACGGATACACCGTTGACCAGGAATTGTGCGTCTCTGAGTTCCACCTCTCTGAATCCAAACCAACACGCACGCACGTCGAGCACGCGAGCTTGTGCGTCGATTAGTTCCACCACGACCGTATACAGGTTCGGGGTTTCTGCGGTCCATTTCAGAGGCGACTTGATGGCCTTCTCGATCTTGACCACGGTGTCCAGTCCGGGCGTGACATCCACAAGCCTGGACTGACCAAGGTCTGTTTTATTGCCCTTGGCATCCACGAGTGTCGCACGCACACTGTAGGGTGCCGCATTTTGTGCGAAACTGGCCAATGTCACAGACACGTCCAGATCCGCGTCCTGATACACCTCGTCCAGATCGTTCAACACAAACAGGTCACGCACATGCGTTTTCGGCGTACTGAACAGGTACACGTCTCTGAAGATACCACTCAAACGCCAGAAGTCCTGGTCTTCCAGATAGGCCCCATCGCTCCAGCGATACACCTCCACAGCCAATAGGTTGTCTCCGGGCTGGAGAAATTTCGTGAGGTTGAACTCGGCCGGCGTTCTGCTGCCTTCACTGTAGCCGACCTTGTGACCGTTGACCCACAGGTAAAACGCGGACGACACCCCTTCGAAATGGATCGAGGTCTCACGCCCATCCCATGCATCCGGCACGGTAAACGTCCTACGGTAACTACCCACGGGATTGGGTTCCTTCACAGCGGTCCAGTCGCCCGGCACCTCACCCATGATTTTCGGCGGCTGGCGCGGGTGCGGATAGGTTATATTGACATAGATCGGTGTGCCGTATCCCTTGATCTCCCAGTTGGACGGGACCTCGATCGTATCCCAACTCGAGACATCGTAGTCAGGCTTATAGAAATCGACCGGCCGTTCACTGGGTTGCTTGACCCAATGAAACTTCCAGTCACCATTGAGTGAGGCATGGAACGGCGAATCCGTCCATTTCTTAAATGCATCCTCGGGATGCTTTAATTCGTAGGCCTTGATCGCAGTCTCAACTGACGCAAAAGGAAGACCCGTGGCACGCGGCGGTTGCTTATTGATCCCGATGACTGTTTCGTTTTCCCAATCAAGCACCTGAGCATATAGCAAACTTGACCAGATCAATACCCAACTCATCACGCCGTATTTCATCATAGTTACAACACTCCAAATCTAAAATTTAATCCTTGCCTATTTCCCAATACACTGCATATCGTTGGTGATGGATGTCGTACAACGGACGGAATAGAATCCCGTCTGCAGGACCCGTGTTATGCAAGGCAAATACCAATCGTTCATACTCAATGGGTTTAAGCCAGTCAGCAGGATTACTGGAATCACTCACAATCTGTGGAACATCCACAGCGGCTAGCTTAAGGTGGGCGTCTTTGTCCGCAAAATCGTTGGGCATATTTTCGCAGCCCAGTTCACCGGCCAACAGTACAGGACCATAGAAAATCGAGACCATCGATGCGTTGTCCTTAGCCCTTTCAAGACGCAACGAAGTAGGCAGTCTCAACGTAAGCTCGTCCCCCGCCTTCAAAATTCGTTCCAATGTTATGTAAGCCGATAGGCTACGTTCACGTCTGATTTCCTCACCGTTAAGCTTCAAGATCACTACATCGGTAATCCAGTGAGGGATACGGAAATTTAACTTAGTTGATTGACCTGAGGCTTTGACAATTTTGAAACGTATGTTTCCTTGTGTGATATCGCCCTCTTGGCGGAGCACCATGCCGGCTTCCTGCCAATCCAGTTCGGAGGGGATGTACAGGTTGATCCACAATGAATCATCCTGCTGAAAATAGATCCCTTCATTATATCGAGGGGTGTTTTCGATCCCGGAACCCACACAGCAATGTGTCCCATCGAGATAGGTTTTGAAATGGCCATACATGGGCATGAAGTAAGTTACGGCACCGGTATCCGAAGCCACAGACGCCAGCAGGTGGTTATAAAGTGCACGTTCAAAAAAATCGGCATACTTGGCTGCCTGATTCCTCTCGAATAGAATGGACGTCAACTTGAGCATATTGTGTGTGTTACAGGTCTCCGCCGTGGTCGGTGGCAAGACCTTATCCTTATCAATACTCGGGCCAACCTCCACCCCAGGCTCGTCGATCCACTCATGTACGGAATTACCGCCGATGACAAAAGAATGGTCACGAGTGAGAAAAGTCCAAAAGTTCTCAGAGGCCATCAGCTCCTTCTCATCACCGGAAAGATTCCCGCAATGAGCGATCCCCAGGGCCTGGGCCACATGCGTGTTGCCATGCAAACCCACCAGTTTGTCTTCGCCCCGGGCCAGCGGTTCCATGAACCAGGAACGGTTGAACAACTGGGCTGTGTCCAGGTATTTTTTGTCACCGGTCACAGCAAATAGTTCAGCCAGAACATCGCTCATAGCGCCGAATTCATTCTGTGGATTGCGGCTAACATCCGTTCTGAACATCTTTTCGATCTGCTCGAGACCCACCTTCGACAAACGCTCTGAAAAATAGTCACCCATCTTCTTGGCTACGAGGAGTGCCTGCTCGTTGCCAAGATAGTGATGGGCATCCAGCAGTCCCGCCATGATCTTGTGAATGATATAATACGGCACCACCACACCGCCGCCATTTCCCTGCTTGCCTTCAAGGCGATCAAAGGCCCCGGCCGGAAACGCCGCCAGATAGCCGTCCTGGTCGATCGCATCTTGACAAGCAGCAAACCCGGAAACCATGGCGTTCGCTTTTGCCTTGAACGATTCGTCCCCGGTCGCAGCCGCCATGCGTGACACAGCGGCAAGATAATGCCCGGCCATGTGTCCGCGCAGCCAGGAGGTGTCCCAACCTGGATATCCGTTTGTCACGCCTTCTG
Source organism: Sedimentisphaerales bacterium (assembly GCA_963662565.2). Taxonomy (GTDB): domain Bacteria; phylum Planctomycetota; class Phycisphaerae; order Sedimentisphaerales; family Anaerobacaceae. The sequence goes on along the minus strand of CAXXXG010000010.1, from coordinate 169,591 downwards.
GCTGAGGGAGTCCAGCAAATTTGCGGTAATCGTAGAGTAACCGGTCAGGTTCAAAGGATGCCAGATAACCGGTTCGATGCAGTTCTTGCCGCTGGTAGAAGGGACTGCCCGGCAGCAACTTCACTCGGGTAGCATCCATATGCCGCACAGAGGCGGTAAGTATACTTTGCAGCATTAGCAGAACCACACTCATCAAAATGAATAGTGTCTGTTTTTTCATCGTTAGATTCATTTCAGACTCACCTTCATATCCTATTACTTTTGGGATACGACAACCTCATCTCCCTGGTACCGAAGCACTACATCCGGCTCAGAGACAGAATCAATGCCTCCGCCGTGACCGGGTCGTACCCAAACGATATGGAATGTGCGTTCCTTAAGCATACCGGGAAACTCGCCTTTGCGTTTGCCGATGGTCAAGGTCTTCGTCATCTGGTCCCAGGCAAAATCGATGGTCGCATATACACCCTTTTCGTATTCGTACGTATCACCTTCATCTTCGTAGAGAGTGAAACGTCCATCCGCCCCCATATAAATACGTAGTTCGATGGGGTCACTTGCTCTTTCGCCAATATACTGCTGTTTCGGGCCGAGTGGAACAATCGAGCCTGCACGAACCTGTAGCGGAATTTGTCCCAGCGGGCAAGCCACTCTCACACTCTGTCCGCCCTGGTTCGATGTGCCATTCCAAAAATCAATCCAGTCCTCATCGGCCTGCGGTAGATAAACATCCCAGTATTCAACGTCCGGCTCCAACACGGGAGCCACTAAAAATGCCGGGCCAAACATATATTCATAGTTCTGCTCCAGCGCTGTTTGATCATCAGCAAAGTCCATCACCAACGGACGCATAAGCGTGGTTCCTTCAAACGTCATGCGTGCGGCCTCACTGTAGATGTAGGGGAAGAGGCGGTAGCGAAGATCCAGATAACGCTTGGCTTGCGTCTCGACCTGCTTGCCATAACGCCAGAACTCAGTGTCGGTCTGATAGCCGTGTACACGCTGCAACGGGCAAAACGTGGAATACTGAAACCAGCGAATAAAGCGTTCATGGAATCCCTTATCCTGATACTGCCCCCCGCCGGGACGGAAGAAACCACCGGTGTCGGTCGTCCAGTACGGCATACCCGTAGCAACAAAGTTTAGGCCTGCAGGAATCTGCCGTCGTAATGTTTCCCAACTGTTGCCTATATCGCCCGACCAGGTGGCAGCGGCATATTGCTGCTGACCGAGGAATGCTGAACGCGTGAGAATGAACACTCGCGATTCAGGTCGGTCCTTGCGTTGCCCTTCATAAACCGTTTTGGTTACGAACAACGGGTAGATCAGACGCATTTTTTCACCGAGCCCCGCAAAGGTTTTGCGGCCGACCAAATCGTCGTTTTCCGGTTCCGTGGCATCCTGCCACCACGCATCAATGCCCAGTGAAAGCAGACGCTCGCTGAAGTTTTCCCAGTAGAACGCCGCTGCCTCGGGATTAAAGAAATCGACCCACTGGGTCCCGGGAATGTAGTATCCTTTTTCGGTAAACTGCTTACCAAGTTCCGAGCCTGGATCGACCTTGGACCAGACCGATAGCATCAGACGTGCGTTAAGATCATGCAATTGCTCCACCATTTGGGCTGGATCAGGATAGTTATCCTCGTCAAAACGCATGGCGTTCCAACCATGTTTGCCCCAGTATTGCCAATCCTGAACGATAACATCCATGGGCAGGTCGCGTTGACGGAATTCACGCGCATTTTCCAACAGCTGATTTTGGTTATGAAAGCGTTCACGACAATGGATATACCCGAAAATCCAGTCTGGCAGCAACGTGGCATCTCCCGTGAGGTCGCGGTAGGCACCGATCGTCTCGTCGCCATGGCCGGCAAAAAAAACGTAGTCCAGTGCATTGGCCACCGGTGAACGCAGGACCGTGGTGTTTTGTTCCGGGCGAAAGAATACGGACGGCTTGTCTCGCCGTTCACCTCGTACCGTAATGGTGTGTATCCCAGCGGAGAGATTCATCTTCCAACTGGTGGTGGGTGGCAGCCAAAGATTGCGGAAGTCAAAGAGTGTTTCTCCATCAATTTCAATGTGCCACCGATTCGCCATGCTACGGCCTACATCGAGAAGGAATGCATAGGGACCTTCTTTCTCAACGTTAAAGTGACCGCCGAAGACACCCGATTGGCGGGTTCGCTGCCGGGTTCCTTCCGTGGTGGTCACGTCCACCACTTCCGTGACGCCTTGTGCTTGGCCTGGAGACAAATCGATCTTCCCATCGGCCGGATTGAGATCCACCAGGCCGTAGTTATGCCAGAGTAGCGCATAGCCTTTACTGGACAGGAAGAACGGAACCGCGATTTGGGAATTGACCTGGGTTAGACGCCGCGGTAGCCCGCGTAGGTTGAACGCCCCGTCCTGAAATTGCCCGGAGCCATAGAGGTATTCGTCCGCAGGCGAAACAAAGGTCTGTTCAATCGCAAGGGTCGGCTCGCCGTGTAACGTTGACGGTGTCACGATCTTTCCGCCTCCCACGGGCTCCTGCAGTAACACCTTGCCCTCTGCATCCATAAAGGTGAGGCGGCCGGATTTCTTAGCGACATGCACAGCCATTCTATCAGTCACGAGGGTAACGGCATCGTCCTGTTCGCTGAACTTAAACGACACCGGCTCCTTCTGCCTCAGTACCAAGCTCGCAATGTCCGTTAACTCATCCTCCGGGCTATACACAACCCGAATGGCCCGATCGGAGCAAACCTGCAGACGTAAGGTACCGGGGTCCATCTCAAGTGTCACACCGTAGGTATCCGTCGCTACTTCTTGTACGGGAATTGATGCCGCGACAAACACAGGGATGGTCAAAAGGACACTTAAGACGACCTTTGGATATCCTTTACATCGGATCAATAAGCTCACGTGTGGTTTCCTTTCAACGATGAATATCTATCATTCTGTAGGGGCGATTTTAACCAACACGACATTGTGTCGGGTAACCTTGGCTTGAAATTGATCGGTGAATTGGCCCAGGTCTTTTTGACGCCAGAGATCATGCACGATTTGCTTGCCACTGATGCCTAGGTCCGACCATTTAACCGTGATGGTCTGTTCAGGTGTACCTCGATTGAACAATCCTACGGCCTTGGATCCGTCTGCCATGTCCTTGGCCCAGATTTCAAGCGGCCCGTCCTGTACAATGCGAGAGGCTTGCTGACCCAAGGGATCCTGGTTGACAGCCAGCACTTCGTCGTTGGTCAGCAGGTTCAAGGTGAATTCATCCAGTTGGGTCATGTCACAGCCGATCAATAACGGTGAGGTCAGCAAACACCATAGACTGATATGGGTGTATTGCTCGTTCGGGCTTAAACGTGAATCCCGCAAACGTGGTCCCCAACCGACCTTGCCCACAACAAGCATATCGGGATCGTTGAAATGTCCGGGACCGGCATATTTTTCACGCCCATCCTGACCAAAACCGATACCCGACATACTGCCCCAGGTATCGGTGATGTCATTGGTCGTGCGCCAGGAATGGCCACCGACCTCGGCTCCCCATTCCCAGACATTGTTCATGCCGTACTGGCAAAGGCTGTAGATGATATCACGTGGTTGCTGGGCCAAGGCTTCCTGCATCATTTTGAACGGACGCTTATGATCCTCTAACGAATAATTGTTATTGGCATAGGTGATATTGCCTGCCCTGCTAGGATCCCAAGAGGTGTTATTGCGATGCTCTTCCAGACCGCGATTGTAGGAACACCAATCATACTTGAGGTAATCGAATCCCCATTCGGCATATTGCTCAGCATCCTGAAGCTCATAATTAAAACTCCCCACACAGCCACCACAACTCCAGGGACCCGGTGAAGAATAAAGACCAATTTTCAGGCCTTGACTGTGCACATAGTCAACCAGGCCCTTCATATCCGGGAAACGCTTATTGGGTAAAATTCGACCGTTGGCATCGCGGCGAGGGCCCTGCAAGGTCGGGTCGTCCGAGTCGCGATGCACCATCCAGAAATCATCGATATTAATGTAGGTCCAACCATGATCGATCAAACCGCTCTGAACCATCGCGTCCGCAGCAGCCTTGATATCGTCAGCCGTGACCGCACCAGCAAAACAATTCCAACTGTTCCAACCCAAAGCCGGGGTCAAACCAATGGTTGAACCGCACACGATCTGGAAGGATTGTTCCACCTTGCCCAAACGGTTCTTGGCTTGGAGTGTCACGGTGTAATCGCCAGGCTCATCCAATTGACCTGTAATCAATCCAGAGGTCACGTTAAGTTTCAAGCCGCCGGGAAGACCGGTTGCAGTAAACGTCATAGGGCGTTCTCCAGTTGCCGATACTCTGAAGAAGAACGGAGAACCCGGGCGTACACCAAAGATTTTGGCACTGTTGATACGAGGATTGGACGCTGGCTCGGGGGTGAGGATGTAGGGCTCTTCTATAGGAGGAATATCGAGTTCGGGTTTGACATGGTCCTTCATGGTGACCTTGAGATCGACCCAGTCCGCGTGATCCCAATCGAACCCATCACCGCCATCCAAGGCCGACAATACCAGGGATTTGACGTGACGTACGTCGAGACTGAACGATCTGGCCTTGTCACCGGATTTCATCAAACCGCTATCCCAGATCTTGTTGCCATCGGCTTGGATTTGAAAGACCACCGATCCGCGACCACGGGTTTCATCATCCAGACCCGCGGCACCGGTCAAGGTTACGCCCTTGCCGTTCAACAATAAAGGAATATTACTGTTGGCGTGAGTTCCGATACCTTGATCAAAGCGTTCACCCGCAATCGTTAGCCGTCGATTATCCACCGAACGATTGGAGCGGCCTTGGCCCCAACCCTGCTCTATACGCGACACATCCAACGAGGACAGCCAAATGGTTTCTATAGAAGCAGACTCCTGAGCCAAACTGAAAGTGGTAGAGCATGCCATGACACAGGCAACCATTACAGTGAATAACAATTTCATATGTGTGACCTTTCTTTTTGTCATATCAATCAAAAGATTTCATGAATCAATTCTTAGTTAAAATAGCGGCAAATCCACCAGCCGCTTTGAGTGACAGCGACAATACGGTTTGTGCATTGACGGTTTCAGTAGACCTGACCACAGACTTGTAATCATCCGATTCTATATTGTCTGAAAAACGTTGTAGGGTCCAGTCTCCGTCAGCCAAAAAGGTCAAAGGGAGTTTGAGATTCTTTGCCTCGTCACCGCCCATGGCCGCCAGATACCAGCGGTCACCGAAGCGCCTGGCCATGGCGATAAACTGCCCCACCTCACCCTGCAACACCTCGGTCTCATCCCATACAGTCGGTATGTCACGTAGAAATTCAATCCCCGGCTGACCACGATAATTCTTTGGACTGTCACAGAACACCTGCAATGGACTCGGATAGATCACCGTCATGGCCAGTTGCTGGGCACGTGTGCCTATGACCTGAGTCGGAGAAGTGATTTTGAAATCCTCAGGAGCACAGTTCAGAAATCCTCCCGGTGTAAAATCCATGGGTCCGAGCAAACCCCGGGTAAACGGCAACGTCACCGTATGCCGAGGTGTACACTTGTTGCCCGGCAATTTGTAGTATTCATTGCCCAGCACCCCTTCCTGAGTGATGTAATTGGGGTAGGTGCGTGCAAACCCTGTAGGGGCATGCATCCCATGAAAATTGATCAGTAGCTGGTATTTGGCAGCTGTCGCCACTATCTCCTGGGAATATTGTACGGTCTCCTGGGAGTCACTGTTTAAGAAATCGATTTTGACTCCGGCAAAACCCATGTCAGCAAATTGCCGTAGTGATTTCTCGATACCCACGGATCGAACGGTCACCGAGTTGGCCCAGATCAACAAACGTACGCCCTTGGCCTTGGCGTAGGCCATCAACTCGGTAATATCGATGCCCTTAGACACCTTGGAGAAATCACCCTTGCCTGACCACATGTCCTCGTACCAATACCAATCCATCAATTGATATTGCCAGCCCATGTCCGCAGCCAGGTCGATATATTCCTTGTGCGACTCCGTGGTCCCTCGCGCGTTTACGCCCGTGTGTTTGCGAGGATCGTGTGGATTGACTCCTGTCCACCAGGCATCCCAAGCCGACACACCGGGTTTAATCCAGCCAACATCATCCAGTTGACAGGGCGTGGCAAGGGTCGCGATCAGGTCGGAATCTACCAGATCCACAGCCTTTCTCCCGATCATCAAGACACGCCAGGGACTCATACGCGAAACGGACGAGACAACCTTGCCATTTCCGTCACCTCGTGTAGCCAGCGTCACCTTGACCGCCGATGTTCCAGTGCCGGTTAGTGCCATGCCGGCCCAGTCGATCAAATCCGATTCGGCCACTGCCACCACCCCTACTGGAGTTTGAACTAAGAGCGGGAGAACGCACCGATAGGGTTTGTCTGATCGTCCCGACTGAATATTACTGAGCTTCAGATGTGGGTATATATTCTCAGCACACTCAGATTGTTCGCCAATCCAGCATGGGTAATCATCGGCAAAGCGAAACTCCGTTAGCTCGTCCGTTAAAACAAAATCACCCAGTCCGGATTCTTGAGGTAGGTCGTATCGAAAGGCAATTCCATTGTCAAAAACACGGATAATCAAGCCAAAAACTCGATCTTGACTTCCCGTTTGCTTGAGGGTTAGAGACAACTGACGCCAGTTATCAGCAACGTACCGACGCTGACCAAAGGCATTGTCCCAATGCCCCTCATGCTGGGCCGTTTCTGTTTCGATGACAACCGCTGACGGGCCAAGAGTAACCCCCTCCTTAAATGCCAGTCCAAGTGTTGATCGTTCCATGAGGATTTGATCGTAGGCCTCGACACTGAAATGCAGCCCACGTTCGTCGTCGACCACCACGGCCAATTCACCAGAGGGGGATTCTATACTATACTCTGCCCCCTGACTTACAGCGGACAAACTTGTCAAGATCAGCAGCCATCCTAACCAACAACGGACCTTCATACCTTCTCCTAGTCACCCATCAAATGAAAATCACTTCAGTCTTATCAAGAAAGCCAACGCTCGTATCTAACGAACATCGGCTTTCATTTATAGACCGTATTTTATTTTGAATTCTGCAATGAATTATGGAACCTTTATGGCCATGGGCAAGGTCAGAAGAATGTCGTCAGATGCTGCCGCAATCAAGATTTCATACTTGCCGGGTTCGACTACATATTGTTTGGTTTGGGTATCCCAATAACGTAACCGCTCGGTGGGGATATCGATCGAGACGGATTTGGATTCACCCTGCTTGAGGCTGACCCGGGTAAAGCCACACAACACGAGTTTAGGTTGCTCAACCTTGGAATCCATATGGCGATAATAGACCTGTGCTACATCGTCGCCATCAACCTTGCCTGCATTCTTGATGGTGAAGGTCAACTTGGCCATCCCCGTATTAGAGATGGAACTAGAAGCCAGCTTGGCGTTGCTATATTCGAATTGGGTATAACTTAAGCCATGGCCAAAGGCATACAAGGGCTTGCCGTTGAAATAACGATAGGTACGGTTTTTCATGGAGTAATCTATAAATGGCGGCAGGTCGGACGTGGCCCGGTAGAAGGTTAAGGGTAAATGACCGGAGGGATTCACCTTACCGAACAAAATTTCAGCCACGGCTTGACCACCCGACTGGCCGGGATACCAAGCCTGCAGAATGGCGGGTAAGTTCTCGGATTCCCACAACAGTGCCATGGCTGATCCGCTACAATTGACCATCACCATAGGTTTACCCGTTTCATGAAGAGCCTTGATGAGGTCTTGCTGACACTCGGGCAGTTCAATGGATGTGCGATCAAACCCTTCCCCTTCCTGTGCAGGGGTGATCCCACCGGCATAGATGATCAGATCGACATTTTGGGCCAATTCTAGGGCCTCGGCCTTGAGTTCATCCAAGGGTCGATCCGTAACATTATCCTGCGCACTCCAGGCTGCTATTCGGCGGTTAGTAGTATTGGGACTGCCCAGGGCAAACAGCACTTCGATCCCTTCTCCGGCGATTTGTTTGATGCCGTCCAAAATAGATATCGGATGGGAGGCTGAACCGTGATAATTGCCCTCCAACATGGATTTGCAATCGCCATTGGGGCCAATCACGGCAATGCGGTGATATTGAGAACGATCTAAGGGAAGGATACCGTCATTTTTCAACAGGACCAAGGATTGACGGGCTACTTCAAGGGCCACCTTACCGTGTTCAGGGGTATCATTGTCTTCGATGGTATATTTCGTATAGGGCACTCGCTCAGGTGGATCGAACATGCCGAGACGAAACCGGGTCCAGAGGGTGTAATATAAGGCCTCATCGATTTCCTCTCCAGTTACCAATCCTTTTTGCACGGCCATAACCAAGGCATTGTAATCTCCGCCACAGCATAGATTGCAGCCGGCCTTGACCGAAAGGGCTGCAGCCTTCTCAGGTGTCTTTACATATTCATGACGACCACGGCCATGGATATCCCCGACCGCTCCACAATCCGAGACCACATAGCCTTCGAATCCCCATTGGTCACGTAACAATTCCCTAAGCAGGAAGGGATCGGCTGTACAAGGCACGCCGTTGACTGCATTGTAGGCACTCATCACACCGGCCACCTGAGCTTCACGTACCACGCGTTCGAATTGAGGTAAATATATCTCATACAAATCCCGTTCGGATGGTACAGCATTGAACCGATGACGATCACGTTCAGGGCCGTTATGAACGGCGTAATGTTTGGCACAGGCCATGGACAGCATATAATCGGGATGGTCCCCCTGCATGCCCTTGACGAATTCGATACTCATCTCGCTGGTGAGAAAAGGATCTTCGCCATAGGTCTCTTGACCGCGTCCCCAGCGAGGGTCACGGAAGATGTTGACGTTCGGTGTCCAAAAAGTCAAGCCAGTCCACCATTTAGAGTCGCCGTTGTTCTGGTTGGCATAGTGATTGTGCTTGGCCCGCCCCTCAATACCCACCACAGTCCCCTCTTTACGCATCAATGCAGGGTTCCAGGTGGAGGCCATGCCGACCGGCTCAGGAAATACCGTGGCAATGCCGTTGTTAGCCACCCCATGCAAGGCCTCGTTCCAATAGTTGTAGGCAGGCAGACCAAGGCGAGCAATGGCAGGCGCCTCGTTACGCAACTGGGCCACCTTTTCCTCCAAAGACATGCGACGGATCAAATCATCAATACGAGCCTTAAGAGGATGGGCGGGATCTCGCCAAATTTCGGATTCTTTGATATCAGGGATGGCCTTGGCATCACCCATGAATGGCTCTGCGATCTCTGAAGCTGTAAACGCTATCATGGATGCCCCGTCAGCGTTCCTGACTTCGAAGGTGTTAAATTTGGCACTGTTTTTGATCGCCGTGAACGTCACCTTCAACGGTCCTCGCAGGGCATCATCCACATGATCCACGACTCCCGTGAGATAACACACTCGACCTCGACCACCGGCAGTAGCCACGATATCAAAGCTCCCTGCGAAGACCTCACTGCCACTTGAGACAATAAAGAGTCTTTCTTGAATCTTGGCAAATTCAACATCGGTCATACCTATCAAAACCGTATACTGTCCTGCAGGCAAATTGGAAACACTGACCGTAAATTCCTGGCCATTGATATCTTCTCGAAATGCATCCGCTATTTCATCTGAGTCTCCCTGGATGGACACCGTTGAATCTATTTTACTGTGGGTAAAATCACCTGCGACCATAACCTTATAATTGCATGATCCACAGGTTTCTTCAATGGCGTAAGATGGTTCAGCAATCCCTAAATACAGAAACACCGCCATCAACAGTACAGGGGAAACTGTCGACCATCTGTACAAAAATGGTTTGTTTTGATTCTGAAGAATCTGGGAAGCAGACATTAAGAACATTTCTTCTCCTTTGAAATTGCCAATTGAGTCTTATCTCAATTAACAAAAGTTACACTATGAATCGTATGTTTATTCTAGGATGAGTACTGGATTGACAAACATACACCAATCGCTATCTGTTGATTCAATCCGAACACCTCGATACCTCCGGTTATTTGAGTCCGCACCGTCGGTTGTCATTAGTGTTAGATACCGATCATCCTTAGATAACTCAATTACAACTGGATGCAGGTTATGATTATTCACTTGAAACTTACTGAAACGCATTTGTCCATCAACCAACACCCAGAAGTCCGCATTGCTTGCGGTTGGCCGGGTTGCTTCATGTTCAATGCCATAATACCCGCGAAAGGAAACAATGTCCTTGCCAGGTAGGGCCTTTCGTATGGCCATAAGGTCAAAAGTCACACCTGAATTAGCATGAACCAGTAGACATCTTTCAGGCATACGATCATTCAATTGATCACCAGGAAATGACACTTCCCTAATCGCGTAATGGATGTTATTAAAACACATTCCATTGGTTTGTGGACATTCCTGAAATACATGTCCTGCCGAACTAACCACCTGTCGGTTACCATCAGGCACAAAAATACCGTCAACAAACGGATTAAACACAATGGGCTTATATGTGTTGGAAATGGCTTTTAATTCAACGATAGAGCCATCCGATACCATACCTGTTTCGGGATCAAAGCCATAGTCGACTCGTCCACTACCAAATCCACTCCCACCGCCCACAATATCTGTCAGCAATACTTCCTGTTGCCCGCTCCAAACCACTTTGTATTTAGAGTCAATGGTACGAACAAAATACCCCTCCTCGCATTCAATATTGCGAATCTCATTATCAATCCCCGCAATCAATCTCGCTTCACCGGCTTGCACATCCTGCTCTTCGTTATTACGGCCTACAATTAGGCGTGTTTTTCCTTTAAAGGTCATCAAACGGGTCGCACCATTACTATCAACATGAACCCCGAATTCGGTCCCCAAATCGACAATCTCCGCATTGTTTGTTTCAACTGTGAACCCTACTGCTTCAGGAGGAACCTCAGTGAAAATCTTACCTTGAGTCAAAATCACCTTGTTCTCAGTGGCAATCTGCAGCTCTACAGGCCCCTCCAGAACCAATCGTGCACGATTCTTGAAGCTAAATTCAGCGTAACCCTCAAGCAGTAACATTTTATTAGTGCCTGCCTTCCAATACTTACGCGGAACAGTGAAACCGGATTGATTCGACCATTGGGCGTTCAAACTGTCATTCAATTTAGCGACCGAATGGTATCGCCCCCAAATTACCAACCTAAACATGAACACAAAAAGTAAAATAGCAGCGACTGAACCTATTAACCTTTGAATCCTTCTTCTACGATTCATAGCTCCTTGTGAATGTTGTACCTCCATGGACTCCACTATAGAATTACACATTTCTCTGGAAGAATCCTGTATATCTAATAAATCCTCAGCTGTAATACATGAGATAAGAACATCAAGACATACCGTAGAATGCATATAGCGACAATAGGTCCTCAAAGCCGTCGGGTCATTCGTAATCCAATCTTCTAGAAATTTCCGCTGCTCTTCGGTAATGGAACCATCAATAGATAGTTCAATTAATTCAAGAAAACCGGGCCTTCCATTCAAGACGTTCATGCCAACTCTCCTTTGACAATGTAATGCTGAACACACCTCAGCAAGGCCTTCTTGATCTTGGCGATTCGCTTATAAACAATATTGATAGAGGTCCCTAATTCCTCTGCCATCATTTTTACAGTAACACTCTTGTCATACCTTTGTTTAATAATTGAGATATCTTGATCGCGGAGTTTCTTGAAACACCGGTTTAAATACTGTAACCGATGATCCATCTCATGGGCTGTTTTTCTATTTTCCTGCTCGATGAGATGAAGAGCTTTATCACTGTAGAAGACAATAGAGCGGTTCTTCTTATTTCTGTAGGTCAAGACCTGAAACTTTGCTATGGTGAATGCCCAGGAAAGGAAATTGGTTCCCTGCTTAAAATCATCAAAATGCTCCCACATGTAGGCTATCGTAGATTGGAGAACATCCTCCGTATCTGTTCGATGAGCCACCATGGTCAAAATGAAGCCATGAATTTTGTAATAATTGGGCGTTAACAAGGTAATGAAATCTGATTGTGCTTTTTTTTGATCCATGGTTCAATGTCTCATGAATAGACAACAACTAAATTTATATAACAAAGCCATAACGATCACGTTTTAACCGTTTATTTCGTACAAAACCCCATGACAACTTTAAATGGGGTGGGCAGATGTTTCCGAAAGCGATAAGTAGCCTAATTCTCGGTACTTAACTAGGAGATGTCCACCATCCCCCTCAAAGCAGATCATCAACTGGATAATGAGAGAACCTAAATCGTTCTGTTAAGTCAAATTAACTGATTTCTCCCCAAAATATTGCCACTTAAACAAACCTTTTGACGAAGCAGTCAAACAATGATTGACTATAGAATCACCGTGGTTAAACCTTAATTGTGATATTTTTTCTTTAAGGTCCCGACTTTTTTTCAACTACGCGTTCCTTAATAACACCAAGCAACAATATTTTCAAAAGAGTGATTCCAAAACACTTGAGAACAGCTCATATAAAAGCTAGGGGCTTGAACCAAAGATGGCCCAAGCCCCCAGTCATGTTGCGATAGGCTACGAGTCAAATCTGTAAAAACTTCAGATTCAACCTAAAGCAGCTTATTCCTCGGCCTGAAGCTCGGCAATTTCAGCTTCACGTTCTAGCTTCTGAGTTAGGAACTGATCTGCAGCGATTGCTATGTCCAAGAAATCATAAACACCGTCGTCGTTGAGATCGCCGATGAATGCCGTGGTTTCAGATGTCTCAGGCAATACACCCATTTCATCAGGACCCGCCATATAATTCGCTGCGATTTCTTCACCCGTCAAGGCCGAGTCATAGATACGCAGTTCATTGAATGATCCAACAAACATAGGATCGCCCCACTGTGAACGTCCAAGCCAATTGTTGTTGTCAATTAAATCACTCAGTGGGAACAAGGCGGCATCACCACCCACAGCAATACCATTGATGTACAGTTTCACTTGACTCGACTTATCATCATGGATCTGAGTGATCAAAACTTCCTCACCTAATGGCAGCTTGCCACCGGGAGCGATTTGAGGTGCAGTGCCCCCAATACGGTATTCAACAATCGCATTTTCGTCATAACCACGTTTGGGGCAGAAATACATACTATGCACGCCTGCTCCGTCTGCTGATCCGGAAAGCCCGTCACCTTGATTGGAAATCCCGAAATCATAGACACGTGACCAACCTTGGGTGTCATCGTTCCAGGTGGTCCATACTTCGATCGTCATCTGTGTCAGGGAACTAATCAGACCATCGGGCAGGTCAATATAGTCGCCATTGCCAACGCCATCGTTACCACTGCTAGACTGTGATCCATCATTACCCAATAAAACCTGGCCATCTGCAATTACAGCCTGACCGGTATTATTGACTAAGGTTGCGTCAGCACCACCAACACTATCAGCAAGACTGTTGCTATCTCCGATTTCTTCAAAGCTCCAACGATGGATCAGGCCAACCTGAACATCTAGCAATACAAGTTCAGAAGCGACGGCACCATCAACACTGGTAATGTTGACATAGTATTGCCCTTCATCACCAATCTCCAAATCAGTAACTTCAAGAGTCGAAGACTCTGCACCGGAAATTGGCTGATCTTCAAGAATCAAACCAGGGGCGATTTCCCAATTGACTCGGTGCCACTGGTAAGACAGTTCTGAATCCAAGGGGCTGTTGGCATCGACGCTCAGCACAGCGGTCCCCCCTACAGGTTGGGCATCACCGGAAACACTGTTGATGACCACCGGATCTGCGGTGGTGAAGCTCCAAAGAAAACTAGTGTCTTCTCCGCCATCAACCGTTACTTGCCAGTAGTAGGTGGTACTGAAATCGAGCTCAATACCAAGCATACCGGCATCATAGACAGGATCAGCCAAACCTGTTGCCACTACGGGCAAGGCGTTCGGATCGGTGCCGAAAGTAAGGGTGTAAGTGGGATTTTCAGCCCCCGTCGGAGCTTGCCAGCTTAGCATGGCTTCAACCACATCAGTGGCGGCAACGACAGGCATGGGAGTATTGGGCCACAGGTCCGTTGACGGATAGGTAACAGCGTCTGGCAGCAGTACGACTTCATTGCTGTCAGGAGCCAACCAGCCGATAGAGAAATGGTCACCACCACCGCCTTCACGAAAGGCCATATCAACGGTCATGAGTTGACCAGCAGTCAGACTCAATGGAGCAGAAGCAGTAATGTTACCACTGGCCCAATCCTGGTCGCCTGTCCAACCGGAGACAGAAGCGACTACCAGGCCATCCAACTTCAACTGCGAGTCGTCGTCACTGGTTACGTAGAAAACGTAATCACCATCAGCTGGTACTTCCAAAGCACCACTGAAGCTACCTACATAGTTATCCACACCTTGATCAGGAGAGGTTGCATCACCGACAACATCCACCACATCGGGTTCAGTGGCACCATTGACAATCGCCCAGGCTTCTTCAATACTGCCTGTGGGAGTATCCCACCAGAGTTTACGTTGCAATCCGCCCAATGAGACGGCTGACAACGCCAGTAAAATACTGATTGATGATACTACACACTTTTTCATAGTCATTTCCTCCTATCAGAAATAGTATTAATTAACGGAGATCTTCATACAACAACTCATGTTTGAGGGTTTACGACAACCTCCTTCCTTTCAGTATCGAGCCAGAGTAATTTGTGTACTTAGAATGAATCAATTAATAAGGAAGCTTCAGCTTCTTTTTTTTAATTACAAGGTATGAGGCCTGGTACGTCCTGGTGCACCAGGCCTCTTGCTAGCAGGAGTAGTCGATAGATGAGTAGAGTAGTGAAGGAGAGGAGGACCCCACTATCGATCTCCAGCAATATACCGGATTTCACCAGCTGTCAGAGCACGGTCATAGATACAAACTTCATCCATAAGACCTTCATAGTAGGCATCCGCTTCAAACTGCGAACGCCCCAGCCAATTTTGAGTCGTTACCCCTAAATCCATTGGATAAGTCTCTGTGCTAACACTATCAGCCAACAGGCTGTCTACATAAAGATTCAGAGTTCCATTATCAAAGACACCTGCAAGATGATGCCAACCCTCTGACAAAGCTGTACTAGAAGTCATTCCCGTTTCCCAATCCAAATCAGGTGTAAGAATCGCCAAGCGTACTCCACCATTGGTCCCAACTCGTGGACAAAGGAACAGATAGTTATCCGTACCTGTTCCAATGTCTATAGCACGCATCCAGGTTCCGTCAGAGTCTTCGTCGATACTCACCCAAACTGAGAAGCTACAATTTTCAAGCGTTGAGACCAGATCGCCAATCTCCATATCCACGTAGCTATCCACACCATCTAAGGACAAAGCCCGTCCCATTTCATCATTAAGGCTAGTCGCATAAAACATCGTGAGTTCACTGCTGGCATCATGACCGTTACCGGACTGATCAAGTAGATTGTCTTCCATGGGGTAATAGACCACTAGATTGTCGTCCGTTGGATCACTGGCGACAACAACCTCAGGGGCCTCACGATACAACCGAATAGCATCAACATAGATCAAGCCTTCACCGACTCCATCGACACCAATGGTTATACTGGTGATGTTAGATAAATTGACCCCTAAATCAGCCAGTGGAATATTCCATTGAGTCCAGAGGGGGATATCTAAGGACATATCGCTAGTCACTTTCTTATTGTTGACCTGCACGTATAGTTGACCACCTTCGTTTTCCATATCCCCTCGAACGAAGAGACTTAACGTCTGCACACCACCAGCGGTCCAATCCTCTCCATCCAAGTCCTTGACAGCAGTGGCATACATGCTGCTATTTTCGTTGGTATAGTACATTGGCATTGACTGACTGCCATCGTAGGCAATCGTCTGTTCAACATAAGGGGGATCATCCAGGCCAACCTGAGAACTGTTGTCGTCCTGAGTATCTTCATAGCCATCGATCCAGGTCTGATAGATAAAGTTGTCATTACTATAAGACTCCATGTTGTCAACCACATAATATGCGGGCGTACTGAAGCTCCAAATATCACCGACATAGCTCAGCCCAGTCGTCTCGTTGACCTCATTAACCGACCAGACATAACTGGCATCATAGACTAAATTATCGGGAGTGTACTCGGGTTCAGTGACGGTAGCCACTAAGCTCATGGTGTTCACATCGGTACCTAGATAGACCTCATGTTGACTGGCATAACGACCGGAACGCCAACTTAATGACTGATCAATTTCCAGATCGGTTGTCCCATCTGCGGGGATTGGACGACGTGCGGCAGTAGGGATATAGGTAAAACGTACTTCGCTAAGACCATAACTTCTCAATCCCAGGAACGTCCAATTAGATAAAGCCGTAATACGAACCGCACTAACAGTGACATCACCCATCTCAATGATAGTGCCCACAGCGGCATTGGATCTCCCTTGAGCTTGAGCTAGTACCACATTGGATTCCAAGACAATCCATTCGTTGCCATCAACCGAGACTTCGATCAGGGCTTCCTTGATGCCATAGCCCAGAACATTTTCATTCTCAGCGTTATAGTTCCAGACATGCATCTCATTGAGTGTATAGGCTTGATCAAAGGTATACTCGATCCATGCCTCGCCTGCATTGCAATCGGCACTAAGCCACATTTCACTACTCTGTTTTGAATGGAGATCCTCAGTGAGTCCTATACCATTGATGGTATTGTTAGGTTCACCACTGGCGATACTGGAGGCCGTTGCCGTAACACTATTGATGTCAATGGCGAAGGCTACCGGTTCGGCAGAGAACGTCCAGACATTCCCTTTATAAATTGTGTTGGGATTTTCATTGACTTCATCCACACGCCAATAATAAACACCATCCAATTCCAAGTCACCTGGGACATACGAGGTGGCGTTCTGGTTTAGGCTTACTAATACATCTCCAGGATTCGCACGGCTGGCATCGTTGACGTCATCATAATTTAACCCAAAATATACGTCATGGGTGATGGCGTATACACCTGTACTCCAGATCAACTCGGCATCCAAGGCCACATCTTCTTCTGTATTCGTTGGCAAGGGGTCTGAGGCTAAGGCAGGATTGCTCCCACCCGTCATAACTTTTTCAAGCTCTTCTTCAGTCAATGCCCGATTATAGATTCGCACATCATCAAGAATCGCGTTCAAATAACGCCCCGTTTGTTGATCATTTTCACCTATCAAGACATCATAGGAATCGGTAGTCAACTGCCCTGTTGCTGCTTGAGAAACATCGAGTTCAGCATCGACATAGATCCGTACTTCTGCACCATCATAAACACCAACGCAGAAGTGCCATTGGTCATCTGTTACGGATATTGAGCCATCCAAATAGGTATTACCACTGGTTGTGGTACCACCAAAGCCCATGTGGATGCTGTCACCGGTGGTGGCAGCACGACTCATACGCCAGGAACTATCACCCTTACTGATAATGGCAGACCAATCCGTGGTAAAACCAGAGGTTTTAATCCAAAAGGTCATGGTAATCTGGTCTTGAATGTCAAAGGTAGAATCGTTCCCACAATTGATATAGTCGCCATCACCATCAAATTGTAATGCACCCTTTAAATAACCATCAACCCATTCAGGATTCCCTGCCAAGCTTCCATGATTACCATTGCCGGATGCATCAACAGCAGTCGCCCCACCACCATCATTTAAGGGCCACCAGCCTACTAGACTTTCATCCATATTTGGATTAAAGCCGAAAGCAGTGGATGTCACAACACATACAAATAACACCATGGTTCTCTTTAACATAATAAACCTCCTTCAAAACTTTATTATGTAATACCGATTAGTTTGGGTAACCAGCCTACACTGATTGACCAAAACAGAACTCTTTCAACTAATCATATTAACGATCTCCGGCCAGATAACGCACTTCGCCAGCCGTCAGAGCACGGTCATAAATACGGACTTCGTCCATGAGACCATTATAGAAGGCATCACCTTCCCATTGAGAGCGTCCCAGCCAATTCTGAGTCGTGACACCCAAATCCTGGGGATAGGTCTCCGTACTCACACTGCCAGCCAATTGACTGTCTATATAAAGGCTCAACATTCCGTTATCAAATACTCCGGCGAGATGATGCCAACCGTCAGACAATGCGGAGCTTGAAGTCAGACCTGTTTCCCAACCAAGATCCGGGGTCAGGATCGCTAAACGTACACCATCAGCAGTTCCAACTCGTGGACAGAGGAACAGATAGTTATCCGTTCCGGTTCCAACATCAAAGGCACGCATCCAAGCACCATCGGCATCATCGTCTATGCGTACCCAGACTGCGAAAGTACTATTTTCCAGAGTGGAGATCAAATTTCCAACCTCCATATCCACATAGTCTGCCGCACCATCGAAGGATAAAGCCTGACCCATGTCTTCTGTCAAACTCGCTTCATAGAATAAGGTCATTTCAGAAGTGCCATGGTTGCCTTGCCCTGCTTGATCCAACAGATCCCCTTCCAGGGTGTAATGCAATACAAGGTTTTCACTCGTCGGATCGCTAGATGTGACAACCTCCGGGGCCTCGCGATAGAGACGGATTGCGTCGATATAGATTAAACCTTCACCTACACCGTCAACACCGATGGTCAAATCGGTGACATGCGTCAAATCAGTACCCAAATCGGACAGGGAGATATTCCACTGCGTCCAGAGGGCAACCGACAACGATACGTCGCTAGTCACCTTCTTATTGTTAACCTGGACATACAATTGACCGCCATCGTTTTCCATGTCCCCTCGGAAGAAAACGGTAAGTGTTTGAAGACCGCCTACAGTCCAGTCTTCACCACCGATACTCTTGACCGCCGTAGCGTACATGCTGCTGTTTTGGTTGGCATAGTACATCGGCATAGATTGGGAACCATCGTAGGCAATCGCCTGCTCTACATATGGAGGATCATCATGTCCCACTTGAGATGTGTTATCGTCATTCTTATCGTCATAGCCATCAGCCCAGGTCAGATAGATGAAATTCCCATTATCATAGGATTCCATATCGTCAACAGTATAGTAAGCAGGTGTGCTAAAGCTCCAGACATCCCCCGCATAAGAAATGCCTGTAGTCTCGTTGACTTCATTGACGGACCAGACATAACTGGCATCATAGACAAGATCTGTTGGTGCATATTCTGCATCATTAACGGTGTCAATCAAGTCCATGCAATTGATATCACTACCCATGTAAACCTCATGTTGACTCGCATACCGCCCTGGACGCCAACTCAAGACCTGATCGACAGCCACATCAGTCGTTCCATCCTCGGGATTAGGTAGGCGTACAGAAGTGGGGACATAGGTAAAACGCACTTCACTGAGTCCATAGGTTCTCAAACCAAATATTGACCAATTGGACAAGGCGGTGATACGCACTGCACTAACAGTTAGATCCCCCATTTCGACAATACTGTTTACAGCAGCTTTCGAGCGTCCGGCCGCTTGATTTAAAATGGCACTTGCTTCTACGGTTGTCCATTCATTTCCATCAGCAGAGACCTCAATAAGAGCCTCTTTGATACCATAGCCCAAAACATTCTCATTTTCAGCATTATAGTTCCAAACATACATCTCATGCAGGGTATAAGCTTGATCAAAGGTAAATTCGATCCAAGCTTCACCAGCATTGCTGTCTGCACTGAGCCACATCGTGCTACTATCTGTTGAATGCAGATCCTCACTTAGGCCAGCGCCATTGGTTGTCATGTTGGGATTACCACCACCGATACTTGAAGCTGTCACCGTAACGTTATTAGCATCGATATCGAAGGCTGTTGGCTCAGCAGAAAACGTCCAGACATTTCCTTTGTAGATGGTGCTTGGATTCTCATTGACCTCGTCAACACGCCAATAATAAACACCATCCAATTCGTATTCATCAGGAATAAAGGTCGTTTCAGTTTGACCTTGGCTGACTAACACTTCACCCGGATTATCACGGCTGGCATCGTTGACATCATCGTAATCAGTTCCAAAATAAACATCATGAGTTACTGCATAAATCCCGGGCGTCCACTCTAAGATCTCATCTAAGGCAACGTCTTCGGCTTTATTCGCAGGTCTTAAAGGTGTTGCTAAAACAGGAGCAGATGCATTTTCTGTAATAACGATTTGATCAACATAGGTATTGATACCTGGGTTTTCTGATTGAATAAATACAAAAGCATGACCGACAGTCAATTCATTGGTAATACCAGCAGCCTCATAGCTACTGGCCAACGCTCCCGTTAACAGCGTAATCGTATCCCCTTCAATGGTTAACGAATATCCTTCAGGTTTCAGATCCAGGGTGATGTCAAGAATAGGAGATAATTCGTTGGCCCCGGTATCCCAGTTAAGCCGATCAAACTCCCATGTGGCCAACTCTATAGCTGGAGTATCAAGCGAATCTCCGGAAGGTTGATACATTAAAACGGAGGTTCCACTCCATCCGCCGCTATTATCTGCCGATAGAAGTGAATCATTTTCAAACTGAATCCAAAAACCTGCGGCTTGACCTCCATCAACGTCCTCTGCAGTATTATCATCTCTAACTCCCAAAGCATTGCGAGCCGTCGAACCTCCGTTAGTATTACCCACAGCAAAGCTCACACTGCGAAACTCAAAGCGAGTGATTCCGGTTCCAATACTTGCCCCTTCAACCGAAACAATCGTTGCCCGGTCACCACCATTCGTAGAAGTCGTGAGGCCTGCTAAAGAATCAGATTCTTCAATAGCACCACTGTTACCTAGAAAAGTATTAAAGCCCGATCCAATACCCGTAGGATTAGAATCGATGGCACCATCATCAAAATGATCATCAACAATCACTCCTCCAAGCACCGCTGGTGTAATGACGAAAACCAACATCCAACTTAAAAAACACTTCACCATACTTCTTCTACAACACATGTAAATCCTCCTTCTAGGCAATGAGTAACTTAATAAGGCATATCTAATCACACACATCGATAGTCCAATAATTTCTTGCTGCTTCTCTCCTGAACCCAACTCCTAAACTTACAAATTGACTTATACTCGCCAATGCTTGTCTATTATCGTCTTATTTTTACTCTCATCCCATGCCGTCTATTGACGATGTAATGCCAAATATTGACTTATCGATAGCGTGAATCTAAATGGTAAATATTTAGAGCAGAGATGTAACTTAATACCCCATTAGGCGAGATATAAACCCTTGAAATAATCCCCCACTTGGCCTAATTCAGAACACGTCATGCTTTTAATTGACTTTTCTTATCCCCTTCTTATTGTGTAATAATCAATACAATTGCTGTAATAGGGGATGATTATCCATCAGGCCCATGTCCAAGAGGCAACCGTAAACCTTTGAAAGCGGTAGGAGGTACACCAAAGACACTTTTAAAAACCCGACAAAAATGATAAGGGCTTGTAAATCCCAACTCAAATCCTACCTGCTTGACTAAGCTTCCTCTATTCTGCAGTCGTTTGGCTGCTTCTCTCATCTTCAATTGCATGAGATAGCGATAAGGACTCTGGTTATCAAAACGCTGAAAAAGACGACAGAGATAAGCCTTATTGACATGACTAACCTCAGCAATGTCATCAAGTGTATGCAATTGGAGGTAGTTCTCTAAAATGATCGTTCGACAGTTTTGGTAGGTGGTAAAAGCACCAGTTGGATAATCCTTCTCCGTTGTTTGTAGTTCAGCGATTTTGAGCACAAGCAGCTCGACTAAGGTTGCACAGACTTTTGGACCGAATCGATTTCCCCCAGAGCCATTGCTAACCAGGTCATCAAAAACCTGCAATATGACTTCTGGAGCCTTTACTTGACTCACTGCACCATATTCTAATCCGTTTTCTTCAAACAATCTGTGTGCTTTACACCCAGTGAAGTCAACGAAGTATTTGATCAATGGAGCATCTTCTTCTGTAGTTATCACGTGGGTAACACCTGGACCATAAGAAAAAACCGTACCGGCCGACAACGGTTGGGTATGACCATTTATCGTTAAGAATCCCTTCCCTCGTGCGATAAATTCTATGCAATAAAAGGGGAAGTCCGGACGATCAATCCTGTAATCGGGTTCACATCGTTCACATCCCCCGCTAATCACAGCAAACGGTGTGGTTGCACTGCCATAGGCGTCCAAATAAAAACGATTGGCCTCAAGCACTTGTTCTGAAAAATAATCTGGAATGCCTGACTTGATTTTAATGGATGGAGTCATTCAATCACCACAAAACATCATTAAATGTTTCACAACCATACAAAGTCAGAAAGATTAGGTTTTAGCCAACTATTTAGAAAACAACGCAGATAAATACTGTCTGTTTGTAAGGAACTTTGATATATGAGCCAATCCCTGGCCCAGCAATCCACACATCTGAACAATTAATCTTTGTTCATGAAACCTAGGGCTTACGCCCGTAGCATTTGTCGCAACGAGCTACGCTCGTCCACTTAGAGTGGATATTTTATTTCAATAACGCACAGGCAAAAACAAACTCTATAGCCCCCGAAACAGCCTCAGTATGTAATTATTCTCCGCTACCCTTAATAGTCTTTACGCTTCCATCATCATTGTACTGTAATTCAACTACTTTCAGGCTTCGTAGCCATGTTTTTCCACCGGATGGGACACAGTCATGATAAAACAGGTACCATTTCCCCTTGAATTCACAGATGGAATGATGTGTTGTCCAGCCAACTACAGGAGTTAATATCACTCCCTGGTATGTAAAAGGTCCGTATGGATTGTCACCGATAGCATAGCACAAAAGGTGTGTGTTCCCGGTTGAGTAAGAGAAATAGTATTTGCCATTGTACTTATGCATCCAAGAAGCTTCAAAGAAGCGACGGTCATGGTCCCCGGCAGTCAACGGATTGCCTTTTTCATTAAGAATTAGCAGATCTTTCGGATCTCCAGCGAATTGAAGCATGTCATCGCTTAGCATTGCGATCTTAGCACAGAGTGCCGGTTCGTTGTCAGCAGGTTCTATTCCGGATTCCTGGGCTTTGTTGTTCCTGTATCTTTGAAGTTGTCCTCCCCAGATACCACCGAAATACATGTATTGTTTTCCATCATCATCTTGGAAGACTGACGGATCAATACTGTAGCTTCCTAAGATTGGGTAAGGTTCCGGGATAAAAGGACCTTCTGGTTTGTCACTGACAGCGACACCGATCCTGAAGATATCAGTTTTATCTTTTGCCGGGAAGTACATGTAATACCTTCCGTTTTTATATGCAGTATCCATATCCCACATTTGCCTGGAGGCCCAGGGAACATCATCAATATGCAGCGCAACTCCATGATCAACTACATCACTTTCAATGTCATCCATGGATAATACATGGTAGTCTTTCATATCAAAATGATCTCCGTTGTCATTTTCGGGAATCCCTGTTTCAATATCATGAGAAGGATAGATATATATTCTCCCGTTAAAAACATGAGCAGCCGGATCGGCTGTATAAATATGATCAACCAGGTATCTTGCTTTCTTCATCTTTAATGCCTTTTAACCTTTTAGCTCACATTTCTCAACCACCATTAGTATTACCTACTCCAAAGCTCACACCGGCAAACTCAAAGCGAGTAATGCCAACTCTAAAGCTTTGACTATGAATGTTCATGCTTACACTTACTGTGAGATTGGCTGTTTAGCAATCATTTCTACGCTATCAATCAAAGGTAGCCCTTCGTCAAATGTCGATTGAAGTCTGACCCTAGTGTCCCCAGCATTTAAATCGACATAAACCGTGACATAATCCCAAATGGACCATGCCCCAGTCGCAGTGAAAGCAATCTTGGAGGATACAATTTCATCGTTGATGATCAGGTCGGCCGTACCCGTTTCCAAACAGGCATAGCGAAAGGTAAAACCTTGAATACCAGAGGCATCGCAATTCAACATCCAGTCAATCCCGGCCCCCATAACATCGTTGGTATCGGCATAGCCATCACCCGTAAAACCAATATACAGATCGTCAATTGTTCCATCCACACCCAAAAATTCCGGTTCGTTTTCCTGAACAACAATCCCGTCACCATAGGTTGTAGGCACCACCAGGATATGATCGAGGTAAAGCGGTCTCTTCCCACTACTATTAGCTTTGAATTCAATGGTATTTTCACCTGCCTTCAGGTTTATACTTTGAATGTTGACCGACCAATCACTGAGTGAATTGGTCTTGGTGAACGTTGGAGTGGCAACGCGGACGCCATTGATATACAGAGCGACGGTATTGACATTGGCTCCCGTCACTGCATAGCGGGTCTCCAACCAGTAAGTGCCATCCTTGAGCACCGTTATGATATCCCTGACCCTAGCATTCGAGCGGGTCCCCAATCCCAGGTAACCCTGTCCGGTATAATTACGAATATTCTCATAGTAGCCCCCTTTAACCAAGGTGGAGATATTTTGATAATCAAAGCACTCGGCTTCATATTGAAGAGCCCCACGATAATCCATCGGTTGATTGGGTGCCGAAACGGCCGAGGGTGTGTACGAGGTCAACCTGTTTGTATTTGTCCCAGAACAGTCGAGTGTTATATCGATCGGACCATTATGGTGGACATTTAAGGTAAATACTCCTCCACGTGAAAGTGCCCTTGTAACCGAGCTGTCTTGGTGGCTGGACCGATCCACATACGAATACTCCGGTTTCGAGGAGCATCCATAGATCTTGATCATGTCGGTTTTTAAACCAGTATCGATAACGTTATCATAGTTATTCAGATAGATTGAAAGCGAATCGGCGTATTCCTTGACCACTCCTGAAGTATATTGCGACAAGGTCAACTCTATTGAGTCGCAGGTATTGTATTGGAGATCGATCATGCCATTGGCCGTCTGTCCTGTTTTATAGGGATTGTAGATGACCCAACCGTTTTCATATCGTCCCGCATAAATATCGCCACTGTATTCCTCCTCGAATAAGCTTTCGAACTCGTTCACCTTTGCACTAATACTGGGCCAACGACTCGAATAATCAGAACGGTTAACTTGAATCATGAAAGACTCGGCTAGGTCATCTCCCAATCGATACGCAGTGGGAATGGTCGGATAGCGTCCTGTTTTCTTGAAGAACGTCTTGTTATATTCATAATTGCCGTCACCATCCATGCGATAAAGACCTTGAAACAGGGTTTCGGGAGAGCTATAGATATTGTTACTGCTGCCATAATCAACATCGTTGAGAATCACGACCTTGGTGCGGTCAATCACTTCCTGTCGACTCGGAATGCGTACAGTTCCATCTAGGATCTTGCGGAATAGATCTACGCTAATGTTATTGAATTGTGTATAGGTATCCCAACGTCGCATGGTATAGCCATCTGTTGTCGAACCTGCACTGATTTCCTTGAAACATTGCGTCCATATCAGTTCCGGTCCGTCAATCACAGTCATGCCGGTCAGCATGATGTGTTCAAGATGGGCGGCTCCAGCAGTAGCCATAGTGAAGTTGTCATGCTCTCCATCGACATCTGTCCATCCGGTATCATCATATCGCATGCCATAGTGACCACTGTAGCCTGACAGATAAGCCCCCAGACAAAGACTCTCCATATCCGAGATGTAAGACTGCTGAGTGTACTTTTCACAAAGAATGTAGTTGTCCGTATACATGTGACAAGCTGACGCAAAGGCAGGATTGCGTTTAAGCATGGCAATTGGATTGATGTTGGGGCTCCACTGGTTCCCGCACCAACTGACGACCAAATAGCCTCCATAACGATCGCTTAATTCCAGTAAATCTGCGAAGTGAGTGATGCGATCCTCCCAGGCCGCCGAGAGCAGGTCTGTATGACTATCATACCCCCAGAATTGCTCGCAGTAGTTAAAACCAATCATGTTGGGGTAATCACGATAGAATTCTTCATACACAGACAAATCAAAATCAGAGAACTGGCTGTAACCACCGCTTGACGGTTGAACAACGGCCCACATGCGGTACTCAGCACAGGCCCGTAGCCATGACTTGGCGATCTCGTAGCCATATTCGGCAACCTTGAACCGACTTGTTGCTTCATCATGACTGATCGACAGGGAGATGTTCATAACCACGTATGGCCGGATGTCTTCCGGAATCAATTCGATAATTTTACGGGGATCAGCATAATTCCAGGTATCGATATGCACCAGCCACATGGGGTGTTCGGGTGAGATAGGACGTCGCAAGGTCGCTCCCGCATGCCAGCAGAGTTCAGCCTCACCATCACTGATCTCAAAACCATTCATGATGAACCAAGCTTCGTTGTAGGGATTGGTATAGGGCTGCTGATCAAAGACCAGAGTAATATCGTCTATACCATTTGACACCAGAGTTGTTGTAAAGGTGGCCACGCCCTCAATCGCAGTAACGGCCTGTCCAGTGATCTGGATACCCGTTGTAGTATTGGAACCCGTATCATCATTAACTGTTACATCAAATTTTCCCATGGTGACAGCTGCAGTATCATGGTGGTAGGAAATCCAAGAATAGGTGCCCGCTGGTAATCCACTGATTGTCAGCGTCAAGGGATCACCATTTGAACGTGTATCTGTACCAATCCAATCTCGAACTAAAGAAAATAAATTCTCATCATTCTCTACATATCCGCCGTTGTTGGTACGCCAAAAAGATTGCATAGCTGTAGCGTCAGCCCTGGAGGCCCAGGTCGGAGTTACGGTTATGGTTGTTCCAAAGGCTTCATACCCAACTGGAACAAAATCATCGACGACTTCGTTACGAGCATTATAAGCTTCAAATCCAGATTGGGTTTCAGCAACGACCTCCCCCCAGTTATTGCCATTGAAATCCACTCGAAGTGATCCAGCCGATACATGCGGGATGTAACTCAAGATGATTAATAATATAAAGGTGGCTTTTTTCATTAGGGCCCCACGTGTATTAAATGTGTACTTCTTGTCCAACAGCAAAACTCTGCTAAGAATAAACCGTTTCCATAGCAGTACCATGCATAATGCATATGCAAAAATACAGGCACTCTCTACTTACAGCTGGTTTTATGAGGCATTGTGTCCCTCACCTTATCTCATCCTAATTTCAACATGAAGGCAGGGTCTGGACTAGCCCAGACCCTGCATATCTTCTTTATACAGATAAAAAAGGATGGAACGATTAAGCACTACTGCTGATCACCAGCCAAAAAACGTACTTCTCCAGCGGTCAGAGCACGATCGTAAACTCGGAACTCATCCATGAGACCCTCAAAGTAAGCGTCCGATTCCCACTGCGAACGTCCCAACCAATTCTGAGTGGTCACTCCCAGGCCCTGAGGATAGGTCTCAGTACTTACACTGCCTGCCAATTGGCTGTCGACATATAAGCTAAGAGTACCATTGTCGAAGACACCCACTAAATGATGCCATCCCGAAGACAAAGTATTATTGGAGGTTAATCCCGTCTCACCACTGAGATCGGGAGTAAGAATCGCTAGACGAACGCCGTTATCCGTACCCACACGCGGACAGAGAAATAGGTAGTTATCCGTGCCCGTACCCACGTCAAAAGCACGCATCCAACTTCCATCAGCATCCTCATCAATACTGACCCATACAGCAAAGGTGCTGTTTTCCAGGGTGGACAGTAAATTCCCAATCGGTATATCCACATAGTCTGCAATACCATCAAATGCGGCGGCCTGGCCCATATCCTCACTCAAGCTATCTTCGTAGAACAGGGTAAATTCTGAGGAACCATCGTTACCATGACCAGATTGATCATTGAGATTGCCTTCCATATTGTAGTAAACAACTAGATTGGCAGTCGTCGGATCACTCGCCTCTGCCACGGCTGGAGCCTCACGGTAAAGACGAATAGCATCTATGTAGATTAGACCTTCACCGACACCATCAACACCAATGGTTAAACTCGTAACGTTAGTCAAATCGATGCCCAACTCGTCCAAGTCAATGTTCCATTGCGTCCAAATGATCATGTTCAAGACGCCATCGTAGTTTACTTTTTTGCCGTTAATCTCTATATACAGTTGACCACCTTCATTCTCAATGTCTCCACGGAAAAATAAGGTTAGGGTCTGCAAACCACCTACAGTCCAATCTTCACTGTCGAGAGTTTTGACAGCAGTAGCATACATAGTACTATCTTCGTTGGCATAATACATCGGCATCGACTGATCGCCATCGTAAGCAATATCCTGCTCGACATACGGGGGATCATCGAGCCCTACTTGTGAGCTATTGTCGTCATTCTTGTCGTCATAGCCATCAACCCAGGTTTCATAGATGAATTTGTTGTTGCTGTAAGACTCCATATTATCAACAACACGGTAAGCTGGGGTACTGAAGCTCCAGGTGTCACCTTCGTAGGTCATCGACATTGTTTCGTTGATCTCGTTTACAGCCCAGACATAACTGGCATCATAAAGCAAATTATTGGGGGCATATTCAGAGTCGCTGACGGTAGCCACCAGGGTCATATTTTCAACGTCTGTGCCCAGATAAACATCATGCAAATTGGCATATCGACCCGCACGCCAACTCAGAACCTGACTCACATCAACTCCTGTACGCCCATCTTGTGGGTCGGGCAGACGTGCAGCGGTCGGAATATAGTTAAATTTCACCTCGCTAAGCCCATAAAAACGCATACCAAATATCGACCAATTAGACAATGCCGTAATACGAACCGCACTAGCGGCGACATCCCCCAACTCGATGACAGTACTCACTGGAGCGTTAGACTTACCTGGAGCCTGATCGATAACGATATTGGCATCAAAAGTAGTCCATTCATTGCCATCGACTGTGATTTCAATCAAGGCGTTTTTGATACCATACCCCAAGACGTTTTCATTTTCAGCATTGTAATTCCAAACTTGCATTTCGTGTAAGGTGTAGACTTGATCAAAGCTGTATTCAATCCACGATTCACCCTCATTGCTATCAGCACTGAGCCACATTTCGGGAGAGTTAAACGTATGTAGGTCATTATTCAAACCCTCTCCATTAACCGTGGACTGGGCCGCTCCTTTACTGGTCGTCGAAGCTAAAGCAGTGATGTTTTCAGCTCCAAGATCAAAGGCAACCGGTTCAACCGTGAAGGTCCAAACATCGCCGGGGTAGATGGTGGTGCTGTCCTCGTTGACTTCATCAACCCGCCAGTAATAGATACCCCCTAGAGTTAACTCACCGGGCTTATAGAGAGCCTCACTCTGATCTTGACTGACCAAAACATTTCCAGGATTATCACGACTGGCATCATTGACATCCTCAAAACTGGTGCCGAAATAAACATCATGCGTTACTGCATATTTCCCCGCAGTCCAGGTCAGTTTAGGCTCTGGGGCTGCATCTTCCATTTGATCATCAGGAGACGGATCAGTGGCGTAAGGTACGCTTGCGTCAGTGACATAGGTAATCCTAAGATTATCCATTAACCAGATTTGCTCCCAAGTTTCGCCTGCAGGCACAGAGGCACCCGGCCATGCAGGTCCCCCGAATTCAACAGCCCAAGTATCACTGGTTAAGTCCCATTCCTGACCATTCCACCATCCAGCGGTTAAATCAGACAAGTTTACGGCAACATGAACCCAACCATCTTCCTGAGCATAGGCCGATGTACCAGAACCGTATCCTTGACCATCGGTTAGCACATAAAATTCGAGATCAATAGGATCCCAATCGCCAGAATAGTTATACAGATCAAATTCAATGAGATAATCGTCAGGATCATCACTGGTATTGTAGCCATTCATAGTGATATCCCATTGTGAACCAAACCGACAATCAGCTGCCGCCCCACTATCATTGTTGATATTCCCTGTATGTTCAACTACGACATTGCCTTCATAACTCTCAAGTGCAACAGCATGAGAACATTCATCCGTCCCCCAATTCCAGCCAGATACTGCATCGTCATTGCTTCCCTCGTAATCATTCTCATAGACAACAATATCTGCAAAACAAGGCAATACTCCAATGATGCAAAAGATTATGCCAAACAACTCATAGTTCTTCTTTCTCATGACATTCCTCCTCAGGTCTAGTCATTAAAACCACACTAATAATATCCATTGATAGCATATTCATATCATCATGATATAAAACCACACAAAGCAATAAATCATTAATTATGAACCTTTAGTCCCTTTTTATGAATCTCTCTCTATGAGATAGATTAATGGTAAGCACAACCATTTGATTGTTAATCTAGATTTTTTATAATCCATCACCTGGACTATTTAATGTACTCCTAATAGACATTAGAAACGATTGCATATCCTCATTTATGGCACTTTCAAATTCCAGCGTCCTTTGTCACTTTCTGGATCAAACTCGGTCAATGAAGGTGTGCTAACTCCCACCGCGGTCAATGCCAAGGGATAGTCATGAACCACCTTGGGAATGAGTCGATAGGTTCCGTCCGTCAATTGCTCAATTCGCCAGAGCTGTTCACTTTCTCCGGTAAAAGCAGGCACGGCGACAACCTCGGCATCGGTTGTCGCGGCCAGCGCCCGTTGTGTTCCAGCGATAACGATCTTGAAATAGGGTGATCCAAGATAACCTCCCGCTCCTTTGACGGGGGTAATCGTCCACTGCTGATGGGCCTGAAGCATGTAATCACTCAGGCGAACCTCAAGCTCGCTTTGGGGCCAAGACTTGGAGACCTCATCAACCTCTTGATCGGCAATGGGTGTTACCGGGCCGGTATTTCGACGTCCAAAGCCGCGACGTCTTACCTGAGCCAAGGGAGTTGCTTCAACCGCCAGATCCAGAACATAACCACTGCGTTCGGATTCGATGACAAACGTGCCTCCCTGGAAATCCTCACCGACCATGGGCCAGTCGTTTTTCCAAAGCAGTGAACGAATGGCCAAGACGCTGCGGCCGCCTTGATCCAGATCGGCTTCATAGTGCATGGAAAACCTTTGGGCACCCCCACCCAGATCGATTAAACCAAAATGACCCGGCCCTACGTTGCGTCCGTTAGCCGCGATGAGGAGCTTACCCCCACCTCGCAGCATATCGATGCCCATGTTGTCGACAAAGGGACCGTTGACACTTCTCGAACGTCCCACGCGGATGTTGTAAGTTGAATTAACCCCACTACAACAGGTTCCGTGCGTGCCCAGTAGATAATACCAACCGTTACGATAGATCATCACCGTGGCCTCACAATCAATGGCAATGTCACGTGGGGTGTCGGCCGGATTGATGCGTTTGCAGGTTTGGGGATCCAGTTCGACCTGACGAATAAAGCCAAAGTAGGTGCCGTAGGTCAACCAGAGCCGCCCGGTGACCGGATCGAGGAAGAAGCCCGGATCGATGGCATCACAATCCTCAACCCCATCGGTAGTTACCACCACGCTGTCGTCGTGAAAACCGAAATCAGGTGAGTTGGGATCAAGTGATAGTGACCACATGGTGTTGATAGCCCCTGAGTGACCACCTGCCAAACCCCCGCCCTTGGAGGTGTAGCTGAGGTAATAGCGATCCCCAAGCTTGATGGCATCCGGTGCGAGTCCACCACCGGGACGTTCAGCTCCACGAGTCCAGGTCCAGCCGTCAGACGAGACCAGGCCGCCTCCGCCTGTGCCATAGGTGTAAAACTTACCGTCACACTCCATGATAGTAGAAGGATCGTGGATATAGGGATTTCCCTCCAGGGCCCAAACCGGCAGTACCCCAACCAAATATAACAAACCCATGAGGGTTATCTTCGAGACAATAGACTTCATAAGACCTCCAATCTAAGGAGTGTTCATATATTTTGAGTTTAAAAGAACCTTAGTTCATCACATCGATCTTAAAATCTTTGACCGGCTCGCCTTGTTCATCGATCAATCGTACACAGAAATCACTCATTCCTGGACCATTGATCACAGCCCCGCGAATAACATTCCGGCCCTGTTTGAGGGTGAGTCGCGGTGATACACAGTCATCCATTACCATGCGCCGATCACCGAAGAGCCCCACCGCTTCTTGTCCATTGACCCACCACATGGAGGCCGAATTTGATCCCACGGCCAGACGCACATCTTTCAGCTCATGCGGGCAATCGATCACCGTCACAGCCCAGAACAATACTCCGTAGATCGGTTTTTCCAATCCATAGGCAAAGCGAAAGAGCTTAACGTTGAATAGCATGGAATCCAAAGCATGCCAGGTGAGGACCTCGTCAGCGACAGTTACCTGATCACCCTCTTTAGGGATAACCTCAAACTGACCCGGGAAGTATTCCTTAGCAAAGGTCTCACGAATATAGGATTCCGTAAAAATCGCATTGGTGCGTAGATCGTTTT
Source organism: Sedimentisphaerales bacterium (assembly GCA_963662565.2). GTDB lineage: Bacteria > Planctomycetota > Phycisphaerae > Sedimentisphaerales > Anaerobacaceae. Next base: position 137,326 of record CAXXXG010000010.1, on the reverse strand, counting down.
TAATGGGCTCGAGCAGGAGCCAACGCTGAATAAAACCATCGGCATCCGTAGATTTGGGCTCCAGGGTGGTCGGACCAAAGTAAGGGGCCAAGGGATGGGCGTCATTTTCATTGGCCTCACGAGCTACGCGAATCACCGCATCAAAGGCCGGTTTAGGCTGATTGTTACCATCGAATAGCAAAGGTCGGCCGCGTCCCAACCATGAGACCGCGTCATTGGCACCCCAGAAGGTGACCATAGTCACGGCCTGCTTGTGCTTCAAGACCGCTCGAAATAGATTGGCATAGGCCTCAGCTTGCAGCCTGTCGGCTTCGTTCATGATACCGCCTTCAGTACGCGTGGAACTGCTGGCGATATCCGCATCGGTGGTGCGTTGACCTCGCCGAGCCGCGTTGACATCGAGTTCAGTGATATGCACGGGCAGGCCGATGGAGGCAAGATCCGCCAACGTCTGGTCCATGGTCTCGTAAGTGGTCGAGACATTGATATGGGTTTGGGTGCCAATGGCATGGACCGGGATACCCTGCTCCTGTAAAGAAGCGATCAGTTTCTTGAGCCTCTCACGCTTGGCCGGGTTCTCCAGGCCATAATCGTTGTAGCGAAGCATGGCCTCGGGATCGGCTTCATGGGCGTATTGAAAGGCCTTGGCGATAAAATCGTCACCAATGATTTCACGCCAGAGCGAATTGCGTAAGACCTCGTCACCACCATCGGCCAGGGCTTCGTTAACGACGTCCCAAACCTTGATGCGTCCCTTATAGCGTCCGACCACGGTATGGATGTGGTCACGCATGCGCGTGAGTAACTGTTCACGGGTGGCCTTGGGGCCGGTAAAACGAGGACGTCCCCAACGACGAGGTTGCTCGGGTTCGGTTGGTTCTGCGGCAACACCAGGTGCTCTGAAGACCCACAGGGGTGTCTGTCCGTGCCATACCAGGGTGTGACCTGCAATCAGCATATTGTTTCTTTCGCCGAATTCGACAAAGGCATCGGCTGGTGCAAAGTCATAGCCGTTCGGTCCTTCGTTGGGATGAATCAGTTCCCATTTTAAATCGTTTTCATTGACAATCTGATTGAATTGGGCCTCGACCAGGGCTATATCAGACTTAACCTCATCCAAGGTGCGGTCCACATTGTCGGCCTTAACCGCCGTACCGGTGGTGATTGTCCGATTGACAGCCACGCCTACCATGATATGGTCTTGATAGGCTTCTTTTAGAGTGAGTATGTCGGCTGCGACGATATTCGCGCCTAAAACGAGCAAGGCAATTAGTCCCCAGTTCAAGCGTGATAGTAGATGTGTTCTCATAGAATATATTTCCTTTCTAATGTTCATTCCTGCGAAGGCAAATTAAGTACCTCATAAAATGCGGCTTTGGGGTGTCTTTGGCGATCGAATAGCAGAGGGTAATTGGTCCTGTTTGGAACGGGATAGCCACTCTTCCAGGACATGCCGTCATGCACACCCCATAGCGTAACACGATCAATTTTGTCGCGCCGGCCATAAAAGATACCGAAGAGTTCGACATAACGATCCGCCAGTTGGTGATCTACCACATCGGGCAAACCTTGAGCATAAGGATCCAAATATTCCTTGAATTCCTCCAATTGAAACTGTGGATCGCTCATGACCTTACCAATGATCTGCCCTTCACGCGTCAAGGGGAGCACATCGACATCCAATTCTGTAATCATCACCTTGATCCCCAGTGCGGCGTAGGCATCGATCGCCGCCTCAATGTATTCCGTCTTGGGGTAATTGAGTCCCCAGTGACCTTGAATGCCCACGCCATCGATGCGAATCCCTGCAGCCTGCAGCATCTTAACCATCCGTACGATACCGTCACGTTTGGCCGGTCGCCAGGCATTGAAATCATTGTAGTACAGTTCCGTATCGGGGGCGTATTGACTGGCGAACTTAAAGGCCCACTTCACCATCTCATCCCCATCACCAATGCCCTGAACCCAGGTGGTTGGCCGATAGGAACCGTCGTTATCAATCACCTCGTTGACCACATCCCAGGCATCGACACGTCCAGCGTAGCGTCCAGCCACAGCTTCAATATGACTGCGCATACGCTCAATCTGAGCTTGACTTGTGTTGGGATTACCCTCTGCATCATGAAAAAACCAGTCCGGAGTCTGATTATGCCAAACAAGAGTATGCCCAATCATAAAGAGGTTGTGCTTTTCGGCAAAGGCCACCATTTCATCAGCCGGACCAAAGTTATACACCTCCGGTCTGGGATTGACGGTCTCGGCTTTCATTTCGTTCTCTGCTGTAATGGTATTGAACTGGGCTAAAACGATCTCACGCGAAGCCTTATCACGGCCCGAAACTATGGCTCGGTTCACTGCACTGCCTATGAGAAACGCCTCTTGATAGGCCTTACGTAACGAGGTTTCCGATTCAGCAGAGGCGATGGCACACCAACTCGTAAACAGGATAAATAGGCTTATTCTAACGATGGGCATAGCGACCCCTCCTCTACTCGAACTGTACCCAATCGATTTCGACACTGCCCGCTCCAGACCATGCGATGACCATATCTTGGACTTCAGCAGGACTCTGAGCAAGCTTGGCACTAAAAACCTTCCAATCGACATTTGAGGGAATCTCTACCTGAGCGAGTGTATCTTTTTGTTCGGAATCCAATCGGACAACAACATTTCCTCCTGTAATCGAACGTGCCTTGATCTTGATGTTTTTGACTTGATCACCAAAATCTACCTTGTTGTAGCGAATCCAGGCATACTTACCCGTCAAAACACTCTTCCATCCTTCGAAGGTGTTGTCGTCATTGAGAAAGGCAACCGATGTACCCAAATGACTAATAGCGCTGTAGCGATCGATCTGGATCTCTTGGCGGGCATCAGTGATCCCCACCCCCCGAAGCGTGGGGATCACCTTCTCAATGGTTCCATCCTCATTGAAGGTCAAAACGTCTGCCCGTATGGATCGGTTTTTGTCAAAGTCCGGTGAAAGATCTTGATCGTGATAAAATAGAACCCATTGCCCTTGGTACTGTACAATCGAATGGTGGTTGGTCCAGCAACCACTGGCCGACTCATCCATGATCACCCCCTGATGTTTAAAGGGGCCCATGGGATTGTCACCAATGGCATATTCCAAACGCTCGGTCTTGTTGTGGACATGCGGATAGGTTAGATAGTAAAGTCCGTTGCGTTCAAATACAAAGGGACCTTCAATTAAACCGTTTTGCGGCAAATTCTCGATTACCGTCATCTCACTATCCAATTCCCGCATGTTGTCCTTGAGCTTTCCCACAAAGATACGATTCATGGAGGTATACAGATAGGCCTGGCCATCCTTGTCCACTAACACACAGGGATCGATCCCTCGTGCTCCGTCCACTGGTTGGGCTTCGCACTCGAATGGACCAAAGGGTTTATCAGCAACCGCTACTCCAATGCGGCGTCCCGTGGGGAAATAGAAATAATACTTACCGTCCCTAGCCACACAGTCTGGGGCCCACATGTTGTACTGCTTGCGTTCCAACCAGGGCACCTCTGTCTGGGTAACAATAACCCCGTGATCAGTCCATTCCATCAGATCTTCTGAGGAGAATACGTGATAGTCCTCCATACAGAACCAATTCTCCCGTGCCCCGCTATCCGGCGGAACAGGAATGTCATGGGAAGGATACACATACAGCTTACCTTCAAACACCCGCGCCGTTGGATCGGCAGTAAATTGGTCGCGGATCAGTGGATTTTGCGCCCACACATTCAGAGTCAATAGCATCACTCCCAAGCCAATCCGAACCAGATAACAATTAGGAATCATCATTTCAATTATCCTTCAATGACCATTTAACAACAGAAACATGTTCCTCTAGTTTGCAGCCGCCTCTAGAACCGCTTTAAATGCCGCCTTGGGCTGTAATTGGCCATCAAACAACAACGCATTTTGACGTCCACGCCACGACCGGGTATCACTGATACCCCAGAAGGTCACGCGGTCGATGACATCTGCATGACGCATAAAGATCTCGAACAACTGCTGGTAGACCTCGGCCTGCTTTTGATAGTTCTCCGGTGGGATGGTTCGATTACCTTGTCGGACTCCAAAGGCACCACTGTTATCCCCTGTGGCGGTGACATCCAACTCCGTAATAGCCACCCGGAGCCCCAAGGAGGCATAGTTGGTGATCGCCTTTTCGACATCCGCTAAATTGGTATCGAGATGCCAATGGCCCTGGATGCCTACACCGGTAATCGGTGCCCCTTCGGCAATGAGACGTTTGAGGAGTAACATGGAACTGGCATGCTTTCCTTTATTTTCTACGGCACCTTGCTCGATATTGTAGTCATTGTAGTAGAGTTGGGCATCCGGAGCCGCCTCATGCGCCCACTTGAAGGCCAGCGTCAGAACATCAGGGCCAACCACTTGATACCAACTGTTCTTTCGTAAATTTTCCGTAGAACCGTCACCACCGTCTGCGATCGATTCATTGAACACATCCCAACCGGTAATACGTCCTTTATACCGTCCGGCTACGGTCATGATGTGGTCCTTGAGGTGTCCAAGAGCCACTTCGCGTGCTAAGGGCGGCCCCATAGGTCTCCTTCGTCCAAATCTGCCACGACGATTGTCAGCGTTAGACGTTTGTTCTGCCAACTGTTCTTCCGAAGGTGGATTATAGAGGAACCAACTTGGTGTTTGTGCATGCCACCCTAAGGTATGTCCCCAAACCTTGATACCGTTTTGCTCACACCATTCGACCAAGGCATCAGTGGCGGTAAAGTTATACTCGCCCTTTGTGGGTTGGGTTGGCTGAGGTTTCATACAGTTTTCTGGGGTTATGATGTCATAATGGGCCTTAATATTCGCCAACTCCTCATCGGAGTATCTCCAAGGGATATCACCTGCTGCACCGATGAGGAATTTCCCTGCATATGCCTTTTTAAGGGGCATCGAAGGATCTATATGGCTTTGGCTTTCATCACCACTAATTAATGACAACATTTGCTCGGCGTATCGCTTGCCGAACATCCGGGAGCCTTCGGAGTTGAAATGCATGTGATCGTTGGTTGGGCAACCGGCCGAAGAAATCACGTACGAATTGGGATGGATCTTGGGCAACTCCGCCATAATCTCGTTGAAGCCCGCACAGGCACCACCTTGATCTGCGTTCACGGTTTCACCCGCTAAAAACGGCACATCTTCGGGATTGAGATTCAAGTCCACCATCAGATTGTCGTAAATGGCTTTAACCTTGTTGGGCCATTGGTGATCGTTGGGATTGGACTCCCCCTGATGCAACAGAATGCCCTTGATCACACCGTCTTTCTGCCCAACTTTGGCCATATCGACCAGGTATTGATAGGGATTGCCATTGTATTGCTTGACCAAATTCTTCATCCAGTCCTGCTCGTTGGCCAAACAGGTTTCAAAGGTATCCTTGTCGAACAGCTCGATCTTACAGCCGGGCACCGACACCTTGATTACCCCCACACGAACGTTCCCCGGCAGATTAGCCACCAGGGTTTTACCGAACGAATCGATCATGCAAATACCGCGTCCCCGAGCCGTCAACGGCGGAAGTGCATGGTACCAGTGATCCTTGACCCAGCCTCGGCCAGGATTGTCGAAATCCGCCATGACCCGGAACCGCTCGTCAACGACCTTATCCTCATCGTTCATTGTGCCACCACTCTCCATGTTAGACTGGCCGAAACAGAGGAAGATGTAAAAATTAGGATCACCCTCCAGTTGGAACGTTTCTCCTTCGTTCGCAAAACAAATTAATGTCGCACCAAGGATGAGCAAGCCAATGATCAACGATTTCATTTTCATTCTTAGGTCCTTTTCATAGGAACGATGAACTTTACTTAGCCCAATCATCTCCTTGAGAGGTACGACGCCAGGCAAAATAGGCGTCCATTACCTTAAGTGAATCGAGACTGGGAACCGGCCCGACATGGGGCTTTTGCTGGAAGACCATGACCTTCATTGTGGCATCACTGAAGGACGGCCAATTGGGAACGCTGTCACCATTGGGGTGACCGTATTTGGCAAAATTAGTCCAATAGGTAGCCATGGCCTCGGAGACTTCCAGATCCGAATTCGAAGGATTGGGACCGAGGTGCTGGAACACATAACCAACGTCTTGACCATGCGGGGAGCCAAACCCGGCTCTCGGTGAATCTGCCGGATAATCCGGGTGCTGGTCGAAGTAATACAGGTAAGCTTTAGCCTGACCCTGTTGGGCCTGCAGCCGTGCCCAACTCCAAGTGTGCCAGCCAAAGGCCGCATCACGCATCAAATCGCGAGCAGACTTGGGCACCGAATCTTTACCCACTGGATAGGCCTTCAAAAGTTGTTCGGCATAAGGACCGAAGCGTTGCGTGACACTGTCAATAAAAACTTGCGGCTCGCGAGTGCGTGTGAAGCTGGCGCCCTCATCTGAATTGTAGCCCACGAGGATCGGAAGGTCGTTAAACTTGCCAGCTTCGTAGAGTTTGTATTGATCGTCGGGGATGACCCAACCATCGATGATGGGCCAACCGCGCCCGCCTGGAAGTTGGTCAGCGGGGATCTTGCGTAACTCTGCCAGGGATGCAACATCCGCCGTTTTCATGTATGCCAGACCGTCACGTTCGGCGGTAGGTAGGCGTTTCATGTTCTCGCCGGGATAGGTCGTCGAACGAGGTGGCCCAAAGGAACCACCGCTCTGGGAGATGGCCCCGTGAAACAGATCCTTGGCCAACGGTGACGCACACAACATACTGACTGCAATGCCTCCGGCCGACTCGCCAAAGATTGTGACCTTGCTCGGATCGCCGCCAAAGGCAGCAATGTTGTCCTGTATCCACTGGAGCCCCGCAATCATGTCCAGCAGGCCGTAGTTGCCGGACACATGATTGACGCTCTCATCGCTTAATTCAGGGTGTGCCAGAAAGCCTAGCGGTCCAACCCGGTAGGCGATACTGACCAACACCACACCCTTGCGCGCCAGATGTTCCCCACTGTAATTGCGTTCGGAGGTGGCCCCCTGCGCCAAAACCACCACCGTAGATCCAGACCAGCACAGGGACACGGTCGTTCGCAGATTTTGCTGGTGTCCAGACGTTCAGGTACAAACAATCTTCGCTCTTGCCCGACGGCGGGTTGCCACCTTGTATGGGGCCTGGTGCAAACTTGTTAGCTTTCAGCATCCCTTCCCATTTCGCCGCAGGCTGCGGCGCACGCCAGCGCAATTCACCCACCGGTGGTGCGGCGAAAGGGATGCCCCGGTAGACAGTCAATCCTTCTTCTGTCGTCCCCTGTAAACTTCCACCTTCAACCTGGATGGGTGCGGGCTGTTGCCACAGGTCAGGAAGAAATCGGGTGTAGAGCAGGTGACGCCAGGTGGCCCAATCATGGGCCCCGTGACCACCCACATAATACTCGTGTTCGATGTTGTGTTTCTCCAATGCCTCATGCAGCCTCAGGCAACGGGTGCCCATGCGACCAGTCGCCTCATGCGTACCCTGGCCCAGAAATAGATAGTCGACCTTCTCATTGACCGTCGGATTGTTGAGAAACTCAGCCAAGACGTTTTCGCTATCCACATGCCCGGCACTCAATATACCAAACGAACCGAATAAATCCAGACTCCGCAAGCCAACAAACAGGGTATGGCGTCCGCCCATGGACAGACCCGACAAGGCCCGTCCCTTAGGGCTTTTGATCGTGCGGTACCGGCTATCCACCAGTGGAATGACGTGCTGTCGTAATTCCTTTTCGAAGAGATCAAACGTCAATTCCACATGCTGGGGGTGATTGCGATGGAGGACCTGGTTATTCGGAATCGCAATGATCATGGGCTGGGCCTTACCCTCGGCCAGCAGGTTGTCCAGCATGAAATTCACCCTCCCGTCATAGATCCAATTGGAGGGCAGATCACCACTGCCGCCCACCAGATACAACACGGGATAGGTTTTATCCAGGCTGTAGCTTGGCGGCGTGTATACGTACATTTCACGCTCACCGTTGGTTACATCCGAGTGATACACATGACGCGTAACATTGCCATGCGGAACATTGCGTGCATCGTAATAGGCCGGGCCGTCACCGTGAACCACCAGTTGGCTGTACGGCGGCATGGCCGTAAATCCGGCCACCGTGTTGCTGGGGTCCGCCACATGCACACCGTCGATCACAAAGGAGTAAATGTACATGTCCGGTTCAATCGGGCCCACGGTCAGGGACCAGATCCCATCCTCACCCTTTTCAAAGGGCATGAAGCGAGATTGCGTATCCAAGGCAATCATCACCGGACCGGACAGTTCCACCTTTTCTGCGTCGGGTGCTTTAACACGGAACGTCACGGTTCGATCATCTCGCACGTCCGGCGAATTGAGTGGTGCAGCAAAGGGGATGAGGCCTTCGGTATTCTTCTGCGGATTGTAATCCAGATTGACGTTGGCCTGCTGTGCCCTGGTCAGACCGGGCCACAATGCACAAAACAGCATAATGATCGCATAAGTTCTCATATTGCTTCGACGCTCCACATTTCGTTTGGCAATGAAAATATTGACTTAGAGTCGGCTTAAGACTGCGGGGTGGCGTCAATACCCCCACCCTAAAATGGAAATGTCCAAACAAGTATCATTCCACACTAAACACCGTGTGGTAGGTTTTCACCACACCGTTATAGTCGAATTTCACAACTGCCGTGCCGTCTACCGTGTCAGCCTGTGTCACAGCGACTTTCACTGTTCGATCGCTTGCCGATGCAGATTCGTGTGGAATCTCGGTAGTATTGGCAGGCAGGGGTTGTGTCGCCTCATACAGATCGACACTGGTGATGCCGTTGGTACTCGTGAATCTCACGGGTGTGTCTGGCAGTTCAATCGCTTGTCCGTTGACTTGAATACTCACAGTCGGTGGAACCGGACGAACGATTTTCGTTTTATTCGAGCTGAATCCAAGCCCGCTTAAATCACAAAGATCGACAGATCCAAAACCTTCAGCGACAAGGAATACCGCATGTTTTCCTCCCAGATTGTCAACTGATGAGGCCACATCAACGGAAAATTTGGTGATTTCCTGTGTAGCATTGGCCGGTACAGTTATTTCACCAATCTTCTTGCCTTTCCAGGTGTCATTGTCCCAGGGTCCATCTAACCACACATTCACCTTAAAGGCAGTTGTTGTTTTGGGCGTCAGGAATAGATTAAAGGCTGTTTTGTTGCCAGGCTTTGTGCCATCGAAAGCCTTCAAGCCTTTTTTGTCTTTGTCCAGTCCTTCAAAGCCAAAATACTTGTATCCTATGATGTGACCATTTTTTATACCAGTAATGGGCATATTGTTGTCCCACATGTCCCACGAATCCTGTTGGCTTTGCTGGTTAGAAAGGTAACATGCGTATCCTGCTGAGTAATATCTGTATGGATCCAGTCCGTAGATGTGGAATCCTTCCGACGTGACTTCGGCTCCGGTATATTCAACTCCCTGGCTGGCTTTTGCGGTCCAGATATTATCTTCCGCATAGGGGTCGTATCCTCTGATGGTCACTTTGCCGCCTTCTGAAACCGGTTTGTCATCCCATACAACCTTGATGGGTGCAACCATAGGCTGACGCGCGTTTCCGAATCCTCTGGGTGCCCTGTGATAGAACACATAATACTGGTCATTGATCAACTGGATGCTGCCATGCGTATTGTGTCCTGAATAAGAGGTTGACAGTTTGGTCCCATCCTTGTTGAGCACAACCGCACGTGCATCCACAAGAACGCCGCCACTTTTCCAGGGGCCCAGCGGTGAATCGCCATAGGCATAACGCAACGTCGCGTTGGACCTGCCAAGCCCATAATCAGGTCCTGAATGTCCGCTGTACGCCCAGACAAATTTGTTCCCGATTTTACGAATCGACGCAGCTTCAAAGAAGCTGAACGCGGCAGGATCCTCACCTGGAAAGGCACGGGTATTGATAAAATTGCCAATAGCCTCGGTTCCAGGGCGGAGCGAATACAAGGTGTTCTGGTCAAGTTGACCTGCTGACGACCTTTGGAATCCCCAGTATCCATACGCTCTGAAACCGATTTCATAATCGGGGTCGTTTTTATCAGTGATGTAATCAATATAAACGGCCGGGTCGAATCCCATGGTACTTCCTGGTACGGTTCTCGATCCGTCTTCAGTCATATTGATGGGGTTAAAGGGGCCATCGGGACGATCCCCCTTGGCCACCATGGCTTCCCTGTTGCGACCGCGACTGTGTGGGTACAGATAGTATTCCTTCTTGCCGTTTTTCCTTTGAACTTCAACAAGGTCAGGGGCAAACATCGTATCCCATCGATCACCGACCTTATAGGTAAAGATGGGGCCCTCATCACGCCAACTGGACAAATCCTCAACCGGCGCGGACCAAGCTCGGATGTCCGGTCCGCAATACCCTCGAACGGTCACATCGTGAGAGCCGATGATGTAGATACGATACTTCCCCGGATTATCGGGATCCTCAAAAACACGAGGCTCTCCGTCGGGCAAATGTTCCCATAACGGCAGATATGGATTACCGGCGCCATGATGTACGTATGGTTTTGTTGGTGTATCGCTTTCGGATTGAGTTTTGAACCATGCCAGCAGGGTTTGTGCATAACGATTGCCAAACTCTCGATAACCTGCTGAATTGAAATGCAGACGATCCCCCTTGTGGGTGCAGCCTGCTGAAGAAATCACGTGGGCACTGGGAATGACCTCAGGCAACCTGGCGATGATCTCATTCATCCCCGCACAGACTCCCTCTTGGTCGGCATGTACGGTTTCACCCGCCAGCAGCGGCACATCCTGGGCTTTGAGGTTCAAGTCCTTGAGGAGGTTCTCGTAAACTCCCTTGATTTTGTTGGGCCATTGATGGTCGTTGGCATTGGACTCGCCCTGATGTAGGAGAATTCCCTTGATGACACCCTCTTGCTGGGCCAGCCAGGCCAGGTCGACCAGCGTCTGATAGGGATTGCCCTCGTATTCGTTGATGAAGTTGGTCATCCAGTCTGGCGCGGTGGCTGCGTAGGCCCTGAAGGTGTCCTTCTCAAACAACTCGATCTTGCAGCCCGGTACGGCCACATTGATGACACCCACCCGGACTTTTTCCGGCAGGTTGGCCACCAGCGTTCTACCGAAGTAGTCTGCCGGTCCCAGACCGCCTGTGGGGCGACATAGTGGGGGCACAGCCGGATACCAGCGTCCCTTCTCACGATCGAGCTTGGAATCGTTCATGGTCGCCATCATCTGGAAGCGATCATTGACCGTCTGATCCTGCGATTCGATTTGTCCGGCTCCGTCCATATTGGATTGGCCAAAACACAGGAAGATATAGAAATTCGGATCAGGGTTTGCCGCAGCATAACCCGTGCAAAGAAGCAACGTGACCAAGATAATAACCTTTTTCATAGTGATTCACCTTAACACTGGATGTCATGTTGTCTGTTAGTTCACGGGCGAAATCTCATCCGAGACACGGTAGTAGTCAAAGTCGACGTGGCCACCTGCGGTTTCGGTCGCGTAATTGAACAAACCAAAACGATAGCCCATGAAATGTGGCATGGAATAAGTCATCTGCACAACCGAACCAATCCTTGTCCAGGTCTCGGCGTCTAGACTGTAGTAGAAATAGGCCTTGTCAGATCGATTGCGGTAGTCGCAATCGATCTTGAAATACGCGGTGTCCTGGGTCAGAGGGACACTCTCGACTTCAACGGGAGGGCTGGGTGGATTATGTCGACCCCGTGGCCCTCTCTGTTGAGCGGCTGGCGTCATCATCACAATGGACTTGGTGCCGTTTTCCATTTTCACACAGACCATACCATATCTGGCCTGCAAAGCGATCATACCGGCATAGTCTCCGTCTTTCATATTCGTGACATCGACCTTGGTGGTCGCTGAACTGGTCGGGGCAAAGGTACGCTGGGTTAGGATATTCTTTGCGGACAAAACCGTGCTGTCAATCCGACCTGTGGTGATGCGGAGATGTCCTTCACGTTCACCCATGGACCACTTGCTGTTATCCGGGTTGTGGTTCCATTGCCACGCCACAGGCAAGGCCTCGCCAGCTTTACGGTCAAACTCATCGGACGCCACAATGTTGCTGCTTAGCAATGTTTGAGTATCTTCAATGTCCGTGACTTTGGGTGCCTTGCCGTCAATGCCAAATACAGGCCAACCGTCATCCCAGGTCACGGGCACAAGCCAGGGACTGCGTCCCACAGACCCATTGTCCTGAAACAGCATGGCATACCACTTACCGTCCGGTGTATCAATCAAACACCCTTGAGCCACGCCCTGGTCTTCGAGACCAACGCGTCCTTCATAAGGTCCGGTGATCTTGTCGGCTCGGCTGATCAAAACGGAACGTGACCAGCGGCTTCTGGGTGATCCAATATTCATGAGGTAATAGGTGCCATTGACCTTGAGCAATTGTGAGCCTTCACCATTGAGGCCACCGACCTCATTTTCACCAAACAGCAGGTTGACGTTCTCAATAATGACCTTGTTGACGCCGCCTTCCTTGACACCTGAAAGATCCGGTTCCAATTCCACGAGCATCAATTTTCCAGCGCCGTAGATCATGTACACACGCCCGTCGTCGTCAAAGAACAAGGAATTATCGTGCAGAGACGGTGCGAACGACAAAGCCTTCCAATCCCCCTTCTCGATGTCCTTCGCCGTATACACATGGGTTCGACCGCTAGTGCTTGAGAACGTGCTCACGTAGTAGGTCCCGTTGTGGTAACGCAGGCTACTGGCCCAGGACCCCTGGCCGTAGGCGTTGCGGCCGTTGTCCAGGTTCATGGCATCGTTCTCGATGAGCCGATCGTAGGCATAGCCGACTAAGTTCCAATCGACCAAATTCTTGGACTTCATGATAGGTACGCCCGGGCTCATGTGCATTGTAGTGCTACTCATATAGTAGGTATCATCTACACGAATAACGGCCACATCAGGGACATCTGCCCAGATGATCGGATTAGATGCTGATTCGGCTTGAGCCATGCTCAGATACATCAATACGAATAAAACCATTTGAACGATTTTGCACATATTCATTTCCTTCTCTTAGATGGATTATGATTTACCATTCCATTGAGCGGTTTGCCCTTGAGTCATGCTGAGTTCCTTGGTGACTGCTCCATAACGAAGCTTACAGGTCCCCCCGACGAGCGAACGCACCGTGACATTGAGGAGTTTGCCATCCTTCCATTGAATATCCAGTTCGAAGCCTCCGCGAGCACACAATCCCTTGACCGAACCATAAGGCAAGGCCTGGGGTAAGGCAGGTAGCAGATCGATCTCACCAGCACAGCTCTGCATGAACATTTCGGCGATACCCGAGGTGCCGCCAAAATTGCCATCAATCTGGAAAGGCGGATGGGCATCGAACATATTAGGATAGGTCCGTTCGGGCCGTAGCAGCATGGTGAGAATTTTATAAGCATGTTCGGCTTCATGGAGGCGGGCCCAAAGGTTCAGACGCCAACCGATCCCCCAGCCAGTAGCCTCGTCACCGCGAATCTCCAGGCTCTTGCGTGCGGCTGCGGCCAACTCGGGAGTGGTGTGTACGTTGATCTGATCGCTGGGATATAGGCCATATAGATGTGAGACGTGACGGTGATCCAGCCAGGGAGCCTGCATGTCCCAATCCTCCAGCCATTCCTGCAATTGACCATTGCTGCCGATCTGATTAGGAGCTAGTCGTGAACGAGCTTTGTTAACTTTTAAGCGGAAGTCTTCATCGATACCCAAGATCTCGGCTGCTTCAATACAGTGGGTAAACAGATCACGCAAGATCTGCATGTCCATGGTAGGACCGGCACATATACTCGTACCGAACGGGTGGTGGTTCTCCGGTGACAAAGATGGGCTGGTTACTAACCAATGGTGCTGGGGATCTTCGACCAAAGTGTCAAGAAAGAATGTCGCCGAGCCCTTGAGGGCCGGATAAATCTTCGACAAATAGGATTTATCACGGTGATAGTCGTAGTGATCCCACAAGTGCAAGGACAACCAGGCCCCGCCCATGGGCCACATACCCCATTGAGGACCATCGATGGGAGCGGTGGCACGCCATAGGTCGGTATTGTGATGGGTGACCCAACCATCAGCACCGTAACAGGTCTTGGCTGTCCGTTGTCCACTTTGCGACAGATCCATCACCATAGAGACCAACGGCTCGATGCACTCGCTCAGATTAGTGGGCTCGGCAGGCCAATAGTTCATCTCGGTATTGATGTTGATGGTGTATTTGCTTTGCCAGGGTGGACTCATGCTGTCGTTCCAGATGCCCTGGAGGTTGGCTGGTTGGGTACCTGGACGCGAACTGCTGATCAAAAGGTAACGACCGAACTGAAAGTAAAGAGCCGCCAGTTGCGGATCCTTGACCTTGTCCAGGTCGGCAATACGCTCATCCGTGGGACGTTGAGCTGCCGAGGTAGTGCCAAGATCCAGTGACACACGGCGAAAAAGTCGCTGATGTTCTTGGACGTGGTCCTTGAGCAAGGCTTCGAAGGATTTAGCACTGGCCCGATCCAAAACCGTTTTGGTCAAAGACGCAGGATCACCACTGACGTCCTGGTAGTTTTTGTAACTAGTTGCAACCGCGATCAACAGGATAACGGAATTGGCATTGGACACGGTCACCTGTTCGTCGCTAGAGGTGACCTGCCCCCCAGCAGCCTTAATGGATACACGAGCTTGAAATTTCAAGGCTCCTTCGATACCCCGTGAACTACCATTGACTCCGTCCATCACCAGGGTCCCAGCCGAGTCGACAGTGATGGATACCTTTTGCGGCGTTTTCATCCCAGCCGTGAAGCTAATCTTTCCGGGTTGATCGGCCGTCAATCGTATCACAATAACCTGATCCACAGGACTAGAGAACACTTCACGCTTGTAGCGGATCCCTTCGATGGTATAGGCAACTGTGGCTACAGCCGTATCCAGGTTAAGGTCTCGACGGTAATCCACCACTTGGGTAGCTTCAGGAAAAGTCAGCATCAAATCTCCCACACACTGATAAGGCATTTGACTGATCGGCTTGGCCATCATTTTCTGACCTATCAAACGATCAGCTTCACGGTATTGCCCCGCAAAAATCAACTCCCTCACCTTGGGTAGTGCCTCCAACGCCTCGGGATTAGCAGGATTGTAAGGTCCACCTCCCCAAAGTGTATCTTCATTGAGTTGTATTTGTTCCTGGGAGACTCCACCAAATACCATCGCCCCCAATCGACCATTACCCACGGGCAGAGCCTCAACCCATTGTTTCGCTGGTTGACAATACCATAAGCTCAAGGGCTCCTTCGGAGCCTGCGGTATTGCTAGAACAACACTGTTGGTAAGGGCGAAAACGAAAAGAATACATTTGCGAAGCGTCACTTTAACATTCCTTAAATATTGACACGTGAATCCCAAATCCAGTGATGGACCAGAGAACATGTCTATGAGTGGAATTTTTTTATAATCGTATTTACCTATGGTTGAATAACCTCATCCAACTCCAGAAACGGATCGCCAAAAACAATCCAAGAGAAATCTGCGCGCCCTGTACAGGTGGCCACTAACGTTAGAAAACGCGACTGCATTGGGATCTCGACGTCTATAAATTGGGTAGAAGGGTTGTCTTGTGAAAAGTCTAGATGTAAGGTATTTTGCCCATCTAGTAAAACCCAAACTTCAGCGGGACTGAATCGATCATTTGGAATCTGTTTAGGGATACCACAAACTGCAGTAAACCGGGTAAGAACCAAGTCTGGATTGTCCTGTCGCAATGCTCCCAGATCGTAGGTAATCCCTGCATTGGGATGCAACCTCAAGGCCGGATGACTTACGGTTCCATAGCCCACTCCCAGCAGGCGAGCGGTATAGTCCTCCTTACTGAGGAGATCCCGATAGGTTCCACTATTGGTCGGGCCTCCATAATAACTGCCATGGGTCTCGGGACATTGTGAAAAAAGAAGCCCGGTTGAACTGACTACCACTCGACCCAAAGCTTTGTTGGGAACAAATACGCCATCGACTCCATAGAAAGATGGAGTTTCGGTATAAATATTTTGGCGTACCCACCCGATCTCTGTTGGCGATAAATTTAAGACTTCACCTGTAACCGGATCAATTCCCTGCTCTAACTGGCCCGAACCGGTCCCATCACCGCCTCCCACCAGGTCTGCGAGGTTTATCAATTTCGACGGACTTGAGGCGGGATTGAGCAAAGGCATCTGAAGGAGGAAATCATCTGCCTTAGCGTTCAACCCACCTCTTAACGTCCGCCCGGTAACATCAACATGTACGGCAAAGCCTTCTCTGACAATCTCAGCTGAAGGTTTTGCCATGTTTTTCGACTCTAGGGCCACACGTACGCGTCCCTTAAAGACATGGGTTTCGCTGCGTCCATCCTCAAAGGCCTTGACTCCGAACTTAGTTCCTAAATCGGTGATCAAGGCATTACCGGTCTGAACGCGAAAACCATTGGCCTCGGGATCGACTTCTACCACAACTTGCCCACGATCCAGTACCATTTCATCATAAGGGGTCAAGTGGATACGGCAGGGTGCTTCCAGTAGTAGTCTGACACCTACATGCAGACGCATTTCAGCTACCCCATCAAGCAAATCGTATGTTCCACGATAGAGTCCTTGGCTCAAACGAGGTTGCTCACCCCTCCATTGGGTTTGATAGCCCCCCACCAGTGTGCCGATAGCCGGACCCTTGGCCTGTTGTCGCTGGTAATGTGTTATGGTATAGAGCAATACGCCCACGATCAGGAGCGCGGCTACAGAAGTGATCCAACGGACCACCCTGGTCGACACACCTTGATTCACATGGGATGAGGCAGCCTCGATCAGGTTGGGGGCAGATAACTCGTTGGTGGCCTGACTCGAACGTCGCAGCACGGCGTTGGCCAGCATACTGTTTATATAATAATCACGCACCTTAGGATCGTCATGCATGGCCTGTTGTAAACGCGCCATTTCCTCTGGTGTGACCTGGTCGTCCAACAGACGTTGCATCAGTTCATCGATCTTTGGTAAGGATGATGGATTCATAGTGAGTGCCCCCCGGCAGCCATTGTTTTTTGCATACAACGCAACAGCACCTGGTTGATCTGTCCCAGGATATGGTAGACGTGACGCCGTGACAACTCGAGATGGTTTGAAATCTTCTCTACCGAGATGTTGAGTTCATACCGCATCTTGACAATGCGTTTGGAACGATCATCTAACTTGGTTTGACAATGTCGTAGAGCCTCGATACGTAGGGCCATATCATCCTGAATTGTCGGCAAGTGATCAATTAGCATATCGAACAGTGAATCTTCCATCGTAACTCGTTTGCTACGAGCTAGCTTGCGTCGATACTCCAGGATCAGAAACGCATGACCTTCACACCCCAAGCTGCAAAATTCGTCCCAGACTCGAATTGGTCAAACTTCTTCCACATCACGGCCGTGCCTTCTTGAAACAGGTCGTCAGCATCGTGTATATGGGGCACCAGCGTGAGGATATAGGCATAAATCTCCTGTTGATGCTGCACAAAGAGCCTGAGAAATTCTAATGTTCTTTTATCCTGATCCATTTTAATCCATACGTTTTAAGCCATGACTCTAGAGAACACCGTCTGAGGCGTGCAAATGGGAGATGAAAAAATAAAAAAATGACATTTTGCCATTCTAAGCCCCCTTGAGTACCAAAAAGGCTATCGTAATGAGGTCTACTACCGTCTGCGAGACATTTTTTTAGACTAGATCCCCTTTTTTATCTCACATCTGCCTATCCTGGACGGTGTTTTTATTAGATTGAAGATGTTCTTGTTTTGAGATTAGGGCATTAGATGCCTCCCATGCTACGAATATGAACATCAATCGCTATCAGGATGCATTAAAGTGAGAAAGGCAAAATCATGAAAAAACTCATTGCGGCATGGATTCTATTATCCGTTTTCACTCTCCAAGTTGGCTGGGCTCAGCCAACTGAAATCGCAGACGACTTCACTCCTTCTTCCTTGAACCAGCCAGGACAAGAGTATCCACAAGTCAACTCCCAGGGCTATGCTCGCTTCCGTATCGAAGCCCCCCAAGCTCAAAACGTCAGTGTGAGCCTAGGACTGGGTGGACGCGGTGGTACTGTCCTCGAAAAGAACACCGATGGCATATGGGTAGGAACGACGGAAGGCCCTCTGGATGAAGGCTTCCACTACTACCACCTTACCATCGACGGCGGTACCTTCAATGATCCCGGCACCCTGAATTTCTACGGCTCCACCCGTTGGGAAAGCGGTATCGAGATCCCGGCCTACGATCGGGAGATCTACGCTCTCAAGGATGTTCCCCATGGTCGTGTGCAACAGATCCTCTTTCCCTCTAAGAGCACCCAGACCTCTCGCCGTGCCTTTGTCTACACCCCACCTGGCTACGAGAAGAACCACGATCAACACTATCCCGTACTCTACCTGCAACACGGTTGGGGCGAAAACGAATACGCCTGGAGCAACCAGGGTCATGCCAACCTGATCATGGACAACCTGCTCGCTGATGATCAATGCAAACCCTTTATCATCGTGATGACCTATGGCATGACCAATGAAATCCGTTTCGGTGGCCTGCGCAACTTCGACATCAAACCCTTTCAGACTGTATTGGTGGATGAATTGATCCCTTACATTGACTCCCACTTCCGCACCCTCTCAGACCAACCTAACCGTGCCATGGCCGGGCTATCCATGGGTGGTATGGAAACCAAGATGATCACCCTCAAGAACCTCGATGTCTTTTCCCACATCGGGCTCTTGAGCGGTGGTTCCATCTCGTTAGAGGATGTCGAAAACACCCCCGGATTTACAGACAAGGTCAAGCTGGTCTTTGTCAGCTATGGCAGCCGTGAACTGGGAAGCGGTCGTCGCGGCTTTAGTGGCGATGCCAAGGCCGACACTGAAGCCCTGCAACATGCAGGCATCAATAGCCATTTCTATGTCTCCCCCCAACACCGGTCACGAATTCCAGTCCTGGCGACGCAGCCTGCATCAAATGGCTCCACTACTCTTCCAGGAGTCACAAAAGCAGGTGGACAATACGTTTAAGCCAGCATCAACCAATCAACCCGGTCGACAATACCCGCAGGTCAACAACGAAAGATGCGTACGGGTACGCATTGAGGCCCCCGAAGCCCACACAGTATTGTTCGACATCAGTGGTGTCAAGTATCCCCTGACCAAGGGCGAAGACGGAGCCTGGATCGGAGATTCCGAACCTCAGGACGAGGGATTCCATTACTATCAAATCTGGATTGACGGAGCGGCCGTACCAGATCCCAGCAGCCTCTACTTTTATGGTGCGGGCCGTTGGGGCAGTGGCGTCGATGTTCCTGCCAAGGACCAGGATTTCTATGCCCTCAAGGACGTACCCCATGGTCAAATCCGTGAGCAATATTATTTCTCCAAGAGCAATAACGCCATGCGTCATTGCTTTGTGTACACCCCACCCGAATACGACAAAGACCCGTCCAAACGTTATCCCGTTCTGTATCTCCAGCATGGCGGAGGTGAAAATGAATACGGCTGGCCCAATCAAGGCAAGACTGGTCTGATCATGGATAACCTGATTGCAGCAGGCAAGGCCAAATCTTTTATCATCGTAATGGACAACGGCACCTGGACCATGCCAAGAAGCCAACGCCCACGTCGCGGTCAAGGAGGCACCTGGCCCCCAGCGGGTTGGGCCGACGGTTTCCAAAAGACCCTCTTGGAAGACATTATCCCCTTCATTGATGCCAATTTCCGCACCCTGCCCGATCAAGCCCATCGTGCCATGGCCGGTTTGTCCATGGGCGGGATGCAGACTCGGGTTATCACCCTGGCCAATCCCGACACCTTCTCTCAGGTCGGAATGTTCAGCGGTGGTAGCATCAGCCCAGAGGATGTCGAGAACGCCCCCGGTTTCAAAGACACGGTCAAACTCCTATTCATCAGCTACGGTAGCCGCGAACTGGAAAACCGCAGAATGGGTTTTGGTGGCGATCCCCAGGCCAACACCGCGGCCCTCAAAGAGGCTGGGATGAACACCCACTTTTACGTCTCGCCTGACACTGCCCATGAATGGCAATCCTGGCGTCGCAGCCTCCATCAATTCGCTCAACTGCTGTTCCAAACAGACACCAGCACAAGCAATACCTCTCCCGCTCGTCGAAGTCGAGGCCGTGGCCAAGTGGGCTTCGATACTCCCATCGAACTGGGGCCGGATGACAAGGCGATGTTTGACGATCCGCCGGCCGACTTCCGAACTGAGCGTGACGGTATTGCTCATGGCAAACTGGAGATGATCGAATACGATTCCAAGACCGTGGGAACGCGTCGCAAAATGCAGGTCTACACCCCGCCCGGTTATGACGCCAGCCAACAATACCCGGTTCTCTATCTATTGCACGGTATTGGCGGTGACGAAAACGAGTGGCAAAACCTCTGCAGTCCCAACATCATCTTGGACAATCTGATCGCAGACGGCAAGACCGTTCCGATGATTGTCGTCATGCCCAATGGCCGTGCTCAAAAGAATGACAGTCCCGAGGGCAATGTCTATGCAGCAGCGCCGGCCTTTGCCAATTTCGAGTTTGATCTGCTCAATGACGTCATCCCGGCCATCGAGTCCAAGTATTCGGTCATTTCTGATCGCGAACACCGTGCCCTGGCCGGTCTGAGCATGGGCGGTGGCCAATCCCTGAACTTTGGTCTGGCCCACCTGGACACCTTCGCTTGGGTAGGCGGATTTTCTTCCGCTCCCAACACCAAGACCCCTGAAGAATTGGTGCCCGACCCGGCCAAGTCAAAAGATCAACTCAAGCTGCTCTACATCAGTTGCGGTAACAAGGACGGTCTAATCCGTATCAGTCAAGGTGTCCATACCTACCTCAAGGAAGAAGGCATCCCCCATATTTGGCACGTGGATTCCCATGGCCACGATGACAAGACCTGGAGCAAAAACCTATATAACTTTGCCCAACGCATTTTCAAAGACTCCAAACGCCAAGCCAAGCAAACACTCTCCACGGAAACTATCACTCGGATCGTAGAAGACGGCGGCACCGGTCCCTTCCCAGCCGTGATGGTCACAGACAGCACACTTGCAACCCATACCATATTCCGGCCAGCAGAGTTAGATGCCTTCGACACATCCAAACCCTTGCCGATCATCGCTTGGGGTAATGGTGCCTGTGCCAATTCACCCTGGGAACATGTCAATTTTCTCTCCGAGGTCGCATCCCATGGCTTCCTGGTTATCGCCATCGGCCCCATGCCCCAAGAGGGACAACGCGGTGGTGGACGATCAACCTCTGAGCAACTGACTGATGCGATTGACTGGGCCATCGCCTGCAACAACAATCCTTCGAGTCCATATTATCAACGAATCGATACCACTAAGATCGCAGTCAGCGGCATGTCCTGTGGCGGGTTACAGGCCTTGGAAGTTGCTCCAGATCCACGTGTAACCACTGCCGTCATCTGCAATAGCGGGATTTTACGCAATGCCAATAGTGGCATGCCGGGCATGCCCAATCTGACTAAAGACCATCTCGACAAACTCCACACCCCCACATTGTATATCCTGGGCGGAGAGTCGGATATTGCCTATGGCAATGGCATGGATGATGTTCACCAACTTAACCATGTCCCGGTCTTCGTGGGCAACCTAGACGTAGGTCATGGGGGAACCTATGGCCAGTCCCACGGAGGTGACTTTGCCAAGGTCGCCACGGCCTGGTTCCAGTGGCAACTCAAAGAGGATTCCGAAGCCGCCAAGATGTTCAAGGGCAAGCCCTGCGGGATCGAGCGGATGCCAGGCTGGAAAGTGGAAAAGAAAAAGATTCCATAGCGAAGATCTAGGCTAAGGCAAGATTTCTACGTTCGAGTTGGCAAGCCCCTCTCATTCTTTGAAAGGGCTTGCCAGCCTTCTTTTAAGACAAAAGGATAAATACAGAGAGCTGTTCTTATTTATTCACATATTCTGGAAATAGTTTTGTTATATTCACATTTTTTAAGGCTAATCGCTGAAATCCCGCTAGATAATTACTGTTCAATAGACTGTGTTAATTCTTGAACAAATCCAACCCTGCTTTCATACAACAAATCCCAGGCATCTAAGCAACTGTTAATAATCGTAATATCTGAGATTTCCTGAGCCTGTTCATATAAACGCAATAAAAGAGGTAGCAGCATGTGAATATCTCCAGCAATTCCTGAAGACATGTCTCTTGACGCATCACGTAGTGGTCCGGCAAATTGTTTACATATACCTATAATTAGCTCACTGTGAGGAAGTAATGATCCAGAAGTCTTCTCCATTGCGACAAATAGAGGAGTTGGGTCATGTTGGTAGGTTTTGGAATGCAAATATCGACTAATGATTTCTTGACTCTTAGGGATACTAAAAATATCTTTATCCCTAAAAGCATACCCGATCTCTGATTGTACAGACGAATCAGGATCATCCATTAAGTTAATTAGAAGCTGAAAGCATTTATCTGTATGTTCTGATTTCTTAATTAAATGTGCCCCTGCCTTAGCGACTCCTTTTCTTTGTGGGACAGATCCGGACAAACAATCTTTTAATTCCTTTTCGAAAAAGCTATTGATTATCCACCTTGCAGCAACTTCCTCAGCTCCCTCTTCCGCAACTTCAGGGCAATCAGAACTTACCATTGATATTATCAGAGGCTCTAAGACCTCTCGATGGCTCTGGATTCCGCAATTAAAGAACCATACTCCCGCACGACATGCCGTAACCCGCGGATCATCATTACATAACTGCCTAAACCACTGAATAGCCGTTTCTCGGTTTATATTTAGAATTGGTAGGCATGCCTCTACTGATGCAATTCGAACTGCTGGATGTTTGTCAACAATTAACGAATCGAATGCAGGCTCAAACAGTCCGAGCCAATCTGGATGACTCCATAGTAACGCTCCAATAGCTAAAGCAGCTTGACCACGCACAACATTTAAGGCATTAGTTTGCAGATTGTGAACAGAAGCTTTGCTCGCCTTGAAATCTCCACCAGCATCATCGACTACAAGTTTACCATTTTCAGGATCTGGGTGCGATTTAGCATATCCAATGAGGCGTTGAAGTATCCTATCTGACCACTCTTCTTCTGAACGTGCATTTAATAACGAGCAGAATTCACTGGCAACCTGACGATCATGAGTATTAAGGAACTTATTGATTACATCTTCAGTTAACTTTACACTAGCTGGAGTCCAATTAGCTTTATCTTCATCGGTTCCATCAGAGGGTTTTGTCTGTTTTAGTCCCTCCAAAATTGCAGCTACATAACTGGGATTAACATTCTCTGGAAATCGCAGAGCAAGATTGCCAAAACGGCTAGGAAAACGCTTTGCAATAGTTGCTAGATCTCTTGAGAAATGGCGAACAGAAGACTCTCGCCACCCTCCGTCATCAGCTTCTTGCCAGCGTCTACTTTTGTAATCTTCATCAGGAATGTTGGGATTACCAACAATATCTTCAAGCCAAGCTCTATCACTAATGTCAGATAACCTATTATGTGAAAGAGTCGATCCGACAAAGCCCATTTTACTGAAGTGCCCATGCAAAAATCTCTCTTTCGAATATTGAGAATATTTACGTTGCAACATTTTAATCAAGTTCTCAACTTTAGTGGTACGTCTCTTCTTATCTAATGCGGGTAACAGGAAGTACTGAGGTCGCCCCCAAAAATCTACAAAGTAACCCTGTTTCCAGGAGCTAACATAGTATCTAGCCATTTCCCCTTCGTTGGGAGCATGATAATCCATTAAATGATGCTCGAGACGTTGGAATATGTGGTCTGAGCAATAAGGTGAATATTTCTTAACAATTCGAACAGCCGGTTCCCACTCAGTTTCTATTATTCCTGGGCCAATACTGATTTTATCAGGCTTGCTCATCAACCACTCCACCATTCTGTCGGCCAGTTGGTTTGGCATAGCACTGTAACATTGAATCAATAAAAATTGAATTACTCCTGATGATGAGTCATGTAAGGTTTTAGTTTTGCTAAAGAAAGAGATTCCACTTTGTTGAGCAAGCTTTTTTCCTGCTTCAATAGCCATATCTAAAATCCCTGTTGTCATTTCTCCTCTGCTTCGATCAAATCGGTCTTCATACCATATGCTTTCATGGTCAACATCTTCTTCTTTTGTCATAGATAAACGTTGGATGTGAGGGACAAGTTTAGTCCATGTAAGATTTGAACAGGCCCTTGCTGCTTCAAGTAGTGACTGATAATCCTCTTTTGTCCATCGCTCAAATCTTGAATGAGTATTCGAATGATAGTTTCGCTGTAAATCATCTACCCCCCAGGTTGATAAAACCGCCTCTATTAGAAGAATTGCTCTATCAGGTCGATTCTTGGCTAGACATCTCCAATCGGTCCATTCTCTATAAATTCCGTTTTTTGCCAGGTCTAGTCTCAATTCAAACATGTTGTCAGAATCAGCGTGTTCATCCCAACTTATACTCGCCAATACCTGCCTCTTCCATTCTTCATCTCGTTCGGCATATGGTTTCAAAATTTCTGTAACCTTATCTGGAATGATTTCTGCAACTGATCTCAGCAACCAGAGAGCCGTATTACGTTGCTTTTGTGTCTCTGATTGAAGCCATTGTTCAATAATTCCCTGGTGTAATAACCAAAGGATATAGGGAGAATGTCTCACGCATACAGTTTCAATTAAATGTTCATACCATTGTTTTCTGCTCAGTAAACCTTCAAGGTAGACAAGCAAGGAAGTAGATGGCTTATCAAGCTGAGACAATATTTCCAAGACTAGATGCTTTAGATGAAAACGAACATGAGTTGATTCTAGGATTTCTTGAACGTTAACAAGAAATTCCTGAGGATTCTCATCTTGGAGAAGAATTAATATCTGACGAAGTTGCTCACGTCGGAATAAGGATTGCACATGTTTATCTCCCAACCAATTGCATATGTTCCCTTGACCTGTATGAATTTCTATCAAGAGTCTACTAGAAATCTGATAATCAAGATAGCTCTGATGTGCAAAACTAACAGTACTACCCGTTTGAGTTAGAAGTCCGCTAGATTGCATGATCTCGAACACACCTGCTTGTTGTTCGATGATAGTAAATGGAGCAGAAATACATGCATGTTCCTCCATATATCCAACTAGTTTATTTAAAATGGCATCTATGTCCGTACTGCTGATACCTGTTTTTTCTAGTTCGCACCTACGATTGTTCCAGAATTGCCGAAGCAATTGAGGACCTGTTTGAAAAGTTGGCACTTCACCGGAAAACGTCATTTTTACCCACATTGCCAAATGCGAAGGAAGTTTAAGCAGATCTCTTTGCTGTTTTCCCAGCGACTTATATTTTTCTTCACAAACCCGTTGTACATCTTCATCATTCAATTCTGTTATATTTATCCTCTTAAACCTCATAAGAGGGCTACTAAGCCACGATTTAATTTCAGGATCATGCTCTAAGTCAAAGGACCTGCATGCAAGTACAACAGCGACAGGTCTTTCAAGATTTCTCATGGTTACAATTTCATCAACAAGACTCCGACAAACTTCTAACGCATTCAAAGAATGTCTTGCTGTCCAACGTATAGCATCTAATTGATCTAGAATTAAAATTGACGGACCAATGCTTGTAGCAGCCTCTAGACATCTTGCAGGTGACTCAGGCAATTCCAAGTCTTGTCCAAATTTTCGTTCATTGTCTTTGGGAATCCGTCTATCAAGTCTTATAGGCAAGTAAGTTTGTTTACGTTGTTCAAGAATTGTCACTAGCTCATATAGCACTCCACTTTTTCCACACCCCGCTCTACCATGAATAATCACAAATCCGCTATCATCTAGAGCGTTAAGAACCTCTTGTGTTTCATGCCTCGGTATCAGTTTCTCTGCGATAAGTACAGGTTTTATTGATGCCTTAAACTGATCTTGGAGTTGCACAATTCCAGACATAACTCTGCAATCGTGTGCCAGTTTTCTAGGTTGGAATTGGTGAGATATTAAATAGTTATATACATCTCCAACCCCCATCGCTTTACGTAGATTATTTTGAGCGAACTCAATAAGAGCAGGTATGACTAACTCAGGATCATTTGCTACAAGAACTCTAGAAGTGTCATACAAGTTCTCTCTGGCCTCTACATCATCCTCCCAATGAATCATATGAAATCGACGTAGATAATCAAATGCCCTCTTACGATCTGTGTCTAGTTGGAAATCAAGGTCAAAATATTTGCACAACTGGCGAAAAGCCCTTCTTCTATCTTCGCCAACCTCTTGTATTTGGTGGGCATAAAAAGCCTCTGAATTTCCCTTTGAGTTCCTCGCACTTTGACAAATATCCTCAACAAGCTTACCTTCAATGGGACTTACTACAGCGAATTCACGATCTTTGCCACTATCAAGATGCTTACGCATGGCATCCAAAATTCCTCTCGATTTCAAATCAGCAGGTGTCCACCTTTCGTGACTAGCGATACGCACTTTACACTGATATGCCCACAAGATTCCATCTACCGTCTCAACAGTTACATCTATCCCATTCACTCCTTCGCCTGTGGGTTCCCAAGTAACTGTCTGTATCCGCTCATCCAACAGCCGAAATAACTGTTTAACAACCCAACGCCCTTCATAGCGGTTTCCAAGCTTGTCTGCATATCCAGCAGGTTCAAGTGCCATATAATTCCTCTCATGTTCCTTTTATATCGTTCGCGGCGGGACCTGACCTCTAAGTCGATCAGAACGTGGGCTCAGAATATACAATCCCTCAATGAGATGTTCTACGATCCCAAGTACATCTTCAATTTGCTGTTCATTTGGTGTAAATCCTCGATGAGCTGCAGCATTTCCAGCTTCAATTGCAGCCTGCAGAGTAGTACTATTCTGTTGTGTTATATATCCCTCTTGTACAGCAGTGCGAAGTTTTTCTTGAAAACTACCTTGATCACCAACTATCTGTAAAAATACCATGTCTACAAGTGTCCTTGCCCCTATTATTGCACAACATAGAGCTCCAGCTTGTAACGTATTATACACTTCACAATGCATATTTCTGATTTCTTCTGGCAAATCATTACGCCATTGCGGTATACGTCGAATCTGACGTGGTGGGAATTCGCGAACTAACGGTGTTTTATCTTCTGGGCTTGATAATGTCTGTCTGATTCAAACACTATCGCATCCACAGCAAACAAGCAGCTCCCACGATTCACATATAGGTTTAGGAAAATCTCCCGGCCCTTCCGTGTACTTGCGAGTGTGGATTAAATTTTGAAAATGGTTATTCAGTCTTCGACAAATATTACAAAAAGCCTTAGTTGTCGTGTTTTCTACCATCATCATTCTCTTACATCCGGGAGAGTTGCTTCAGCTCTTAAATGTTTCTCAACAAACCACGGCTATCTCTGCACAATCAGGTAGAACATAGCCCTACGCCATGAATTTAGCGGCTATCTCAAAGTTGCTAACGATCAAACAGAGCTGAAAATAACGTAAAATCGAACATAAGCAAAGGATTAATATAGGTTCACTGATCCCAATTTAAGCTTGAGGGCTATGGGGCAACCCATTTCACATCAAGCCACTAGGATATTCAAGATTGGCCAACAGAAGGTACCTAAATAGTGAATATTAACATTCACCCAATCCTTCCCAGCTAGGAAACATCTTCATTCGACCACTAAGGTAGAATAATCTCAGCTTGTTTGTGTTTAAACAGAATTAGGTGCGAGCAACAGATGCGTTACAATTCCCTAGAGAGATCATTGCCTTCTGTTGATCAAATCAGTTGAAAACTTAAAAAGGGGCACCTCTTCTTACACTTATCGAATTACCCCTTTGATTCCATGAATCAGACATCACATCAGCCTTTCCGGCTCTTGATCCAAATACAACCTGGCAACACATACTGTCACTCAAGCGATTCACCACATATTGCGATGTCACATAAAATGGGCGGAGATCACCCCTATTGAAATATACTACCGCCAAGCAAACAAACTGTCACAGCGTAGGCCATATCAACATAACATATTTACTTATTTCAACATTACGATCCCACCAGTTGACTACCTATGACAAGTGCAAGGAAAAATTTTTACTTCAGTTCGTATGAGGGCATCTCTTAATACACTCGGATACTAGGAATTGGAATCAAAGCATCTATGATGCAGGACTGGATTCAGCTAAGGATTTGGGCATGATGCCAACAGATTGAATGAATCCTCCTGATTCCATACCCATGAATCCCGAACCAACCCCAACAGGGCCAACAGATTTTCGATGAGCAGATGGAGTTCATGCAGGGCCCCTTTATGTCTGACATCTTGCCCTGTCCGCCAGTTATGGTACCAGGGCTTTAACAGCAACAATTTCCACTTAAAACCCTCGAACGTTTCGGGGCTTTTTTATACGCCTATTTTTAATCCAGATGGCACGCCCAGTGTTTGAGTGTGCCATTATTTTGTTTATGGAGGTGAAAACCATGCAAACTATTAAAGCACAAGTTAACCCTAGATTACTGTCCAAGGCGGACAGGCTGTTTACCGGTTCTCTGGCTGGTAGGATCATTGAGATTCTACAGAACAGCAGGCGAGCCGGTGCTACTGAAGTAATGATTACTAACCAGGAAGGGGTGGTCACGGTCCAGGACAATGGCCATGGCATCCAGGATTTCTCCCAATTGTTGGATCTGGGCAGTTCAGGTTGGGACGAAGCCCTGGAATATTCAGAGGATCCAGCTGGTGTGGGGATCTTTTGTTTAGCACCAAGACAAGTCAAGATCTGTTCCGGCCATCAATGTGTCTTGATTACGGAACAAGGCTGGACCGGAGAAACATTGTCTATCGAGATTTCAGGAAAGTCTACTATAGGTACTGCACTACAGTTCGAAGATGAGCCCTGGCATTCGGATGCCGTTGAAAAGCATGCTGTTTTTTCAGGCTTGAGAGTCGTGGTTGATAACCAGGAATGTAGTCGTGAGCCCTTTGTCTCTACAGAAGCGGCTCATTACCCAGAACTGGGGTGTCAGATCGAAGTGATCGAACGTAAGGATTTAAGAGCTTGGCACAGTCGTTGGCGACATAACTACTACTCGGATGATGTTTTGGTCAATTTTCACGGTCAGGTGATCCAATTCAGTTTCAAACCCATTTCCGAAGAACTGGTATTCCTGGTTGATCTGACTGGTGAATCCACCCGACTGAGGCTGATGTTGCCCGCCCGTACCCAGATGGTGCAAAACGAGGCCTTTAATCAACTCAAGGCCGCCTTGGAAAAAGAGACCTATCGGTATCTCAAAAAACGCAGCACCCACCGGCTCAAGTACTCGGAATACTGCCGGGGCCGAGAATTGGGAATCGATTTACCGGAAGCAACACCCAGCTATCAGGTCGGTCTACTCTTTAATGATGACTGTGAGCCTTTGGAGGTGACCAAACCCGATAATCTTCCTCTCAGTCAATGTTACCGCATGAGCGAGGATTGCAGGGATGAGTTCAATGAAGCCGCCGTTCATCTTCTTGCAGCCTTGGGTGATTTCATCACTCCATTCGTCCCAGTAGAAATCTCTTCGGGCTATGAAGGCTATAGTTGGGCCAATCTACCTGTTGTAGAGAAGGTGGTCATCCTGACCGGTAGAGAATTGTTGAGCCATCCGGTCTGGGCCGAGCAATTAACCGCTGTTGAAAAGCTACGGATTACGGTTCATACCAGTGACGGTAAGACCTTTGCCTCTGATGTGCCTATGGCAGTACGGGAACCCATTCCTAGAGAGCAAAAACCAGGTTGGGTTCGCATTGAGGTATTGGTCACTCCTGAAGCCAGAGATGACCTGCATCCGAGTGACATCTGGTATCATCTGGGTGGTTTCCGGGAAGACAGCGACACCTATGACACCCAACTCTATCGCGTCGAAGGGGAGTTGGAATTATTCTGGGCAGACCTGGTAGGACCAACATCCTTCCTGCATGCTAGGTTGCTCGAATGCTTGCTGGACTTCAAATTCGAATGGAAAGCGATTACGATTGATACCAACAAGACCCTCACCATAACCTACCTGGACGGCCATCAGGACGTCTATCCCGAACCATCCTAACTGTTTCCCCTAACACACGATTCTCCGCTGAACGTGACATGTGTTCAGTCCATCTATTTCCCTAACCTATGATGGCATGCTTTCTAAGCAGAGCATGCCATCGCTTTTTTATTGGAGGCAATCAAATGATGAAGCACAACCAAAAAACAATTAATGACCAAAAACGGAGCATGACGCTCCTTACTAAGGAACTCCGAGAGACATTACCGCCTTTATATACTCAGGATGGTAAATACGGTAAGTCCATTGCCTATGTCAAGTTCTTCTGTCCTTCGAGTTCATGGACATGGTACGCCTGTTATGCCGAGCTCGGCATAAGTAATCTTATGTGGAGTTCCGGATAATGTTGAGTCCCTGAAGCAAAATCCTCTGTAGACACAGTTTTGTGCACGATTGTGCATCCATAGCATTTCTATGAGTCTGCATAATTTGATCATGTTCTTTTCCTTTCTATTTGAGGTTTGATGTGATTTGAGGGGTGTACAATAGATCTCTAGACATGTTGTTCCTTTCAAATTTATTACTTTATTGGTGGAGGTCTATGATGACTGTAGGAACGAACAATCCGTACTATGACGAACCGTCTGCTTTACGAAAATGGAAGAAAGGTCCATTAAGCCCCTACTTGGATGACTTTGCGTGGCGACTTTATGAATGTGGGTATAGCCCAGGAGTAGGACAAGGCTATATTCGTTGCATTAGCTATCTGAGCCAATGGCTTGAACAGCAAGGTTTTAAAGACCATCAACTTGACGAACGTAAAATCCGTGATCACCTGGAGAGCCTAAAGCATCACAAAGACACGGTTATTAGTAGCTCTCCACATCTATTATTCTTGTCTTATTTGCGTGAGAAAGGGGTTATTAAAAGGCCACCTCCTCAAACAATGAGCCAAGTAGAGCGTGTTGTAAACGAATACGTAACATATCTTCGACAGGAACGGGGACTTGCGGAATCGAGCATTCCTCATCGTCGCATTTTCCCGCGTCGCTTTCTTGAAGAAAGGTTTGGGAAAAAGCCCGTGGTGTTATCTCGGCTTAAAACCAGAGATTTCATGCGGCACATCGAAAACCATGCACATGAATATGGTTCTTTGTATCGTGGCAGCATGGTACTCATTCTGAGAGACTTCTGCCGATTCTTGTATTTACGCAAGTATATTCATGAAGATATTGCTACCAGGATGCCAAGTATACCTTGTTGGAGGAGAGCGACTCATTTACCGTATCATCTGAAATGTCCAGATGTTGAATCCATTTTAAAGACCTGTAACCGTAATACGCCCAAAGGCATGAGAGACTATGCGATTATGTTGTTATTGGTACGTCTG
Source organism: Sedimentisphaerales bacterium (assembly GCA_963662565.2). Lineage (GTDB taxonomy): Bacteria > Planctomycetota > Phycisphaerae > Sedimentisphaerales > Anaerobacaceae. Next base: position 105,871 of record CAXXXG010000010.1, on the reverse strand, counting down.
GGATTACGAGCAGGTGAAGTACGGAACCTGAGACTGGATGACATCGATTGGGAAAGCGGAGTAATTACTATCTGTGGCAAAGGTTCCAAACGAAATCGCCTACCACTTCCACAGGAAATTGGGAAAGCGATGGTACAATACCTCCAACATGGTCGCCCTCCCTGTTCTTCTCGCCACTTGTTCATTCGCACGCGTGCTCCATACACTGAATTTCAAGGTATAGCCGCTATTACCAAAACGGTTAAACAGGCTCTCGAACGGGCCGGGTTGAATCCGCCACATAAGGGTTCGCATCTTCTGCGCCATACGTTTGCAACGAATTTGCTCCGTCGCGGTGCTTCATTGCCGGAGATTGGCAGAATGTTGGGACATGAAAGTATCAGCAGCACGTTGGTTTATGCTCATGTTGATATGAAAAGCCTGAAAAAGGTCGCACAGCCGTGGCCGGGAGGAAAATTATGAATCCACGAACCATACTAAAAGACTATTTGGCAATGCGTCGAAAACTTGGTTTTCAACTACGAAAACATGAAGAAACGCTGCGAGGCTTTTTGAACTTCTTCGAAACCAAGAAAGATACCTATCTGACAACGGCATTGGCTTTAGAATGGGCCAAGAAACCCAAAAACACAAATCCGGCGTGGTGGACGGAACGTTTGAGTATGTTACGAGGATTTGCTACGTACTGGAAGACGATAGATCCACGGACTGAAGTGCCATCGCTTCATATCCTGTTACCGCAATACAAGAGACCTACGCCGCATATCTATTCCAATCAAGAAATAGCTCAGATCTTTACCCTAGCTAAAAAGCTACCCACAAAAGACCGCTACACGTATTGGACGCTATATGGCTTATTGTTAGCGACGGGTATGCGTATTGGTGAAGCATTGGCCCTGGATAATGAAGATGTGAATTGGGAACAGGGCGCCATTACTGTCCGTAACGCAAAATTCAATAAGTCCCGTATCCTTCCACTGCATGTAACCACTCAAAAAGTCCTTAGGCAGTATGTTCAAAAACGTAATAAACAGTTCCCCAAATCAAAGGAAACGGCGTTTTTTGTCGTTGCTGAAGGGAGACGGCCATCCCACCATATGGCTTGGAAAAGATTCAAGAAGATATTGATTGAGATTGGAATCTGGAGCCCTCAGCACAATAGAGATCCGCGACTACATAGCCTTCGACATACATTTGCAGTAAGAGCTTTGACAGAATTTTACCGAAATGGTCAGGATATCGACGGGAAAATCCATGCTCTATCAACCTACTTAGGCCACAAGGATATACAGTGCACTTACTGGTACCTAACTGCCGTCCCTGAATTGATGGGCCATGTTCTCTCTCGGCTTGAGAAAAAGATCGGAGGTGGACTATGAAGCCAACAAAGACCTTTGCATCCCTCCTGGAGGCCTTTTTTACTGATCGGCTCATGAGACAACGCCAAGCCAGCCCCAATACGATCGCCTCTTATCGTGATACATTTCGCCTGTTGCTTCGTTATCTTCAAGAGCATCGCAATAAACGCCCATCCACTATTGTATTGTCAGACCTGAGTGCTTCTACCATTACCGGCTTCCTGAATTATCTGGAAAAACAGCGAGGCAATAAACCTCGAAGCCGGAATATTCGTTTGGCGGCAATCCGATCGTTCTTCCACTACATAGCTTTCGAGGAGCCCACTCATGCTGATCTTATCCAGCATGTCTTAGCAATCCCCAGGAAACGGTGGCATCGTCGTTTAGTTTCATTCCTATCTCCTGTTGAGACTGAGACATTGATCAACATGATTGATAATGAAACGAAAGGTGGACGTCGTGATTATGCACTTTTACTCTTGGCATCCCAGACAGGACTGCGTGTATCAGAGTTAATCGGATTGACGCATAAAGATGTTGTCTTTGGGAAAGGGGCACATATTCATTGTCAGGGCAAGGGACGAAAGGAACGTTGTGTTCCAGTGATTAAGTCAACGGCCAAGGTATTGAAAGATTGGATGCGCGAACAAGATGGCAATCCCAATGACCCCATCTTTACGAATGCTCGCGGTCATACACTTAGTCGCGATGGAGTAGCGTATATCCTGAATCACTGCTGTCCAAGATAATCAGCATTTGCTGATTACACTTTAAAATCCTTTGCCGAAACACTTGTTTCGGACAAGTTGTTCGAATGTTCTGAGTTTAGGTTATAGCTCTTTTTTGACCTCTGTTTCATTATGCTGTCCAATTACGATTCAAACAACATCAACTGGGCCTCTGGAGGCCCCAAGGCTGGCGTTTCAAACGGTTTGTCAAGCCATGACCATAACTCCCGATACGTTAAGAGATTAAACCTTAGCATGGCCGATAGATTCGACAGACTCCATCCAAACGTAGAACGCATCTGTAAAATCTTAAAGACCAACATACAGAGCAATGCTGTCCAAATCTGAATCTTAACCGCATTCTCACTGGTCCCAACAAACGTCTTGATCTTGAGGTTCTGCTTGATCGCCTTGAAAAACAGTTCGATCTGCCAGCGGTCTTTGTAAATCCGACCAATGGTACTAGCGGCAAAGTCCATGTGATTCGTTAAAAGCACCAGTTCCTTTTGGTTCTCAGCGTCCCAAACGACTACACGACGTAACCGTCTAGGGCATTTCTGTTTGGCATAATGGCCTGTTAAAACGATCTCTTGATCTTTTAAGACCGAACCACGCTGCGGCACTGGACGATTCTTCACGGCACGATAGGCCATATTGGTCTTGGATCGTGTGACAAACCAGACGCCTTGGCGAGTCCACCGATCAAACAGGGTGTAATCAACATAGCCACGATCCATGGCCACAATCGTTCCTGGCTCAAATTCTAGGGTTTGAGCCACTTTGACCTCATGGACATTGCCGGTACTCAGACAGGCCCATTGAGGTAGGCATCCTTGGTGGTTGAGCATCAAGTGTAGCTTGACGGCTCCCTTTTTCCGGCGAAACTTGGCCCAGTCAAACAGACTAAGGCACAAATCGATCGTTGAGGCATCAATACTGACCAAGGGATTCTTAAAGCGAAAGCGTCGCTTCTGCTGATCCGCTAGTGAATCGGCCTGCTTGAACACATGATAAAACATCGTTTCAAAGAGCTGCCACGGTCGGTGGCTATTGGCATAGCTCAGGGTAGAGCGAGCCGGAGCCTCTTTGAGGCCCAAATGAGTCAGTTTGCCCATCGCAGTGGACAGTCCACCACAAATCTCACGTAACGAATCGGCACCAGCCAACTGACAGAACATCATGGCCACAAATTGGTCCCAACAACGAAAGCCTTTGGCACCTCGTTCCGCATCCCAATGCCGAACGGCACGGGCAAAGTCATTACGATTTATCAAAGAAAGCACTTGCGTGAATAAACTGCCAACCTTTACCATAATTGCATCTCCGGTTTGTATTGGTTCCTTATTTTGAGCAAAACAAGTATACCAATCCCGGAGATACTTTTTTATGACCTTTTCAAATCGCTATCTTGGACAAGAGTGGTTTTGAGTATAAAAGCAAGATGATTATTACCCTTAATAATTCCCTCTGTTCTTCCTTGCTTCTGGTTGATTGCAATCGCATCTCGGAACAATGTTTCAGCTCTATCAAAATCTCCTCGATCTACATAGATTAATCCCAAATTATTCATGCAATAAGCAATATAGTGTTTGTTATCAAGTTCCTTATAAATCCTTAGAGCTTGCTCATTCAGCTGTTCAGCCTTATCTAGATCTCCTTTAATTCGATATAAATTTCCGATATTCACAAAACAGGCCGCTATGCCCATTTGTTCTCCACTATTTTGATGCATCTCCAAAGCATTATTAAACATTTCCTCCGCATTATTCATTTGCCCTTGCGATCTGAAATACATGCCTAAACTATTGTAATCTCCTGCGAGTTTACTTGTATCAGGTAATTCTCTCCTAATTCTAATGGCCTCCTGCAACATTTCTTCCGCTTCCATCATTTCTCCACGCATCCCACATACCATTCCAATCCATTTACTTGCAGTTGCTTGCCAATTCAAATCACATTGTAGCTGTCCCTGTTCAAGTGTTATCTTAAAGTATTTCTCTGCTTCCTGTAATCGGCCATATATTTTTTCAATAAACCCTTTCCTGTAATTAGCCTTACAATCTGTAGGCTTGTATTTTAGAATCTCATCGACGGCTTCCGATGCTATATCTATATCCCCTCTTACCAATGCTACCGCAATGATTTCCCAATCTCGTTTGACAATTTCCTCTATCTCTCTTTCAACTACATCCCTACGTGCGTCTCTATCTTGAAGTAGCAACTTAAGCAGTCTTGTGGTATTGCCACTTTCTCGAACTTGCTCAAGCGCTTCTAAGGCTTCCGCATTCTGACTTTTCTGCTCCATGTAATGAGCTCGTTCGACAGCCTTTTGAAATTCCTCTTTTAGTTCTTGAAGTTCACTTTCCAATTGTTGATTTTTTTGTAATAATTCGAACCTATCCAAGCATATTACTTCAACTGCTCGTTCAAACTCATTACCATTCGCATTGTCCCTCTCTTGTTTCTCGTCTTTTTGTTTACTGGTATTCTCCCAAGAGTAAGGTTTATTGCCAGAAATAAGGACTCTTTTGGCTGAATGTTCAATTGCAAACAGGCGTGAGTTTGCAGGCAAATCCGAATCTGAAGGAGGGAACTCTCTAATAAACACACTCTGTAGTAAGGTTAAAAATTGCTCGTAGAATTGTCTATCTATTTCTTCGGTCTTATCTTCATACTTGCCATCTGATGACATACAAAAAAAATGATAGACCTTGGACACAGCCCCTCGATAATTACTATGCTTAGCTAGTATATTTTGATTCCAATATTGTGTTTGATTCTTTGGAAAATGTCTCAATGTAGATTTTATTTGCTCTTCAGTGACGCCATGAGGTGAATTACAATCCATACTCAAAGCAACAAACCAAATTAGTTCAAAATGCCTCTTTTTTTGAAACACTAATTTCATAGTACCATTGATTACAATCGACTTCTCATCTTGATTAATCTCGACTGTATTGATCTTCTCAGGAATCAAATCATTCATCAATTCTATCCATAACAAATGATACTCGTTGGCAATTACATTCAAAAGATGACTTCATTGTCATGTCTATCAGTATTTTAGGTAACCAATCATATCACCCTTTTAAACAAAGCTTAATTGGATATTTCTCCCAATTCCAGGCTACATGATCTAATCACATGCAAAATCAATGATCGCCATTGAAGCAATTTCTTTAATTATAAATGTTTATAAATATCCTTATTAATTTCCCTCATCGCTATACTTTTCCCTAAAGGCAAATAGAAACAAAAGGTTACATAAACCGGTTGCTAAGTCCAGAAGACTATATTTGTTTCCGAAAACTTGCTCATTTAATAACAACTTTTACCTGATTATTCAAGTTTAGAGGTGGGAGCCAATAACTTTCGGCCAGTCTTAATTAGAAGATAGTCGTTTGATCAAACTTTTAGTCTATTGTTGGTACATTTTTATTCACTTTTTTAGAAAGGTAAAATCATGAACAACAAGAAAAATAATTGTTTAAGTTGTCAGTTCATCCCCGCCACGATCATTCCACCCGGGATATTTTTAGGCGGTGAATTGGAGCCGGGGACTTTCCATGGTGGCGAGCTCGAACCTGGGACATTTCATGGCAGTGCAATCACTCCTGGAGCATTCCTCTCTTTGGACTATACTCACACGTCTCATCCTGTAGACACTTTAGAGGGTGAACAGGGGGCCTGCCTTCTGACTCCAGATCCCGAAGATGGAAACGTCCAAGACGACAACCTTACGAGTTGTCCTCCTCCACCTAATTTCGGATTGGTCCACTAAAAGCTCATTGCCCCGGCTGCTTATGCAGCCGGGGCTTGTTTTTGAAAGGATTTTCGAATGGGTTATCAATACATTATTGCAGGAACCTTCCTCGGGGTTAATAGAACCAAAACATATCGATCAAAAGACGGTCAGCATTATTTCAAATTTGAATTCAAGGATTGTGGTACACGCATAGACATTTATTGCTGGCAGCACCCATCATTAAATGGTCGCGATTCAGCACCAGAAAAAACCCATCTATTTCGTTCAGGAAAAATCTGCTTTGTATCCGGACATGAGCCTAAATCACAGTCAAGAGCTGAACAACTAGCTGGTCAATGGGCCGAGTACTACCTTGAATATAGACGGACAGGAAAGACGCAGAGGTAATCCATGAAATCACAGCTTAAAAACCAACACATTGATGACTGTAACATAGGACAGCCGAAACTATGGGAATTTATTGAGAAATTCCTTAGTTTAGTTCCAGCTATCACAGCAGAGCAGAATAATCTGGAGCAACAGAAAACCATATCACGATCAGAAAGCAGGATAGCTGATTTATCACTGCCACTATATATGGCCTATTCGGCATATCAAAAAATAGTGAACTCCATTGCTGTTCGCCCCGCCGAGACCGGCGGTATCCTACTAGGCCCTGTCGGAACTGAACTTATTACTGACTTTTTCTTTGACCAAACTGGTAGCTGTAGCACATCGACATACAGCCCTGACCATGTGGGATTGAGTCGTAGGATGAAGAAATTCTGGCTTCCTATGGGCATCGATATGAAGGGATTCGTCCACTCTCACCCAGGACGGCTTGCGAGGCTTTCCCCCGGCGACCTTACTTATATCCGGAGGTTATTATTAATCAATGAGGACATGGCAATGTTCGCAGCCCCCATCATTATCCCCTACGAGTACCGCTTTCACCCTTTTGTTGTTCAACGATCTGATATGAGAATACCTAAACGAGCACAGCTTGTTTTATTGAATGAACAAACAGTACAAGAACTTCTTCAGGTAATCAATCAACATAAACTCAGTATTTGAAAGGAACAGGACGATGGATACCAGCCGTATTGAACAATCCATTGATGTTGAGAAAATGCAATCGAGCCATGTGACTTTGGTAGGTGGCGGTTATGGTCTAGCATGCGATTTAGTCCGTAGTGGGCTTGGAGCAGTGTCTCTAGTAGATTTCGACAGCATCACCTCAAGTAATCCTGCCCGCCAGGATTTTTATTCAACCGATATAAACCGTTTAAAGGTTGAAGCTACGGCGAATACCATTCAGCGAATTAACCCGGAAGTAGAGGTGGAAGGTCATGTACGCGACTATTGTGCGATTCCCCGGGAAGAGCATGACCAATTGTTCGGTGATACAGATCTATTTATATACGCTACGGATTCTTTCCCTGCTCAGGCCCTGGGCAACCTTGAAGCCCTACGTCTTAATAAACCTGCCATCTGGATTGGTCTCTATCGAGCTGGACGGGCTGGAGAAATCATCTACTACATGCCGGGAGTGACTGAAGCTTGCTATCGTTGTATTTGCCCCACTAGATACCAGGCATTCCAAAATGGGGGTGCTTCTGTTAGCAGTGCGGGCGGCACCATTTTCGACCTACGCTTTGTGGATGCCGTAGCAGGTCCGATTGCTGTTGGCCTCCTAACCTATGGAGCGGATAACCGTTTCGGTCAGCTTATTCCCCAACTTGGCCAACGCAATTTGATACAAGTCAAGATGGATCCTAACTACCGGTTGGCTGGGAAGGATATCTTTGCTCAGTACTTAGGTGATGATCCAGCTAATTTTTCATTTACCACTATTGCGGTCCCCATGGAACGGGATATTGAATGCCCGGACTGTGCTCGGTACCACCAGGAATTACCCCAAGGATCGATTGGCTAACCATAGCAATGGCAACTAGAACTGGTTTAAGGCCTATGACATGAATATCAAAATTTTGATCGAGAAAGGAGGAATATCCAATGCCTCGAATACTCAAAAGATTTATCACTACCAATCCTAAAGGCAGAGTTCTCGATAGCAAAACTGAACGTTTGGTAGACGACGGCCGGGGACGTACTAATGTAACCGTACGTCAGCTTAAAAAACGGTGTCCAAACTGCTTTGCATATGTAGAGGAAAGTCAAATACGTGGTCAGTGTGATTTCTGCCATCACCGCTTATGTTGCGAGCGCTGTGCTACGAAATGTCAGATCTGCTCAAGGATGCTTTGTAGTGATTGCCGTCGTGGATTTGCTGGGGATAGACTGTTTACGGTGTGTCCTATCTGTTTGAGACGCCTACAGAGCAGACAGTCTTTTGTAGACCAACAAACCATCCACAATCTCACACTGCAACGTCATGCAAGACATCAGCAGGAACTTGCTCGCTTTCGAGCACAACAACTACAGGCCGCAAGGCTAAGGATGTCTGGGAAATTACAAATGGCAAGGCTCAATATGCAAGCACGTATAGCGGCCAATCGAGAAAATAGACGACGTAAAATGGCATTAGCAAGGTTGATCTCTTATGCCCAACGATACCTATGAGGACATCCTGGAAAACCGTGGCTTCCAATGTATTGGATTGCTTCGATACAACATTTCACTACATATATGGTGGCAATCTGAATTTTGTCTTGAAGTGATCTGCTTACATGCTGGCAACATCACTATCGTTAAAGGTACGAAATCCTACTTCATGAAGTCGATCTCCGACGAGGGACAAACATGGTCACGCGATATCCCAACACTGCATGAATACTTGGAGGCCCACTTTCCAGAAATACATATAGGTTTTTCACACTTTCGTGATATGACGAAAACGTTGGCGGCCCGCGAGGTCCAGGAACACCATTGCCGTGGCCAAAATAGTGATGCTCCGTCCCCAACATCACAGTTGAGAGAACTACAGAAGCGAATGGAAAGCAAGAAACGAGAATTTATGAGTACAAGCACCCTGCTAGGCCTAGATAACAGCAGTTCAGACCTTTTACGCTCGTACTTACGCAGTCAAACTCGTGACACCAAGCGGGAAATCACTTGTATTGAAAACCAAGTTCAAAAGGAAAAGGCTAAACTGAATGCGAACATGGTTCTCCAAAGGGAATATGAACGAAAAGGATCAGCAGCTTCATTTGTTTTTAGTATCAGCTCCAACGTACACTCCGTCGAGTCACCGATTGCATTCAACGATGCTTTGGTCAATATAACAAAGGAATTAAATGACTTGCATCGATATCAGATCACACAAAAACTATGTGGAAGCCGCCTCAATATCCAAATCGCAGAATCCAAGACTCCTGTTTTGACCTGGCAGGAACAATGGCTCGGAGGGGCATTATCTCCACGACAATTAGAGAAACTCAATTCTATATATCACCGTTATGTTGTAGATGCTCAGAGTCACCTGATGGTTTCACCAGACGAAGACATATTATTGGACGGCCACATCAAAGCAGACAAGAAGCTATTATCTGCTCGCATTGCCTCAACCATGCTGCAGCATCTTGATGTTCCTGAACCATGTGGCGTTGATCTTGCCAACCTCCCTAAAGAAAAACTTCCCATAAAGATTGGCTTGCTCAGTAAGGGTGGCAAAGTGAGTCGAACGCCCTGTTATGTTCCTTTGGTGGGGGCCCACAATGTTTACGTCTCTGGAAGCACGGGATCGGGCAAAAGCTACATGGCACGTGTCTTGATGGAGGAAGCGACCCAGTACGAGGACCTGGCGATTCTGATCCTCGATCCCCGTAACCAAGCGTCAGGTCTACTTGTGCCAGAAGATAGAGAAAGCATTCTTTCCCTCTATCCAGATTTCAAAATGAATCGGTCCCATGCTCGTAGCTTTCCATTTCAATATTATGCCCCTTCTACAAAAAATGGGCAAATGTTACCTACTGATCTTTCAGAATTAGGGATTGGCCATAACATTGTCAGTTTCAAGGGATTTACCGATTATCAACGATGTAAGTTGTTTCGTCAAATCTTGGATGCTGTTTTCAGCCGCTATGCCAATGAAGAATCTCCATCCCTCCGGCTGATGATATTTGTGGAAGAAGCACAGAATTTTACCAAGAGACGGGTCAGCGATGACGCAAAGAATGTTGGAGAGCAGGCAGAAATCAGCCTTGACCGTATGATCCGCGAAGGACGTAAATATGGGTGCTGCACGGTCATCATAAGTCAAAGCATTCGAGACTTCTCCCATGGTTCAGCAAGTATACGGCAAAACACGAACACAAAGATATTCCTACATAATTCAGACCGAGAAATCGACTACGCGGCCGATTTCATCGGTAATGGGCGGCAGATTGTCCAGTTGCGACCAGGTAATGCAATTTTCTATAACGCCAATTGGGGTTCCCTTGAGGTAAAAGTCCGGCCGCCCATGTCCAAAGTATGGGAATTCTCCGTTGAAGATGTCCACAAGAAACTGCATATTAGTTCTGCCCCCTCAATAGCAATCTCTCCTGAAGCCAAACGTTTGTTGCGAGCAATTGAAGATCATTGTGCACATGCAGATGTGGGACCCAATCTTACTCAGGCGAGTGAGTATCTTGGAGTAACCAGTAAACGTCAGATCCAACAAATAGTGGATGAGTTAGAGAGAACTGGCAAGGTCAAAACCAGAACCCTACCCCAACGGGGCAAGCCAAGGATCATAGAAAAGGTTTCGTCCAAAGGGACGGACTAAATGCTGGGCTTAATTTGGACACAATACAGAAGTATTGACCAATGAACAAAGTAGAACAGACAATTAATAATGACTCTTTACTTCTCTCAGCTCAAGAAGCCGCCAGAATATTAGGAATTGGTCGCTCTTTGTTTTACTCTATGCATTCATCTGGAACACTTGGTCCTCTACCTGTAAAGCTTGGCCGAAGAACTCTGTGGAAACGAGAAGAGCTTGAGCAATGGGTCCGATCAGCATGTCCTCCTAGGAATAAATGGGAAGCAATAAAAAGGGCAATTAATGCTGGCGCTTTGCCTTCAAACAGGTTATAATAAGAAGATATCTTATAGAAAGGGTAGACCCATGCGTGTTTTTAAACCCTATTACTACACCCAAGGCAAGAGACATCAGGTCAAAAAATGGTGGGTTGAATTCAGGGACCACCTCAATATCAGAAGAAAAATTTCTGCTTTCACTGATAAAACACAATCTGAAGCTTTAGGCCGTAAAATAGAAAAGCTGGTTACCTTCAAATCCCTTAATGAATCACCAGATACAGACCTTTCTAAATGGCTTGAGCAAATCCCCGAAAAACTTCAATCTCGCTTAGCATCCTTTGGTTTGATCAATACTCAACGTCTAGCAGCCTCTCAATCTTTAACAGATCATGTCAGTGATTTTATCAAAAGTTTAAAAGCAAAGAAGAGAACCCCAAAACATATTAAACACGTAAATTCCACACTACTTAGAATCTTTGATGAATGTAAATTCATCCACTGGAGCGACATTTCTGCTACCCAACTAGAGACTTATTTGTCAGACATTCAAGAATGCGAACAATTGAGTGCTCGAACATTTAATCACAAACTCAAGACAGTAAAGCAATTTTGTACTTGGATGGTTAGAAATGGCAAGGCAACCCTATCTCCGATACTAAACTTGGAGTGTATAAACGAAGAAACTGACAAACGTCTTGTTCGAAGATCACTTGAGCCCGAGGAAATCAGATATCTTCTACAATATCTTCAACAAGCTCCGGCTAACTCCGGGATGGACGGATACAGCAGAAGCCTTTTTTATCGTTTAACTTGTGAAACAGGGCTAAGATCTGATGAAATTCGATCATTACATGTATCATCTTTTAATTTTTCCAAAAATACCGTTACAGTAAAGGCTGCTTATAGCAAACGCAAAAGAGAAGACACTCTTCCAATTCGTCCTGATACCGCTAAAGAACTTCAGGGGTTCTTTAAGAACAAACATCCGAACACCAAAGCTTTCAACGCTCCTGAGAAAACAGGCAAGATGCTTAAAGCAGACTTGGCTAGTGCCCGAGATAACTGGATTAGCGAAGTCAAATGTTCCCCCCAAGAATTCCAGCGTCGTCTTGAAAGTGATTTTCTGAAAGTGGATTCAGATCGAGGGATAGTGGATTTTCACAGCCTCAGACATACGACGGGCAGCCTGCTGGCTGACGCGGGTGTACATCCTAAAGTTGCACAAGAAATCATGCGTCATAGCGATATCAATCTCACTATGAACACCTATACTCACGTGCTAAGGGGCAGGGAATCAGAGGCTGTGGCCGCCCTACCAGATTTGTCTCCCTCCGAATTGGCTGTTCAGCAAGCCACTGGCACTGACGATGTCACTCTTGACCAAAACTTGTCGCAAATCTTGGCCAAATTTGACGGAAACCAGTGGATTTCAGCGGACTTTGATGGACAACAAGGAGATAAAGAAAAAGGCACGAAATCATCGATTCCGTGCCAAAATCAAAGTTTTTCGGCTAATTCGCATAAAAAAGCCAATGGGCGATCGGGGATTCGAACCCAGGACCCGCTGATTAAGAGTCAGCTGCTCTACCAACTGAGCTAATCGCCCAAAATTTAAGACAAGGAATATAGCAGCCCCTGACAAAGGGTGCAACCGTTTTTTAACAAATTTCTCGACATAGTTGTGTCAGGGTTTCCACGACCTCCACGGGGTACTGGCCCACGGCGGTCTCTCCAGTCAACAGGAGCATGTCAATCCCCTGCTCCAGGGCCAGGGCCACATCCGCAACCTCGGCACGGGTGGGCACGGGGCTGGCTATCATATGATGCAATAAATGGGTGGCCAGAATGGTGGGTTTACCCGCCTGAGTTGCACGCTGGGCAATCTGTTTTTGCAGGACCGGCACCTTGGCCAGGCCACATTCGACACCTAAATCACCGCGGGCAATAAGGATTCGATCAGCCTGTGAAATGATGGCTGCTAGATCGCGGGTTGCCTGAAGCGTTTCGATCTTGGCCACGACTTCGATATCCGCCCCGCCCAAGGCTCCACGTAACAGATCCAAATCGCTGGCTTGATGGACAAAACTCATCAAGAGCCTATCGATTTTCGTATCAAGGGCCCATTGAATACAGTCCCGATCCTGATTGGTTAAAGGCGGCACACTGATATGGGTATCAGGTAGATTAATGCCCTTACCGGAGGGTAACTGGCCCCCTCGTATCACGGTACAGGTCACGCCCTCGTCATCTTTGGCCTGTACCTGGAGTTGGATGCGGCCCTCGTCAATCAAGACACGATCTCCAGGGCATACATCGTCCTGAAAGTGGTCGTAATTGGTGCCAAAGGTTTGAGCTGTACCCGGTGTGTCACCGGGAATGATGCGCAAGGATTCTCCCACCTTGAGCACGTTCTTCTGATCTCGCATGGGACCAATCCGAAAGCGTGGTCCGCAGAGATCCCCCATAATCGTCACCATCTGCCCTACCGCCTCTGCGGCCTGTCGCAGGGTGGTGACAGAACGAGTGAAGCCCTCCAGACGGTCTTGTGAAAAATTCAGACGAAAACAACTGGCCCCGGCCCGGATCATGGCCTCCAGTATGCTTTGTTCACAACAAGCGGGTCCCAGGGTTGCAGCAATCTCAGTTGGCACGGTCGATCCTTAAAAAAGAGGATCTACTGTCAGCCAGTAGATCCTCTGGAATCATTCACGGGGAGTCCTCTACACCTTAGGATCGTTACCCAGGAAATCGGTCTCAGGCAGACCACCGGTCAGGGGTAGGGCATAGTCGATAAAGGCCTGGGTGACACCATTGCCATGGGCATTGATGAATTCGTCGGGCAGGTGTTTGGTCTTCTCAGCCACATTGGCCAGCTCGGTCCGTTCGTAGGACACGCCGTAGTCGATGCCATTGCCGGTCCGCTTCATGGCCACGGACCCACTTTCATATTCCAGGGACATCTTGACGGCCTCATTCCCACAACGACGGGCCTCGGCGGCATCCACGGGAGATTGCAAGCCAGCGAAACTGCGTTGCAGGTAACCGAAGGTGTCGGCACGCACACGTTTGATCTTCAACTTGTCCTTGATCTCACCGGCCAGGAAGTCGGCCAGGGTACCGGTGCCGGAGAGTTGGATATTGCCGTGGGCATCGACCTCGGCGTTCTCGGCCAATTTCTTGGCCCAGGTCTCGCCATCAGCATCGCATATGCCTTCACTCACGGCGATCACGCAACGGCCGTACTTCTGGTAACAGCCATCCACGTCAGCAATGAACTTGTCCATACCCACAGGACACTCGGGTACATAGATCAGATGAGGGCCCTCATCCTCACGCTTTTTGGTCAAGCCGGCGGCTGCCGTCAGGAAGCCGGCATGGCGGCCCATGATCACGTCGATCTTGATTCCGCCCAGAGCCCGGTTGTCCAGGTCGTCACCCTTGACTGCACAGGCCACGAACTTGGCGGCCGTACCAAAGCCGGGGCAGTGGTCGGTCACGAGCAGGTCGTTGTCCACGGTCTTAGGCACGTGGAAGGCCCGTAGGTCATAACCAACCTCGGCCGCCATCTCATTGATGATGTGAGCCGTGTTAGCCGAGTCGTTGCCACCGATATAGTAGAAGTAACGGATATTACGCTTTTGAAACACGTCGAAAATTTTCTCACAGTAGGCCTTGTCCGGTTTGTCGCGGCTGGAGCCTAACGCAGCCGAAGGACTACCGGCCACGATTTCCAATCGCTCCTTGGACAGCCCCTTTAGGCTGACGAAGTCTTCCTTGACGATTCCGGACACGGCATGTACGGCACCATACAGATTCTCGATTTCCGCGTGCTTACAGGCCTCTTCAATGACGCCCACCAACGAGGCATTGATCACGCCGGTCGGACCGCCGGATTGACCCACCACCGCATTAGCCTTGGGTGCATTTGCCATATTAACAGTCTCCAAATATTAGGCTTTGTCAGAACAACTCGTCGTCGGCCCGAGAGCGAGCGGTTTTCCATCTGGCAAGGACGGCGAAGCAGGCGATATTAAACGTATCGTCGATACAGCCGGACACAGCCCAGAGGGAAAACAAGCCGCTCGAAGCCAGATCGAGTTTTCCGACACAGCCTATGGTTGATATTCATAGCCTAGCAATAAAGCGGTTATTATACGGAACATTCGTGGGCAAACAAGGAAATTAAGGTTTTGGGTTCACCGTTCACAGTTCACGGTTGGCTGTCGCCCGATTTTAGTATTCCTTCAACCGTGAACCTGGAACCGTGAACAGTGAACCAACCACTTGGCCAAATTTTGGCAAAGTGGTATCATTGTCGCATGAGCAAAAAGAAAGACATCCCCAAGACCCAGGCCATCCGGGCCCTGATTCAACACAAAATCGACTTCGAAGCCGTAACCTATGCCTACGAAGAACGCGGTGGCACACGCGTCTCGGCTCGCGAACTGGGCGTGGACGAGCATATCGTGATCAAGACCCTGCTGCTGGAGACCGACCAGATCGAGCCTCTTATCGTGCTCATGCACGGCGACAAGGAGGTCTCCACCAAGCAGATGGCCCGCATCCTCCAGGTCAAGTCCGTGGCCCCCTGCGATCCCAAGACCGCAAATCGTCACAGCGGCTACCTCGTGGGTGGCACCAGTCCACTGGGAACACGCAAGGCCATGCCGATTTACGTCGAAAGCACGATCATGGACCTGGAGCAGATCTACATCAACGGCGGCCAACGCGGCCTGCTGGTCAAACTCGATCCCCATGACCTGGAGAAGGCGTTGACGCTCATCCCGGTCGAGGTGGCGATCTAAGGTCATTGAGATAAAGCGTCTCTGACGGCTTCGACAATCGTTTCGACATCACAGGGACCTGCCACGATCGTTCCATCCGGACCGATGAGATACTTACTCGTGGAATTGCCTTGGTCATATTTGAGCATAATGTCGTGAGAACGTTCCGGATCTTGACGTTCAAGAGCGATCTGTGTCCAGAGCACTTGATGATGCTTTGCGAACTCTTCGATCACGGGTATAGGCATACCTTGGGTAATCGACACCATGACTAAACGTGAGTCACCATCGAACTCATCAGCCAATTGTTTGAGTAGCGAGACTTCTTGCCCGGTCTGCGGCCTGATCAAATACCAAAAATCCAATAAAACGAATTGATCTCGCAGATCAGCGAGTTCAAAGGATTGACCATCAATATCCTGTGCCTCAAACAGAGGGGCTAGATCACCGAGGTTTAACGAACGGATCAACTCTACCTGAAGCGTCCCCAAATCCACGGGCACTTCACTATAGCCTTGTTCGACAAACGGAACTTCAAACTCGCAACTCGTCCACCCGATCAGTCTACCGCCATCGAACTCAATGGCATTCGTGGGTTCATGAAGCGAAACTGACATGGTATAATGCCCCTCAAGCACATCCTCCACTCGAAACGTCCCGTCCTCTCGAATGATAGCAGGATAACTTTTGCATTCAACCGGCTGATTAGCTTGAACAGTCCGTCGTTGCCTAAACCAATCCATGCGCCACTGCTGTTGTTGTTTATACTCCCAGGCACCAAATCCAGGAGGGTATGGCGGATTGTCCTGATCGGAATTTCCGAGATGTTCGTTGATGCGGGTAAAGGGGCCCCAATGAATAGGTCCATCATAATCGTTCGGTACGACGACCTGTCCCACAACAGGGCATCCTCGCCCTCCCAATTCAACAAAACCAGTTTGCCCGGATTGAAGCGAGACTCTTTTCAGTTGTGTTGTACTTCTCATGCTCGTACTCGTCTGAATATCGTGCGAAACCTCAAGAGCACCAGGACAAACACGATTGAATATGAAGCAACCTTGAGCATCCGTGGTTGCACGATAGTACCAAATAATCTCGATATCCGAATTGTGGGGACTGTGATAGGTTGAGTTGACACCGATGTCTTCACGGGCACCTGGATGATTGCCGACATTCAAAATACCTTCAACCCTGGCCCAAGGTTCGAGAATGAGGGTTTCGGTTTCGCTGAATGCCACCGCATCCGCGATGGCATAGCCTCGGTCATGCATGGCCAGGATCAGATAATCCTCCTCCGGAGCGACCAGTTTAAATTGTCCGTTGGTTTGGGTTTGTGTATAGCAGTCCATGCTTTCCTTGTGGTTTACCTGGCCGTTTTGAACAAACAGGTTTTGTTTTGCAGTAGCCCAAAAAACACCCACTTCACCGGCAGGTTCACCATCCTCAAAAGAGACCTTTCCCCTGATCTGTTGTGTTGCATCGAGATGTTTTAATGCAAACTCGATGCGAACGGATTCTTCATCATCAAAGATGGTTCTGGAGATAGCTGACTCGTATCCATCCGCATCAACTCTAAAGGCATGCCCCTCCTGGCGCGACTCAGACAAGGTCAACTCAAAAGTTGAGCTTGAATAGGGCACTGCATCGTCACGATCCCAAACGGTGTCACGTGGAAAACCATGCATCAGGGTGTATTCTTGAATGGGTTCACCTGTGCTGGCATCAACCACATGGCCCGTAATTTTCATGGGGCGATGCAATACAAGGTGATATTCCTCTGAACTGGAACTCATGGGATAATTGCGTTTACGCATGAATCCAGATTTCAAGATGTCGAACTGAACCTCATCTTTGGGAGCATCAACCCAGGCAAATCGCCCTTGAGCATCGGTATCTTGAGACCATTGAATGGAACGGTGTCCCCGCCAGGTATCTGCAACAATCGTACTCTCTGCAATAGGTTTATCGTTACGATCCACAACTACACCTGCAATGATATAGCCTGGCTCTAAGTTAAATACGACCTCATTCATATCCTCACGCGGCCAAACCGCACGCAGTTCAGGGGCGTAACCTTCGGCCTGCACTGTCAAGATCATCTCTTGATCAGAAGATTCATTAACAAATTCAAAATATCCTTCTGCATTGGTTTTCGTTGAAGGATAATGGGATCCCCAACGGTCCGATCCTTGTACCACGGATGTCCCACCAATGGCCAGTCCCTCAACATCCAAGACCCATCCTGAGACCGTAACTCCCCGTTTCATGACCATCACACCTGTCATGTCACGTAATTGGCTCATGGAAGGTGCCTTGGTAAGGCCATACATCTTATCATCAATATAGTCCGGATGGGTTAAACGAATCCAAACATCATCGAGCTTGCTGGGCATGATGTCACAATGCCAAAACCCATTGGCATCGGTCGTGACCTGATAATCCCTTATCGCAGGCTTCTGTATCGTTCGATATTGCTCATTGGGCACCAGTAAATGAACCGTAGCTTTATCAATTGGCTTATCGTCTTCGTTATAAATGAAGCCTCCGATGGAGGTTCCCTGTTCTAGATTGAGAGTAAACGCCTTGGGAATGCCATGCCCTAAGGTCGTGTTATAAGTGATCCGTGTTGGCACTCTGCCCTCTGCCTCTACAGTAACCTCAAGATATTGAGACACATCATCTGAAAGTTGAATCTGAATCTGTCCTTGCTCATCGGTAACTACCTGGCTCTTGTGATAGGGCTGATTGATCCTCGCTTCCAAGCCTGTCAAAGGTTCACCGGTTTCCTGGGCCACCACCGTGACCAATACTCCATCTTCAACAGGCTGGGCCATTGTCGAATCCATGGCTGAAGGTGTCACTTCTCCTTCCTCTTCTTCTGAGACTTCTCCACGTGATTCGGTGGGTGGGGACGTCTGAATCGCATCAATGGCCTCAGCAAAGGGATTCTTACCCAGCCCCTGCCATTGCTCGGCCAACTTGGTCAAGGGCTCTAAAGCCTCGATGGCTCCCAGTTGCCCAAGGTATTGGGCGGCTATGATCTGGAGGGTTTGGTTGTCCTGACTTAGGGCCTCAATCAGGGGTTGGATCTCGCCCGACTGATAGGCCAAGGTCAGATCCAGCCGAAGCTTCTGCTCTGCGGAATCGTCAGTCGGTGTTTGAATCACCTCTTTGTGGGAGGCAGAATCATCGGCAACCGGAGCCGGTGTTTCGGAGCCGTTTCTTTGGGCGAGGCTGATCCATACGACGACGAAAAAGATAATGACCGCTGCTATCTTGGTATAAGGACTGTTCATAATCGCTCTCCACGATATGTGAAGACCGTCTCGGTGGGTCGGTTCCGTGCCACGTTGGGACCAGACCGCATTCATTTCTTGCTGGAGCCGGACCTTGTGGGCCTGATCGGGCTGGTCGTGGGTTTCCAAGCCACGAATCCGCTGAGCAAATTGTCTTTCGAAGTCACTCATCGCTCAACTCCTCAACTGAGACGGCATTCAACTGTTGTTTGAGTTTTTTGAGCCCGCGATGCAGTGCCACGCGCACGGCCGACGGGCTCTTGCCTAGAATCTCAGCGATTTGTTCATGGGAAAGTCCATCAAAAAACCGCAGAGTGATGATGGTCTGCTGGATGGGCTTCAACGTGACGATGGCTTGGTAAATCGAACTCCAATCCTTGTTGCGATCGGGTTCCTGGGCGGCCATGTCCTGGGCCTTGGCTTGCAGGAGCCGTTGTTGACGAAAATGACGACGCAGATGCTGATTCGTATGGTTGGCGGCAATGCTATAGACCCAGTTACAGAAGTCACGCTCACAGCGGCCCTTAAACTGATCGATATTGCGGGCCACGGCCAGAAAAACACTTCCGGTCACGTCCTGGGCCGTGTCCCGACAAAAGAGCCGGTGCACGCAGAAACTGAAGATCAGATCGTAATATTTCTGATACAACAGCCCCAGCGCAGCGGCGTCGGATCGCACCCGCCGGGCGAGCTCATCGTAATCAAGTACCTGTTGTTCTGCCTTACCGTCAACCATCATCACGCCTATCGTTGCGCGTAAGACGGAAATATTACAGACTTTTTTTAAAAAAAGTCTTTAGGAGATTATGAGCGACAGTTGAGGACAATCTGGGCATCATTATGGTTTGACATGGTTACGTGACAGGGCAAGAACACCTTGAAACAGGTGCCCTCTCCGACCTGGCTCTCAACCTCGATATGACCTTGATGACTATGAACGATTCGCTGTGCAATAACGAGCCCCAATCCCGTGCCCTGTTTGCAATACTTCTTGGTCGAAGGCAACTGCTCGAATTCGTGGAATAGCCGGGGTAGTTCGTGATCCGGGATGCCCGGTCCGGTATCGCTGACCTGTAAGCACACTCTCTCGTCTTGCTTTTGAGTACGAATGCTGATTGTTCCCTCTCCGGTAAACTTAGCCGCGTTATTGATAAGGTTAGTTAACACTTGAGTAATGGCATCTCGATCGCACAATACCACGGGATTGGCCCGGTCTAAATCCAGGACCAATTCGATGCGATCGTGATCGATGATCGGTAGCATGGCATGATAGGTGTCCAGTACGATTTCATTGAGACGGGCCTCGTCATATTGATACTGAACCTTGCCGGCCTCGATCTTTTGAAAGTCCAGGATGTTGTTGATCAAACGCGTTAATCGATCCACGTTGTGTTCGGCCACGGTCAGATACTCGGCATGCTCTTCGTTGACCTCGCCACCGACTCCATTGAGGACCATGCCAATCCCGCCCTTGATGGCGGTCAACGGGGTACGCAACTCATGTGAAACGATAGAGAGAAAATCGGAACGAACACGCAGAGCCTCTTTGAGTTTCAATTCCACGGTTTTACGTTCGATGGCATATCGCAGAGAACGACAGAGAAGGTTACTGTCTACCTCGCCCTTAACCAGATAATCCTGTACTCCCTTACGCAACAGCGTCTCGATCATCGCACGATCAGCCGACTGCTCGCTCAAGATCACCACCGGCACATCGGGGGCGACCTGACAAATCCTGTCATAGGGCTCAGACCCATAGCCACCTGGGAGGTTGATATCCAGCAAAACCGCATCCACTGGAGAATGACTGAGAAGTTCGAGGGCTTGATCCATGCAGGTCATCCAATGCAGTTGATGGGGCCACTCCGGGACGCTGGACAGCATCTCATCAATGAGTCTGACGTCCTCCGCATTGTCTCCGATCAGCAATATGGATGTTTCTGCCATTGTTGTACCGTTCGTTTAATTTTGAAATCTGCTGTCGGCAAACCACCCCCATGATGGCATCCATGTTTATCGACTTGATTACAGAGAAGTATTTAGTTATTCACGAAAAACTCCTATTGCGGCAGTAATCCCCTAATGAACACGAGATCATTCCCATCGTATGCCGAGGGGAAATTAGCTGTAATATGGAATTGACTTGAAAGTCGTTAAACCTAGAATTAATAGGTTCTAGAATTGACCGATAAGTTCGCCTTTTGGAGACGATCATGAATACAATAAACCTGGGCACCGAATGGCAACGTTTGAGATTGCCGCAAGACATTCAAAACCTCTTAATGCAGAGCCCGGGCTGCACCTTCCCCAGTTCACGTCAAGACCTGCTCGAACTGGCTCTGCAGGGCCAAAAAGACGGCATTACAGAAATTGCCTACGACATTCCAGGTCAAGGCCGCATCGTTGAAGCCACAGTCACCCGATGCAAAAATGCCCTGGTCGTTAATTACCCGGATCCCCAAATGCGTCGACGCGATCCGGACTGCATGGTGGTTGCCGATGACCAACAGACCGATAAGGCCCGTTACAGCGATCGTTTTGGTGAGTCGTTCGACCGGATTCGTGATGAAACCCTGGCGTGGCTGGCTCAGCAAAAACTGATCGTGATGGCCATTTCCCTAGGCGCCTTTGATCCCAAATCCGGCCAGGGCGGACTGCTGGTGGCCCCGGCCAATGCGGGCTTCTTTGCCGCTGGTCTGGCCGATCTGCAAGGCCTGATCCCAGCCAATCAGATCCCGGAAAACTTTAAGGTACGCACCACTATCTACCTGGCCCCGCCCTTCCGCCACACCCACTTTGAGGGCAAGCAGTTGGTCGTACATAAACGACGCAGCGAAACCCACGAGGTCTTTGCCTATAATCTCTATCCCGGCCCCAGTGCCAAAAAGGGTGTCTACGGTGTCCTGTTATCCCTGGGCGAAACGGGCGAGTGGCCCACCCTACACGCCTCTACCGTGGAGGTGGTGACCCCCTATGATAATGTCACCACCATTATGCACGAAGGCGCCAGCGGTGGTGGCAAGAGTGAAATGTTGGAGTTCGCCCACCGCGAATCCGATGGTCGCCTCCAGATCGGCAAGAATGTTCTCGATGGGCAAACTCGTCACATGGTTTTGACCCAAAACTGTCGCCTGCGTCCGGTTACAGACGACATGGCTATGTGCCGCCCCAACAACCAAAATAAAGATGGCCACCTGGTAGCCCAGGATGCCGAGCAGGCCTGGTTTATCCGCATTAATCATATCGAGCATTACGGTACCGACCCCCACATGGAAGAGATGACCATCCATGCGAAAGAGCCATTGATCATGTTCAACATCCAGGCCACGCCACACAGCACCTGCCTGATTTGGGAACATATCGAGGACAGCCCGGGCGTGCCGTGTCCCAATCCCCGTGTGATCATGCCCCGCCAACTCGTCCCCGATCATGTCGAGGGAGCTGTGCGAGTCATGCTACGCAGTTTCGGGGTGCGTACCCCGCCGTGTACACGTGAAAACCCCAGCTTTGGCATCATGGGCTTTTTACATCTATTGCCCGCCTCATTGGCCTGGCTCTGGCGACTAGTAGCCCCACGCGGCTACGCCAATCCCAGCATCACCGGTTCCAGTGACATGGCCAGCGAAGGCGTGGGCTCCTATTGGCCATTTGCCACCGGACGCGTAGTCGACCACGCCAATCTGCTGTTGCGTCAGATTCAGACCACGCCCAAGGTTCGCTACGTCCTGATCCCCAACCAACATGTGGGTGCCTGGGAGGTGAGCTTCATGCCACAGTGGATTAGTCGAGAATATCTGGCGCGACGTGGCGTCGCTGGTTTCCACTGCCACCAGGTCCAACCGGCCCGATGCAACCTGCTGGGCTACACGCCTCGCACCATGCAAATCGATGGGGCCTCCCTACCGCAGTGGTTGCTCCAACCCGAGCTACAATCCGAAATCGGCACGGACGGCTACGATGCCGGTGCTGCTCAATTACGTGACTTCTTTGAGAAAACCCTGCAAGAATTCTTGCACCCGGACCTCGATCCTCTGGGAAAGGAGATCATCAACTGTTGCCTGAACGGCGGCACCCACGAGGACTACGACCGTCTACTCTATCCCGCCATTGAGCCGGACCACCTGGACTCGCTGGACAACCTCTGGCAATCCTAAAACCAACACAATTGACTCCGCCCCTAATTCCACCGAAGAAGGTTTGGAATTAGGGGCTTTTTTATGTCACAAAAAATCCCATTATTCCATTATTCCAGCCTTCCATTATTCCAAATCTTCGCTACAATATTCATATTTAAACCTTAGGTTTCATATATGAACCAATACATCATCCCCAATCTGGCCAAGGGCGTATATGTGCTGCGGTTACTATCCGAGCACCCCAATGGTTTGCCTGCCCAACAGATCGAACGACAAACCGGTCTACCCAGAACCACTGTATTTCGCATTTTAAAAACCCTGGTGGCCGAAGGCCTGGTATGCAAACGTGACAACCACTTTGTGGCTGGCCCCGGCCTGCTGGAAATTGGGCTCAACGCCCTCAATCAAATCGATATCCGCTCTCTGGCCGTGCCGATTCTTCAGGCCCTAACCCAAGAGACGGGCATGACCTCGCACCTGGCCGTGCCCAGCGGTCGTCGCTCACTGATCCTGGAGGTCTGTGATTGCAGCGGGCCGGTGCGTGTGGCCTCACGTGCAGGCAGTGCCGTGGAGCTTCATTGCAGCTCCACGGGCAAGGTTTTCCTTGCATTCCTGCACGCGCATGCTATTAAAGAGTTTTACCAAGATCGCACCCTAACCCGCCGCACGGACGGCACGATTACGGACATCGACGCGTTGCAAAAGGAATTGGACCAAATCTCCAAACAGGGTTACGCCGTGGATGATGGCGAATACCATGAAGACATCCGCTGTGTGGCCGTCCCGGTACGTGATGCCAGCGACACCGTCATCGCCGGGCTTGGGCTCACGGCCCCGGCCCATCAATTACCCAAGGCCAAGTTTGTGCAAATGGCCCAAAAGGCCATGGCTGCGGCAGCCCAACTGTCGCAACAACTGGGCGCACGTTCCAGCGGAGCAGCAACACCATGACAATAACAAAATCCAATAGTAAGGAGATGATTTAATGCAAGTACGTTACAGTGCCGACCCCGTACGCTTCCCGCGCATGACCACGCAGGAAGTGCGTGACGAATTCTTGATCGAGTCCCTGTTCCAAGCCGGACAGGTCGAGATGATCTACAGTGACATTGACCGGGCCATCACCGGCTCAGCCGTGCCCACCAAGAAGGCCTTGACCCTCAGTGCGGCCGATGAACTGCGGGCCGATTTTTTCTGTCAACGTCGCGAACTGGGTGTGCTCAACATCGGTGGATCCGGCAAGGTCACGGTCGATGGCACCGACTATGCCATGGCCAACAAGGACGGACTATACATCGGACGCGGCTCCAAGGAGATCCGTTTTACCAGTGATGATGCCAAGACCCCGGCCCTGTTCTATCTGTTGAGCTATCCGGCCCATGCCGACTACCCTACGGTTCACGTCAAGAAAAGTGAGGCCGAGCCCGTGGAATTGGGCACCATGGAAGGTTCCAACAAACGCACCATCTACAAGCTCATCCACCCGGCCGGTGCCCAGAGCTGCCAACTGGTCATGGGCTTTACCGAACTGACTCCCGGCTGTGTATGGAACACCATGCCGCCCCACACCCACGAGCGACGCATGGAGGTCTACATGTACTTCGACATCGACGAGAACAACCGCGTATTCCACTTGATGGGCTCACCTGCGGAGACGCGTCACATCGTAGTGGCCAATGGACAGGCCGTGATCAGTCCCAGTTGGTCCATCCACTCGGGCGTGGGCACCGGTGCCTATACCTTCTGTTGGGGTATGGGTGGCGAGAACCAGGCCTTTGACGATATGGATCACTTGTCGATCGGCGATTTGAAATAGATCGACTACAAGAATGTAGAAAGTAGAATATAGAAGGTAGAAGTCTTGTTATGTGTGTTGTCGACCGAACATCGTGAGTAAAGACATCTATTAAAATCAAGTATGCCGTAGGCAATCCTATTTTTTTCTTCTGTATTCTACATTCTATATTCTGTATTCTCAGCAAAACTTTGAATTCAAGAATAAGGAATAGAACAAATGATTTTAGATCAATTCAAATTGGATGGCAAGGTAGCCGTAGTCACTGGTGGCTCGCGTGGATTGGGTCGCGGCATGGCCGAGGGGCTGGCTCAGGCCGGTGCGGATATCGCGTTGGTGGATATCCTGGACATGAGCGAGGCCAAGGCCGCCATCGAAAAACTGGGGCGCAAGTGTATCACCGTGCAGGCCGACCTGAGCAAAAAGGAAAGTGTGGACACCATCGTCGATAGCGTCACCAAGGAACTGGGCGGCATCGACATCCTGTTCAACAATGCCGGTATCATTAAACGTGCTCCCATTACCGAATTCTCAGAAAAGGACTGGGACGACGTGATGAACATCAACATCCGCACCCTCTTCTTTTTGAGCCAAGCCGTGGGCAAGCTCATGATCAAGCAGGGTCGCGGTGGTAAGATCGTCAACACCGCCAGCATGCTCAGCTTCCAGGGTGGTATCCTGGTCCCCTCTTACACCGCCTCCAAGAGTGCGGTCATGGGTCTGACCAAACTGCTGGCCAATGAACTGGGCGCGTACAACATCAATGTCAATGCCATTGCCCCCGGCTACATGGCCACGGACAACACCAAGGCCCTGCGTGAAGATCCGGCCCGTAACAAGGCCATCCTGGACCGCATCCCGGCCGGTCGTTGGGGTACACCCGAGGATCTGCAGGGTGTGGCCGTGTTCCTGGCCTCACCCGCGTCCAACTATTTGCAGGGCTACACCATCGCTGTGGATGGAGGTTGGCTGTCCCGATGAGACCCCTGTATCGCTTGACACTTATCGTCCTGATCTGGGCCGCCATCGCCGCAGCCCAGACCGGGCCTTATTCGGTACGTCACCTGGTCGATGACGGGTGCTGGACCTGGTTCAATGACGAACGTGCCCTGGTCGATGGCAACAGCCTGATCATCGGCTCCATAGACTCGGCAGGTGTCTCACGCGTGGACGTGGTGACACTGCGGAATACTGAGGGCACCGTCACGGTCCAACCCTACCCCCTAAGCCGTTGGAAGAGCAAGGACGACCACAATAACCCGGCCCTGCTCAAACTCAGCAACGGTCAACTGCTGGCCGCCTATGCCAAGCACCACCTCGAACCGATCTGCTACTGGCGTCTGGCTCGCATGCATCAGAGCACTGTGGGCCTGCAACTGGACTGGGGCCCCGAGCGGCAGATGACCGTCCCGGCCAAGGCCACCTACAACAACTTATTTCAACTGACCGAGGAAAACGATCGCATCTACAACTTCATCCGCTGCGTAGGCTTCAACCCGAATGTCATGGTCTCGGACGACCAGGGCCAATCCTGGAGCGATCCACTCGTGCTGATCAAGTCGGGCGGGGACGGCACGCGTCCCTATGTCAAGTACTTCAGCAACGGTAAGGACCGCATCGACTTCCTCTACACCGACGGCCACCCCCGTCAGGAACCGACCAACAATGTCTACCACCTGTTTTATCAAGACGGGGCCTTTCGTCGCAGTGATGGCAGCGTGATCAAGACCTGGGAGCAACTGTCTTCCAGCCCCCTGGTCCCACGTGACGGCACCGTCGTCTACGACGGCAGCCGGGCTGGACGCGGTTGGGTCTGGGACTTCGAGTACGACCTTACCGGTCAACCCGTGGCCGCCTATATCAATTCGTTCGATCATGAGGTCGGTAATGACCTGCGTTATCGCTATGGCCGCTGGTTCGATGCGGACCAGGCCTGGTCCGAGCGGCAGATCGCCTACGCCGGGACCCACCTCTATGTGCCGGAGAACCACTACGCCGGCGGCATTGCCATCGATCCGGAAAACATCGACCAAATCTACATCTCGGCCGACGTCAATCCCGTCAACGGCAAGCCCCTGACCAGCGGTCATTACCAGATCTTCCAAGGTGTCACCAGCGACCAGGGCCAGACCTGGGGCTGGACCCAGTTGACGTTCGACTCGGAGGTCGATAACATCAGGCCCATCGTTCCCCGCAACCACGGTTGCACGCATTGCGTGATCTGGCTGCAAGGGGAATACCGAACGTACACGGATTACCAAACCCGCATTGTGGGGATCATTGAAAAATAAAGCAAACGATAAGCAGGTTGAGATTTATTCTGTTTTGGATATAAGTCATTAGTTTAAGGATTTTCCATGGCCATTGAATGCAAACCAGCCAAAGACTGTAAATACGATATTGTCTCTCTGGGCGAAATTATGCTGCGTTTGGACCCCGGAGACGACCGCATCCACACCACGCGTCAGTTCCGCGTGTGGGAAGGGGGCGGTGAATACAACGTCGCTCGTGGTCTCAAACGCTGTTTCGGCAAGCGGGCAGCGGTCGTGACCGCAGCCGTCGAGAATCCGGTGGGTAAACTGCTGGAAGACCTAGTCTATCAAGGCGGGGTCTGCACCCAATATATCCAGTGGATGCCCTATGACGGCATCGGACGCAAGGCCCGTATCGGTCTGAACTTTACTGAACGCGGTTATGGCGTACGTGCGGCCGTGGGCTGTTCGGACCGGGGCCATAGTGCGGCGTCTTTACTCCAGGCGGGTGATGTGGATTGGGAAAAAGTCTTCGGTCAAGACGGCAGCCGCTGGTTCCACACGGGTGGGATTTACGCAGGGCTGTCTGAAACAACCCCCGAAGTCATCATGGAGGCCGTGACTGCCGCCAAAAAGCACGGCACCATGGTGTCCTATGACCTGAACTACCGTGCTTCGCTCTGGAAGGACGTGGGCGGCAAGGACAAGGCCATGGAGGTCAACCGGGCCATTGCCCCCTATGTGGACGTAATGATCGGCAACGAAGAGGACTTCTCCGCGGCCCTGGGCTTCGAGGTGCCGGGACTGGACGAGGGCTGTTCCAAACTCGATCCGTCCAACTTCAAAAAGATGATCAAGCAGGCAGTCAAGACCTTCCCCAATTTCAAGGGCGTGGCGACCACGTTACGCAATGCCAAGACCGCCAGCAACAACGACTGGGGCGCCATCCTCTATACCGACGGTCAATTTTACGATGCCATCCTGCGTGAGGACCTGGACATCTTCGACCGCGTGGGTGGAGGCGATAGCTTTGCCTCGGGATTGATTTTTGGATTAATGGAAAACAAGGGACCGGACTACGCCGTCAACTGCGGTGCTGCCCACGGTGCCCTGGCCATGACCACCCCCGGTGACACCACCACGGTGTCACTGGCTGAGGTCGAACGTGTCATGCAAGGTGGAACCGCAAGAATCGCTCGATAAGGAGAACGAGACATGAAACGAACCGTGAGAACCTGTATTGCAATCTTTACCCTGGCTCTGTGTGTAGGACTCTTGCAGATGGGCTGTGGCAATGTCCAAAAACATGGCCCCCAGGCCACGCCCTGGTCCGTTCAGATGACCGAGACCCTCATGAAGACCTGCCCCAACTACGGCGGTCTCGATCTGGCTGAGACACCCCGTTGGAGTTATGTCTACGGTTTGGTCCTCAAGGGCATGTGGCAAGTCTGGGAAAAGACCGGTGACCAGACCATTCTCGACTACATCGACGGTTACTACAACCAGATGATCGAGGAAGATGGCACCATCAAGACCTACGACATCACCAAGTACAATATCGACAACATCAATTCGGGCAAGGTCCTCTTCGCTCTGTACGAAACTAAACGCAAGCCCAAGTACCGCATTGCCATGCAAACCCTGCGTGAGCAGATGAAGGACCATCCCCGCACCAGCGTGGGCGGTTTCTGGCACAAGAAGCGTTACCCCCATCAGATGTGGCTCGACGGTATCTACATGGGCTCGCCCTTCCTGGCCCAATATGCCGTGGTCTTTGACGAGCCCGCCCTGTTTGACGACGTGGCCAATCAGATCATCCAGATGGAAAAACACAGTCGCAATCCCGAGACCGGCCTGCTCTACCACGGTTGGGATGAGAGTCGCGAACAACGTTGGTCCGATCCCAACACCGGTTGCAGCCCGCACTTCTGGGGGCGTGCCCTGGGTTGGTATTCCATGGCCCTGGTCGATTGTCTCGACTACCTGCCCAAGACCCACAAGGACTACGACGAGGTCGTGGCCATCACCAACCGTCTGTTCACGGCCCTGGCCGAGTATCAAGATCCCAAGACCGGACTGTGGTACCAAGTCGTCGATCAAGGCGACCGTGAAGGGAATTACCTCGAAGCGTCCTGTTCCAGTATGTTCGTCTATAGCATGGCCAAGGCCGTGCGTCACGGCTATGTAGACAAGTCCTTCCTCAAAGTCGCCAAGAAGGGTTACCAGGGCATCCTCGACAACCTGATCACCGTGGATGAAGAAGGACTCGTCAGTCTCAACCGCTGCTGTGCCGTAGCCGGACTGGGCGGCAATCCCTATCGTGACGGTTCGTACGAATACTACATCGGTGAAACCATCCGCAGCAACGATCCCAAGGGAACCGGCCCGTTCATCCTGGCCAGTGTGGAAATGGAACAACTGTAGATGACAGATCGCAGATCACAGTTAGATGGGTATCGTTCCAATAACTGTGATCTGTGAACTGCGATCTGTCATCTAAATTATCTTTTGGAGAATGATATGGCTAAACACAGCCGACTGCATGTATTGAATACCGTTAAGGAACTGGGCCTGGTGCCCCTGTTCTTTCATGCGGATTTTGAAATCGCTAAACAGGTGACCACCGCTTGCGTCAAGGGTGGAGCCCTGTTTATCGAGTTTACCAATCGCGGTGACCGGGCCATTGACGTCTTCCGTCAACTCGCGGCCTATCGTGACGCCGAACTGCCCCAGTTGATCTTGGGCGTGGGCTCGGTGGTCAATGCGGGCACGGCTGCAGCCTACATGGCCGCCGGTGCGGACGCCATTGTCGCCCCCCTGCTGGATGCGGATATAGCCCGCACCTGTAACAGTCAGAAGGTCCCCTACATGCCCGGTTGTGGTTCGGTCAGTGAGATCCACCAGGCCCATTTGCTCGGTGTCGAGATCTGCAAGGTCTTCCCGGCCGGTGAAGTGGGCGGACCCGGCTTTATCAAGAACGTCAAGGCCCCCTGCGCCTGGGCCGAGTTGATGCCCACCGGCGGGGTCAGCCCCACCGAGGAAAACCTCACGGCCTGGTTCAGTGCCGGTGCCACCTGCGTAGGCATGGGTTCCAAGCTCATCAGTAAGGATCTGCTGGCCAGCGGCGACTATGCCGGACTCACGAAAAAGGTCGCCGAGACTCTGGCCCTGATCAAGAAAATCCGAGGCTAAATTGAAGCCCACCATCCAACTTGGCGAGGCCTATACCCCCGACGGCCAGAAGATGATCTTGGCTAAGCATGACCGGGATTATTACATCTCAATCGATTACTACCAACTCATGACCAGTCGCGAGACCGAGTCGGAGTTGGAACTTGCTCGCCTGGGATGTCACGCCCTGCAGACTCGTCAGAATCCCCATGTGCTGATCGGAGGACTGGGGCTGGGCTTTACCCTCAGGGAGACGCTCGATCTGTTACCGAAAAAAGGCAAGGTCACGGTGTCCGAACTGATCCCCGAGATCGTGGCCTGGAACCGCGATCTATTGGGTGAGTTGACCGATGATGCCATGCAGGATCCACGTGTGGTGGTCAAAACCCAGGATGTCTGTGACGTAATCACCCAGGCCCCGGAGAACCACTACGACGCCATCCTGCTTGACGTGGACAATGGCCCCTGTGCCGTAACCAATGCGGACAACAACCGACTCTACGAACTGCAGGGTGTCCGTCAAATCATGCGTGCCCTCAAGCCGGACGGTTGCCTGGCCATCTGGTCGGTCAACCGTTATCCGCAATTCGAACGACTCCTCAAGCGGGAGAAGCTCTTCTTTCGTCTGTTCTATGTGCGTGCAGCCAAGTCGTCCAAATCCAGCACCCGTTGCATCTGGATGATCGCCCAAGACAAGGCCCAGTTGCCCCCGGAGAGGAAATAGCGATGCATCCCCTGCTGCAGGTCATCAAGGTCTCGTGGTCACAAGAGGCGTTCAACCTGGAACGGATACGCACGGCGGTCTTTATCGAGGAACAGGGTGTCCCACGGGACATCGAGATGGATGATCGTGACGCCCATTGCCAGCATGTCTTGGCACGAGTGGATACCAAACTGGTGGGTACGGGGCGGATCGACCTGGAAAAGAGCGGCAAGATCGGACGCGTGGCTGTTTTGGGAGATTATCGCAGGCAAGGGATCGGCCAGGCCATCATGAAGGCGCTGGAGGTCATCGCCCTGGAGAACGGCCTGCCGGAAGTCTGG
The DNA here is from genome assembly GCA_963662565.2 of Sedimentisphaerales bacterium. GTDB lineage: Bacteria > Planctomycetota > Phycisphaerae > Sedimentisphaerales > Anaerobacaceae. The sequence continues at coordinate 74,576 of CAXXXG010000010.1, read as the reverse complement.
CTCAATGCCCAATGCTCAGCATTGGATTTCTACCGCAGCCTTCACTATCAAGAAGTAGGCCCGGAATTCATGGAAGCTGACATCCCTCATCGCAAGATGATCAAACAGCTCACGAAGAGGGATCGTTGATGGCAGGAGGACTCGCAGTCATCGTCGTGGTCATGCTACTGGCCCTGGTCATTGGGCTGCGACTCTGGAGCCTGCGTCTACGCGATCAACGTCGTGACGCCTGGCGTAACCAGCCCTTTCCAACGGATTGGCATGACATCATCGAGCAACGCGTCCCCTTTGTCACCCGCCTGCCCGAGGAGTTGCAGCAACAGCTCCAGGGACTCATCCAGATCTTCCTGAACGAAAAGGAATTCACCGGCTGTGAAGGACTCGAGATCACGGACGAGATCCGTGTCACCATTGCCGCCCAGGCCTGTCTCCTGCTCTTAAATCGGGAAACGCGTCTCTATCCCAAGCTCAAGACCATTTACGTCTATCCCCACGCCTATGTGGCCAGGTCCCTCCAACAGCACGGCACCATCGTCACCGAGCAACAGGACGTACGACTGGGCGAATCCTGGACCGACGGCCCGCTGGTTCTATCCTGGGATAGTGTCACAGGTGGGGCCCGCAATCTGCGGGACGGTCAAAACGTGGTTTTGCACGAGTTTGCCCACCAACTGGATCAGGAAGACGGCCGAGCAGACGGGGCACCCATTCTCGCTTCCCGCTCGTGTTATCGCAGTTGGGCCGAGGTCCTTGGGCATGAATACGAGGATCTATGTAACAAGGCCAAACACCACCGTCGTTCGGTGTTGAACAAATACGGGACTGGGAATCCGGCGGAGTTCTTTGCCGTAGCCACGGAGGCTTTCTTTGAGAAGCCCAAGCAAATGCACAGACACCACCCGGAATTATACGAGGAACTCAAAGATTATTACCAACTCGATCCATTGAGTTATCGTTAAGACCTTCGTCGATCATTACGTCGACGGTCCACGACAAAGTGGTGAAGTTCTTCCTGTCCAGGAGCAAGAGAAAATTGCTTGAGGCTGAAGAAGAAGGTACTCCCTATTCCCGGTTCCGACTCCACCCACGCGCGTCCGCCATAGCGTTCCACTATTTTGCGAACCAAGGACAAGCCAATCCCCGTGGTCTGACAATCGTCCTTGCTCTCCAGGGTGTGGAAAATTTTAAAGATCTTTTCCTGTTGTTTGGGAGGAATTCCCGGACCATTGTCGGCGACACTGAAGACCCAAAAACCATTGACCACTTCTCCATGTATCCGAACCTGCCCTTTGGGCTTGTCCATATAGGACACGGCGTTGGCGATTAGATTCTGGAAGACCTGGTAGAGTTGAAATTCATCACAGACAACATCAGGCAGTCCCCCCTCGATCCAAACCTCAATCGATTCCGGTGGCATGACCTGTTCGATGACCTGTTTGACCACCTCCGCAGTCTTCACCTGACGTAGCGAGATGGTCCCACTCTGAGTCATATGAGTATACTTCAGAATCCCGCCCACTAGGCCATGAATCCGTTGAGTGCGTTGACCTAGCATATCCAACAGTTCGAGCCCTCTTTCATCTAGACAATCCTGATAATCCTGTTTAAACAAATCCGCTAAGGTTCCAATGCCTCGTATCGGAGTCTTGAGGTCGTGAGCGGCTACTGCTGCAAACTCCTCCAAATCACGATTGGCAATCCGAAGATGTTCTACCGTTGCCTCCAAGGTCTGCTCGGCTTTCTTACGGGTGATGACCTCGGCTTGAAGTTGTTGGTTGGATTCCTCCAGGTTACGTCGGTGTTTTTCGAGATACTGATTGGTTTGAATTAAATCCGAATTGGTACAGTAGAGGCGATTGGTGTTTTTTAGGAGTTGCTCCGCCATATAATTGAAGGATTGAGCGAGATCCCTAAACTCCAACTCCCCTTCCACGACCAGACGATGATCCAGATCTCCCTCAATAATTTTATGGATCCCATTTCTCAACCTCTCGGTGGGAATGGCCACACGACAACGAAAATAAAGAATGGCTGTGACCAACAGACCAATACCCAACACTCCTAAGGTCGTCAGAAACATCTCTACCTGGCGAATCTCTTGTCGTGTGTTTTGAAGGGATTGAGTGACTTTGGTAAAAGCCTCATGGGTCACGGTTTTCTCGGCAGGGCCCTCGACGATATCCCGGGTGCAATTTGCAGCCCAAAACAACTGTTCTGAGACCTGGCGAAAATGAATCCATACAACCAGTAGGGCTACAATCAAGCCGCTCAGTAAGGTTCCAAGCAACCATCGATTTATTGTTCTAACGGATCTATGCATTCGTTTGACGTCGGCTGGAGTCCGTGACATATTCAAAAGGATCACGACACTTTTCACATGACGGCACATGATATCTAAATCCGCAGGGTTTTATATGACTTACCCCCCTGAAGACTTACTTAAGCTTAATATTATCGGTCAAACAGAAACCAATCCCTGACCATCCCAATAATAGCCCCGTAGCAACAATAAATGATCTCCTGCTCGCTGTTGTAGCCGTTGAAGAATCATCGTAACTTCAGCCACCTTCGCACAGACCAAAACAAAGGCACCCCCTCCACCGGCTCCACTGAGTTTGCCTCCGCAGCCTCCAGCCTGAAGCCCCCACTCAAGAAGTTGATCCAATAACGGCGTTGAGAGCCCCAAGGTCTGCAAGGCTCGATGGGCCCGATTCATCTGTTGACCTAGCCATTGTGGAGATTGTCCCTCAGCGATCCCATCGATCACTTGCCTCGTTATCTCACCGAGAAAATCAATCCAATAACGTGACTGTCCTTGGGGATCGTGATAGGCATCATGTACTTGCTGTACTAACGTTCGTGTATTGGACTGCCGCATCACTGAGCCTACAATCAGCCCAAAGGGATCACTCGAACAGGGCTGTAGCATCTGTGACTGGGGATCAAAAACACTCAAACCCCGCTCCAGGGATAAGGCCGTATCCACACCCGAGGGGCGACCATGAAAATAACGTTCAGCTTGATGAGCCCAACGACAAATCTCATCCTCATCGGGATCGGGTGAGATTCCCTGGGCCAAAGCTCGTGCCAGGGCTCCACATAATGCGGCTGACGATCCCAGGCCACAGGCTATGGGGACATCCGAGGTAATCTCTACCTGCCAGGGGTGGCGTTGCCAGAGATCCTGCACTGCCGGTGCCATATACGAAACCAACCGCGTCACCATGGCCTGTATTTCATGGTCAGGTGCGACACCTTCCTGGATCCTAAGACGGACTTGCGTGGTCAAGGGCAAGGTCATCCCCAGGGCCGGGTGACCATAGACCACGGCGTGCTCGCCCAAGAGCAGCAACTTGCCCTGGGCTCGTCCGATCAGCTCCATTGCAGACCTCCGGTTGAAATCTCGATCCGCTGCGGATGATCTGCTTGGCAAAGCACACCATAGAGTTCATTGCCCGCCCCCAGAGCCTTACATGATTCCGATGCCAAAGTCTCTTGCACAAAGGTCTCGTTGCTGGGATCCCACACACCGATGTCACGACCCCAACTCACGATTCCATTGACTCATGCGCTCCCACTGAATCATCCATTCAGCCGGATTACGAATAAGAGACTCGATCACCGCATTGGATTCATTAAGTTTCACTTGCCAGGTTGTTTCATGTCCCTGACACCAGGACTGCCAATGGCCGATCGCTTCACTGGAAGAGACCGGCTGGGGGGCATGAACCAAACGGATATCTGGAGCACCGGTGACATCCAAGGACTGCCATGTGGGCCGTGTCCCGCCGGTAAATAGCCCCAATCCACCAAAAGTCGAACAGGATACATCATAGCCACTACCGAGCCCCCCCTGAGCAAGTCGATGGGCGGTTTAGAGCGGCTTGAAACACATCTTGTTGCAGGGGCACTTGTCCCGTAGTGAGATACATCAAGGCCGCAGTAGCCCCCCACAGCCACGGCCGCACTAGAACCAAGCCCTGCCTTACGTCCATCGGGACGATTCATCAAACGGCTATCCAGGGTCAGGGCATAAAATGGGGGTTTGATCTTAAGGGTCTGCCAGATTGCCTCTAGCAAGGAATGTGAAATGTCACCTTGAGGAAACCATTCCAAACGTTGATTGCCATAGGTACAGTGCACCCGAAAAGTGCTGCTGGCACACCAATATACTCTGACCCGAGGTTCCAAAGCCAAGCCCAAGCCCAGGCCTCCCGAACAGAGTACGGCATATTCTCCAGCCAACAGCAGGCTCCCGGGTACAGTTAACTGCCGATAGGATTGAGTAGGCACGGTCCGCTCCCCACTTGGGTGACATGGGTGGTCAATTCAGAATAGGCCTCCTTAAGTCGCGACAGGATCGTCGGAACCTCCGCATTGAGGCACAACAACTTGACCTGGGGCCCGGCGTCCATGGTCTCCCACACGCCAATCCCCTCCTCACGGAGGTTCTCAACCCAGTGCAAGAGGTTGACACTCAAGGGCTGCCAATAAAGTATGGGGGGAGCCGCCGAGAGCATGGTCCCGAACATACGGAGATAGCTCTGTCGCGTGACGTGACCGAGCTTTTCAATGTCTTTCTCTGCCAAAGCGGCCAAGGCGTCACGATGCAGCTCTTGGGACGTGGTCAGCCAGTCACCATAATAGGGCGAAGTGGCCCGACAATGTTCCATGGCCTGACGTGAAGACAGGGCCTTGGGACCGTGGTCCACCACACAGACGATCAATCGCAACTCGGGCCAGTAACGCTCGTCATAAAGAGGCACCGCAGCTTCAGCACCCGCAGGGAATTCTACAAATCCGCCCCAGGCCGCGCGGGAGGCTGAGCCGGAACCGATACGAGCCAACTTCGAAACCTCTTCACGCGTGCAATCGCCCCATTGGCTCACGCCAAAGGCCAGGGCCGCCAGACCCGAGGCTGAACTGGCCAAGCCTGCCCCTGTGGGAAAATTGTTGTGTCCTTCGACTTTAAAGTGCAGATCCTGATTCAAGAGTTGATCCACGGCATCCCAGAACTGAGTAAAACGTTCATCGGGTTGTCGTTGGCCATTGACCCAGACCTCGTGACCCGTTTGGCTCAGTGATACTGTGGCCTGGGATTGAAAGGGTTCCAGTGTTATACCCAGGCTGGGCGTGGCCGGGAGATTGATGCCGTGTGGTTGCTTACCCCAATACTTGGTCAGGGCGATGCTGGGACCGGCTGCAACGGTGACGGACTGTCTAACTGTCACGGAGTTGCTCCTTCTTGGCGTGCAAAGGCATGTGCCCAGCCTGGATGCCGGCACTGACCAGGGCCGCCAGGGCCGCAATGTTCTGGGCCAGACCTAAAGCCGCAGCGATACGAGCCAGACGCGGACCGTTCGGTTGGCCCAGGACGTTCAGACTGAAACGGCTGGTCGAATGGGTCTGCACCAGTCCACCGACCGTGGCCAGGGGCAGAGGCAGATCCAGGTGGCATTGAAGGCCCTGCTCGGTCAGGGTAAAAGTCGAGAGCCCATGATAGACACCCTCGCGTGCGGCCCAGGCGTGAACTGCTGCTTCCAAAGCGCGTGTATCATTACCCGTGGCCAGGGCCAGGGCCGTGATACCGTTCATAATGCCCTTGTTGTGTGTCACGGCCCGTTGACGATCATGTTGAGCTAGTTGTCCGGCCAGGGACAGGCGTCGCAGACATTCTTTGGCTGGGTAACGTTGCTGACAGAGTTGGGTAACCTGCTCAGGGCTCAACTGACAAGAGGCTGAGGCCCGTCGCTTTTCTGCACCGTTACAGACAATGGCCATGAGGACCGAGACCTGGGCACTTTCTCTGAGATAATTAGCCACGGCCTCGGCACAGGTATTCAAGAGGTTGGCTCCCTGGGCGTCACGTACATCTACATCAACGAGCAGTCGTAAGGCAGACATACCTTCAATCGGACTGAGGCTCAAGCACTTGAAACCACCACCCCGCTTTTCCATGGAGGTTAGGTGACTCATGATGACCTGTTCGAGTTCTGATTGATGATCTTGAAGCTGCCTAGCTAAGTCCCCTTGCGAATCTTCAATGACCACCTCAAAGGCCATCACCGGATCGGTTGCTTCAGTAACGAAACCGCCTTGACGTGAGATCACCGTGGCCGCAAAGGAGGCGGCGGCAATGACTGAGGGTTCTTCAGTAGCCATGGGAATCATCAAAGACTCACCATCGATCACAAAGCCCGTGGCCAGACCAAGGGGAATGCCCATGGCACCAACCGCATTTTCAACACAGTGGTCGGTCCATTGGACTTGTTCGAGTGGCAGACCATCAATGGGGCCGTGTTCGGCCTCAAGCTTCTGCCTTCGAGTCTGTATGTCTAACTTGCGTAGTTTCATTGCTTTTCTTGAATACGTTTTCGCCAAAAACCTGGATTGCGATACTGCCGTGCTTCGTTAATGAACTCTCGCGACAGGATCAATTCAGCCTGACGGAGATCTTTTATGGTTCGCGAACCAGTCAAAAGCATGGCAGTTCTCAGAGACTCTGTTAACATCTCGATCAAGGCCATGACTCCATCGACACCCCCGCGTGCTGCGGCCTGGACAAAGGGTAAGGCCAAACCCGCCATGCTTGCACCCAAGGCCAGCGACTTGGCAATATCCACGCCCGTACGGATTCCACCCGAGGCCAACACCGGTATCGTTGGATTATCCAGGGGCAGCCAATACTACGGCCGTGTGATTGCCCCAATCCCAGAAATCGTCGACCGTATCACCGGTTGGGTGACATTGAGCCTCGACTGCGGCCCAGTTGGTTCCGCCACACCCGGCCAGGTCCACGGCGGCCACACCGCAGGCGGCCAGTTGTGTGACATCTTGAGGACGAAGGCCGAAGCCGGTTTCTTTGACGATTACAGGCAAGTCGAGTTGACTACAGAGTTTTTTCGATGTTGGTTAATATTCCAGTAAAACAACGATCGCCCTGGGTTGAAAGCGTTCCTGGCCGGGATTGCAATGCAGGACCAGGGCATGAACCTCTAAGCGTTGCAGTATATCGGTCAGTTCAGACGTGGGAATCTCTCGTAATTGGGCCGCACCCAGGTTTGCCCATACCGGGACATCCGGAGCCAGAGGCTTGAGGTGAAACTGATCAAAAACCTCGGGATGACGCCAAAGCACACGGATCGAGCCTAGCCCGACGGGAATACCTGTTTGCTGAGCTGCGACGGCCAGATCGCGATTGATGTCACCCGCCTCGGCTGTACCACCGGTCATGCAGGAGATAAAAAATGGTCGTTGTAATGGAGTTCCCAGAAACTCGGTAGAGAGATCCAAGTCATCGACATCGAGTTCGGGAAGAGGATGGTGAACCAGTCGCACATCGGCAAAACGATTACGGTCCGGCTCGATGGGTTGCGGTGGTTCCAGGCAAACCTGGAGGTGTCGGCCCTTGCGGCGTTCAATCGGAGATGGCGTAGAGGCGGTATCCGTCACTGCGAATCTCCTTGAGATAGAAACGCTGACTCGGGGGTAGCGAACCGTTGACGCCCAGGCCATCGGTATCATAGACCTCGGCCCAATGGGGCAAAGGCATTGAAATCGGCAGCGGTCATGGATTCGGTCTGACTGGGGAGGTTCCAACGAGCAATGACCTCAGGAGCCCCGGGAGCAACCGTGGCACTGAGAACCAGCATGGTGGATCCGGAACCATAAGAGCCCAGGATGAGTCGTTGACCTACGATGTCACGTCCCAGCTCCTGGTAGAGATTGTTGAGCAGATGGGCCAAGACAAAGTAAACCGAGCCATTATAAAGGTTGCCGACATAAGCAATCTCGTCCGTGGCTCGCTGCAGACAATCGCCATGGGTCCGGGTAAATAGGCCATCGCCATTGCCATCGAGACCATGCTGACCGAGAAGCCATTCAAAGGCCATCGCGGGCATGTTACGAAACGGGGTGTGCAGGACAAAAAAGTCCGTGGATTTGATGACATCGACCACGTCTTGCCCTTTACGACGGCTATGGTCTTGCAGGGCACCGGCCAGGGCCTGTCGATAACACTTGATGGAATGGCCTCCACGCACTTGGGCTGCAGATTGTCCCAGGGGGCGGAAGAAGTCGTCGGCGTCCATGCTGTATTGGCCAATGGAGCAGACATCTAGCGTTAAAAGTTTTGCATCATGCTCAACCACCACGGCAGTGGCACCAGCCCCCTGGGTCAGTTCACCGCTAGAGGCCGAGGAATAACGGGCGATGTCCGTGCTCAGGACCAATCCCCGCTCCCCGGGTCGGCCGGTTAATCCCAGGAATCCAGCGGTATGTAGCAGTCCCATGGTGCTACCGGCACAGGCATGTTGGAGTTGGAGGGTGGAAAGCGAGGTGCCCAGATCGAGCCCAGCGGCCTTGAGCAGGCCCTGGACATAAGCGGCTACGGGCTTGGCATGGTCCACCGAAGTCTCCGTGCCCACGGCCAACAGGCGATAGAGCCCATCCAGGCCGCCCTCACGTTGGAGCACCTGCCGAGCGGCCTCGGCGGCCAATGTCACAGAGTCCTCCCAGACCTCAGGAAAGCGTACGATACGTTGACCGGCAATACCATTGGCTCGGTCCAGACGTGCACGTAAAGCGGGATCGTTCAGAGACCGGCCCTCAATCACATCGGAGACCTGCACCCCACGCCCGGCAACAAATACCCCAATATCACTAATACCAACAGGGCCAAGCGAGCCCCCTGGCACCGTCTGCTGGATCATAAATTATATCCTACTAACGTCATATGGTTTTGTGACATAATACGCTCAAGTCGCCTCGCTGTCAAGTCTTAACACGAACAAGTCACGGGAGATTCGTGTCTTTTGTCACGACCTCGGTGACATTTGAAGTAAGTTCCAAGCCTATCAGATTTTATCTGATTTGGATAATTGCATTTTGGCCCCCGTGCCCTACAATAGATCCGCTTATGAAGGATCTACAGGATAGAATCGCGGACCTGCACCAAGCGACCCGCAAGGGAAGGCAGGACCTGACTCGTCGGGCATGGGAGGCCTACAGCCAATCCCTGGTCCAGGGCGGTAGCACTCCGATTGCGGCCAAAACCGCCACGACCGTGGCTCAAACCCTATTGAAGGACCGGTTGCTAGGTGAGGATTGGAGTAAGTTGCTCAACCCCAGCGATGATTCAGCCTCCCCCCCGGCCGGTACCCTGGCCTTGGGCTTCGATGCCATGATGCCCCCCCTGGACTTGCCTGCCCCAGTGACCTCCAAGCAGCCGAGTCTCTGGTCACGGGCCTTGGCCGCCTTGATTGGCTCGATCGCGGGCCTGCTGATCCTGACCCCGGTAGCCAAGCTGGCCTTGGACATGCGGGATGTGGGCCTGTTTTTGGGCGGGCCAGTAGGAGCCATGCTGGGTGTTCTGGTCAGTGGACGCCTGGGGCGGTTACACCGTTGGCTACGGGCCAAGCCCAGTACGGCCCCCTATTTCGATCGCCAGGGCCACGAGCAACTGATCACCACCCTTATCGACCAATGGCTACAACTGGCCGTGATTACGCTCTATCTACTCACTCACCAACAGAAAATCTTACAAGAAGGTGACACCGACCAGGCCCAGGTCTTCAAACGTCTCAGCCGACGGACCTATGACCTGTTTCATGCCACAGCGGAACAACTCCCCGTGGCTGCAGATGAGTTAATTCAAGAGGCCCGTAACAGCGGCTTCACCGGATTGGATGGGAATCCGACCTTTTGGGGTGAGACCAACGAACGCGAAGAGATCACCTGGAAGGATAGCCTGTCGAGTCACTACGAGCCCTTTGGTCATATCGAGGCCGGGGATCTCGTTCGCGTTGAACGCAAGCCGGTGATGCTGGGAGATCAGGTGGTGGTACGGGGTTTGGTCAGAAAGGTGCGTTCATGAGCCAAGACAAAGGCATCATCGCGGTAGACTTCGGCACCACCAATTCCTACTTCTGTAAGTGCCCGGCCGATCAACTCTCACCCATTGGCATCGATTTTGGCTCGGGTCGCGACGGCATTCCCACGGCCATTCTCTATCGCCAGGACAAGACCCCTCTTATCGGCAACCTGGCTCTACATGAATACGGCGAGGCCACGGCCAAAGAGCGTAAGAACTATCAGCTCCGCACCCAGTTCAAACCGGACATCGCCACCAGTGACCAGGCCCGCACCAATGCCCAGGACTTCCTCAAGACGGTACTGGCCGAGGCCCATCATCAACACATCGCCTTGGAACCCAGTGCCGGGCAAACCATCTTCGGAGTGCCCAGCGAGGCGTCCGAGGACTTCAAACGGGCCCTAATCCAGATCGCCAGTGACAGTGGCTTCGGAGACATTCGTCTGCTGGATGAACCCAAGGGAGCCCTGCTCAACCATCTCTGGCGCAAGGATTTCTCGCCCAGCGAGGCCCAACAGGGTGTGCTGGTGATCGACTTTGGCGGTGGGACCTGCGACTTCGCCTATATGCAAAATCTGGAAGTCCGCCACTCCTGGGGAGACATGGAATTGGGTGGCCGTCTCTTTGACGACCTCTTCTTCCAATGGTTCGCAGACCAGAATCCCGAGGCATTGGATGCCATCGAGCAAGCCGGCGATTTCTACTATGTCTATTCCTATCTCTGTCGTGAGGCCAAGGAGTTTTTCTCCCAGACCATGGCCCGCGATCGGTCCGAGTCTGTGAATAAATCCATTGGACGCTACGGTAGCTTACGGGCCATGACCTGGGACGAGTTTATCCAACGATCCGGGCAATATCGTCCCAGTGACATCCTGATGCGTTATCTCCTGGACCTGGGCATCAGCCTCAAGATCCTGACGGAACCACGTCCGACCCTTGACCTACTCGACTGGTTCAAGCAATCCCTGCAAGGCGGACTTAATGCCCTGCCCGGTCACGGCCAGGACGTAGCATGCGTAATCCTGGCCGGGGGCAGCAGCCTGTGGCCCTTTGTGGCGGACATTGTTATGGATATCCTGCGACTCAAACCGGATCAACTCAAACGGAGTGATCGTCCCTATGCCGCTATTTCCGAAGGATTGTCACTCTTGCCTGCGTTGCAGCAGGCCTTTAAGAGGACCCAACAAAATCTACAACGCGATCTGCCCACCTTTTGTCAGGAGACCATGCGTCCCCTGATCGAGAAGGTCACGGCCACCTATGCCGAGCAAATCGCCGCCGATGTCACGACCCAACTGTTCGACCCCAAGATCCGACCTCTATTGGAAGATTTCCGCGAGCAAGGAGGCTCGGTGGGCAAGTTGCGAGAACGTACGGAACTGGAAACCCAGGCCTTTGAAGCCCAGTTGCAGGCCATTGTGACTCAGCGGACCGAGGCCATCAAGACCGGTCTGCCGACGCAAATCAAGAAATCCTTTGGCGAATGGTTGACCTCCTATGGCCTGAGCCTACCTGGCGACTCCTTGACCGAAGGACAGGGTTTTGATGTGGACAAGGACCTGCTCGACCGTCACCTGCCTGATCTCTATGGCGATCTCGTTGAGACCGTGGGCTGGTTCGTGGTGGCGGCCATGGCCAGTCTGGGTGCCTCCATCAGTGGGGGTGCGGGTATGGCCCTACTGGTCTCGGGCCCCTTGGGCTGGTTGCTCGGCGCCCTCTTGGCTGGCATGGTGTCACTACTGGCCGTACGACACGGCAAGGACAAGGCCAAGCAGTTGGCCGAGACCTGGGCCGCCCCGGCCTGGATGACCCAGCGTCTACTCTCGACCGCCAAGATCCATCGTTCTCGCGAGCAATTCCGCAGCCAGATTCAAGAGAAGCTCAGCCAACAGTGCGAACACCTGCACGCCGAATTCCAACAGCGTCTGCAGGAGGTGGCTCAGCAACAGATCGACGCCCTCTCGGAAATCAGTCAACTCTAGGATCACCATGAAATCCAAAACCGACGATCCCCAAACCGCACCTCGTCCCAAACCCTCTCTGAAACTGCGACTGACGGTGGCCCTTCTCAGTCCTTTGTTGTTTCTGCTCGTGATTGAAGGTTTGCTCAGAATCATCGGATTCGGCATCCCCACTACATTCTATGTGCCCTGGAGCTTTGAGGGACAAACGCTCCAACTGAGTAATCCCCATTTCTGTGAACACTTCGTGCCCAAGGCACGCTCGCGTGCACCCGAGACCAGCGTATTGATGCAGAAACCTTCCAACACCTTTCGCATCTTCGTCCTGGGGGGTTCGGCGGCCAATGGCGACCCCGCCCCGGCCTATGGCTTTTGCCGCCAACTGGAGTTTCTACTCAATGAATCCTGCGTCCAAACTAAATTCGAGGTGGTCAATGTAGCGGTAACCTCCATGAATTCACACGTGGCCCGTCGTATCGCCGTGGACTGTGCCCGTCAGCAACCGGATCTGTTCATCGTCTATATAGGCAACAACGAGGTGGTCGGCCCCTATGGACCACCCACCCTGCCGACCGGTCTGTATCGCAGCCGGGCCTTTATCAACGCCAGCATCACGACCAAGAAGGATCTCCGCATCGGTCAGTTGCTCAAACAGACGGCCGAAGGTATGCAAACGGGAACTTCTGACAAATGGATGGGCATGGAGACCTTTCTGGAGAGTAAGATTCCCCACAACGATCCCAAGCTCACCTCGTGCCATGCCCATTTCCAGGCCAACCTCAAGGACATTATTGCCACTGCGGAAAGTGTCGGTGCCAAGACCCTGCTTTGTACCGTACCGACCAACCTCGCAGCCTGCCCTCCCTTTACCTCAGTACATGGCCCCGACCTAACGCCCTTCCAAAAAGAATCATGGCAACAGGCCTTTGATAAGGGACGTGACTTACAGACGGGAGGTGATTTCCAGGCTGCGTTGGTCTCATATCAACAAGCCTGGCAGCTCGATAACCAGTTTGCCGAACTCGCCTACTGCATGGGAATCTGTCACCTAGACCTGGATCAATGGGAACCCGCCCGCGAGTTCCTCAAGCAAGCCCGCGACCTGGATGCCCTGCGTTTCCGTGCGGACAGTGACATCAATCGCATCGTGCGTGAAACCGCCCTGGCCCATCGCGACCAGGGAGCCGCCCTCTTGGACCTCGTCGAGGCCTTGGAACAGTTGAGTGACGGCAGACCACTCGATGACCAATATCTGGTAGATCATGTGCATCTGACGGTGCCGGCCAATTTTGCCGCAGCCCAGGCTGCAACCCAGTGCATCGCCCAACAGTATCCACAACTACCCATCGCATCCCCGGAATCCCCTGATCCCTCGTTGTTCAAGCGTTGCCAGCAACGATTGCTCTACGACATCCACGAGCAGTATCGATTGGCCCTGCTGATGTACTACCGCAAGACCCGCCCCCCCTTTGTGGAGCAATTGGACCACGATACGGAACTGGCCACCTTGCGGACGCATCTCATCCAACTGCGAACTCAGGTCCAGAAGCAGCCGTTGGAGATGTCTGCCCTTGCAACCGGTCTAGCACAATTCCCTCATGACACCATGCTGGTCCGTCGCTATGTCGATGCCTTAATCCAACATGACCAACCCAATGAGGCATCACTCCTGTTGGATAAATTGATTCCACAACGTCCCTATGACATGGACCTTCGCTCTGCCCACGCCACAGCTCTTGTCGCGATTGGAATGCCAGAGGCGGCCCTGGCCGCGTTGACCACCAGCGACTCGCCCTTTCACTACAATCGCCTAGAGGCCCTGGAAGTCGCAGGAGGGATCTGTGTACAACAGAAACGTTACCAGGACGTTTATGATATTTATCGGGAACTGCTGGACGCCCAGCCCCGTAACGTCGATATCATGGTCTCCTATGCCTCGGCAACCTCGCGTAAAGGCGATGTACAGACCTCGCTTCAATACCTGCAGAAGGCCCTGGAGTTGGATTCCCAGAATGTCCCGGCCCTGATCAACCTAGGGAACTATTACTCACACCAAGAGAAAACTCAACAGGCCCATGACTGGTTTGAACGGGCCGTGGAGGCCGATCCCTATGACTATATCCCCCGATTCAATCTCGGCATCCAAAAGGTCAAACTGGGCCATATCCGGGAGGGAACCAAATTGTTGACCGAGGCGGTGACGCTCAAGCCCGACTTTGTCCAGGGTTATGAAAGTCTAGGCGAACTCTTTGAACGGTTCAATAAACCTGAATTAGCTGCGAGGTACCACGCTCTGGGACAGCTGTTCGCACCCTAAACCAACTCCGGCATCTGCGTGACCAACAGAAACACAGGATACTTTCTCATGGAACCATCTTCTTGCGGCTTAGCAATATGGTGAGGCTGTTCTATGGCCTTAACGATCATGCCTTGTGAGGCGAGCTGTTGACTCAACTGTTGAGGATCAAACCCATGATGATGCACACTAGGGTTGCCGTCCCCATGAAACGACCCGTCTTCAGGCTCTAGATCGGCAATGACCAAGTGTCCGCCCGGCTTGAGCCACTGTTGGAATTGCTCGATCAAGGGTTCAATGTCAGGGACATGATGCAAGACCATGGTGGCCGTAACCACATCAAAATTGCGTCCCAAATCCGGGTACTCCACGCCATCGTAGATCTCGGTATGGATGTTGAGCCCGGCTGTCCGAGCCTTATTTTTTAAAACGGCCAGCATCTCGACCGAAGAATCAACGGCTACAGTGGAGGCCACCCGTCCGGCCATGGGTAATGTCACCAGCCCGGTGCCCGCTCCAAAATCCAGGGCCACCATCTTTTCGTTCAAGGAAACATGCTGATTAAATGCGTTAAACAAAGCATGGGCCATTTCGTGTCGGGCAGGATTTTCATCCCAGGTCCGAGCGACCTCATTGAAATAATCGATATCACTCATTATCGTTCTCCAATAGATTCAATCAGCGGTGTTGCCTGATGAAACTCTATTTGCGTTGGGATGCTCGCGAACGTTGAGACTTGGTTTGGGACTTGGCCTTCTTGGGTTGGCCCGGCTTTTCCAGTTCCGTGGCGTGACGGAGGTACTCGATCTCCTTAGTAGTCAAGGCCCGTGACTGCCCCACGCCCAGGCCTTTGAGTTCGATCCGTCCAATGCGAATCCGCTTGAGAGTCTTGACATCCAAGCCGATCCCCGCCAACATACGCCGAATCTGACGGTTTTGCCCTTCCTTGAGGGTAATTTCCAGGGCCGAGGTTGTGGTCCCACGTTGAACCACTTTGGCGGCAGTCACACTCATACGCCCCTCGGAGACATACACGCCCTTTTTGAGCTTCTCAATATGTTGGGGTTCGATGTGGCCCTTGACCGTGACATGATAGCGTTTGGACACACCATAGCGAGGATGGGTGAGGCGATTGGTCAATTCGTTATCATTGGTGATGATGATCAGCCCCGTGGTATCGGCATCCAATCGACCGACACAAAAGACACGGGTCTTGGCTGGAACCAAATTCACCGCAAGCTTACGCCCCCTGGGATCTGAATTGGAACAGATGACCCCCTTGGGTTTGTTGAGCAGGTAATAAACCTTTTGGACGATCTGAATGCGACGACCATGGACCGTGATAATGTCCTGGTCGGGATCTGCAAACGCAGGGAGTTCATCGACCACCTTACGATTCACACGCACCGCCCCCTCCAGGATCAATTCCTCACAATGCCTGCGAGAATCTATACCTGCGGCGGCTATAATCCTTTGTAATCGTTCCTTTGCCATAATTTTAGTTCCCAGTTCTTTAGATCACAGATCACAGTTATTTTAAGATCGCGGTTAAGGATTATCGTCATGGGTAATTTCTTACCGTGATCTGCGATCTGGCTACTGTGATCTTTTATTTGTCGACAACCAAAGCTCCTTACCTTATCATGATTTGTGTATAAAAACAAGCGGTTACAGGGTTTGGCTTGCTTGATCTTTAGAAGTGATTAATTAACCGGCTTGAACCGGAGAGTGTTTTACTATGATTTCAGCAGTCGTTTTCGATTTGGACGACACACTCTATCCTGAAATAGATTATTGCCGTAGCGGTTTTCGTGTGGTGGCCGAGATTCTGTCCATCCAGGCGGACCGCTCTAGTGAGGAGATCTATCAAGCCCTCTGGCATGAATTTGAACAGGGCAATCGCCAGCGAACCTTCAATGTCGTCCTGGAACAACTGCAGTTGGACAGTTCCGAAAAGGCCATCAAAACCCTGATCCGCACCTATCGCAATCACATCCCTGAACTGACCCTACCCAAATCCAGCCATAAGGTCTTAACCCAATTAAAGAACCAATATCCCTTAGGCCTGCTGACCGACGGTTTTCTACCGGCCCAACGTCTCAAGGTCAGGGCCCTGAAAATCGGCCGTTTCTTCAAATCCATTGTGTACACCGAGCAATTGGGACGGGAGTTCTGGAAACCGTCGCCGGCAGGCTTCCAACGTCTAGTCGATAGCCTGGAAACCCCAGCCGAAGAATTGGTTTACGTAGGCGACAACCCAGCCAAGGACTTCATCGCTCCCAATCAACTGGGATTTACTACCATCCAAGTCATAAATCCCCAAGCGGTCCACCCCAAAACGACCGCCAACCCAGAGGCCCAGGCCCAACATCAACTCGATCAGATTGACACATTACCCCTTTTAATTAAAGAACTTAACACCAACTCACAGACGACATCAGCGACCTAGGCTATCTCCAAGCCCAAACCCCATTCAATCCCTTCAAAGTGTCCCTTCTAAAGCCTCCAACATTTTAACCAGAAAAGACTTGCAATTAAATCATCGCAACTCTAAGATTGTCGGTTTATTTAAGATGGTGTAAAAATAGGTTTACAGAATAGGATTGTTTGTAAGGATTGAAAAAAGACATGCTGACCAAGCAACAAAAAGACCAGATCATTGGCGATTACGAAATTCACGACGGAGACACTGGTTCACCTGAGGTCCAGATTGCCCTGCTGACCAAGCGGATCAACGACCTCACCGAACACCTCAAGACCCACAAGAAGGATCACTCCTCCAGACGCGGCCTCTTGAAGATGGTTGGAACACGCTCTGCCTTGTTGAAGTACGTCAACAAGAAGGACCACCAACGCTACCAAGGGATCATTTCGCGACTCGGTCTCCGTAAGTAGTCCAGTTCGGTAAAATTAACATGTCGGCTGTCCATTGCCAGGACTTGCCTGCTTGCCAAGTGGGTTCAACCATGGACGAAAAGAGGTAGAAAATGTTTAATGTAACACGCGTTGAAAGAGAAATCGCGGGGCGCACCCTGTCTATCGAAACAGGCAAGGTCGCTCGTCAAGCAGACGGAGCTGTCCTGGTCCAATACGGTGAAACCGTGGTCATTGTCACGGCAGTCACTGCTCCCCCCCGTTTTGATGATATTGACTTTTTTCCCCTGAGTGTTGACTATCGCGAACGTCGCTGCGCTGCGGGCAAGTTCCCCGGCGGCTTCATGAAACGTGAAGGTCGACCCAGCACCAAAGAAATCCTGACGGCTCGTATGATCGACCGTCCCATTCGTCCACTTTTCCCGGACGGTTATTTTCAAGAGGTCCAGATCATGGCTTCAGTACTCAGTGCTGACCAAGTCAATGATCCGGATGTCTCCGCGATTATCGGCGCGAGTGCCGCCTTGGCTATCAGCAAGATGCCTTTCGAAGGACCGATCGCGGCCTGCCGCGTAGGACGCGTTGATGGCGAACTCGTGATCAATCCCACCCATGAACAACTCGCCGAAAGCGACCTTAACCTGCTATTGGGTGGCCACGCCGATGCCATTAACATGATCGAGGTAGGCGCCAAGGAGCTTTCCGAAGATCAAATCGCCGAGGCCATCAGCACCGGTCATGAGACCATCAAACAAGTCTGCGAGATGATTGAGGAACTGGTCTCTAAATGCGGTAAAGAAAAAGAGATTCCCGTTGATGAAATCGATCCGGCTCTGATTCAGGGAATTGAAGACAAATACGGTGATCGTATCCGCGAAATCAAGCAGATCGCGGCCAAGAAAGAACGTTATGCGGCCATGGACGAGGTGGGTGAACAAGCCTATGAGGAATTCGTCACCCCTGAAGATCAAATCGACGAAAACAGCGATGCTCCTGTTTATTCCAAAGCCCTGGTCAAACGCGCCTTGGGCAAGGTCGAAAAGAAGATCGTGCGTGAATTGCTAATTCAAGGCAAGCGTATTGACGGACGTGGCTTTGAAGATGTCCGTCCCATCAATTGTGAAGTTGGAGTCCTCCCCCGTGCACATGGATCGGCTCTATTCACGCGTGGTGAAACCCAAGGTTTGGTTACCGTCACCCTGGGAACCGCACGCGACGCTCAGATCGTCGATGGCCTGCAAGATGAATATGCTCAAAGCTTTATGTTGCATTATAACTTCCCGCCCTACTCAGTTGGCGAAGCCAAACCTATTCGCGGTCCTGGACGTCGCGAAATCGGCCATGGTGCTCTAGCAGAACGTGCATTGGAAGCCATGCGTCCGGATGAAGAACGATTTGCTTATACCATCAAAATCGTCTCTGACATTACCGAGTCCAACGGTTCAAGCTCCATGGCCTCAGTCTGTGGCGGTTCGTTGGCCATGATGGACGCCGGTGTCCCCATTGCCGAGCAGATTGCCGGTATCTCTGTCGGACTCATCACCGATGACGGGGGCAACTACCAACTGCTGACCGACATTCTCGGAGAAGAAGACCATTTCGGTGACATGGACTTCAAGGTTGCTGGAACGCAAAATGGCATCACAGCCATTCAACTGGATATCAAGATCAAAGGCCTGGATCATCAGATTTTGGTTGAAACCCTTCAACGGGCCAAGACCGCACGCCTAAAAATCCTTGACATCATGAATGATGCCATCGCTGAGCCCAAGAGTGAACTCAGTGCTTATGCACCCAAGCTTATCACCATCCAGATCGACCCCGAATTTATCGGCAAGGTCATTGGCCCATCCGGAAAGATGATCAAAGGAATCCAAGAGCAAACCGGCAGTACCATTGAAATCGAAGATGATGGCACTATCTTCATCAGTTGTGTAGACGGCAACGGCCATCTGGAAGCCAAGGCGATTATTGAGAGCATGACGACTCCTCCGGAAGTCGGTAAGATGTATGCCCAATCCAAGGTCGTCTCAGTCAAAGATTTCGGTGTGTTTGTTGAATTCGCACCCGGCGTCGAAGGCCTATGTCATATCAGTGAACTTAGTGACGGCTATGTAAAAGAAGTCGAGACCATCTGCAAGATGGGTGATATCATCCCGGTCAAACTGATCTCAGTGGACGACCAGGGACGCTATAAGCTCTCACGCAAGGCCGCCCTGATCGAGATGGGCGAATCCGATAATTTGGAAGCCCCACCCGAGGGTGAACAAAGACCCAAACGCGATGGAGGTCGTCGTGACGGTGGCCGACGCGGTGGCGGTAGACGTGATGGTGGCAGACGACGCGACTAAGCGTCACCTGCTAGGCGTGGGTAGGACTTGAACCTGTGACCAACCCGGACACCCCGAGTCAATGAGTGTCTATGTGGAACAAAAGGCAGAGGTTATGGTCGAATATGACACCCCAACGCTCAATCAAGAGCGTGATAAATCAAATGAAACTGGTCAGCTTGGTCAATTTGAGGAATTGGCCAAGCTGACTGGCGAATTGGCACATGAGATCAAAAATCCCCTGTCTACGATCAAAGTCAACCTCAAGCTGGCCCAGGAACAATTATCCGAACAGGCCGAACGAGACACCAAGACGGCAAGGGCCTTACGTAAGATTCAAGTCGTCCAACAGGAAACTGATCGGTTGCAACGAATCCTGGATGGTTTTCTCCGATATATTGGTAAACCGGAACTGGATCTTAGTTTCATCAATTTAAACGATCTGGTTAGCGATTTGGTGGACTTCTGTTGGCCCCAACTACAGACACAAAACATCACACTGCGGCATAGTCTTTCTGATGAGAACCTAAGCGTGCGGGTTGATGCGGCCATGGTCAAGCAAGTCCTCCTAAACATGATCCTCAATGCCCAGCAGGCCATGGATCATGGGGGGGAATTGATGCTACAAACCCAACGACGTCAAGATCATGCCGTGGTTATGATCAGCGACACTGGCCCGGGGATCAGTGTCACGCCTTTGGAACGTATCTTTGCTCCCTACGTCTCTAGCAAACCCAAGGGCACTGGACTGGGATTAGCCATAGCCAAGAAGATCATAGAGGCCCATCAGGGTAGCATCACTGTGGATAGCGAGACAGGCAAGGGAACTCGCTTTACGATTGAGTTGCCGTTGCACAATGGAGTTATGCATGAGTGATATGCGATATAGCGTACTGGTGGTTGATGATGAGCGGGACCATGCTGACGGGATTGTAGAATCTCTGGAGAAACTCCCGGTCCGTGCGGTAGCCGTCTATAGTGGACAGGATGCTCTAGATCTTATGGACCAGGAAGACATCGACATCATCATCACAGATCTTAAGCTAGGTGGTGAGATCGACGGCATGACCCTATTGGAAAAGGCCAAGGTACGCAACGAAAAGACCGAGGTCATCATGATCACGGCCTATGCCACTATCGACACTTGCAAAGAAGCCATGCGCCAAGGGGCTTTTGATTACCTGGTGAAGCCCATTGATATCGATCAACTCCGCAGCATCGTCAATCAGGCCACTCAGAAGCTCGCTATAGCCGCCAAACCCGTTTTCGAGGCCCATGTAGTCCAACCTGACGATTTCCTCTATGATGGCGTCCTGGGCAGCAGCGCCGCCATGCAGAGTGTCATTGAGGTAGCCCGTCGTGTGGCTCGTACCAACATCTCGGTCCTGATCGAAGGAGAGTCAGGCACCGGTAAGGAACTGCTTGCTCGGGCCATCCATCAGAATTCACCCCGTCGCAACAAGGCCTTTCAGCCGGTCAACTGTGCGGGCCTGACGGAGTCGCTCCTTGAAAGTGAACTCTTTGGACATGCCAAGGGTGCCTTTACCGGGGCAGCCACAGACCGCAAAGGCTTTTTTGAAGTCGCTAATGAGGGCACCCTTTTTCTCGATGAGATCGGTGACATGCCCGTTAACATGCAGGCCAAGTTACTCCGCGTTTTAGAAGACGGTGTTATCATCCCCGTTGGCTCAACTCGCTCAGTCATGGTCGATGTCCGCATCATCAGTGCAACCAACCAAAACTTTCAAGATCGTATAGCGGAGCGTGAATTTCGTGAGGACCTTTATTTCCGTATTAAAGGGGTAAATATCACCCTACCGCCATTACGCGAACGTCCCGAGGACATTCAAGAGTTGGCAGAATTCTTCATGCAAGAGGCTTGTCAAGAAATTGGCGTGGACATCCAATCCATTAGCTCTGCAGCCTTGGATATCTTGATCCATTATGAGTGGCCCGGAAATGTACGCCAGCTGCGAAATTGTATTCGAACGATGGTCGTGATGTGCGACCGAAACAAATTGGATGTCCAGGATCTGCCTCCTGAGATCTCTCAAAGACCCCGACTTACCGGAACCAGTACTCCATCCAAAGACACCGGCCCAGGTAATCTGGCAGGAGTCCCACTCAACGAATTGGAACGTCAGGCCATCGCCGACACCCTAGCCAAAACCGAAGGTAACCGGGAAAAGGCCGCCAAAATTTTAGGGATTGGCGAACGAACGCTCTACCGTAAAATCAAAGAATATGAATTATAAACCGAAGGTCTCGCATGCCATTTTTAATGCGTAAACAAGGTTTTTCCCTCATCTCGTTCATTTGACACAGTCTACCCCGATCCGTGCCCTACTCTTATACCCCTAAAATTCACCGGTCCATTTGCTTCATTTGTAAACAATTCAAATACTTTTAATGTCAGCAGGGAAACCGGCGATTTCACCCCTGCTGTGATTGGTATCTATGGCGAGCTCTTGAGCGAGCGGATGCCTGGAGTCTGCTAAAAACATTGGGAGAAAGCGAGAAATGTCTGCCTTAGGAATCCGTGGTATCAGTCCAGGCTGTGCGACTGACTTAGTACGAACACAAACAATCCCATCGACCCTCAAACGATCTCTATCCTCCAGAAAAACAACAGAGACGAAAGACGCTAATAAGGATCAAACCACTTTCTCTTCAGCGGGAAGTCATACCTTGCAAGAGGCCTACGCTGACAATGCCGTGGTACAGATGGCACTGGACTCCGCACGAGCTATTATGGATAAAATGGCGTTCATAACCGCTCTGCTTGACCATATCGACAAAGAGGGAATCGATACGGGATGGGTGGAAGACATTGTCGAACGTCTTAATGGTAACACGAAAACACAATTCGGAGGAACGATCGTAGAAGAGGAATCCTTTTTGGACTCATTGCTCAAGGAATTGCACCAAAATGGTTCTGATACTAGTTGGGTCACCAGCGCAATGCAGGTGCTTAGCGAGCAAATCGAACAGAGCTTTGGGGCTGTCTCGAAAAGTATCTTTATCAAGGAGAAAAACTCGCCACTCGATCCCATCATCGAAGCCTCTGTCCTGTCGGTAGGGACAAGCTTTGAAGAGATCAATGCCAACAAATTCAGCTTGGATCTCAATGCTGCAGATAAACACGACGTTAAAAGCGCCGCAGATGCCTTCATCAAAAAACTAGAAGAACGAATAGCCCATTTGGAAACCTATACCGAAGAGGTTCACCAATGTTTCGAGTCAGCTGCACAAAAGATCTGTGAAAACAGCGGTGAAACAATAACCCCGGAGGTAGCACCCCAGATCATTTCAGAAATAGGGTTACAACTCCAACAAGGTCTTGTCACCCCAGGGAACATTCACTATGAAATATCCCCTTCCCGAGTTCAGGTTCTGATCCAGTAATCCCTGACGAACTCCAACAGCCGTTTCAATAGTGAACGGCAATCACAGACAAAGTACAAGAGCCTCCAGCAAGTCGTTACTGCCGGAGGCTCTTATTACTAGACAGGGTGTCGTCCAATCATTATCCACTCGTTTAGCCATTTCCCTGAATAACAAATCCCTGGGGAGACAATCCAGTCGCTGAAGAGGTCCCTGCCATCTGGGCCAGGTAAACCGCACCCAGGTCTTTGATATGGCCGGATACACTATCGAAGTAGTTATAGTGAGCCTGTTCTTCATCGATGATTTGCTCGAACAGCTTCATACTAATGCTGTCGCCGTTTTCAGTGCAAACTTGCAAGAACTTGTTGTACACGGCAATGGTATCATCTTCCAGATCTGCATCAAAGCCAAAGACCTCTTCAACCTTCTGGCCCGTTGAGACTTTATTCTCCATCGTGGCGACCGGCTCTCCCCCTAACTCCTTAATCCGTTCTGCAAACATCTCGGCATGACGCATCTCATCAATGCCGATCAACTTGATCTTCCCAGCCAGCTGCCCATAGTCCATATCATCCAAGTTATAGTGCTGATTCATATACTGGCCAATGGCATGAAGCTCCATGGCACGGGCTCGATTTAAAACTTCGACGACTTTTGCCTTTCTGACTTCTCTTTCGTTCTTATCCATTTGCATCACTCCTTAATGAGACGTCTCTAATTACAGTTCAAAAGTACATTTAAACTTTATCCGAATTGAGGTAATTCGTCTAGCTCAGAACAAAGATCATCTACCCGATTCTCCCCAATATACTCTATTGACAACCATTTTTTGAGTATTATAGTTCCATCAATGCAGAACATTCTACAACCCAAAGTAACGATAAGGAGAATACCATGAAGAATGGAGTTAAAGCAATAGCCACCTTCGCCCTGCTAGCACTGTTGAGTGGATGTGGCCCTAAAACAGGCAACACGATTGAAGAAAAGCGTGCGGCGATCAAAGACATGGAAGTCGAAACCCTGAATCGTCTGTATGAAGAGGCCCCTGAAACACGGAAAAAAATCAAAGATTCCATCGGCTATGGTGTATTTAGTAATGGCAACATCAATTTGATCATTGCCAGTGCTGGAGGCGGTTATGGAGTCGTTGTTAACAACAAAACGGGTGAGCGAACCTACATGAAGATGGGCCAGGCTGGCGTTGGACTGGGATTGGGCGTCAAGGATTACCGCGTGGTGATGATCTTCAAAAACAAAGACACCTTAGCCAACTTCGTGGAGAAGGGATGGGACTTCGGGGCCCATGCCGATGCCGCGGCCACCACAGGGGACCAAGGTGCTGAGGCTAGCGGTGAAGGAAACTTCAATTCCAACGTCGATGTTTACTCCATGACCGAGGCGGGTTTGGCCTTGCAAGCCACCGTGACAGGGACCAAATATTGGAAGGATAAAAAGCTCAATTGAGCTATTATATTAGCTTCTCAGGGCAATTCTCAACAAGCTTAAATTTGCCCTGAGAGGACTGTCACATGCCGTCCATCGAAGCCGTTTTTTCATGAAATTGCCCTCAATTCGGCGATTTGAGCTAAAATATTGCAAATAACGTGAAAATCAACTTGCTTATTTGTGAAGGTAATGTTAATGAGAATGCGTTCAAATCGCCGAATAACGGTAGTATTCGGTTCTTAAACTTCATTTTAATGTAACATGGAGGTAACGTAAGATGGCCAAGAAGAAAGTCAAAAAGACTGCCAAGAAAGCCGCGAAGAAAGTCGCAAAGAAAGCAACCAAGAAGAAAGTCGCAAAGGGTGATCCGCTGATCGTGGCTAGCAAGGTTAAGGCCTATATCAAAAGCAAGGGTCTGTTGACAGCCAGCGATTCGCTGCCTGCCATCAATGCCAAGGTCTGTGCGTTGATTGACGCCGCCGCAGAGAGAACTGTCGGTAACAAACGCAGTACCTTGAAGCCCCAGGATCTCTAAGATCGACACATTAATCGGAGTCGTTTCATCAGAAACGACTCCGATTGATCTTTTCATTTCTCTACCCCTTTATGAACCAGGACAAGGGTAACCAATTTAATACCTTCGCAGGGGTTTTTACACCCTCGATTCTGACTATTTTGGGGGCCATTCTTTTTCTTCGGGCCGGTTATGTGATTGGCCAGGCCGGTATTCGAGGAGCCATGATCATCCTCGTTGCAGCCGAGTTAATCTCACTACTGACGGCCCTCTCTATGAGTGTCATTGCCACCAATACTCCAGTACGTGGAGGTGGGGCCTATTTCTTGATCTCTCGAGCCCTGGGTTCCCAATTTGGGGGAGCCATTGGCCTGGCATTATTCCTGGCTCAAGCCCTTTCAGTTCCCTTTTATATCCTGGCTTTTACCAATTCGCTCATTGTTCGATTTCCAACCTTAACCCCCTGGGCCCTGGCCATTGCACTATCTGTCACCCTGCTCTTATTCCTCATCAATCTCATCAGTACCGGTGCGGCCATTAAATCTCAATATCTTGTCATGACCCTACTGACTTTATCCATCGGATCAATCCTGGTGGGGGCGGCTTCACGTTTTAGTGGAGAGTTATTCCAGGCGAATTTGGCCCCTTATAATCACGAGGAGGCCATTAATTTTTGGCGTGTCTTTGCCATTTATTTTCCGGCAGTCACGGGTATTCTCGCTGGAGTCAATATGTCCGGGGACCTTAAGGACCCTGCGAAATCCCTGGTGCGTGGCACTCTAGCTGCGATTGGCGTTGGTTTTCTGGTTTATGGGGCACAGATCATTTTCTGTGGGGGATCACAGAGCCGTTCTCAATTAATTGAGGCTCCCTTTGATACCCTACTTCAGCAGGCCTGGGGAGGTACGTGGTACCTTGTCTTAGCGGGAGTCTTTGCTGCTACAATTTCGAGTGCTATTGGTTCATTCCTTGGGGCTCCTAGAGTCTTGCAGGCATTGGCACGTGACCGCATCTTTCGTCACCTGAACATCTTCGCAAGAGGATCACAGGCCAAGGATGAACCCCGTATCGCCCTGATCCTGACCTTGATCGTTACGTTAGCGGTTGTCGTTTTAGCAGGCGGCGGTAGCTCCATGGCCGCATTTGATAGCATTGCCAAGATCGTCACGATGTTCTTTCTTTGCACCTATGGCATGATCAATTTAGCTGCGTTTGTTGAGTCGTTTGGTGGCAATCCCTCTTTTCGGCCTCGCTTTCGTTACTTTCATTGGATCATGTCCCTATTGGGATTCATCGGTTGCATCACTGTCATGTTTCTGATCCACACCCTAGCCGCACTTGTTGCACTAGCCATTATCGGTGGTATCTATCTTTCCATTAGTCGGCGTGAATTTCAACAGGCCTTTGGCGATGCACGACGGGGATTTCAGTACACCATCCTCGTCCGTAGCCTGCGTAGCCTACGGGGAATGAAACCACACCCCAAAAACTGGCGTCCCACCTTCCTCGTGATGTTGGGCAGTTCGCAACGACAATTGACCTTGCTGCGTTATGCAGATTGGATGGAGGCGGAACGAGGCCTGGTGACTGCCGCCCAAGTTATTTCAGGTGACCTAGCGCAATTTGCCTGTCGAGTCAACGGACTACGCACTGCCATGGAATCGACCTTCAAGGAGAATAACCTGTTGGTCTTCCCAGAAATTGTCTTTGCTGAAGACATTGACGAGGGCATGAGAATGCTCGTGCAAGCCCATTCCATTGGCCCCTTAAAACCCAACACCGTTCTTTTGGGATGGTCTAAAAGCCTCGAACGGGCCATCATCACCTATCGCCATATCCGTGACATCTCGGCCCTGGGTAAGAGCGTTGTTTTAGTCGTAGACAAAGGACTCCCTGCACCGGAACGCTCAGAACGCCGGATCGATATCTGGTGGCGTGGCCAAAATAATGGCTCTCTCATGGTCACTCTGGTCCATTTATTGACTCAAAACCTTCCCTGGCGTCCTTGTACAGTTCGCATTCTGCGTCATGTGAGAGATGAAAAGGGACGCCCTTCTTCAGAGGAAGCTCTGGAGAAGCTTATTCAAGCGGCTCGCATCCAGGCCTTTGCCCAAGTCGTTGTTTCTGACTCTCCCTTTATAGAGGTCTTCCGGCGGCATTCACAATATGCCGATGCCATCTTCATGGGTATCCATTTGCCAGAGGAAGAAGAGATCCCCGCAACCTATCAAAGCATCACCACAATGCTGGAGGGCATGCCCACCACCCTACTGGTCCATTCTAGTGGTGAAGCAGACCTTTTCGCATAATTTCCCCTCATTTTTTTGCCCTCCCCCATTTGCTTTTCATACTTTACCTGAAATCAGCTTCAGCAACCGGCAAAATCACTGAAGCCTAATATGTAAATTCGGGGAGAAACTATCATGCAAGTGACCGCACCCAAACCGGTCATAGGACCGGACCGCATACCCACAGCGGCAGAAACAATGATGGAGACTAATAAAACCAAAGAGGTCAACCTCAAAGACCTCGTCCATCGGGTTCATGATTCCATGCTAGAAGAATCTGATCCACCAGAGGAATACGCTCATTTCTCGGACCCTCAAAATTCTATAGCCCTGAAGGAACTCATGAACAGTATTTCTCAAAGCCAACAAGGCATCATCATTGCTGAAGAAATCGAATCTGGACTATTTTCCATCTTCGAGGCCGTGGGCATTTCCAAGGAAAAAAATCCGGTTAATCCCGACAAGGCTAAAGAATTCCGTGAAAACATTGCCAAACAGGCTGAAGAGGTCAGCTCAAAGCTCAAAAAAATACAACTATACGGTCGCCTTATTGAAGAGTCTAAAAAGGAAGAAGAACAAAAAGACAAGCCCAACAAGGCCACTGAGAATTTCGACAGTTACCTACAGGAAGGACTAGGATTCCTCAAACAAGGGCAAAAAAAAGCCACTCGGGATCAACTTAAACAGTTCGATGAACAAATGAAGAAAAAGATCGCTGAAATGCGAAATTTTAAAGAAGAGTTAGCTGAACAGGTTGAAGAAAAGGCGCAAAAAGCCAAAAAGTTAATGGAAAATATCCAGCTAAAGAATCAACAGAATAATGACGCGGAATCCCCCTTAGAAATGGTCAAGGCATTAGCCAAGGAAATCCTCAGCAGTCTCAGTGATCCCAGCCTACTCCATGAAAACCTATCGCATATTCGAACAGCCTTCTATCTAAGCGAAGAAGACGAAAAGGAAGCTCCCAAAAAGAAGATTGTGATCTAGAAACAAATCAACTCGTCCGGTTCTAAACCACCATCGCCTTGAGAATCATTACAGGCTCCATAGGGACATCATCGTGGTGCCCTTGGCGTCCCGTGGGCACTGAGGCCATGACATCAACCACATCCATCCCCTCCACAACCTGCCCAAACACGGCATAGCCATCACTCTGTGGTGGGTTGTAGTTGAGAAAGGCATTGTCCACCAGGTTAATGAAAAACTGGCTACTGGCACTATGGGGATCATTGGTACGAGCCATGGCCAGGCTACCGCGTTGATTGGCTAAACCATTGTTGGCCTCGTTGACAATGGGATCGTATGTCTTTTTCTGTTCCATCTCCGCATCAAATCCGCCTCCCTGTACCATGAAATTGGGGATGATCCGATGAAAGATGGTTTCGTCGTAAAACCCTTCCTTAACATAGGTCAGAAAATTGGCACAGGTAACCGGTGCCTTGCCCTCATTAAGCTCAATCACGATTTCGCCGTGGCTGGTTTCTAATTTTACCATGTTCTTCCTTTCATTGATTGGCCGCCTTTGTAAGCGATTTCAACCGGATGATCAAGGGGAAATCCGGCCGAAATCAAGCCTCCATAGACATGCGTGCCTTCTTAGGAAGAACAACCGTAAAGACCGATCCCCCTCCCTCGTTATCCATCAAAGACAATTGCCCCCCATGGCGATCGACCACCTGTTTAACGAAAGACAAACCGAGCCCGGTGCCATCTCGTTCCGTAGTACGGGCATTGTGGGCCCGGTAGAACTCCTCAAAGACCCGTTCCTTGTCCTCATCAGGAATTCCGATGCCTGTATCACACACAACAATCTCAACCTCGAGATCACGATCACGCACACACACCTCAACCTGTCCTTCGGCTGGTGTATACTTGACCGCATTGAAAACTAAATTAGTCAGGGCATCCTCAATCATGAACTGCTCCCCGCAGATCTCCTGGATCTCGCTATCGATATGCACGGACAGAACGATCTGCTTATCCTGAGCCTGCTGATGAGCTGCTCCCAGGGCCCGCCCTACCAGATCACGCAAGGAGAAACAGGAAATCTCCATCCGTCCAGACATCTTCATGCGTGTCACCTTCAAGAGAGTTTTGACGAAATCCAAGCAACGGCCAGTACGGCGATAAGCGCGTCCCGTCATGTCACGCTGTTGCTCGTTGAGAGGTCCCAACGTCTGATCCACAACCAATTGCAATGTACTTTCAATAGCGGCAAGGTGCCCCTTGATATCATGGGTTACACGTAGAACATATTGATTCTTGATGTGATCCTTTTCTTCTAATTGTCGATTGGCTTTTTCCAAATCGTTCTGTTGGATCCGTAACAATTGAGCTACAGATCCAGTCATGTATACTACTAAATAAAGAGTAACGACCAACACGAATAAGAAGCCAGATACATAACCGGGGCTACGGTAGAGATCCCCATAAAAGAAACCCTCCAGAGGATAATGCTCAATGACTCCTAAGGCCTCCAGGATCACAAGCGTCCCAAAGAAGACACATGCGAGGGTGGCTTGAATATAACTTTGTTTAGGTGTACACATGATACTGGCCATGATCATGTGGAAGACAAAGAAGAAGGAGAAAGGATTTTCGATCCCCCCAGAATGGTGGAGAATCGTACTCAATATAAACAGATCGGCCGAGATCTGAAAACAGATGACTCGGCCGATCTGTTGACTGTATTGTTCGCTGGAGCGAGAGGTCCAGATCTTGAGCAAGCTATAGAGGGCTCCATTGTAGCCCAGCAGCAAGACAACCATAAGATACAACTTGGTACCGGCCAGTTGTATACCCAACACCTGGGTTGCCATCCAGGTCGCACCCGCCAGGACCATAATGGCAATCCATCGCAACTTGACCAACCATAGGGCCCGCCCCGCTAGATTCGGGCTCTGTAGGAGATTTTCCATGGTTACTTACGGTGCAACAAGGCATCGACCTTCTGCAACAGTACATCGGGCTTGACTGGTTTATCAAGGAACTCATCCACCGGCAACCAGGTCTTATCCCCTGCCTCGGACTTAAAGTCAATCCCGGTCTGTTCCTTCACACCGGTCACCATCAAAATGGGAGTGGCCTTTAACTCAGGATCGCCTTTGATGTCACGAGCCAGGTTAAAACCATCCTCGTTACTTTCCATCATGACATCCAAAATCATCAAATCCGGTTTAATGGCACTGGCCTTGGCCTTGCCATCAACGATATTATGAGAGACTTCAACCTTGAAACCGCGGTTATCCAATACCACCTTCATGGCTTCGGTGATATCCGGATCATCATCAACGATCAAAATGGTAATACCCTGTCCCATAGTAACTCCTTAGGTTTGATCAATTCATAGTAAAATGTTTGCAACCAACATTGTTATTGTAATTCCTGTTCAATCGCATGCAAGTATTCATCCAGCCGATCTTGCAGGGTTTGAGTCAGTGTTTGCCCTGGTGCCACAGTCTCAGGCTCGACACCCAAGATCACCACATCTTCCGGGCATTGTCCTAACTGTCGGGCCATGCGTAAGATGTTGAGCAAATCGGCCTCATGCAGAGAATGGCCCGGTAGATCCTTGAGACTCTCAACCTGATCCAAAGTGAATCGTTTGAGTGTCCCGGGGTTGAGTCCCATGTAGGCACAATCCAAAAAGATCACCTTTTGCCGCCCTTGGATCTTATGTAAGAGAGCCAAACCGCCTGTCCCACCATCGATAAAATCGACCCGAGGATACGCCTGCGATGACATCCGCCGTACCAGCACCACGCCAATCCCCTCATCAGTCATCAAGGGATTTCCGAGTCCCAGTACGGCGGTTGCATGCTTCATCGTTAAGTTGACCTAGACAAAACTCACTTGTAATGAGTGGGTTGAACAGGAAATACAGGGGTCATAGGCCCGCACCAGCATCTCCAGTTTCTGACGCACGGCATCTTCGCCTTCATCGAGGATCTCGGGGACGATCTTCTCGAAGTCGAGCTGGATACTGGCATGATTCTGTCCCGTGGGAATACAGATGTCCGAAGCCACACACTTGCCGTTGCTATCGAATTCGTATTGATGGAACAGAATCCCCCGCGGGGCCTCGACACAACCGCTGCCCTTACCGGCCTTGGGACTGACCTTGACCTTTTCCGGCTTGATACCGGCAGTCAAGATGTCGTCGATCATACCGATACTGGTTTCAACCACATGAACGGCCTCCACCAATTGGGCAATCGAGATCATATAGGGATTGGTGTTACCCTTGCTCAGGCCCACAGCCTTCGCGACTTCCTGGGCCAAGGGGCTTAAGTAATCGGCATTGTTATTGAAACGAGCCAGGGCACCGACTTGATAAGAATCCCGGTTCCACTTACACCACTTGGCCGTGGATTGATCGGAGACATACTCATTAGCCACGCTCTGCCAGTCGTTAATGGCAACCGTACCGTCATAGTCGTTCGAGCCGATCTCGCCATGGTAGAAGGTGTAGACCCCGTCCTGCTTGAGCGAAACATACTCGGTGGGACGCTCGAAGGCCGGAATATTGCCTGCCACACTCAGGATGGCATTCATCACGGCCTTGAGATCGGGCACGCAATCCTTGAGTTTTTGCTGTTGCTCACGCAACTCGGCCTCGGTGGGGAACTTGGTCATCCCGCCGGGGGTCAGTGTCACCGGGTGGGTGGTACGACCGGCCATCAGATCCGACCATTCATTGGCCAGACGATGCAGACGAATCACGGCCATCACCACATCGGGGGCCTTGGCGGCCAAGGGCACCACACTCTTAACGCCAAAGAAGTCCGGAGCCACCAGATAGCCGATGTGCAGCACATGGCTCTGAAGATACTCGGAATAGTGCATCAGCAGACGCATCTTATCGACCTGCTCGGAGACCTCCAGGCCCAAGGCATTCTCAACGGCCTTGGTCGAAGCTAATGAGTGGGTGATGGAACAGATTCCACAGATACGGCTGACGATGGTCTGGATATCCATGAAGCTGTGACCGCGCACCATGGCCTCGTAGAAACGAGGAGCCTCGGGCACCTGCCATTCGATTTGTTCGATCTTGCCATCCTTGGCATTGACCACGATATTGCCGTGACCTTCAACGCGGGTCACGTGATGAACATTGATATTGACTGTTTTACTCATGATAGGGTCGACTCCTGCTGGCTCCCGAAGAGATTCATTTTCAATTTGAGGGTCTCGACGTCCAGGCCGTATTTACTCATGACCTCTTGGGCGGCCTCGACATTGGGATTGTCTACATAACCGCGACACCCAAAACAACGAAAACCGTTGGACGGACAACGGGCCCCACAACCGGCGCGAATGATGGGCCCCAGGCAAACCTGGCCCTTGTCCCAGACACATTCGTTCCCCTTGGCCTTACACTCCACACAGATCGGATAGGCCGGGATCTCCGGGGTCTTACCCATCAGCAGGCAGCGAATGATATAGGTGAACTCCTTACGGTCGATGGGACAGCCGGGAATGGCGAAGTCCACATCCACCACCTCACCCACGGCCTTGACCGTACCGGTGTCGAGATGCGGCTTGTTGGCATCGTCACCATAGACACAGGTCTTGACATCGGCGTTGGTAAAGTTGCTCTTGAGCTTGTTGACGCCACCGGTATGGGCACAGGCCCCCAAGGCGACCATGATCTTGGCCTTGGCACGGATCTCTTTGATACGGGCCTCATCCTGGGGACGGGTAATGGAGCCCTCGATAATGGCGATGTCATACTCGTCACTCTGTTCACTCATGCCCTCACGCCACTCGACCACATCGACCACACCGATCAAGTCTAGAATCTCTTCCTCGAGATTGACGATCTGGAGTTGGCAGCCTTCGCAGCAGGCAAAATCAAAAACGGCTACTCTTGGTTTACTCATTTTATATCGCCTCCGGCACTGTGGCCAAATCTGAATACTTCAACACGGGGCCATCCATACAACAGTACAGATCGTTGATCTGGCAATGGCCGCACTTACCCACACCGCACTTCATCTTACGTTCCAGGTTCAGGTAGATGTTGCTATGGGGCGTATCATAGTCTTCCAGGGCCATCAACACGAACTTGTACATAATGGGCGGACCGCAGACACTGATCACGGCCTTGGACAGGTCGCTCTCGATCTTGCTCACCAGCTTGGTGACCACGCCGACATTACCCTTCCAGCGATCGTCAGGCTGATCCAGGGTCTCCATGACCATGGTATTGGGCTGCTTAGCCCAGGCCGCCAGGTCGTCTTCCAGCAGACGTTGGCTGAAGTCGCGTGATCCCTGGAGGATTGTGACCTTGCCGTAATCGGCCCGATTATCGAACACGTAGTTGATAAAGGCCCGCTGGGGCACCATACCGATGCCACCACAGATAAAGACGATATCCCGTCCCTTGGCCTCGTCGATGGGGTAGATCCCCTGGCCCATGGGGCCACGAATCCCCAGTTTGTCGCCCTTGCTCAAGGCATGCATGGCATTGGTGACATTGCCGATCTTGCGGACAATGATTTCAATACCGCCGTCAAAGGTCGGAGACGAGGCAATGGTTAAGGGTGCCTCGCCGATTCCGGCCACCGACACCTCGACAAATTGACCCGGAAGATAGTCGAAGGCACCATCGTCCATGGTAAAACGAATGTACATCTCGGTCTGGTTCAGCAGCTTGGTCTCTTGGACCGTGGCCATCTGAGGCAGATAGATGTCTTTTTGAGTTCCAGAACAACATTCACACATCAATCAAACTCCCACTATTTGAAAGCCCTTTGGGCTTCGTGATTAACTGATGCCGATTTCATCCAACAACTGGTTGTAGACCGCCACCGGATTGGCAATGTCCGGCAGGCACGCACCAATACAACGTCCACAGCCCACGCAAGCGATCTCGCCGCCGATCTTCTTGGGCACATACTTGGCCTTACGATAGAGGCGGTGACGGAAACGATCGGCCTTGACGTCACGGAACTCGTGATCGCCGGCAACCTTGGTAAAGCCGTCCAGTAGACAGCCATCCCAACTCCGGTCGCGTTGGCCGCTCTTGAGATCCCAGTTCACGTCGTCCTTGACATCGAAACAGTAGCAGGTGGGACAGACCAGATTGCAGGAACCGCAATTGAAACAGGTCTTGGCCTTTTCCGACCAGACTGGATTATCATAGGTCTTCTCCAGTAGCTTTGGCAGGTAGGCCGCATCACACTTGAGTTGATGACCACTGAGGTTCTTGGTGTTCTTGGCCCACACCGTCTCACGAGCCTTAAGGTCACCCGCTGAGGCATCGGAGGCATCCGTGGCCAGGGCCAGCAGATCCTTGCCCTTGGCCGTAGCGGCTTCGGCGACGATACCATCGGCCACCTGGGTCAGGAGGATGTCGTAGCCTTCCTTGACCACGGCCGTACCCATGGATGAGGCAAACACGTTCTTGGACGGATTGACCACATCACAGGCAATGATCGTCACGCTCTGACGACGTTGTAGGTAATGCGAGTCAGGGTTGTCCTGACTGAAGAGTTTGTCCATTTGATTGATGGCGACCACATCATAGGGATGGACCCCCACCAACACCAGTGGCTCATGTTCGTGCACGGATTGGTAGGCCCCACCGATTTGATAGGTCATGAGGGTTTCACACTGCGGTAGCACGTATTGCTTGGGCGACTGCAGTGTCACATCGTAATCCAGACGCAGATCGGCCGCACATGTTAAAGGAGCGTAATCGAACGTCTCTCCCTTGACCTGCACACCCATGACCTGGTTGGATTGGATGACCGCGTCAATGAAGCGGTCAAATGCCTGTTGAGTAAGTTTCTTTGCTGTCATGTTTGTTTCCCAGTCTTTAACCTTTCTTAGCCTTTTAACACTGCTATCGCAGCAAAGTTGCACAAAGGAACCTGAAGGTTTCCTATAAACAGTCCTACGTCCTATGTTGTCCGGTCACTTGCCCTTCCATGACACACTTTAGCGTGTGGGAAGGTAGTACGGTAAACTGGCCAGGTTCATAGCTATGTCTATATGGGTAACCTTTACCGTCTTGGGTACAACGAGATGACAGGCCGAAAAATTTAGAATACCTTTGACTCCGGCAGCTATCAATCGATCGGCAACGTCCTGGGCAATGCCGGTGGGCACGGCGAGAATCGCCAGTTTGATTTTCTTGTCTTTCAATGCAGAAAGGTCAGAAACATCTTCCACCAGGACACCCTGTACGGTCTTGCCAATCTTTTTGGAATTTGAATCGAAGGCCTTGACTATATTAAGGCCATATCGGTCAAATCCCGAGTAAGCCAATACGGCTTTACCGAGATTACCCACTCCCACGAGGGCAACCTCTCTATCGTTATCCAGTCTCAGGATCTTTTTGATATGACCACTCAAGGCCGCCACATCATATCCCACGCCTGGTGCGCCAAACTGCCCAAAATAAGAAAAATCCTTACGAATCTGCCACGGATTCACACCCACACTGCCAGCCAAGTCCTTGCTGGATATGCGTTCACGCCCCAGATCCGTCCAATGGGACAGAGCTCTAAGGTACACCGGCAGGCGCCGAACCGTCTCGTCAGGTATCTTTGCGTATCTCATTCGATTGTCAAAGGCTTGCTTGAATTTGTGTTCACATTCACAAACTAACCCCAAAGTACAGACTCTCCCCATGATTGTCAACCGCTGAAAATGGGATTAATCAGAAAAAAGCGTGTTTCTTGACAAAAAATCAATGTGTTGAGAGATGGCGTGTTCAACGGCTGGACTGTTAGCGGCAAGAGGAATTTTTAGCCGTAACAAAACTTGAGGTGTCACCACCTCGACTTGACAAGAGTTACAATCCTCGACACATTGTCGTACCGCTCGATGGGTTTGCTCCAAGCGTCCACGACAATGCTCTAATAGCTCGCAAAGGTCACGACCTCCGGGCTGTGGATGATCCCAGGACGAGATGACCCCACGGACCCCTTGAATGCCCCCTAACCTCCGTAGGGTTGTCAGGGTTTGTCCCAGGTTGTCATAAACCGGCACCCCCCAGGCAAAGGCCAAGGCATCTCCGGTGATCAGTAAGCCGTCCGGCTCGATCAGAAAACAGACCGATCCGGGCGAATGCCCGGGGCAATGCAGCACCTGGGCCCGCAGCAACGTCCCCCATTCCAACCACTGCCCATCGATGAGTTCGTAATCGACCGGGGTGGAACCAGTTACCAACGGCTCCATCCCCCGACCTGGCCTTAAACGCAAACCTTCCTCAACCTTTTGCACCCATGACCGTTCTGCCGCATGCACTCCGATCTGAGCTTGTGTCTCTTTCTGTAGGAAAGATAGAGCCCCAATATGATCGGCGTGGGCATGGGTTAAAACGATATGCTTTAAATGCTGGAGCTCATAGCCTAAATCGAGTAATGATTGCAGGATCTGGTTTTGAGTTCCCTTGACACCGGCATCAATTAAAATCGCCTCTTTCTCCAGGGCCCAATAGACATAGACAAAGCGTTTGAGGGTGAGACCGGGCTTGGGCGTGACACGGTAGTCGAGCCGAATGGCATGGATGTGTTTAGATAATTGCATGGACCTAGGATTTCATCCTGGGCCAAAATTGTCAATGGGAAACCACAGCGTCTTGATCAAGATGAGCCTGATATTTCTCCAAGGCCAAGGCGACGACTTCTCGCACCGTCTCCAGCATATCAGCCCCCTTAGCCACAAACTGAAAGATATCGCCACGATGAACCGCCTGCACCATCTTAGACACATCCGAGGGGTCAGGATTGGGGTACCCTGAAAGCAACACACGCACCACATGGGGGAATCTCGCCTTGATCTGGCGGTGCAATTCCAAACCATCCATCTCCGGCATCTGCATATCCGCTACGACCACCTGTACCGGATTATTGGTTAGCTGT
This sequence comes from Sedimentisphaerales bacterium, assembly GCA_963662565.2. Lineage (GTDB taxonomy): Bacteria > Planctomycetota > Phycisphaerae > Sedimentisphaerales > Anaerobacaceae. Next base: position 37,734 of record CAXXXG010000010.1, on the reverse strand, counting down.
TCAAGGGCATGGCGTCCGTCTTGAGCAAATAACGGAGTAAAGCTCGCCTCCATAAACGCACGACGCAAGGCGTTTAACAGGGCAGGTTCGTCATCGACAAATAGGATCGTGGGTTTATCGTCTTGCATGGGTCCCCCCAGTTAAAAAATGAATTCAATCACCCTCTCTTCGACACTCCGGTGACCTCTCCTGACCTGTAATACGAACAGTAGGCTTCTTCATGCGAACTCATCGCTATTATCAGCCCTCTCTCGACACCGATTCAAACTTTTCGGACCTAACCTCGTCTTAAAGTAATCAGAGTCAACTCAGGAGGGCAAAAGAAACGTGCCGGTATGCTGGAGGTCCCCACCCCACGTGAGGTATACCCCTGCATTTGCTTATATGACCATGGGCCTTTGGTCAGTAAGCGTGGTACCGTGGCACAGGTCACGGGTGCAAATCCACCAGGTAGACAAATCTGACCACCGTGGGTATGACCGGCAACGTAGAAGTCATACCCCTTGATGGCCGCCTCTTGATACTTCTCCGGCGAGTGACAGAGCATCAGCTTGCAGGCCCCACTGGGAATCCCCTCATCAGCGAGATGAATATCATCGGCCCGGTAATAGTGTCCATCATCCAGCCCCGTCACAAAGAGACGATCCCCTCCCTTTTCCAGACATAGATGTTCGTTGACCAACATCCTTACACCTTCGGCCTGCAAACACTCAGCCATACGATAGCGATCGTGATTGCCCAACACCCCCACTACATCGCCACAACCCACTAGCACCCCTGCAATTTGTTGCATCAATTCCTCTGCCTGGGTTGAATCGGTATTGACCGGAAAGCTATAGTCACCTCCCAATAGACATAGGTCAAAATCCAATGAACGTACCCTATCGATCAAATCCGGTACCAATTCAGGTAAACCATCGATATGCAGATCCGTTACCAACAGCAGCTTCATGTGGTCGAATCCCAGTGGCAAGGTCTTGAGCCAAAAAGTCGCCCTCTCCAAGGTTAAGTTGGTAGCATGGCGTCGCCCCAATCGCTTTGTCCCACTCAAACGCAAGGTCCAATCCACCAACGTCGGCAACCAGGGCATGTTTTCATAGTGAAATTTCCCCCATCTGCCCCGGCGCACCTTATGCTTATGTCCTTCGGCCTCTACCACCTCACGTTGTTGACTTATCGAACGCATCTATCATCCTAAACGAGGTTAAAAGAGGGCATTTTAGACGAGCTCTGCCTCCCTAGCAAGCTGTTCCTTGGGCTATCCACAGAGCCTGTTAGTAATAGTCAAGTCGTCCGAAAAATCGCATATAAACTTGGTTTTCAAGATCTTTTTCTTCATTTTGCAATGATCAAATGTAACCAAGAGAACATCATAAATGGAATTTTAATTTCATATAAAACACACTTAACTGATTACAACACAAGGAATTAAATAAAACCCAAACCTTTCAAAATCAACACGAAACAAAGAAATCCAAAACAAGAACAGAAACAAATAGCACACGCCCGGGAAAATTACATTGCCTTATTAATCGACAATATGGTATCACTTTATAATGATGTTGTCGTAATGATGTGAAGGAGGTTCCCATCATTGTCCAAGGACGCCAGTCCTTTCATTTTCAACCTTTAGATCTGAAGTGGAGTCATTATGATGAGGAGAGATGTATTGTCATCAATGGTTGTTTTCCTGCTTTTTGTTTCACTTTCCTGGGGGCAGACCACCCTGTACCACTGGGGCGATGGCAGTCAATTGCCGCAGGATGATTCGATCAAGTATTCCTCCTTTACCACCAGTGATGGTTTAGTCAGCATCAGCCAAGGTAGTGGTCAAGAGTTCTGGTATCATGACTCCACCCATGGTGCCGTCTTCTATGGTGGCAATGCCTTTGATATCGAGGTCTCCGGTGATGCCACGATTACCTTTATTACCTGCAAATACAGCCCTGATGGCTCTGTGTTCGACCTGACAGACTCGGAAGGGACACCCTTGGGCAGCGTAGCAGCGGAAAACAACGGCGGTGACGACGGCGTTGCTTACAGCTTTGAGTACACCGGCTCGGCCGGCGTCATCACTGCGACCTTAAATGGCAGCTATATCTATCTGCATGCCATCAACGTGGAAAACGCCCCTCCTGCCGCAATACCCGGTCAGACTTACATCTACAACTGGGCCGATGGTAGCGAATTACCCCAGGATACCACCATCAAGTATTCCTCCTTTACCACCAGCGACGGCCTGGTAAGCATTACCAAGGGCAGCGGACAAGAATTCTGGTATCACGACACGTCTCATGGAGCAGTCTTCTATAGTGGCAATGCCTTTGATATCATCGTTGCTGGCCATGCCACCATCAGCTTTATCACCTGCACCTACAGCCCGGACAATGTCGTGTTCGATCTGACTGACAGCCAAGGCAATCCCTTGGGATCCGTACCTGCAGAAAACAATGGCGGCGATGACGGCTATGCCTATAACTTCTCCTACGCTGGCCAAGCCGGCGTAGTCACAGCCACCCTCAATGGCGGTTACGTCTATCTACACGGCATCAACGTCGAGAATGCCGCAGCCGTAGATCCCTCCAACGGCAAAATCGATGTGTGGGACTTCGGCGGCGAACAACTGGACGATTCACTCTACAACAATCACCTGGACGTCGATACCATCAACGCCTGGTACGCCTCATCCATCACGGTCGGCAGCAGCGGCAATGTACTGCCCAGCTTCACGGCTGGAGCCCTGAGTTGGGTTGGTGCCCACAACGATCGCCTACGCACCACCGATACCAGCATTACTCGTTACGACGAAAACATCTCTGGAGTCAGCGGCTACACTGGACGCATCTATGTCAACTCCGCAGCCGCTACCGGTCGCTACCTGAGTCTGACCCTCAGCGAGGACGACGAGATCACCCTGATAGCCCTGAGCCAAAACGGCAGTGGCAGGTTCAACTTCGAGTATGTCCCGGATCCTGCGGCTCAGACCGATGTCGTAAACGTGGGTGCAGATTTGGTTGAGGTCAACTTCGTGGCCAAACAGGCGGGAACCTATCATATCTACGACGATAAGGACAAACCCAGTTACTACCGCGTCTATCGTCAGGACGCCACCTATGCTGAGATCACCGGTTCTGTCGATGAAACGGCGGCGTCAACCATTCCCGCAGGTTATGGTATCGTCTTTACCAATGCCGCTGGCAAGTCCTGGACCTCTGAGGTCTCCGGCGGGGCCTACTCCGCTCAATTGCCGGTCGGTTACACCTATGATCTAAGCCTGTCCAATGCCAATGGCTACATCATCGCCAATGGCACCACCCTGGACGTCACGGAAGAAACAACGACTTACGATATCGTCGTAACCATGATCGAACTGGAAACCGTCAGCGGCTCCATTACAGGCTTGGGAAGTGACCTAGGCGACCTAACCGGGTTGGTATACACCCCTGATCCGGCGGCCGGCAAGATCTTCCTGCCCGAGCCGGTAATCGATACCGGAGCCGGCACCTATTCCGTACAACTGGAACCGAATTGCCAATACACCATCTCCGCCCTGGGCGTCAATGATTACGAGATTCCGGCCAATACCATCACGGTTACCGGAGACACCAGCGCCGATGTCGTTTTCACGGCCAAGCCCACGTACCATGTCACCATCGAAGCCGAGGGCTTGAGCGAAGATCAACTGGCCCAGCTCTCGATCAGCTTTACCAATCTCTACGAAACGGGCTATGTCTATGACTTCACATCTCTGGACGGTATCGCCCTACGGGATGGCACCTATACCATCGCCGTCAGTGGCCTGGATGATTACCCCCTGGCCCTGGCCCTGACCTCGAACCTACAGGTCAATGGAGCAGATGCCTCCAAGAGCCTGACCTTCGATGCCGTGAATGTCTGGCCCTTCAATGACCAGGTCATCACCAGTTCCACCAGTTCTTACAAAGGCCTGATCCTCACGGGCAACGTCTACAATGAAATCGGCAAGGGACATCTGGCCGCCAAGAGTGGTGGCACCATTCAGATCCCGGTTAAGGTCGGCGACAAGGTCATCCTGACCTATTATTACTCGGCCGAGTTCACCATTGACGGTGGCGAAACCATTTCCACCTCCAGTGGCAGCACCTCCCTACTGGAACAGGTCTCTTATGTCTATCCTGGTACGGAAGACGGTTTTGTGACCATCACCAACAGCAACTCTACCACCAGTTACTTCACCAACATGATGGCCTTCCAGGTCGTGCCCTACTCCTCGGAAATCACCGTGGGCGTGGATAAGGACTATGCCTCCATTAACGAGGCCTTGGACGCCATTACCCGTATGGACCGCGATCCCAATCAAAGGGTCACGGTCATGATCGATCCGGGTAATTACGAAGAGATGTTGGTAGTCACCCAAACCGACGTTACCTTGAAGAACGCCGGTACCGATCCCAACATCAGCCTGCTCAATCAAGGCCTGGACATCGATCCCAATGCCGTTCGTATCACCTCTTATTATGGTCACGGCTACGATTACTACAGCCAAGGCAGCGATGAGAAGTGGAACGCCGACGTGCTGCGGGTCAACCTGGAAAACGGCTATCTCTCCCATGAGAACGCCGGTGCCGGTACCACCAATGGCTCCTACTGGAACTCCACGGTCGTGGTCGAGGCCAATGGCTTCGTGGCTGAGGACATCATCTTCGAAAACTCCTTCAACCAATACGTCTCGGCCAAGGAGGCCAATGATGTGGTGGTCATGTGGGATTCCGGTTGTCCGGGTGAGCGTCCGGTCGATGTCAACAACACCGGCGTCCAGGATCGCAGCTTGAAGGAAAGAGCGGCCGCCATTGCCTTTACCGGCGGTGCCAACCAGGCCATCCTGAACAACTGCCGCGTGGTCGGTCGCCAAGATTCCTTCTACGGCAGCGATGGAGCCCGTGTGGTGGTCTATAAGGGAGCCATGATGGGATCTGTGGATTACATCTTCGGGGCCATGGTAGCCGTCTTCTACCAGACCGACCTGGTCATGAACGTCAGTGATGCCAGCAACGACGCCGCCTATCTGACCGCGGCCTATCAAGACAGCGGCCGTGGCTACCTGATGTACGAATGCAACGTGACATCGACCACACCAGGCGTCGATACCGCCTCAGCCTACCAGGCTAAACCAGGCTACTTCGGTCGCCCCTGGAAGGCCAATACCAGTGAGGTGGTCTTCTACAACACCACCATCGAAACCACGGACTACCCCGGTTCACAAGGTGACTCACTGATTGCACCGGCCGGCTGGAACAGCAGCCTGGGCGGCGAATCAGAGTTTATGTACGAATACGGCACCATCGAGTTATCCGGCGTGTCCAACACTGCAAGCCGCGTGTCCTGGTCCACAGTGCTGTCTTCTCCCGTCTTGGATGACGGCACAGACATCACCCCCTTCAACTTCACAAAGGGTGATGATGGCTGGGATCCCATTGCGGTTCTGATTGCCGCGGAGGAATCCGAGGAATAGTCTTAACAAGCGATATCACTTGAAATGCAAAAGGCCGATCCCGATGGATCGGCCTTTTTAATTGAACACCTAAATCACGTGTATCAAAAGCCCTGATAGCGATTGAACCAGGCTCGCTCTTCAAAGTGTTTCTTGTCAGGTCGGGGATAATCTTCTGCGGGCTTGCCAATGGGCAGGATGATACGGACCTGTTTACCTTCAGGTAAGCCGATCCATTGACCAATGGTTTCGGATCGATTGTCACGTCGTAGCCAGCCGTCGATCCAGACCGGCTTGAACGATGGTTTGCAGGTCCTCACGAGCAACGGGATCGGCAGTAAAGGCCCTGCGATAGCTCTGTCGTTTCTTAATAACCTCCGATAGATTCACACCAACCTCCCAATCTTGTCACACTGACCAATCCTGTGATCCCTTGATAAACTTGTTCTGTATGATCATTCCGATGACCATGGGAACCAGGAAAAAGGCCGGTAAAAACCATCTCTGTTCGCGGGTCATGGCCTCTAGATGTCCGGCCTCGGAATAACGTTGCATGATGGCCAAGAAACCCATCATCATCAAACCGCTGCCCCCTAAGGTAGTAAAGAGCATGACCGCACTCTTAAAGACAATAAACGACATCAATCCCCCGGCCACCAGTCCGATCAAGGCCCCGGCCCAGATGTAGACATCGGGCAGTCCCAATCCTATCCAGGCCCCGGCCGTAAGCACGCCGCCGGCTCCCGCTCCCAGGACGCTGACCCCCCAGCGTAAAAAGGGTACGGCAAAAAAACCGCTCATCAGGGCAAAGATGGTCGGTAGCCAGATGGGCACCTGAGCATGTACCAGTCTCTGATCGATCCAGACACCGATGATCATCCCCACTAAGGCAAAGCAAATCACGGCCAGGATCTTAAAGACTCGCCAGCCGTAAAACAAACAGACCACCCCAAAAGCGATGAAGGTCAAGGCCTCGATCAAACCGAGTCCACTGACGTTCTGCCAGATGAAATCTGCAGGGTCAAACGGTGGCGGTGCTTCTCCAACGGGTTCTGCCTGTGCTAAAATGCCTAACCAAAGATCCATACGTCTACTCCTTTTCTATCGGTCCCCTCATCGAATCCAATCAATCGACGTCACCCATGTCCCGCCGTCGCTTGTGACGTCCCGACCAAGGCAGTCCATAGCGATGACGAATGCAACACCACAATTGGATCGTTGTTCCAAACAAAACCATCCCGGCCCAAACCGCCCCGATCAGCAGGTAATGGCTCCAGGCATAGAACAAGGGCTCGGACCCCTTGAACAAGAGCAAGAACCCCATACCCACCGTCACCAGAGCCGTCCCCAGGATGGCGTGATATAAAACCAGTCCTAAACGCGGCAACAGAGACATGATCGAAATCACCGCCACCAGCACGGCGAGCAACACCGCCTGTATGGGCCAGGATTGCGATCGCGTCTCCTGCCAGAGCACACCTCCCAACTGGCTAACGTGATCCAAGAGGGCATTGCGACTTTCGACAGTATTAAGGGCTGAACTCGGCAAGGTGTCGAAAGACATCTGTGTCTCAGGTACCGGAGTCTTGACCGCCACCCAAAATACTACCGCAGCGATAGCAATCCAAAATGCGGCCATCAACCCTGTGGTAAAACGTGGGATCGCCAGGGCCGCCATTCCCAGCCCCAATCCAGCGACCAGAATACCTGAGCGACCGGTCACCCAGAAGCCCACCAAGGCACCGGTGATCACTGCCGTCAAGGCCAGTAGACCTCGCCGTCCCAGGCTCCCCCCCAACCAGAGAAAGATCCCTGTGAGTAATCCAAGCAAACCCGGAACCAGCAGAATGGATCCGGCAAGTTTCTTGCTCAGCAGCTCTAAATAGACCAACCATTCCAACATAAGAACGTGTTACCACCAATCCTGACCATTCAGAATCCAATGAAACCCCATCACAGGGCATACAAGAAGTATTATCGGCTGATCACCGACGGTTTCGTTAGTCTCCTACGCACAAGCAGGTAACTCTCTTGAAATTAATGTGTTATCTAAGGGGATCAGGGAATTGAAAAGAAAGAAATGCGGATGAGAGGAGTCGAACCTCCACGAGCCTAAGCTCACAGGCACCTGAAGCCTGCGCGTCTGCCAATTCCGCCACATCCGCGGCAAAAGAGCTAATATAGCGTTTTAAGAAATAACGTCAAGCGTCTTTTTGACAAGTCAGCAACATTTACCAAACGTGTGTCAATGGAGCCTCTGTCCGGACCGGTTGACTCAAACGTGCACCCGCCTGCGACAGCATAGTCCTTCGTCGCTGGTCACTCGCCCATTGCAGCATCTGCTCCATACCCTGCTTGAAATGCGACAGGGGAAATCGTTGTACAACGGCTTTGCGGGCGGCCTGTCCCATACGATGAGCCAAAGCTCGATCCTGTAAAAGCAGCTGGGCATAGGCCCTCAACTGCTGGGGATCGTCACTGAGGAATCCTGTGACACCGTGTTCGACCGGAGAGGTGGGATGGACATTCCCCAGGACGGGCAATCCGGCAGCCATGGCCTCCATCACAGACATGTTAAAGCCGTCTTCCAAGGCCGGATCGGCGGTATGAACGTAAAAACGATAATGGCTCATTTGCTCACGTAAGTGCGACCAACTTTGTGAAGGACCCGCGTGAATCAAGCCGGGATTGTGCCCAACCAAATGCACGGGCAACCCACGAAAGACCTCTCGATGAAAATCCCAACGGGTAAAGCGTTTGCGTTGCTTGATGAAATTGCACACACGTAATCCTGCGGCAAGATCGCCTTGGTGCGGACCAAAATCAGCAAGATCCACCCCAGATTCAACCACATGATCACTCAAGTGCCAGGACTTCGCCTTAGCCTCGGTAACGGCCACGGCAATCCCACTAACTTCCTGTAAGTAACGACAAATCATCCCGGCAAAATCAGCCCCCTTGACCTGGGCTCCTTCCTCGATCACACGGGCCTCCAAGGATAGATGCAACATGAGAATGCGAGGCTCTGAACGCTCCTTAATGTCCAATAAATCAGTGCTGTTGTGACAGATGATGGCATCGTATCGATGCGGGCTGCGACGGGCCTCTTGCAAGGTCAAGGTTCGTGCACGTGGAGGTAAGGGACGCATACAGGTATCCCAGTCCGGGCTGTAACGTCCAGAAAGGCCGGTAATGATATCCAGATCGACATCCAGACAACGGAGTTGATAAACCCAGGCCTCATGGCAATTGAATACCAGCAAGCGGCGGCTTGGGGAATGTTTTTGATCAGTCACCATAAATCCTCCAGGATTGAGTCATATCCACTGTGGCGTTACTCATAATTCGCCCAAAAAGAGGGGTGGCTGAATTGAAATACCTGGACATAAATTGACAAATTAGGTAAGGACGTCTTCATAAATCCAATTCCACGAAAAAACACCAGGGCCGGTCAAATGACCGGCCCTGGTGAAGATTCGATAAGTGAGCCTGTGCTAAGGAAGCTCATGAGATCAAGATCATTGCATCTCAAGGTAGCGGACGATATGCAAGGTGGTCGCATACCCTCCTTCCAGGGATTCTGCGTAACGCTGACCTGTTCCGGAGATCATGAGCACCAAGGCATTGCCCTCGGACCAGCCGGGGCGCTGTACAATCTCCTCAATGACACTGCTGATATCCACACTGGCATAGATCGCACCCGAAGTGTCCCAGTCTTCAACGTCCCAAGACACCGACGCGGTCGTGGCCGTGCGGGAGGAGACATCATAACGACTGCCCGAAAAAGCGACGGCATCATCACTGTCTTGGCCGACAATCGTCAGCGAGCAATCCTCTGAATTCGGATCGTCACATGAAAATTCCAGATAGGCCGAGTAAATCGCGGATCCATTGGGGATATTCACATCGGTAAATCGTAACCCGACCATCTCGTACGTATCATCGAGACCCATCACTAAATACTGACTATAGGCATTCACATAATGCGTGGTTTTCTGACCGACATCATCGGTGTTATTAGCAATACTCTCAACGGTAGAGCCGAACCTGTAACCGATAGGTGCGCCCGAACGATAGACTTCATCGGCACCCAGGTCCAGGTCGGCCACAAAACGCGGTTCTCCGTCAATGTCCATCAACAAGAGATCTTCCGAATAACTGCCCATATCGATCGCACAGGAGTCCGATGAAAGGTGGTAACCGTCGGTGAAGTTCGGATCGTCAAAGACAAAAACACCTCCATTTTTGTTCCCGATGGTGCTATTGTCACTGGCCTTGATTGCGGTACTACTCTCATGGGCACCTTCGATCAGACCGCCGGTCATATAGGGGGCACTGCCGCCAATGTGGTAATCGCCCACATCGGGCGAGCGGTTACCCCAGAAGATACTGCTGTCAATGTACTTGACTCCGTATATTGCACCACTGTCTGAACTGGCGGTATTGTCCACAAAGGTGCTGTGGGTACACCAACCGAGGCCCCAAACATAGCCTCCGTCACAACAGAAGCCGCCACCTGAAGTGGCACTGTTCTGATAGAAAACACAGCCAACTACATGCACTTCGTCGTCATTGAAATTATAAGGATAACAATAGGCGCCACCACCGCTGCCGGTGGCATTGTTGTCCATGAATATACAATTCCAAAGGTTGATATCACAACGATAGCCATACAGACCGCCACCATCACCATTGGAATGACAGTTAACAAACCGACATTGATGGAAGGTCAAATTGCTATAGGAAGCGTAAACGCCCCCGCCGGACCCTGTGAAGTTATTGCTATCGGCAATGGTCAAGCCTTTGATCTGGCAGTTCGAACCCGTGGGGAAGGTCAGGACCGGGCCATCGTTGCTGTTGGTCAAGATCGTCGCGGCGACTACATTGGGATCGTTGGGATCGGTCCCACAGAGGGTGATATCCAGACCATCCAGGTCAAGGGCTACATCATAGGTTCCCGTTTGAATCTGGATGACATCGCCATTACTGGCGTCATCCAAAGCGGCCTCGATGGTCTCGTAACTACCGCCACCAGTGAGGTTGGTCGCCACAAAGCTGGCGGTCTCGGACGGGAGGGTGACGTAACTGTCGCTCGTGGCCGAACTGAGGTTGCCAGCGGCATCGCGGGCCTGGAGGCTGAAGCTATAGGTCGCCTCGGGCGTTAAACCGTCAACGGTATAATTGGGATCGATCTGCCAACCGCTACTGAAGTTGGCATCGTTGCATTCAAAGCGATAGACCACCGGGCCACTGGCGTCACTGGCGATCACGGCCGTCATGGTGACGGTATTACAGTCCACGGCCACTGGAGCGATGTCCCAGGCCACCGGGCTCGGGGGGATCTCGTCAGCCTCGAAATATTCGTCGGCCCCGATGTCCACCGTGCCATTGACCGTTCTCAACTCGCCGTCGATATCGGTGATGGGCTTGGTGACGCTATTGAGCCCGGCATCCACACAAGGCGAATTCGGATCCAGATGATAGTCATCGACCAGCAAGGGATCACTGCCCAGCAAGACACCGCCTTCGAGTTGGCCGATGGGGTCACCATTGAGATAGGCGTAGCTACCATTCAAGGTCGCCCCCTGGATCAGACAGGAGTAGAGGTCGGGACTATAGATATTGCCCGAGGGATAGGGAGTCGGTGTATTGCCGGCAAAGAGACAGTTGATCAAATCGAAGTCGCCGTTGCCTTGGTAAATACCACCGCCGGCACCGGTGCTGATGGCGGCATTGTCAACCACCGTACAGTTCGAGAGGGTCAGTTCTCCGTTCATGGAGATCCCGCCACCGTCTTGGGAACTGGTATTATCGACAAAGACACAACCACGGATGACGGCGGCTCCGGGATTGCCGGTGCAGCGCAGCCCACCGCCATCTACGGCATCGTTGTTCTTGAAGAGACAGTTGGTCAGAGTCGCTGGGGTACTCGCACTGGTATAGCTATAGAGTCCACCGCCTTGATCCTCACTGCTGTTGTTGTAAATCTGACAGTTGGCCAGAGAGGGACGGCTGGAATAGACCGCTCCACCATGGCCCATGCTCTCGTTGTCGTGGACGCTGCAACGCGTCATGGTCAGATCCGTGACGTAAATCGCTCCACCGCCTCGATCGGCCTGGTTTTCATAGAGTTCACAATCCGAGAGGGTTACGGTGCTGCCGTAAATCGCCCCACCGAAGCCCTTGAAGCCATCGGCGAGGTCTGCGGTGTTGTCATGTAAGATACAGTCCGAAAGGAGCAGCTCACTACCGGTGTAGGTATAGATCGCCCCGCCGTTGCCCGTGGTATTGTAACTCAATACACAGTTCGATAAAGCCGCACTGCTGTATCCCTGCACTTGAATCGCACCGTCAACGTTGGGATCGTCGGCCCCAGTGATGGTCAGGCCTTCGAGACGGCTGGTCACGGGGTCTTCCCAGGTCTCGCCCTGGAACACCACGATCGGGGCACATTGCGAGGCATTCAGGATAGTGGCAGCGACCACATTGGCATCTTCCGGATCCGTGCTGCAGAGGGTCAGGCCACTGTTGTAGGCAAAGGTAAGCGGCTCAGTCAGGCTATAGGTTCCGGGTTGTATCTCAAGGTGATGGCCGCTGGCCGCCTCGAACATCGCAATACCCAGATCTTCGTACCAGATATCCAGTTCCACGTCCCGAACGATACTGTACTGGGTCCAGGCCCCGGACAGGGTCGTCACCGTCAACGACGAAGAAGGATCGGTCACGTAATCCTCATAGCCGTAATCCCCACGACGAGCCTGGACTGTGAAGTAATAGCTGGTGGACGGTTGCAGGCCACGGATTTCACAGACCGGAGAATCCTGCCAGTCACTGGTGAAGTTCGCATCACTGCAGTTAAAGCGATACTCGATCGGAGCGCCCAGTGTACTGGGAAGAACCGCCTCCTGGGCCGCAATGATCACGCAGGTCTTGCCTTCATAATGGATGGGCGTATTGGCATCCCAGGCCATGGGATCGGGACTGGGATAACGATCGTCCACCACTGTCGTGGCTGAAATCGGGGTGGACCAGGCCGTTGCATTGTTGGCATCATCCCTGACACGATAGCTGTACCAGAAGGTCTCACCACCCTCGGCACGGGTGTAATCGGTCCAACCAACAGAAGTCGCTCCTTCATCAACCTCTTGCCAGCCGTAGCTCTTGATCACATCATCGTCGCTCGAGATCCCGGTCGAAGGAACTCGGGCAATCCAGAATTCGTTGACATCTTCATTGACATCCAAAACTGCAATGATATTCGAGTAGCTCACCGTCAGATTGAAATCTCCCGAATTAGTGGTCGGGGGCGTGTTATCCGTCCAGGCAGTGACCGGATCAGAAGCCTCACCCACATTACCAGCCCCGTCGCGGGCCTGGACTGTGAAGGTAAATGCCGTGTTGATCGGTAGGCTATTGGCCTCATAGGTCGGTAAAGAACGCCAGCCACTGGTGTAATTCGCATCGGTTACACAAACAAAGTTGTAATCGATCGTCTCGTTGATATCGATCGCGGTGACGGCGGTCAGCGTGATCGTACTGAGATCACTGGAAACCGTCGGATCAGCGGCCCAACGCATCGGACTTGGGAAGGGTGCCAGATCGTCCGTCGCTCCCCAGGTCACGTCTGAGGCACTGATGGAATTAGAATCACCGCTTTCAATCCAAGTGTCTTCACTGTCATTGGGATCAGGAAAACGGTATTGCAGGGTATAGGTACTACCTGAACTGGCATTCTCATCAGCCCAGTACACATTGTCAATCCAACCACTAGAGCCACTACTACCATTAAAAGAAAATTGGATACCTTCGTCGAAATCTTCAATGGAGTAATCGTCCAAAATCCGTAATAGAGCTTTCGAACCAGCAGCCTGGACAATTTCCAGATCCATTAGCGGTAGGTAGCTACATGGGTCAGATAAATCACTTTCCGTATTTGCATTATTCTCGAAACGGGTCTTCACCGCATAGCTGTACTCGTGCCCAGGTTCAAGTCCATTGATTTGATAAGAGGTGGAATCCTTCCAGTCACTACTAGCTCCACTACCTTTGACAGAGACGAATCGATACTCAATTGGATGTGCCAATCTCGCCTCCGCCTCTGTCTGGTTTTCACCCACAGGAATGTTAGCTGGTAGACAATTTAAAGTGAGTGTGATTGCATCATCAGCGGCAACAGTAGTACTAGAACCGGCAAAGGTAGTTTCAGGCGACTCAATACTATCGACCCAAAACTCACACGTCACTCCATCGACCAGTTGATCATAATATATTTCATGAACGACATACAGACCGGTTTCTAGGTACTGCCCATCGAGGGGATTAAATTCGAAAACCACATGTCCATCTTCAACATCTGATTCATTGAAGTGGATTTCCCTAGAGTATTTCTGCTCTGGATCACCAACTCCCTTGTCTACACGATATAGAACAAAATCAATGTAATTCGTGGCCGTAGAACTGAGATTGTAGAAGTCGATACGAATCCCACTACCAAGTGCCTGATAGTTGCCATCTACTTCCTCTACTAATTCGGGAACATCACTACCGAGCGGCCTAAAGGTATATTTATTTTTCTCAACAGCCAAACGGGCATTATTTTCGTATGAACTGTTATATTCATCAACTCCGATATCCCACTCATCATCTGAAAGAACTTTGTCTCCATCTAAATCACTCAGATTGAAATCATCACTGTATGTATCGGTACCATGATCGATACATGCTTGTCCTCCAGAGGTAGAGGAATTCAAATGATAATCAGTATTAGAAAGAAAAGGATTAGAATTTAATAGAGTCAATCCTCCATTTGAATTGTACCAGCTTTCTCTATCCACAGCACAATATGAAACTGAAACATCATGCACTGGGGTATATTTGGCATCACCATCTGCAATGCTCACACGATCTTCATTCCCCCAAAAGATACAATTATGTACATCCAAATCCCCGCCTTCATGAAAAGTAATGATATCACCTGAGCTCTGTCCAATAACATCTATAAACGAGGTGTTATAAATTCCCACTTTCTTGTCATTACCAATCTTCAAACCAGATATCGAAATCCCTTCACCTCCTCCAGCAACACCGTCAACATCAAGAACTTCATTATTTGCAATAGAACACCGCCATATTTTCACATTTCCACAGTCAAATAAAGACAATCCCCCACCCCAAGAGTACCAATTCTGACCCAGACGATCATTGTATTCAGAAACATTATCGCCAGTAACCGTATTCGTATTTAGGTCGCACCTCGCAATAACAACATCTCCAGATCTTACAAGGGACACCCCACCTCCAAATCGGCCCGCACTATTTCCAATGAAAGTACAGTCCTGAATAGTGACATCGTCAGAATCCCCAACGTAGAGGCCGCCGCCCTTGGCAAACCGGATGTTTTCTGGCTCATCATCTTCTACATCTTCATTCTGATCCTCTAAGGCTGAATTCTCAAACGCATTATTCCCAATAAAGTTACAAGCTTCAATGCTTACCTCTTCCATCTCACCAACATAGAGCCCCGCACCGCAATCGCCTGAATTGCTATAGAAGTCACATCCAACGACTGTTGCATCAAACTCGTCTACATAATCTGACAATATACATAAACCTCCCCGATATAAGGCATCATCACTTTTCCCATTACCAGAAAAAGTGCAATCCCTAACAGACGCATGATAAGTAACTTTTCCATGACGAGGTGCAGGCTGGCTATCCACCGAACTATAGATCTGTGCACCATATACTCCACAATTCGAAAAGATGCAATCTACAACTTGAAACTCAATCTCATTGCCCCAGATATCTTGTGGCCAATCATCATTATCAATATAAATAAGGTTTAAGCCAAATAAGTCACAATCTAATATATCACAATCGATCATATTTAAATATTGAAACGACTGCAGATATATCCCAGTGTCCCAGTTTTGTATTTTACAATTGGATAGGGTTAAGTAGTATGCCTCTAAACTATTGTCCTTACTAATAGAGACAATACCATCTCCTCCGCCACTTTCGATACCATCTACAACACAACCATCAATACGAGTTTCGTCATAATTTGAATCTGCATACCTCGAAGCGTATGTGATCAGACGCTGATAATACTCATACGGAGTAGAATCCTTGTCAAATCCCCAAACATCTTTATATTTTAGTCCTACGATATCTATACCGCCTTTAATGGTTGTAATATTGCTTTCAATTTGACGCTCCCCTTTAAATTCTTCGGTTCCATTAAAGCCACCACACAAGGCCATACCATCAGGCAACTCAAATCTTATACCTTCATCGTATTCTCCAGCCTTAACCCATATCTCCCTAGACTGACGTGATTGAGCCTTCGTAAGTCCCTCTCTCAAAGTTTTAACCGCAGAATACCATGGCCCTTTTTCTTCTCGCTCTATTTCATCAATAGTTGGGCCACCAGCATTACTATCGTTTCCATTATCAGGATCGACATATATCCTGGGAATATAATCAAGATATCCTAATTCAGTCCAATCTAGTTGGCCATTCCCATCAAGATCTACCTGAGAATGAAACAATATATTCACAGCAAGACACGCATTATAAACACTCTCATAATCTGAATCCGAAAAACCTAAAAAATCAGCAGCTGCAAGTAACACAACACCCAAATCATAATACTTTGCACCACTTGGGAGCATTAACAATGACTGAAAAAGCAGCTGTGACGCCTTTTCAATACCCAACCCTTGCACATCAATTCCGTTATGCGGGTTTTCACTTGAACTTCCCAAAAGGAAGCCCAACTTACCCATCACACACCCCCAGATATGTACATCCGTTTCAAAAAAACTGTAATACTCGCCGCCATAGGTGTCAGGGCAGTTGTATTTGTGGGGATCCTTCAAATTTCTTATCCCCCCCTTTTCTCTGAGTACCATCTCTAAACGTTATAAAAGCATCTTCCCCAATCTCCCATCTAGCATCTTCACCATTATAATCATTAGTAGCATCATAAGCAGCCTCAGCCTCGAGATCCTGATGATAGACTCTGAAATCATCCGAGCGATCAATGAGTGTGCCATTGTCACCACGGGATTCATAATTCAGCTGATCGATATACTCACCAAAAACATCAGCTAAACCTTCGTTGATAGCACCTGATTCTCCTCCATACCCCATCGGACACAACGTCTGCACTACTCCATGGGTCAGTTCATGTCCAACAATATCATCAGTTAATTCACCCGTGTCAAAATAGAACTTAGAGTTAAGAATCTGAGATTTATAATAACGTACAATCGTCTCAATATTAGCCCCTTCACCATCCCAAATCGTATATGGCCCTGGATTCTGTCTCGCCTTCAGGGATAAATTCAAACTGCTCATAAAAATCGGCCACATCCTGGAGATACTCGACCAATAGCCAAGTGTCTGGATGATCGCTGAGATCTGGTTCTAAGTAGCCCGTATCAGGATCATCATCATTAGTTGGATCATTGTCAAAAATATCTGTTTCGACATAATCTGTTATCTTATAATGTAAATGTCCCTCTAGAGGATAGTGATACTCAACTCCCCCTTGACGCGCATCAACAATCACGGCCTCGCTATCCACTAAGTCACCCGAGCTATGCATCTCAACATACCAAGCCAAGCATGGTTGGCCTTCCTGCTCAAAGAGACGGGGAACATAGATCACTTGCCGGGTAGAGTCGAGGATAAAATTTTGCCTCGGGATGATTGCGTTTCATCCACTGACGGACAATTTGCTTTGCACGATCAACTCTCACCGTGGCATGCAATGCCTCTGGATCACTTTCAAACCATTCCAGCTCGCGCATCAGTCCACTACCCACATACTCCACCCCCCCATCTCGACCGATGACAACAACGACATTGGCACGTAAGATCTCGATTCCCTGAAAGGTCTGCTGATAGCGAATATAATCACGACCCTGAAAGCCTATCTTCTTGCTTTTATTAAAATCAAGGTCGTCGCTGGAGTCTGTAAATAACTCCTGCCACTGTTTCAAGAATCTCCGACCGTTCTCCTCTGGCCTATCTCCCTTAATCCCCGTTACTGGAAATGATTCACCCCGGGGAGCACTCATCAAATTAACAAACCCTTCCTTGTTGCGATAGATATGGGCATCGCCAGGCTTCGAGAAACGCTTTCCGCCTTGATTCGATTCTGGGACTTGATTCATTAATTGGTTAAATCTGACCCTGCGACTGGGCACTTCCTCTCGCCTCGACTGCCCTTGAGCCCAAACGGTTCCAAGTAATAGAAACAGAACAAGTGCAATAGCCCCCAATACGTACTGTCATCCTTGACATCATCTTAGAACACTCCCTTTATCGAAAACCTTCTGTTTACGAAAGCCCCCCGACTTTCCATTTCAATCTCAAATTTCTATTATTCCCGGCATAATCACTCATCTCACCCTACACCGAGATCTTAACTCGCTATTCTAATCCTATTCTGTCCAATGACTGACGAGTATCCACAAATCTGTAAAATCCACCCGACCATCACCATTGATGTCACCATCAATAATGGTCTCACAGACCGGCTCCCCAAAATAGCTACGGGAGGCTTCAACAGTACCCTCCATAAGCTCCCATATTGATTCTGCCGCCATTAGGGAATGGCTCGTGCATAATCGGGCTGTTGGGATCGCCCGTATCGATGCAGGGACTCGTGACGTCATCACACACCCAAGTCCCGGTATTGGGATCCCAACGTCCAGCCTGACTCTTGAGGTGACAATCACCAGCGACATAGAAATCGTCATTGGGATCATTCGGTGTGCTATTGCTGTCCCAGTAACCAGGATCAACAAAACAGGGATCGACATCGACAATGCCAATATTCTGCTCGAGGTTTAATGAATTGACCAATGATTCTGCTAACACGCTATAACAAATAGAAAAATCAATATTGTCCTCATTGAAAGTATTAATCTCCTGGCCATCATTTTGAATAATGCAATTGCTAATGATTACAGAAGAGGACGTATTTGCCACAGACAAAAAAGTCCCATAATCCGCTCTATTATCAACAACAGTACAAGAACTCATACTTATCAATTTCATCTGATTTGTACTCAAGCCCCCTCCGTAAATCTCCGCGGAATTACCCTGAAATAAACATGATTTTGCTAATAGAGTTGTTGCCCCGCCGCTTATAGCTCCTGCATATTGTGATTCATTTGAGGTAAATTCACTCATAGAAAGTATTACATCACTGGAATTGAACGCCGCCCCTCCTCCTCTTCGGCTACTCGTATTACGAGTCACAGTAAGATTTTCAATCAAAGCAGTACTCCATCGGATACAAAGTCCCCCTCCATCATAATTTGTCCTATTCTCCGAAAACACACAATCAGACAGGGCTATATCCGAACTATCAGCATGAAGCCCGCCCCCCTCCATAGACCAGTTCTCGATAAAACTACAGTTGAGTACCTCACATCCACTTAAACCAACAGCCAATCCTCCCCCTCCATCATTACACCCGTTACCCATAAAATTACAATCCTCGACAAGAACTCCATCACTCTCTTGAACGAGTAACGCACCACCCCTTTGTTCGGAAAAATTGTGATAGAACTGGCAATCACGGACTGTCACATCATCGGTATCAATCCATATACCACCGGCAGCCCAGTGAGGTTGTGGCCCCTGATCAGGACACCCCCAACCCATACATTGATAAAGCATGGCATGACCACCTGTAACAATCACCCCATCCAGCGTTGAACCTGTCGAGATGACCATAATCGTTAAGGAGTTATTCAAACGTACCTCATCTGCCCAAAACTGAGATGGATCAGTCGCTACATCATCTCCAGCTAGATCTCCAGAAAGAACGGTCTCGTACAGGTCCGTATCCCGCTTATTGGGGTCAACACCAAGCACCCCGACATAGCCTCCTTTGAGAATTACCCCCTTAGGCACTTCAAAATAAACCTCTCGCTCACCACTTCCCCCTGGACAAACTAAACTCCTGTCAGGCTTATAAGTTCCTTGAGCCACATGGATCACATCGCCAGACAGAGCTAAAGCTAAGGCATCTTGAAGGAACTTGAATGCCGTCTCCCAAGATGTCCCATCTCCGTCCAAAGCCGCATCATCATCCACATAAATAATCTCGCCAGCCCAAGCCGGAGTAACCAGCATAACCGCTAAAATTAATACAATCCATCTCATCGAACATCTCCCTTCAAACATATATGATTTATGATAACAAACTCCTCGGATTACCGTGGCTTACCATAAGATATAGTGCCATCCAAGAGTCAAAAGATCACGTTAAAAATACTTTTTCTTAAGGTTTCGCTCATCTCAAGTGACAACTTCTCAAAAACATACCATCTGCAACTCTAAAATTGATATCCTTTTTTTGATTTCCTCAATAAAACCCAATTTTCTTCGTCACCTTGAGAACAGCCCTCCTTGAAACTAGCGTCATGAACTCATTATATCATGTTGCCCCAGAGAACCTTCGGATTCCTTCACTAAAACATATTGATTCTCACACCAAGCCACAGAGAACATCAAGAACTAACTTTTTCAAAAACCACCACAACCACGGAAGCATCTACACAGCCTTTCCATGTCATGCACTGCCCGTCCTAAGGCCCAATGGAACACCTTTTTAAGTAGTCTTACCTTTGTGATCTCTGTGCCTTTGTGTGAGGCCAATCCTTGTTTTCTCACACAGAGCCACAAAGCTCACAAAGAAAAGTGTTTGTAATTTGGGTGTATTTCGTAGTTACTGGTAGTTTAGATGCCTTAGTATACCCTCCCATATTCCCAGATCAGGCTTAGTGGTGAAAATCATCCAAAGTATTGACACCCTCCATGCCTCCAGCCATACTCTTGTCTGCAAGCAATAAGTCGTCATTTTGAAAGATGAGTGTAAGATCGATGGAAATCAAGGTCATTCGCAGCCACAAACGTCGTAAGACCGTGCAGGCCCGTAAGCGAGACAACCGCTTGGAGGTGTTGGCCCCAGCCCACCTCAGTGACGTTCAATTACAACCCCACATCGACAGCTTGCTGCAACGGATCGAACGTCGCGATGCCGCCCGTCAGCTCAATGACAGCGAGCTGCAACGTCGAGCCCAACAACTCAACCGCAACCATTACCAAGGTCGACTCCGCTGGAACTCCATTCGCTGGGTCACCACCCAAAAACGCTCTTATGGCAGCTGTTGCACCCCCACGGGAAATATCCGCATCTCTGACCGCTTGGCGGCCATGCCTAGCTTTGTACTGGATTATGTCATCATGCATGAATTGGCTCATCTGCTTGAACCCAACCACAGCTTGCGGTTTTGGCAATGGGTCAATCGTTACCCACGGTCGGAACGGGCCCGCGGCTTCCTGATGGGAGCCGGGTTCGAGGCCATAGAGAACGAGGATCACCCCCACCATGACGAATGATGCGTCTGACTCCAATGCCTACATTGACGGGATTCACAACTACTGCGACCGCTGGTGTGAACGTTGTGCCTTTACGTCACGCTGTCGGGCCTATGCCATTGAACAGGCCGAGTTCGCTCACCCCGAATCACATGACCTGACCAATGAGGCCTTTTGGGACAAGTTGCACGGTATCTTCCGCTCGGCCCTGGGCCAGTTGCGGGAAAAAGCCGAGCATATGGGGATCGATCTCGACGATGTCACTGCCGAAGATATGCAAATCGACTCGCCCGAGGAACGTCAACTCGACCAACACCCTTGTGTCGTTGCAGCCGAGGCCTATCGTCACCATACCCATCTCTGGTTCGAATCCCACCAACAGATCCTGGCCGAAAAGAGTCAAGAACTCAAACAAACCGCCGCTCTGAACCTGCCGGACAATCCCATCGAAGAGGAATTCATGGAGATCAAGGACCTGCTCGAGGTCACCCAGTGGTACTACCCCCTGATCGCGGTCAAGGTCAGGCGAGCCCTCTCCGGCATGGATTTAATCGAGGTCGACGATGACCTGCATGACGCCCGCGGTTCGGCCAAGGTGGCCCTGATCGCCATGGATCGCTCCATTGCCGCCTGGACACGTCTGTGCGATCACCTGCCCGATCAGGAAGACAGTGTGATTGATTTGCTGTTGGAACTCGACCGCTTGCGCAAGCAGCTCGAAGAACAGGTGCCCGATGCCCGTGCCTTTATTCGGCCGGGATTTGACGAGTAAGACTTGTCAGCCGCTTAGAACAGGCCCTGTACCCGCCCGGTTTCGGTATCCACATCGAGACGACGATAGGCCGGATTAGAGGCGGTACCAGGCATGAGCTTGATGTCACCGGCCACCGGTACGGCCAAGCCCGCCCCCCGATAGATCAGGATGTCATCAATCGGCAGGATCCAGCCTTGGGGTCGGCCCTTGAGAGTCGGGTCGTGCGAAAGGCTCAAATGGGTCTTAACCATGCAGGTACCCAGGGTACCGTTGGTATGATCCTCATCGATCATTTTAATTTTACGTTCGGCCTTGGGGGTATAGGTCACGCCCTCGGCCCCATAGACCTCACGAGCGATGCGATCGATGCGATCCTTGAGCGGAGTATCCACCTCATAGAGGAAGCGGAAGTCGTTCTTCTGTTCCGTGGCCGCGACCACGGCCTCGGCCAGTTCACGGGCCCCTTCGCCACCCTGGCCCCAATGATTGGAACAGGCCACCAAGGCCCCACGTTTCAAGGCCAAACGACGAATGCAGTTAATTTCATCCGGACTGTCTGTGGGAAACTGGTTAATACAGACCACGGGTGTAACACCACTCTTGGTAACCACGTCGATATGGGCGGCCAGATTTTCGAAACCCTTTTCCACCAGGCCGATATTCTCGGTAAGATATTCTTCGCTTAGCGGTAGACCGGGCTTGACCGCCGGCCCCCCCCCATGCATCTTGAGGGCCCGCACGGTCGCCACCAACACTACCGCATCCGGAACCAATCCCGAATGACGACACTTGATGTTCCAGAACTTTTCATAACCGATGTCCGCGCCAAAGCCACTCTCGGTAACATGGTAGTCGGCTAACTGCGTGCCCAGCATATCGGCGATCACGGAACTCTGACCAATGGCGATATTGGCAAAGGGGCCGGCATGAACAAACACGGGCTGACCCTCCAGGGTCTGTAAGAGATTGGGATTGATGGCCTCTACCAACCAGGCACACATGGCGCCATCGACTTCGAGATCCGCCGTGGTTACTGGACGGCCCTGGCGATCGTGCGCCAACACCATCTTGCCGATACGGTGACGCAATTCCTTGAGGTCCTTGGCAATGGCCAGAATCGCCATCACCTCGCTGGAGACCGAGATCTGAAAACCCGAGTCCATTTCATAGCCATCCATCTTACCGCCTTGGCCAATACGAATGTTGCGTAGAGACTGGGCACAGAAATCGATGGCCCACTTGATGTGAACACGATCTGGATCGATATCGAGACGCTCCAGACCGCGTTTGGCCAGGGTGGCGTCATCGTAATTACGTTCATGCTGCATGCGGGCAGTCAAGGCCACCATGGCCAGGTTGTGGGCATTGGTGATGCAATCGATGTCACCGGTCAAGCGAATCGAGAATGGCGTCAAGGGGACACACTGGGCCAGACCACCACCGGCAGCCGATCCCTTGATGTTGAAGGTGGGCCCGCCACTGGCCTGGCGGATGGCACCGGTGGCACGATGGCCAATGGCGCCCAAGCCTTGGATCAAACCGATGGTGGTGGTGGTCTTACCCTCGCCCAAAGGCGTGGGGGTAATCCCGGCCACGTCGATGTACTTACCTGAACCGCCCCGGCCCAGTCGATCGAATACGGCTGCGGCATCGACCTTGGCCAACTGCCGTCCCATGGGAATGACCTCGTCGGCAAGGAGCCCCATTTCAGCGGCCAACTGCCCCATGGGCTTCATGGTTTGTTCTGCGGCCTCGGCGATCTGCCAATCCTGCATTTGGGTTGGATCTAACTTCACATTGCCCCCATGTCGTACGGGTGATGTCTTCCTAGATCTGCCCTCCACTGGCTCCAAAAATCCTAAACCATTATAATAGCAGAACCTAAGTTAAGGATCAAGCGGCTTAAAGTGAGAACCCATCGCTAACCAACTGTCCGAGTAAGCCTCAATTGAAAGCCAATAGTCGCTAACTTTATAGGGCTTGGTTAAAAATGAGTAACAAAAAAAGTGGTTCTAGACATGGGGTAAACGCATGCAGGCGGCCGTGGCCAGAGGATAGTTCAAACGATGATGCCCCAGTTTCTGATCGGATAGGGCCGTAGCCAAAATCGAGCAAATGTCTCCATGAGCCACCAGGATCAAGATTCGCCCCTGGTGGGATTCATCAAGTTCCTCGATCAGTTCTTGACCTCGTTTAGCCACCTGGGTGACGCTTTCGACCTGCCACTGGGTATGCTTGGGATTGCCCTCATCCATGTCCCATACCTGCTGGTATTGATCGTCGGGACCACCATCGAGGGCACCAAAAAACCGCTCTCGTAAACGCTCGTCCTGCTCGATCTCATCAATGCCCAAAACCTCGGCCACGATCTCGGCGGTTTGGATGGCACGCAAAAAGGGAGAGGCCACGATTACGCAATCCTGGTGCCAATGTCCACCGATCCACATGTCCTCGGCCGTCGTACGCACCTGCTTGCGGCCAATGGTGGTCAGGCCATATGATAAGCGTCCCTTGGATAGATTGCTGCAAATAATACCCTGGTCGTTGGCCTGACTGTGACCGTGACGCATAAGATAGAACTGATTAGCCGGCATGACATTCTTCCCAGTAATCCAGGCACAAGGGTAGGGACGCCTTGAGTCCATGGGCCACGGGCAAACACTCTTGAGCGAGGAGTTGACGTGCCTGGCTCAAGGGGCATAGAGTGACCGCTGTCACTTCACCATCGACAAAATGAATCGCATCCAAGTTGACGAGTTTACCGACATAGACATCCCGCCACTCTGCATCATAGAAATAACGCTCCGGTTCGGCCAGGTCGAAGGCATAGCCCCCCACGCGTTTTAGTGTCTCCTGAGCCAGATCCTTACGTTCGAGTCCCAATTCCTGTTGCATTTCCACCCAGGCAGTGGTTTCACGGTCAGCCTGGCCCACCACGTGTCCCCCAACGGAGATGTCCACGTGGCCGGGAAAGTCGGGCTTGTCCCAACTGCGTACCTGACAGACCAACACCGGTCCCAGGGTCGGGCTGTCCCAGGTGAGCATGATGTGACTACAGGCATGACGCAGTCCCAACAGGTGACAGAGCCAACGCGGAGCCATGACCTGTTGGGCATAGGCCTGTCCCTGGTGATCGACCAATCGCAGTTCCTCGGTCTCATTGCCACGCGGCTTGACCTGGCCCAGCCAGGCCGCCGTCCATTGCAAAATCTCATCTTGGCTGACCTGACGACCGTCTGCGATGGACTGACGTATGGGTGTAACTTGATCTCGCCATGAGGCCTGTGTCATGGATCGACTCCCCTAGGTGTTTGGTAGTTGTTGTTGCAGGACATCAAGCCAACGTTCGTAGGCCTCGCGATAGGCCGCTGCATTCGCACTGTCAGGAACAATGGTCTGTTGGCAATCCAGACCCACAAAGGCCTCCTTGGGCGAACTGTAAATACCAGCTCCCAAACCTGCGCCGCGTGCGGCCCCTTGCGAACCATCCGTGTTGTAGAGTTCTACCGTGGCCCCACTCAAGGTGGCAAAGGCCTGACCGAAGAGCGGACTGAGGAACATATTGGCCTTACCTGCCCGTACAGTATTGGCCTTGACCCCAACTTGCCCCATGATGTCGAGGCCATAACGCAAAGCAAAGGCAATGCCTTCCTGAGCGGCACGCAGGACATGGGCCTTGGAATGGATGTTGAAATTAAGGCCACAGATTTGAGAACCGATGTTGCGATTCTGCAGGGTGCGTTCGGCCCCATTACCATAAGGCAGGATACTGAGGCCCGCAGCCCCCACAGGAACGGATTGAGCCAGTTGATTCATCTCGGGATAGTCCAAGCCGTCGGCCACATTGTGCTTGAGCCAACTGTTGAGAATCCCCGTCCCATTGAGACAGAGCAAAACGCCATAGCGAGGAGCCTTGGGTTGGTGGTTGACATGAACAAAGGTGTTGACCCGGCTTTGGGGATCGTAGTCTTCCTTGTCACTGACACCATAGACCACACCGGATGTGCCAGCCGTGGCTGCGACCTCACCGGGTTCGAGCACGTTGAGACTCAAGGCATTGTTGGGTTGATCACCCCCGCGATACGCGATCACGGTTCCTGCGGTCAGGCCCAATTCCTGAGCGGCCGCTGCACTGAGTTCGGCTTGACGTCCGAAGGTGGGCACCTGATCGGCAATGAGTTCGGGATCGATTCCATAGTGATCCAGCAATAAATCCGCGACGGCCTGTTTTTGATAGTCCCACAGGATGCCTTCGGACAAGCCTGAAGCCGTGGTCTGAATGTCACCACTCATCTTGAAGGCAATGTAGTCCCCGGGCAGCATGATCTTGTGGATCTTGGCATAGAGATCGGGTTCGTTGTCCTTGACCCACTTGAGTTTTGAGGCCGTGAAATTACCGGGCAGATTCAAGAGGTTCTTGAGGCAGGCCTCTTCGCCAATGGCCGTGGCCGCAGCCTGGCCGATTTCGACGGCGCGACTGTCACACCAGATGATGGCGGGACGTAAGACCTGACCGCCAGCATCGACGGTCACCAGGCCATGCATTTGATAGGAAATCCCTATGGCCTTGACGTCACTGGGTACGAAACCGGTCGCCGCCTTGATTTCAGCCGTGGCATCCACACAATGTTGCCACCAGGTCTCGGGCTGTTGTTCGGCCCAACCGCTTTGAGCGGCCATGATGTCCATTTCTTGCTTGGGGCAGGTGGCCGAGCCCACCACGCGACCGGTCTGGGCATCCATCAAGGTCGCCTTAACCGAAGAGCTTCCGATATCGTATCCCATTAAAAGAGCCATGGCATTTCCTTTCTATTGCAGTCAACAGGGTGCCCCACACAGTCATCCAGTGCCTTGGCTCACCGCGATGTCATCAGGGTTTTTATCGAAGGACCATTAAACCCTGAGCCCATCTTCGATGCAAGGAAATTGCCCGTTTCGCCTTTCAATAGCTCACAAGGATGTTGACGGTATCCGGCTCTGACCAGAGTTCACCATCGTAGACGCGTAATTCGATTTCGTGTATTCCCAGAGGCAAGGTCAATAAGGGTCTAGCTTCAACGGCCTGATACTCCACCCCGTCCACGGTCCAGGTCCATTGCCATTGCTCGATGTCACCGTCATAGTCATAGGATCCGGTGCCATTGAGCACCACCCATGTTGACGATCCTGTGGCCTTGACCGCCTGATCCGGCCCCGCGGCAGCAACCGGTGCGGTGTTCCCTTTTTCCCAACGTAAACGAGGCACGTCTACGCCATCATCAACGACCCAGATGTCCTCACTGCCGTTGTCCACCTCGTAGGCCAGATCCCATCCCTGTTTTTGCACAAAGTCCATACTCATCAATTCTTGAGTGGTGGCATTAAAACGGATGTCACTGGATCCACCCACAGCCTGGAGATCGGGGCTTTTGTCTTGATTCCATAGGCAAGTCCAGGCATGAGCACCGCTGGTATTACGTCCAATCACTCCACCACTGTACTGCAGGGTCCTGATGAAGAAGCTGTTGTTACCGTAACAGTTGACGATCGTGCCGCCATTGTAGCCTACGACACCTCCCAGGATGACATCCTCATGGGTACAGACCAGGGTCCCTTCACTGTAACAATCTTTGACAAAGGCCCCATTGGCCAATCCAATCAGACCCCCTGCATGTCCATCTTCGGGCACTACCCAGGCCTGTGTTTTACATTGAGAAATCGTCCCGCCCTGCATGGCCCCGATGAGACCACCGCTATTGAGTTGACCAACCACAAAGGTTTGAGCTGTACAGGCCTCCACCTCCGCACTCTGGGCCCAACCGATCAGGCCACCGGCACTACGACCCAGGACCTTACCCCCTTCAACATGACAACCCAAAACCTGTCCGCCATCGACCAAGGCTGCCAGTGCTCCGGCATTACCACTGTTGGTAGCCGTGATCACGGGCTCAACCAAGACCAAATCCATGACCACACCCGTAATCGAACCAAACAGACCTCCACGTCTGGGATTGTTCAGCGGTGTAGCCAGCAGAATGGCATTGGGATCAAGACGACCATCTGATATCAAATGGCTCAGACTCCTGCCCTGACCGTCAATTTGACCGGAAAAAGGGATTTTCGTGGTTCCAATGACAGGCATCAATCCCGCTTGGAAGTCCACGTCGTTGACGGCCACAAAACAATCACCCCAATCGACTGGACTGGCAGCTAAGTGACGCCAATCTATCTCAGTGGCCAATTCGTAGGGATCGTCAAGACTTCCATTACCCCCGCTGTAAGCACCCCAGGTCAATGCCTCCCCTAGACAGACCACGACCATGATGTTGCGCAAATCGAAACACGACATGGCTTGAATCCTCCATATGATTCCACCAAACTCCTTCTAATTGGAAATGAACACCTATTGCTGGATAAGATGCTAACAGTGAAAATCAGCAGCGTCAATATGGATAACATAGAAAACATAGAAAGTTTTCATGTCTCACACCATAAAATGAAAAAGGGCCACGTCTAAACGTGGCCCTCGTTGTCTTTTATAAACACAATGAATCGTTTTGTGATCAATCTCCACTAGTTGATTTCGCTTCTGATAACTTCGTTTCATTGCCATAACGATCACGAGCCTTGACTTGAAAAACCAATCTTCTGTACGTTGAGAAGATCGCTTGTTCATAGGTATTGGATGCCTGCCAGGAACTGCTATAGGCCGACGTATCACACTCGTAATAATACTCAATCCCTTCACTACCACTTTCTTCATCAGAGGCCGCATCTACCGTCATGGTGAACATCTTGGCGTACCCCGTCTCATCGTCTTCAATGGTATTGTCAGTGAAATGAGGTGTTACATCCCAAGTCACGGGATTCGGGGTTGGCGGTTTCAAATCGACCATTCCCTCTGAGACAGAATAGAGTCCCTCGTTGTCGTAATCATCCTTCATTATAACCTTGAAGTAATAGACACTGCCCTTGGGCAGGTTGCTGGGTGTATACGCCCTGGCCCCGGCTTCGTCTTCCGACATCCAATCCCGGTTATAGGCCTCCAGTTCATTACCTTCAGAGTCAAAGCACACAAATTTATAATACACGGTTCCATTGTCCGTGCCTTCGGCCGCAACCATGGTTTGGACGATCCCGCCAACGACATTGGGCTCGGTCTCCCACTCGGCAGGCGAGGGCTTCGGTGCTTCGGAATCCTGTCGCCCAGTAATCACTGAACGTGTCTCAGAGGGCTTGGTCGTGTATTGGTTACCCTGGTTACGGGCCTCGACCTTAAAACCATAGGCCTTAATATAATCCAGATCATAGACCTCCCAGGTGGGTTCTTCGTCAGCTGCAAAGGTGAGCCATCCACTATCGAGGTTGGGATCGCCACCCGTGTGATAGAAGTGATATTCCACGGTAGTATTATCCGTGGTCGTCGCGGTAACCGCAGTCATGGTCACGGCATTGGGGTAACCCTCGATCAGACTGGGAGGACTGGCCCAAGCCATCTTGGAAGGCGTGGGACTGGTATTGATGCGTTGCCAATAATAGGCCAACACAGACAGGTCCACCATATTGACGACTCCATTGAGGTCCATGTCACCGACCCAGACCTTGGAGGTCGTAAGCCAATGCTGGGTGAGCACCTTGAGGTCACGTAAATCGACATTCCCATCCCCATCGAAATCGCCTACACCATTGCTATCAAGTGACAAGCTGGCCTCAACCAAACCACCATAGGCTCCGATATTGACCACTCCGCCATTGGGCCAGTATTCCTCCAGATAATCACTGTTGGGATCACCTGCATCGATACCGGGTCCCTGGATCGCATCCTGAGTCCAAATCTCATTGACATCATCCCAACGTCCAACGGTTGAGCGGATGTGAAGGTCTCCTGTTTCCCAAAAACCATCGAGCCATCGTCCGGGTTGGGCGAACCGCGGATTATCGTAACTGTTGCCCGGCCCCCAAACAAGATCTCCCTCAAACAGCAGGGTGTTGTCCTCCTGGCGCAGGATACAATAGTTCAGGGTTAAGGCACTGGCATCATCCAACTCAATCTCATGGGCAACGTCGCTCTCAGAGACATTCCCCCAGACAATACTATTGGTCAAGATCACCTGACTTCCATTAGTCACACGCATCCCCCCTGTCTGGGCTAGCGAGAGGTTGCCATGAATCGTACAGTTTTCCACCAAGCATGCGACTCCCGGCAATCCACCCTTGAACTGGATGCCGCCGCCATATTTGGCATAATTACCCGTCACAATACAATTGCGGATGGTCGGACTGGAATTCCTGATGAGGATCCCTCCGCCGCGATGTTGATCCTGACTGCCCCCGCCATTGATCCAGCCCCCCGTAAGGGTAAAGCCTTCAATGACCGTATCCTGAGATTCATAATTAACGATGGTAAAGGCACGGATCTGATTATATTCATTGCCCTGGCAGTCAATGATACAGCGAGTGGGGCCGTTGGCACTGCGAATGGTGATGGCCTTGCCATCGGGATTGATCTCGGTATTGCCTGGGCCGGTATAGGTCCCGTCTGCTACGAGAATGGTATCACCGTCCCCGGCTGCATCCACCGCGGCTTGGATATTGCTGTAGAGGTTATTGGGATCATCGACTTCGGCCAGCTCGTTGACATCGACATAAAGGGTGCCTGCAGACACCGGCCAGCACATCAGCCCTAGGGCAAGCATTAAAACAATTCGAGAGATCATATGGTCTTCTCCGCATCGGTGATTGAAATCAGACATAGCCATTGTTACCATTTTACTTAAACGCCCCATAACCAATCAAGAGTAAAGCTCTTTTGGGCTCTTGCTCCACCTCTGGGCTTCCAGACTCTAACCCCTTAAAATTATTACCGTTTAGCATCATTCCAAGGGGATGCTTAGACATCACTTTTGTATCGGGAATTTGCCCCTTGGAGTCTTGCTGGAACCCTAATTTCCGGTATACTGACCCAACCATTCAACCAAACTCGATCCCTCTGAAAGGTAGGTTGACTATTAATCAAGAGCAAATCAAAGACCTGCTGCAAGCTGTACAGAGCGGAACCACCACCATCGAGAAGGCCCTGGAACGGCTCAAACAAATGCCGTACGAGGACCTGGAATTCGCTCGTCTGGACCACCATCGCCAAATCCGACGTGGCTTTCCAGAGGTTATTTTCTGCCCGGGGAAAGCGCAAGTTCATATTGTAAAGATCTTTAAGGCCATGGTCGAAAAAGGCGGCAATGTCCTGGCCACCCGAGCCGAAATGGCTGTAGCCCAAGCGGTACAGGAGGTTTTCCCTGAGGCTCAGTATGACGAACACGGTCGTACGCTGAGCCTTGTCCAAGATCCGGTTAAGCCGTCTGAGGCGATCCTGCCCATCATCACGGCCGGGACCGCGGATTTACCGGTGGCCAGAGAGGCCCAGGCCACGGCCAAGATTATGGGGCAAAAAACCGAGTTAATCTGCGACGTGGGCGTCGCTGGCCTGCACCGCCTACTTGACTGCGTCCCCCGCCTGCAAGCGGCCCCAGTCCTGATCGTGGTGGCGGGTATGGAGGGGGCCCTGGCCTCGGTGGTGGCCGGCCTGGTCAACTGCCCGATTATCGCCGTGCCTACCAGCGTGGGATACGGTTCCAGCTTCAACGGACTGTCCGCCCTGCTGACCATGCTCAATAGCTGTGCCTGCGGCGTGAGCGTCGTTAATATAGATAACGGTTTTTCCGCAGCCATGAGCGCGACCATGATCAACCGCAAGATCGAAGGACGAGGCTGATGCCAATCGTAACAGACCTGCCCAAGCTACCTGACCGCGACCCTGAAAGTCACAAGGGCGACTTCGGCAAGGTCCTGATCGTGGCGGGTAGCCTGGGCATGGCCGGGGCCGCGTCCCTGGCCGGTCAGGCCGCCCTGCGTAGTGGATCGGGTTTGGTACGCATCGCAACCCCTGCCAGTTGCCTGGCTACAGTCGCAGCCCTCAACCCCTGCTACACCACCCTAGCCCTACCCGAAGACGCCCAAGGTCGCATCTCTGAAAAGGCCATCCCCCTGCTACTGGAAGCCATTACCGAACATGACGCCGTGGCCCTGGGACCGGGATTGGGACAGAGTCGGGCCCTGGTGCGTCTGGTCGAACAGATCATTGCCATCGACAGCCTGGCCCTGGTCATCGATGCCGACGGCCTCAACAACCTCAGCAAGATCAAGCAATGGCCCAAGCATTGCCAGGCCCGCCTGATCCTCACCCCTCACCCCGGCGAAATGCAACGACTCTGGTCTGGTCTCAATCGAATGAGCATGCCCGTAGATCGTAGCACTTGCGCCACGCAATTCAGCCAACAAACCAAGACCACCGTCGTGCTCAAGGGTGCGGGCACCGTGGTCACGGACGCCCAACGTATCTATATTAACACCACAGGCAATCCCGGCATGGCCACCGCTGGCTCGGGAGATGTACTGACCGGCATCATTTTATCGCTATTAGGCCAAAAACTATGTCGCTTTGACGCCGCGTCACTCGGTGTAAATATACACGGTGCGGTCGGTGACTGCGCAGCCCGTGACCTGGGGCCTATCAGCCTCACGGCCCTGGACCTGGTAGATTTTCTTCCAAAAGCCTGGAAAAAACATCACGACCCGACATAAAAATGGGTAAGGACATGTAACTTGCCCCTCACCGATGATTCGCTATAATGGCGACCACCCCTCGCATGTGGGATGGGTTGCATCTGGATAAGACATTGAGTTTTACAGAAAGGACGCAATATGGGACTCGGCGTATTGGACCTCTTGGTATTTATCGCTTTTATCGCAGCCGTCATGTTCATTGGACTGTACAAGTCCAAGGGAGAGGCCACCCATAGTGAACATGGTGCGTCGGACTACTTCCTGGCCGGACGTGGATTGAGCTGGTGGTTGATCGGTTTCTCCCTGATTGCCGCCAACATCTCTGCCGAGCAATTCGTCGGGATGTCGGGTCAGGGTGCCGGTCTCGAGGGCCTTTCTTGCGCCAGTTGGGAATGGATTGCCGCTATCACCCTGGTGGTCGTGGCCTTTGCCCTGCTGCCCTACTTTCTAAGAGCGGGTATCACCACCATCCCCGAGTTCCTTGAAATGCGTTACAACCACTGGGCCCGCTTGCTCATGACCCTGTCCATGATGCTAATCCTCATTGGGGTGAGCCTTATCGGTGTAATTTACGCCGGGGCGTTGACCATGACGGAACTGATGGACCTCTACGGCATTAACCTGAACCTGGCCGGGTGCTGTTGGGCCTTGGGGGCCATGGCGGCCATCTATGTGGCCGTAGGTGGTCTAAAGGCCTGTGCCTGGGCCGACCTGATTCAAGGAACCGCACTGATCGTCGGTGGTGGAGTGATCACCTACTTCGCCTTTGATGCCCTGGGCGGGGCCAACGTTAACGAACTGGTCAATGCTACTGGTGGTGCCGCATCCCTACCGCTCGAACAGGGGGCCGGTGTCATCGAGAAGTTCAAAATCCTGAACGAACATGACCTTCATATGGGCAGTAACCCATCTATGCCCTGGCCCATTCTGCTACTGGGTATCTGGATTCCCAACTTTTACTATTGGGGCCTCAACCAATACATCACCCAACGTATCCTGGGTTCCGCGTCACTGGCCGAAGGCCAAAAAGGCTTGGTGCTGGCGGCCTTCCTGAAACTGGTCATCCCCTTTGTCATTGTGATTCCCGGCATCATCGCCTTCAATCTGTTTGCCGGCAACATGAAGGCCAACGCCTCGCAAGGCAGTGCCGCCACCCTGGCCCGTTATGTCCAGGTCAATCCCAACTGTGAAACCGTGGTGGTGCAGAATAATCCGGAAGAGTCTGCGGTCATGGGCCACAATACCAGTCCCATTCTCCTGGCCGTGTATGACGATGCCCAAACTGCCACGCAAATGCGACGACAAACGAAAGACATGCCTTACGTGGTCTCCATGAACCAGAGAGACTTTGACCGGGCCCAATCCAATATTCGCGGGGCCTTGAAGTTCGCCGGTGCCGACTCCACCTTTGACACGGTCTGGCCGGAACTCTCCGTGGAGATGCAGGCCTACAACGCCACAGTGACCGGACCGTCACGTACGGAAAACATCCTGGCCTACAAATACGACACGGCCCTGGGCCTGTTGATCACCCGCTTGATCCCGCAGAACAAGGGTATTCTCGGCTTTGTGGTGGCGGCCCTCATTGGTGCCATTGTCTCTTCACTGGCAGCGGTATTGAATGCAGCATCCACCCTGCTGACCATGGATGTCTACCAACGTTATATCGACCGCAAGGCTACCCAGTTCAAACTCGTGACCATGGGCCGTATCTTCATCGGCGTGTTCGTGGTGCTCGGTTGTGTGGTCGCTCCCATGCTGGCCAACTTCAAGAGTATCTTCGAGTTCATTCAGAAATTCCAGGGCTTCGTGTCCACCGGTATTCTGGCCGTCTTTATCTATGGCCTGCTCAATCGCACCTCAGGCAAGTGGGCCGGTGTCATCGGCTTGGTCGCCAATCCCATCTTCTATTACTTCCTCACGAGTGAGACCTTCACTCAGGGGATCTGGCCGTCCGCCTGGGGCAGCTGTCACTACCTCTACAGCATGTCCTTCTCACTGATCCTGGTGCTGATCCTGCTGACCATCTATGGCGCAATGAGTAAGCAACCGGCCGTCGAGTTCGCCCACAACACCACCATGGACCTGACCTCTTCCAAGGGAGCCCTGGGGTGGGGTGTGGTCGCTTGTGTGTTGACCGTGGCCCTGTATGTGATTTTCTGGTAATCAAAAACCCAAGGAGTTTTCAATGCCGAGCATTACGAATGACAACCAAGCATTCGATCTTTTAAAACAATTGGCCCAGGATAAGGGCCTGGACATCAGCGGCGGTAAGGTCCGTCGCACGTCCTCACGTTTCTGCCTGGGCGTCGAACACGGTGACTACAACGGCACCGAACTGTTCGGCGTGGGCACGGACCGCTTCATCTGGATGGCGTACAAGCCCAACGGCACCAACAAGGTGCGGATCTACAGCGGCAACGTCCCGGACGACGGTGTGATCGAGTTCACCCTGGGTGATGTCCCGGCCCCTCAGTCGGCCGAAGTCATCGACACCTGGGCCCGCTTTCCCTATGGCGTAGACTACATCCTACAGCGTGAGGGCTACAAGCTTACGCGGGGCTTTGACGCCGTGCTCTACGGCAATATCCCGGGTGGCGGCATGAGCCGCTCGGCCTCGCTGAGCATCAACCTGTGCCTGTCATTGATGGAAGTCAACGACCAGAGCGTCGATGACGAGATGACCATCATCGACCTGACCCAGGCCGTGGAAAACGACTACATCGGCTCGCCCTGCGGCCAACTGGATCAGATCATGATCTACTTCGCCAAAGAGGGTATGGGCACACACTACAATCCCCAGGACCGTTCCATCAAGTACGTGCCCCTGGGTGACAAGGCCACGGACTTTCGTATCGTAGCCCTGGACACGGGCACCAATCGTCCGGGCCTGGACAAGTCGTCCTACAAGGTCCGTCGGGCCCAGTGCGAGGAGTTGGTCGAGCTGCTCAAGAAGGCCGGTTACGACATCACCTGCCTGGCCGACATCCAAGACGAAGCCCTCTATCAAAAGATCCTCAAGGAATTCTCAGAGTCACAACCCGATCTCTGCGATCGCATGACCTATATCTACGGCGCCCAAAAACGTTTCTATCAGATGCTGGACGCCTGGAAGGCCGGTGACATCGAGACCGTGGGGGCCATCTTCCGCGAGGACGGTATCGGCCTGCGCGATCAATATGTCATCTCCGGTCCGGAACTGGAAAGCATGTGTGACATCGTGCGGTCCGTGCCCGGCGTACTGGGCGAACGTATGCTCGGTGGAGGTGACAAGGGAGCCTCCGGTGCCCTGGTCCAGGCCGAGGCCGTTGCCGCCGTACAAGCCGCTGTCGATAACGGTTATCCCCGCAGCCGTCCGGACTATGCGGACAAGTATGCCGTCCACGTCTGCAAGGTGGTCGATGGTGTGAAGGTCTTTGAAGGCAAGGTTTAATCATGACACAAACAACCGCCGCGGCACGAAAGGGAGTCTTTCGTGCCGCTGTCATTTACAATCAGCAACAGAACCCCACCATCTATCGGTTGGGTTTACGTTTTGGTGGTGCAGGTGCAGAAGCCTTCAAAGAGGTCATGCCCGGAGCCTTTGCCGAACTCGACATCCAGGATGCGTCCCTGCCCCCTCTGGCCGCCATCCCGGATGAACTCCATGGCAAGGCCAGACGACGGGTCTTGTTGCGTCGTCCCTTTAGCTTCTCTCAAATCGAACCTCAAGGCGACGAAACCCTGGTCGAGGTGGTCTATGCTGTACTCGGTCCCGGCACCCTGAGACTGACCACGCTCAAATCGGGTGACACCCTGAGTGTGCTAGGCCCGCTGGGACAAGGCTTCACCATCAAACCCAAGCTCAAGTACGCCCTGTTGGTCGGTGGCGGCCTGGGCACCCCGCCCATCGAACACCTGGCCCGCATCCTGATGGCCCAGTATCCCAAGATCAAGACCACCGTCTTTTGCGGGGCTCGCAGTATCTACCACCTGCCCTTCCAAACCCGCCAACATCCCGGTGACACCAGCATCAAGCTGGAAGAGCTTGAAGACATCGGCGTGGCCTATCAGATCGCCACAGACAATGGTTCGGCCGGCATCCAAGGCTTCGTCACGGACCTCATGGAACAGTGGCTCAAGGACCATCCCGATGCCAAAAGCAACAACACCCAGGTCTTTACCTGCGGTCCCGAACCCATGCTCGCCCGCGTAGCCAGCATCGCCCAAGCCAAGAACCTGCCCTGCCAAGTCAGCCTGGAACGCAACATGGCCTGCGGCATCAACCTGTGCCAGGGCTGTGCCGTGGAATGCAAGTCAGATCAATCCGAAGAAACGGTCTTTAAGATGTGTTGCCAGGATGGTCCGGTCTTCGATGCCCAGGATGTGGTGTGGCCCTAAACAAAAATTAAAGTCCAAGCCTCTCGGAGCACGATAGAACATATGTAACGTTTCGGGTGGAACCGACCTCTGTCAGTTCATGTCAAACCTAAGCCCCCTATGAAGTTTTTATTCAAGGAGTTGGCTTATGGTTCGTCCAGGTGTGCTGTTTTCCCAGGAATGTATTGCTGAAACCGGTCTGTGGTGTGAATTGGCTACGGGGATCGACCCAACCGAATGGGCCAAGGTCTGTCGCTTTATTGGGCACCTGACTGTGGATCGCTTTCAAACGATCTGCTGTTTAATCAGCCAACTCTGTGAGGATCAAGCCCCCACCAGTACTCCGCCGGAATCCCCACGTCCACTGGTGAGCTTGGGACCTTCAGGGATTGGTGGAGAATATCAAAAGGAATGGTGAAGTGACACGTGCCCACTCCCAATCATCTCTGAACGATTGAGAGCGGGCACATGGTAGGATCTATTAATCGCCACAGCCGTAGTTTTCGGTGACGAAGTCGATGTCTTTGTCACCGCGACCGCTGAGGTTGACCAGGATGGATTGACGTGGGTTTTCCTTCGCCAACTTCAGGGCGTAGGCCAGGGCGTGGGCACTTTCCAAGGCAGGGATGATCCCTTCCTTGCGACTGAGGGCAAAGAAGGCGTCCAGGCATTCCTTGTCAGTGGCGGTGGTGTAGTGGACCTTCTTTTCGTCGAACAGCATGGAGTGCTCCGGTCCGACACCGGGATAATCCAGGCCGCTGGCAATGGAATACACCGGTGATGGCTCGCCCTCTTCGTTTTGCAGCAGATAGCATTTGAAACCGTGGATCACGCCGGGCTTGCCATAGGTAATGGTGGCGGCATGATCGCCGGTGGCTTCGCCCCTGCCCAAGGGCTCCACACCATGGAGTTGCACAGAGGGATCGTCCAGGAAGGCGGAGAAGATGCCCATGGCATTGCTGCCGCCACCCACACAGGCAACCACGTTATCCGGCATCTCGCCAGTCATCTCAAAGAACTGTTCCTTGGCCTCGATGCCGACCACGCGTTGGAAGTCACGCACCATCATGGGGAAGGGATGGGGCCCGACCACCGAACCGATGCAATAGATCGAGGTCACGGGGTCCTTGAGGTAGGCCTGAAAGGC
>CAXXXG010000009.1:0-103962 GCA_963662565.2 Sedimentisphaerales bacterium | reverse complement strand
GACGCCCATGATGGCGAGTAACACCAGGCACAGAATAATGCGACGGTTATGGGGTTTCAGACGCTTGCCGAAGCCGGTCCAGATGCCCCATGTGCCTAAGGCCAAGACCAGACTGATTAGCGATCCCTTGCTCTTGGTCAGGATTAATCCCATCAAGACGACCCCACTCAGGATCCATAGCAGCCATTGGCGTTTATGAGGGCTTTGTTGACGCGTGACCAGCAGGCCACCCCATAGACTCAGCAAGAGAAAGACGGCCAGGGAGTTGCGTGTGGTGAAGAAGCTACGCATGCCCTGGGAGTAGAGGCGATGCTCGAACATGAACTCTTGCAAGGTGCCGGGGTCGATCCCCATGGGCCCCAGCATGCTATTGGGATCGGCTTGATACTGTTCGATACTGGCTTGGTTACTAAAGGAGAGTTGGTCCAGTCCTTGTACGGTAGCGGCCACGCCCAGACCGACCACCACCGCCAGTAGCAGGCGACGTCGTACCGAGGTATCGAGGAGTTGGACGAGTAGCAGGGCGGTTAGGATGGGGCCGATGGTGATCATCAGATCGTTGAGGGCCATGCGTTTGTCCCCGGCGATCTGAAAGCCGATCAGCCCACCTACGACTAGTAGCCCCAGGCCGATCTCCATGCCGGTGATGCGATAGACACCGTCTTGACGCCACAGGCTACTGAGGATCCACAGGGCGAATAGGGCCATGGGCAGGAGGGACAGGCTCATGCTGAGGATGGCGTCGCTGAGTGTCATGGCCGTCAAGGCCATACTCATGGGCGGTCCCTCGGTCAGGGTGACACGCAGGGCCAACAGTCCCAGGCAGACATAGAAGATGAGACTGTCGAGTCGGGTCGCCCAAGGAGATGAGGGATTGGATTTAAGATTGGGGGTCATGGGGGGTGTTCATCTCCAAAATGGCTACGATGGCCAGGATCATCACGGTTTGGATCAGGACCAGCACCGCACCCAAGCGGTTGACCTGATAAAGAAACGTGGCACCCAGGCCGGTGCAGAGCGTGGCCAGGTACAGGGTCAGAGCGGTCTGTACATCGGACAAGCCGCGTCGTTGCAGACGGTGCGAGAAATGCTGGGTGTCACCTACGAACGGGCTTCTGCCTTGTTTGAGTCGCAGGGTCGTGACACTGAGAAAGTCGTAGAGCGGCACGGCCAGGGCGATGAGAGGGAGTAGGACCGGATACCAGGAGCCACTGTGGGCCTCGTGGTAGTAGGTCGTACGCAGGCTCAAGACGGCCATGAAAAAGCCCACCACCAGGGAGCCCGAGTCTCCCATATAGATACGGGCGGGCGGGAAGTTTAAAAATAAAAATCCGATCAGCGTGCCGATAAACACCAGGGCCAGACCGGCCACCAGGATTTGGCCACTAAAGACTGCTGCGGTCAATAGAACCGAGGCGCAGATGGTGGCGATACCGGCCGAGGCCCCGTCCATGTTATCCAGGAAGTTGAAGGTGTTGACCATGAGCACGATCCAGCAGGCCGACAGGATCGAGGTCAAGGCGGTGTTGTGGATGAACAGCTCCACACGCACGTCCGCTCCAAAGGCAGCGACCAGTGCAATGGCAAATTGAGCCGCCAGCTTGACCATGGGCCCGAGTCTCTTGAAGTCATCCCACAGGCCGAGGATAAAGAAGGCCGTGGTGCAGCCCAGCATCATCAGCAGTTCGTTCAATCGCCGCATAAAGTCACTGGGATCCAGCCCGATGTCGGCTCCGATGTCACCCAGATGTCCGGGAATCCAGAGCCACCTGACAACGGCCATGCTCGCCAGACAGGCCAGGGCCAGGGTGGCGAAGATGCCCATGCCTCCACCCAAGGGGATGACTTTACGGCCATATCGGTCGGCCCGTGGGATCGATACCAGGTTGAGCTTCAAGGCCAGTCGGCGGGCGGCCAAGGTCGCCATGGCGGAGATGGCCACGGTGACCACCAGGACCAGGGCTGCGAGTTTGATTTCCATCACGCGGCTCCTTCGGATTTGAGTTGTTCGACCACGCGCGTGCGCACCTGACTGAGAAATTCAAAGTAGCGTCCACTGGCGTAATCGGGAAAGGTAAAGGGGAGGGTCTGCCATTGGCCCTTGTGGAACATGAGTGTGACCTCGGCATACATGTTCCCGCCGATATAGATGCGGTGAGAAAAATTCTTGGTTGTGGCCAAAACGAGCTTGGAGGGTTCGACAATGCCGGGGTCCAGGTTGACCGGGCGAGGGAGGTTCAGCCCCAGCTCTTGGGCCAAGTCCCTTTCCATCTGGTTGGTCTGGTGTTTGATCGCGGCCAGACGCTCGGGATGAATCAGGTCACGGACTGTGACAAACTGCCGCTGGACCTGCTGGCCCATTTCATCTTGGTAGTATTGTGTTTGGGTAAAGTCCCACATGGGACTGATCAGGTCCAGGTCGCCGAAGGTCTGTTCCACGGCGTCACGAGCCCGGTCCATGGCCGCAGGCGAGGCCGCCATCATGGCCATGATCAGTTTCACGGGTTTGGGCTCCTGGATCTCCCACATAATCTATCCCTTGAGTTGTTCCTTGAGATCATGGACCAGGTCGACTACTTCATGGGCCACCTGTTCGAGACCGATCTGTTGACTTTCGGATTCATGACGGAGCTTGAGTTCGGCGACACCTTCCTTGACCGAGCGGCTTCCGACCGTGATGCGGATGGGGATGCCGATCAGGTCGGCATCCTTGAACTTGGGCCCCCCTCGTAAAGGACGGTCGTCGAGCAGGACCTCGACACCGGCATGGTCCAGTTCATTATAGATCGATTGAGCCGTCCGGGATACCGCCTGATCATCTTGATTGACACAGGTCACCAGGACTTCGAAGGGAGCCACCGTAATGGGCCAAAGGATGCCGTTGTCATCGTGATGGGCTTCGATAAGGGATGCCAGGATGCGGTTGATGCCGATGCCGTAGCAACCCATTAAACAGGGTTGGATGTCACCGGCCTCGTCCTTGAAGCAGGCCTGTAATTTGGCACTGTATTTGGTGCCGAGTTTGAAGACCTGGCCGACCTCGATGCCCTTTTTGAACAGTAAAGGTTTGCCCAGGTAGGTGTCCCCCTCACAGGCATTACGAAGGTCCGTAACCGTAACCATGTCACCGTCCAGGGGGAAGTCGCGTCCCGGAACCACATTTCGAACATGGGTGTCGGTCTTATTGGCCCCAGTGACACCCGTGGCCATGGCCGCGACGCCGTAGTCTATCATGAGACGATCGACCTGTTCGACAAGACCGATGGGGCCGGCAAAGCCCACGGCCGCACCCGTACAGGATTGGATGGTGGCTTCATCAGCCAATTCGATGTGACATCCGGGTAGGAGTTGATGTAATTTTTCGAGATTGACTTCGTGGTCTCCTCGTACCAGTACCGCCACCACCTGGTCGTCGGCCTGGAAGATGAGGGTCTTGATCATGTCACTCGGTTGGGTCTTGAGAAAGTCACAGACCTCGTCGATACTGCCTACGCCCGGGGTGGCCACCTCTTGCGGTTCCGGGATGTTTGGCTTGGAGTTTGGTTTGGGCAGAGGATCCACACCGGCCCGTTCCAGGTTGGCCGCGTAGGTCCCGTCTTCGATGTAGACGATGGTATCTTCACCCGAGGTGCAGGGAATGGTGAACTGGTGCGAGCCAGAACCGCCCATTTCTCCCGTCTCGGCTTCTACAATGACGTAGTCTAAGCCACAGCGTTTGAATATGCGACAGTAGGCGTCGTACATGGCCTGATAGGTCTGATCCAGGCATTCAGGAGTGGCGTGGAAGCTGTAGGCATCCTTCATGAGGAACTCACGCGAGCGGATGACGCCAAAACGCGGGCGAAATTCGTCACGGAATTTGGGACTGATCTGATAGAGGTTGATGGGCAGTTGTTTGTAGGAATTGATTTCACCGGCGGCGACCGCAGTGACAACCTCTTCGGCTGTGGGCCCCAAAACATTGCCACGGTCGTGACGATCCTGAAAGTTGAACATGGTGGGCCCATAGTCGTCACTACGACCCGTGCGGTTCCACAGTTCCTTGGGTTGCAGCGAGGGCATGAGGACTTCCTGCCCCCCGGCTCGATTCATTTCCTGACGAACGATGTTCATGACCTTAAGCAGGCAACGCTGGCCCAAGGGGAGGTAGGCATAGGTGCCGCTGGCCACGCGCCGAATATAACCGGCACGAATCATCAACTGGTGGCTGATGACTTCAGCGTCGGCGGGCACCTGTTTAACGGTGGGAATCAAAAGTTGGCTGTATTTCATGTCGTTGTTTCCATTGTCCGTAGAGGTCCAAACGCGGTCTATCCGTATCTCAGGTGTTATAGCGGAAAATAGCGATCGTCGCAAGCTATGCATAGAGGGATTTGGGGCGGTTGTGGTGAGATTGTTGATATTTGGAAAGACAGGATTGAAATGATGTGCTATACTTTAAACTCTTTGCTTGACACCACTTGAAGAAGGGTGATGAGATGATTAAAGACTTTCAAATGTTGGGAATACCGCACCTGTCTGCCTTGATGATGGCTGCGACACTGACGGGATTGTTTCTCGTTTGGGGATGTCGGGCTCGTACGGAACAAACAAGGCGAAGGGTGGGTTGGATCTTTGCCGTGATCTTGTGTCTGATCCGTGGGGCACGTTATGGTCTGGATGTTTGGGTGGATCGATTTGATATCTGGACCGTTTTCTCATTACATATCTGTCATCTCGATTTAATCCTTTTGGTGTGGTGTCTGATTAAGCCCAATCAGAAACTTTTTAATATGGTTACGACAGTGGGTATTCCTGTCGGCTTAATTGTGGCATTGTTTCCTGGGCGGGTCCATCCCGAGCCGGGAATGGTGCGGGCGATTCTGTTTATTATGATTCATGCCCTGTTGGCCGCTGGTCCGCTTTACTTGGCCGTGGTCGAGAAGATGACCTTGAATGTCAAGTGTTTGTTCGTCAACATGGGATTGTGCACATTGTTGTTGGGGGCGGCATTCACGGTCAACATTTTCATGGGGACCAATTACCTGTTTATCATGGAGGCTCCCAAGGGGACCTATATCGAAATCCTCTATCAGCTCTTTGATTGGCCGGGGTATGTTGGAGTGATGTATATTCTGGCGATGGTCTCTTTGGTGATGACCTACTCGTTATTCCAGGGAATTGCCGTGTTAAATCAACTTCAAAAGACGCCACGACCACAACGTAATGGGATCAGCGGGGTGGAGTTGCCCGTCATGGACTGATATGTCACTTCAATGGGCTGGTGTTACGCCTCGCTACTCTTCGATTTGCCGTTTGCGATATTGAATGTACATATTCCGCATGGCCACATAGGGATCGATGGCATCGGCCATAAGAGCGTCGTAGTCGTTGAGGCGGAATGAATAGCTGTTGATGAAACTCGTCCCCGAGACGGCATAGCGGGCCTCCCAGGGATCAACGTAATAAATCGGGCTGAGAAACATGTCACCGCAGCGGCCCACCCCGTCACGTAGTGTGGTTGGACCCATGAGGGGGACGAGCAGATAGATACCGTCACCGATTCCCCAGACCGCCAGGGTTTGTCCCAGATCTTCATCGCTGCTTGGGATACCGTGTTTCTCCAGAGCGGGATCGCCCAGGCCTAGGATCCCCTCGGTGGAGTTAATGACAAAGCGTTGCAGTTCGGTCCCGGCCTGTTGTCCCTTGCCTTGTAGGAGGCAGTTGGCCAGGCGTACAGGAGTGGCGAGATTGTTGAAGAAATTTTTAACGCAGATGCGGATGGGTTCGGCCACC
This sequence comes from Sedimentisphaerales bacterium, assembly GCA_963662565.2. Taxonomy (GTDB): domain Bacteria; phylum Planctomycetota; class Phycisphaerae; order Sedimentisphaerales; family Anaerobacaceae. Next base: position 98,187 of record CAXXXG010000009.1, on the reverse strand, counting down.
ACGGCCTTGTAACCCCGTCCGATGGGCTTTAAAACCAGGAAGTAAAGGCCATTGTTGATTGAGAACATGACTCGATTGATCGGTTCGAGTGGATCTGCAATGACGGTGATTTCCTGTTCGAATTCCTCTTCAAAGAAATCCAGGTCTTCGTCTTCCAGGAGTCCATTGTCCTGTTCGGAGGCGACGGGTTGGTTTTGAGGTCGTTCTTGTGAGGCGCAGCCACTGGCCCAGAGTAAACAGAGTGTCAATAGAATCAACAATAGTCGTTTCATTTTACCATCCCTATAGGGTTCCCCGAGACTTGTTCCGGAATTCATTCCTTAATTCGGTCGAAAGGACGCACCATCATTAACAGCTGGGGCAATAATGTCAAGGCCGCTAATAGGGCAATCAACATGGCCAGGCTGGTGAACAGGCCAAAGAGAATACTGGGGATGAAGTTGGATAGGCCCAGGATGGAGAAGCCGATCATGATGGTAATGGAGGTGTAATACATGGCATGTCCGATACTTTGGTGGCAACGGAGCATGGTTTGGCGGTAATCCCGATCTTTTTTGAATTCCTCTTTGAAACGGTGGATGTAGTGGATGGTATCGTCCACGGCGATACCGACACTGATGGCGGCGATGGTGATGGTCATCAAGTCCAGCGGGATGCGGAACCAACCCATGATCCCCAGGACCATTCCCACACTCAGTAGGTTGGGGAAGATAGCGATCAAGGCAATCTTAACGGACCTAAAGAGGATCAAAAACATGATGGCCAAGGCCAATAGGGTTAAGCCTAAGGTCTTGATTTGAGAACCGAAGAGGCTTTGGAGCATGTTGTTGTACAGGATGAGCAGGCCGCTGAGGTGGATGTTGTCCGGTGAGAGTCCGAGTTCTTCGACCAGGTCTCGTTGGATCTTCCGGATCAGGGCATTGCGACGCAGGTTGGGATCGGAGTCGCTGATCCGGGCGGCAAACCGCATCTCGTTGTTTTCGATCGAGACATAGGGATCAACCAGTAAGCCGGTCACATCTTCGGGGGCTTCCTTGACCAGCAAGGCCAGTTCCAGTCCGTCGAGTGGACGATCGTTGTTGAGTTTGTCGGTCAGTTCGAGCAGGGTAGCCAGGGAGAGGACCTTGCCCGTCGCCGGTAGTTGCTCCAGATAGGCATGGACCTTACGAGCCGTTTCCATCTTACTGAGGGTATACCAGTAGGTGCCCGCATCGTTGGAATCCTCCTCAAACTCGTCCATGAGATCCGCTTCGCCAAATTCATCGAAGAGGGCCAATTCGTCATCTTCCAATCCCGACTCAGGCATGGCCACGGGTTGTTCGGGTTCGTTATAGTCAAAGGTCACGACCACATCCAAGGGGGTGGTGCCGCCCAGTTGCTGGTCGATCACTTTCATACCCTGATAGATTTCCGTGGTCTTCTTGAAGTAATCGATGAAGGAATTTTCCACCTCGAGTTTGGAGATGCCCATCGCACTCAAGACCAAGCCCACTGCCGCTAAGATCACAATGAAAGGTCCCTGTTTGAGGGTGAACCCCGCCAGTAGATCGGTCAACGAGAAACGCCAATCTTTCCGGATTTGAACCCTCTCCCTAGGTAAGAGTACCAGGATGGCCGGGAAGAGTAAAAAGGTTAAAACCAGAGAGATACCCAAGCCAATGATCATCATCCAACCAAAGGTGATCACCGGGCGAATGTCGCACAGAATCAGGGATGCGAATCCCGCCACGGTGGTCAGCATGGCATAGAGGCAGGGCTTGAGTTTGAGCCGCATGACTTCCACGATCAACTCGTGATTGTTTGCTTCGGGATGGGTGGCCGTCAATTCGCGGTAGCGGACGATCAGGTGGATGGCAATGGCCATGGTAATGATCAATTGCAGGGAGATGAAGTTGGAGGAGATGACCGTGACTTCCCAGCCCAACCAGCCCAGCAAACCAATCATGGTAATCACAGAGACCACACAGACCAATAGGGGCAACAAGATCCAACGCAAGGCGCGGAAGATTAATCCCAGGGTCAACATGAGAAAGAGCGTGACACCGATGCCGAAGATTTTCAGATCGTTGCGGATGAAGGTCATCATGTCGTCGGTAATCATGCTGACGCCACCGAGGAAGAGGTCGGCCTGGTCGCGATAGTCATCGACAATAGCCCGAATAGCGAGGATGTCTTGATGGCGTTGATGGCGGACCTGGTCGCGGTATAGCCTGAAAGCCTCTTGAGCGTCCTTGAGGGCTTGTTGTTCAGTGGGGCATAAACCTGAGAGCCGTTCTTGGTCACGCAGGGCATTGCGGGTGCGGCGTAATTCACGGAAATGGGCATCATCAGGGAAATTGATCAGGAGAGCCGTGCTCTTGAAGTCAGTGCTGACCAAGAGGTTGCGATACAGGGGACTGTTAAGGAATTCGATCCGTGCTAATTGACGATCCGTATTGGGATCGGACAGGGTCCGCACATTGCGGGCCACGTCCTTGAGTGGAACCGGTGGGCTTTGCAGCAAGGGGGCATTGAGGATCGAGGTCACGGACTCCACCGCGTCGAGTGACTCCAGTTCCGCTTGCAGCTGAGTCAGATGAGAGAGGGATTCGTCACTCAGGAGGTCTTGGTGGGGGCTATAGGTCAAGGCCAGAAAGTCACTCGTTCCGTAACGAACCTCCATTTGACGCCAATAAAGGAGATCCCCGTCGTTTTCGAGTACCATGGTTTCCGAGGATGCATCCAATCGGAAATGACGGGCCTGGAATCCAGCTAAGACGGTCAGGACTAACAAACAGACCAAGACCCCCTTAGGGTGATGGACAACGCCACGAAAGAAAGATGCAATAGGAGATTTTGATGGAATCATGGACGGTTGCCGGCCTTATGATTGGGGCGTTTCCGGAGCAACGGAGTGTGCCAAATCTTCCAACAGGTCCGTTACGGTTCCTTTCGAGAGCACTTCATTGAATTGAGAAATATAGGTCTTGATGATACTGACGCCCTCGATTTCAACGTCGTAGATCTTCCAGAGTTGGTTTTTCTGACGAAACTTATAAACGACCTCGACCTTGCGTTCGGAGCCTATCAGTTCGGTAGGGATTTGCATGGTGCTTTTCCCGACGATGGCTTCCTTGTAAACCACTTCTTCGTCCGTATAAAGGGTCAATTTGTCCCGATAGGAGTTCTTGAGGTGTTCGACAAACAACTCCGTGAAGCGGTCGAATTGTTCGGGGCTGAACTTGCCCAGGTGCTTTTTACCCAGGGTCAGTTTGGCCATGATCTGAAAATCGAACATGGGCGAGACGATCTCGGTAATCTGTTCGTCACGTTGTTCCGGGGTCAGATCGTGGTTTTGAAGGACCTTGAACACCGCGTCCATGCGTGTCTTCAAGATGACATCCGGGGTGTTGGCGTCTTCGACAGCCCAACATGCACCCGTTATCATCAACAGGATCGATAAGAAAATGCCACTCTTCATCCGTAAATAGCTCCAACTAGTGTTGCGGCAAAAATGAATTATACCTCTAAGTCAGGGGGCTCTGTCAAGCAAGATTTCCGTTGGCAGGGGCTCCTATCCTCTTCTACAGAGTTTTCATCGGCTATTTCTCTGTGATCCTGAAGTTACGGGTTCGTTGATCGAGGAGATCTCCCGATGGCGTTACCAGGCTCACATCCAGGACACAGTGTCCCGGGACCTGCCCGGTACTGTCCCATTGACTGCGATAGGTCGCCGGTCCCATCAGGGTATCAAGGCGGTCGATCAGGAGGCCGCCAAGGGATTCGTCGGTCCCGTAACGTTTGAGGGTGGCCTGGATCACTACATCACGGGGGACGCCGTTGTTGTACAAGGCCAGGTCGATATTGACCTGGTCGCCGACGACGATATTGGGATCGATTCCTACGGTCACGATATAGATGGGGGAATTCAGGCTAACCAGTTCGAGGTCAAAACTGCGGTAGTAGCGGGTTTCCTGAGTGACATTGTTATAAATGAAGGGATAAAGCTCGACCTGCAGAGTACGCGATCCCTCTCCATTGCTGAGGACCTCCCAGGTCAATGGTTCGGTCGGGAACCAACCGCTGAAGGTGGAGGTCACTGGAATTTGAGAGAGGCCTTCCAGTTCCGGCTGGGTATTGGCCAGGGGTAGGTTGAGACCTTGGGCTTCCACGAGATCCTCGCGTTGACACAGTTGAACCTCCTGTATCAGGATGCCAGGGTCCAGTTGATGTTCGATCCGTAGGCAGGGGATGAGTGGCCTACCGTGTTGAATCAACAGGGTACCACCAGGAATTGTGACTTCATCGACACCGTTGACCTCCTGAATCTGGTAATCGTCCAGGGTAACGTGTAATTGATTGGGATCTTTGTCTATCTGAATCGCGTGTGGACTGCGGAGTGATCGTCCACCGATCATGTCACCACGACTATCTAGTGCCCCAAATTTGGGATCGCCGTAGTAGTTGTATTCCTTGATCCAGGTCTTCCACCCGTCGCCAGAGCTGTGGCTACGTTCAAAGTTGCGGAAGGCCTTGCCCGCGGTTTTATCGACATCCCAACTGCGGAAAAATGCCGGACCGGCCACGTGGTTGTTGGACGAGGAGGAGATTTCCGTGGATCCAATGTAGACGGCCGCGCCTTGGTCGAAGAAGGCGTTGGCAAAGGCGTAGTCACCCAGGCGTCGAGTCACCAGGGAGCCGTCTTCTTCATAGATCCATTGGCCTTCATAGCCCCCGGTCAGGCAGGATAGACCGAAGACCAGGGGAGAGTCGTTAAAATTAAAGGAAGCAATATCGGCGGTTTTAAACGGCGAACAACTATTAACGTTGCCGTGTCCACGGATCGCCATCAGGTCGATGTTGTCTTCGTTTTGTGTCACTTCAGGGAGGTAGCGGTCTTTCCAGCCCTGTGAATAATGAGCATCAAGGATGTAGAGCCGGTCATCGCTCTCTTTGGCCAGGAGCAACTCCTCTTTGCCGTCGGCGTCGATATCCGCTGCCACAAATCCATCGCTTCGAGTCGAGGATCCGGTGGTGCGTATGCCATGAAAATCCAGGAAGCGGGAGTAGAGGGTACTGGAATGGTCATCACGCAGGCTCCATCCGTCATTGGGATCATTCACCCAGCAATCGGCCTGGAAGACCTTGAGGCGACGTTTGCTATCTACGGTATCGTCGATGATTACGGCTATCTCATCGCCCGGGCCTCCATCGAAATTGCCCACGGCCAGGGCATCGTAGGCGGTGTAGGGATCGCAAGGGAATTGGCCTCTAAAGGTGCCCATACCGGTGTAAACGGCGATGATGTCGTCCGAGGCATTGCCCACCACGATTTCGTTACCCGGGCTGTTGGTGTCCACATTGCCGATGGCAAATCCATCCCAGGAATCGAAGGGGATGTAGTCGAGGGTGTCGAGGAGTGTGAGGGACGGAGTTTCCACATTCTCGTAACTGAAAATCCATACCGTACCGTAAGCGGCACAACTGGCCACTACGATTTCTTCACGGGCATCGCCCCGCAAGTCTCCGCAGGCAATCACATCCCAGGGATTCAGTGGAACGGAGAAGGCGGTGTCACGTGTGGCGGGTTCGGAATCGTCATAGCCGATGATGATCTCGTCAGTGCCGATGGAGCCGATGACGATTTCATCTTCACCATCGCCATCGATGTCACCGGAGGCGATGGCATCACCGGTGTTAAAGGTGCAATAGGGCTCGTGATAGAAGGGGCTGGTCCAGTAATTGAGAGCTTCATGCAGGGCCAGCCTCGCCTGGTGGGTGCCGGGATCGAGACGGATGAGTTCCACACGGCCCCCGGTTAGGTTGGCAGCCAGGAACCCGTCACCCGCATCCATGGGGAAATAGTAGGGGGCCTCCATCCCCTCCTTGTGGATGTAGCGGCTCCAGTGATGCATTTGAAAACCCTCGTTCATGATGACGCCATCAAGTTGTTGCTCGCGCCAAAGGCTCGCGATCTCCGACGCGTGACCCACGAAGTTTTCCCAATCCCCTTCGCTGCCGCTGGTGACCACGCCCAGTGAACGATCAAAGGTGGCATCCAGGCTATTACGCATGGCTTGTACCAGTTGATCGCCACTGTCGCCGATGATGCGGCCGGTGATCAACTCCGGAGTGGAGTCGCTGCCGGACATGTCTGCGTATGGTCCATCCGTGAAATAGACTCGTTTGGCCACCTTGCCATCGCCATAGGGCCAATCCGGGATATTGACGTTAAAGGCCGGCAGGATCTCGGTCTCGCCAACCAGGACCAGGTAACCATTGGAGAGGAAGTGCCCCGCGACTCCATCGCTACCGGTCATGTTGGCTCCCCAGGTTCGGATGGCGGTATCCTTGAGCCAGTCCTCGTCATCACTGGGGTTCGTGTCCTTGACATAAGCGAGGACGCCCTGGCGATCACGAGCCAGTTCGGCTGCGGTCGAGAGGACGTCTTCAGTGGCGTTTTGCCCGTATTGAGCGATCAAGGCCTCGGGATGGGTGACGACCAGATAATTGGCTTCGGCCACCGCCACTTCAAAGGCGTCGTCAATCAATTCACCATCTTCGGTGACACGGGTAATCATATCGAAGGTGTCGGTACGCACATCGGGATGACCGCTGACGACCTCGACCTCGTGGGCACCCACACCATGTCCAATGCCGGAATGGATAAATTGAATGGGAATGGCCTGATAGCTCCCCACGAAACTATGACCCGGTGACAATTCGATGACCCCATGGGTCAGTCCCGCCTCGATCGAGACGTCCCAACTGAGACAATGGTCTTGTTGCGGATTGATCATGATTTCGTAATCGTCGTCCGTATTGATTCGGGCAATGGGCTGGAAACCGACGATTCGATCTTGGATCCAGTTGAGAGGGTAGGGTAGGGTGCCTTCATTGCGTAAAATCAGTTCGATGGTAAAGACGTGACCTTCCCGCCAGACGCGTCGTTCCAAGGTGATCTCGGTTTCCCCCTGGACAATCTGGATGTCACGGGTCAAGGTCTGAATGCAGTCCTCATCGGACACCGCATCCACACGCAGGTGATAGGTGCCGGTGGCATAGCCGCCCAGGTCCCAGTCCAGGGTGAACTGATGTTGACGCCAGGGGTCGTCACTGGATGTCGTGACCGTACCCAGATGAACGGTGTTGGCGTAGAAGCGGACCTCGTTGACATCGAGGGTGGATTCGTCACAGATGAGGGGGTGTTCCCCCCGATGGTTGCCGATGGGAGAGAAGAAACAGTGCCAGTCCATCTCTGCGGCATAGACCCTGATCGGCAGGGTCGTCCCTGCGTCCACGGTGGTGTTGCGGGTGTAGAGGGTTTCATTGTGATAGGGTTCCACGAATTCAGCCACGATTTCCGCGCATTCGTAGGCCGGGGTGAAGAGCGTCGAATGATCCGTTGCCAACATGGCCCCATCGACCGCAACGGCGGAGAAGCGATGGCTGCGGAAGAACTCCTCTCGACTTAGGGCCAACATACCGGGAGTGAGCAGGAACTCGAAGGGTTCGCTATAGTCGGTCCCGATCAATTCGTCATCCATAAAGAACTGCACCTGACGGACACCACTGTCGGCGTCCCAGGCCTCGGCCTCCATGCGGTAGACTAGTGGGACACCCGGTTCACGCACGATCGTGAGGGATTTGATGATCGGTGGGGTACTGTCGCCGGTCATGCCGGTGGTGAAGTAGGCGGGGCGACTTTGGGTGCGTATGCCGTATGGGTTGATCGAGGTCACTCGATATTGATACGTGGTACCGGGTAGGAGATCGTCGAGGATCAGCTTGTGATAGCGGGTTGGGGTGGTTCGTTCTGCACGGTCTCCGTAGAGCCCGGCGGCGAGGCCGTAGTCACACAGGCTATTGGCATCGACATTGGTCTCCCAGGTGATCGAGGCCTGGCCGTTGCCGACTTCGGCACGCGGGCCATCGATAATGGCCAAGGGGGCTTCGCAGAGAATGATCAGGGGGCGGGTGTTGTTGGTTTCGTTCGATTCGGTCACTTCACTGAGGACGTCCGCTTCGGCGATCAGGCCCTGTGAAAACTCCTCACATTGAAAATAGAAATGGGGGAAGGTAAAGAGGGTTTCTTGGCCTGGGGCCAGATTGACCTCAATGACCACCTCATCATATTGAACACCACCAACGGACAGACTCACGGTATGTCCCGCCGGGGCGAGGCCCACGCCTTGGTTTTTCAACGTGCCACTGACCACATGGTCGTCGATCGAGAGCATAGGAATGATCAGGTCGGGACGGGCCAGGGGGGAGGTGGTAAAGGTGAATTCCTGACTCTCTATCCGATTGCCGGCTTCATCCGAAGAGCGGACTCGATAGAAATATTGGGTAGCGGGTGTGAGTTGGGTGAGGTCAAGACTGTGTTGGCTGGTCAGAGTGCCTCGATAGATCAATTTGGCATAGTGGTCGGATTGGGTGCCCCAGCGTACGGTGCTGTCGCTGTCTTCGTCCGTGGTCCAGACGATCCGGGCCGATTCGGTGCCGATCTGTTGGGCCTCGGGGCCGCTGATAATGACCGGGGCAGTTACATCGCAGATCCAGGTTTCCTGGCGGTAGTTATTGTTTTCGTCGGTCTCCTGGATGACGTTATCGACATCGACTTGGACCAACAGATAAACCGGTCCGTCCTGACTGCACTGCCAGGTGTATTTGGGAAAGACGGTGGTCAGTGATTTGCCTGCATCCAGGGTGGTGGAGACCATGACATTATCCACGTTCTGGTTATTGACGGTCAAAGCCAGTATATGCCCGGAGGCACAGGTACTGGAACCTTGGTTTTGAATCTGGACTTGGATTTGTTGGTTTTCTTCCCAGAAATCGACGACAACGAGATCGATTCCCTTTTGGGCCTGAGCCAAGGTGCAGACACTGAGGATTAACAACATTGCCCAGCGGGCATGGATTGAGGCACACATCTCACACTCCTTCAAACAGGATTCTTCAACGGCTGAGCCAGTCAGGCTGTAAATCCTAGCGGTAAGCTCACACAACCTCATTAAACCGGATTTAAGAAAAAAGTCAACAAGAGGAGTCCGGTTATAGCTTGGAGGTGGAGGAGGCAAAAAAATAGCCACCCCTCATCAATCCAGGTCGTAGCTTGAGGGGTGGCTCGAACGAAAGTGCGACCACGGTTTAGAACGTACGGCTTGCTGAAGGAGTATTGCCGTACGCCCCCAGATTTGCTCTGGAACCATGGGGAGAGACTTCTTGACTGAAATCGGCAGCCGGATCGGCGGCGTCGATGCAGGCACTGGTCTGGGCATCTTGTACCCAGTTTTGGCTATCCGGATCCCAGTGGCCGGCTTGAGAGGTCAGGTGGTAATCCGCACGCATGTGGAGTTGCTGACCGTCCCAGAGGGCACCGGGTCGGTCTTGACGCAGGGCCACAAAACCGGGATCGACATCGATATTACCGGTCCCACTATGGCCGCCTTCAATGCAACTGTAGCGAGCGGTGAGCTCGGCATTAATGACTGAGGCTTGGCCGTTTAAGAGCCACAATCGAGTTGCTCATTTCAACGGTCATATCGGCCAGACCTGCGATACGATTCTCAGTCAGGGTGCAGTGATCCAGTTCGGCTTCGTCTCCGGTCAGACCGTAGGTGCCGTTGTTGGCCAGGATGCAGTGATCCAGTTCGACCTTACTGAGGTTACGTCCTGCATGGCTCATGGCGATTCCGGCCTGCAGGTGGTCGCTAATCGTACAGTGACTCAGGGTCACGGAGCCGTTGTAGATTTGCAGGCCGTCCGACTGACTCTTGAGTAGCAGGCAATGATCCAGTGTGCCATCGGCGTCCGAGCAACTCAGGGACGATTGTCCCCCGATGAGGGTCAGACCGGATAAGCGAGCGTCATCCTTCTCGCCACCGCTAAAGGTGACCAAGGGGTAGCTCGCATCTGGACCATAGAGAACGGTACTGGCCACGATCCCGGCATCTTCGGGATCCGTAGATTGCAGGGTGATGGTTTGGCCGACAAAATCGATGTGCTCTGGATAGATTCCGGGTTGCAAAACCAGCACATCCCTTTTCCTGGCATCGTCTATGGCCGCTTGCAGACTGGTGTAACGTTCCAGAGTGCGTTGATTCTCGATGGGCCATTGCAGGCTGCTGCGATAGAGTGGCAGGGGATCGGCATGTTGAGTGGAGCCGTAGAGATCCCGTACCCGCACGGTCCAATAGCCGGATTCGAAGGGCAGTTCGGTGAGTACGAGACTGGGGGGCTCGGGGGTGTCACTGAGTACCTGGTAGGACGGCACATCCGTGGGGTGAATGCCGATCAGCAACTCATAACCGACGGCCTGACGCGAGGGCAGACAACTCAACAGCACGCCGTTGGCGTCACCGGGATCGGTTGGGCCGACCAGGGTGACCGGTTCAGGGAGTCGACCGGGATAGAGATCGCTGTCGTAGGGTTCCAGGTAGTGCGGATCGCTGCTGATCCAGTTGAATAGGTAGGGGCTGGTGTCTTCGGCCAACACCAGGTTTTTGGCCGGACCGCTCAGGGAGACGTAAAAGCCACCGTAGATGCCGTCATTGAAGAAACCGTTGGGCCATTCTGCGGAATGGTATGACTCGCTCACCCAGTCTGGGGGGTACCATGGCCTGCCGGGGGCACGGCAAAGCGAACGGCCAGGGTGTCACGCAGAAAGCCTGAGTTCGAATAGTAATGGTCGATCCAGCAGGTTTCACCGGTCAGGTTTTCATTGCGAAGACGCCACACGGCTTCAGGATAGTTATAGACCCCGGTGCAACCGGCATCCAGATAGGTCACGCGATTGACCGCGTAACGGGGATCGCCGTACACGCAATTGGCGCGGATGGCGATGTCCGAACAGATCATGCCCCCGGTACTGAAGCCCATGGTTTGGATGGGTTGGTCGTAGTTGGGGGCCACCTCGGATAGATAGACCATCAGGTGATCGCCATAGACATAGTGGGGCAGTTGGTAGCTGTTGGTCATGATATTGGCGTTTTGTGACCAGACCGTGTTGGTGAAACGATACCAGCCTGAGCCGGTGTCGCAGTCTCCGCCTTCAAAGACCACGATGGTGGGCTTGGTGACATCAAAGGGGGAGTTGATCAGGCGGAGTTCCTGGTTGCCGTAGTCCTCGACAATCACGACCTCGACTGTGGCCGGATCACTATCGTTTTGACCATCGTTGACCACCAATTCGAAGAGGCAGTGTTGGATGGTGTTATTGGGTTGCATGCCACTCAACACAGGAGTGGGACTGTTGGGATCGTCCAGTGACAGGGTTGGGCCCGAGATCTGACGCCAATGAAAGCTCAGATCTACGGTCAGCAGACCATCCGGATCGTAAGAATTCAAACCGCTTAAGGTAATAGGGTCCTCATGGACATAATGAGTAAGTCCCGCGTCGGCCACGGGCAGGCTGTTGCCCACCACAACGGTCTGTGTCACGGCGTCGCTCTCGGCCAGGCCGTCGTTAACCACCAGACTGAAGCGGTAGTTACCGGCTTCTGTTGCCGTAAAAGACACCGTGCCCTGATCCACAGGGATCAGGGACACAGTGGGGCCCTCTAGTTGGGCCCATTGATAGATGGTCAATGGGTCTTGGTCGGGATCGTAGCTGGGGGTTCCGTCCAGGGTGATCTCGACGGGTGTTTCTAAGGTGGATTGGGTCGGGGCCAAGCAGGCGACCGGGGCGTGATTGGTAAAGGTGACCCAGGTCTCTGTCGGGGCACTGGCCCGATCACTATCGGAAACGGTGAGTGCGAATCGATATTGTCCCCATTCGGTCGCTGTAAAACTGCAGGTTGCCGAAGTGGCGTCGTTCAAGGTGACATGAGGACCGCTGGTCTGGGTCCATTGATAGCGGTGTGTCCCATCTGTGCTGACAAAGGAGCTGGCCGTACCGTCCAGGGTGACCTCTCCCAGGCGACTGAGGGTCTGAAAGTCACCGGCCCTTGCGATCAAGCGGGGCATGGCATATTCATCCGCGCCGAGATCGATGCCATCGGCCACCAGGCGGGCGCCGCCATCTAGGTCCAATGTCAAGTCCACTTCGCCATAGGCACTCGTGCCACGGTCGATGCAAGCCGATCCTGCACTGAGATGGTAGTCCCGGCTGGCGGCATCCACAAAACCTGGATCTATGAACAGATTATTGTCACTCTCGTTCAAAGGGGCGAGGCCGTAATAATCGTCGGGCTGATTGTCCCAGGCGTTATTGTTGACAAAGAGATCGTGGGGGTGTTGGCCATAGAACATCCCTCCATAGTTGTTACTGGATTGGCACAGGATGTTATTGATCATGATCAGGCCCACGCCTTCGAGTGTGGTTTCACTGTAAACCTGGCTGCCACCCTGATCAGAGCTGTTGGCCACTAAGGTGTTGTTGACAACCGTAGCCCCGGCGATGATGGCAAAGCCACCTGCGACACCCGTGGCCTGGTTGTGATGGACCAGGTTGTTGCCCAAAACGGCTTGGTCGAACTCGGTTAAGACCGCTGCACCATGGAGGGCCTGATTGCCATAAAAGACATTGCGGTGGACCTCAGCGGCACCCTGGCCACAATAGATCCCGCCGCCAAAACTGGCTTTGTTGTTGAAGATTTCGTTGTCTTGGATTGTGGCTTGTGAGAAATAGCAACCAATGCCACCGCCAATGCCGGTGACCTCTATGCGTGTGTCACGCCCTCCTTGGCCCGGGATGACAACTTCTTCTGGGATACGGTTTTCCGTAATCCGATTGTGACTGATGATGGGGGAGGAGTGGCTGACCATAATGCCGCCGGCCAGGTAATAGTCTTCAGGGGCTTCTGGATCGGCGGTGCCGGTTCCACCGGTGATGGTGAGTCCTGTGACCGTGGCCGTGCTCCCATTGGTAATGATTATTACCGTACCCATTTCTTGACCATCCACGACCGTTGCTGCTACGACGCTGGGGTCGGTTGGATCGGTACTGGTCAGAATAATGTCCAGGCCTTCAATTAAGAGGTTTTCGGTGTAGTGCCCAGGCTGGATCACAATGGAGTCCCCATCTTCACTAGCGTCGATGGCTGCTTGGATGGTGTCATAGTCTGTAGGGACCTGGAGGGTGGCCGCGTGGCACCACGAGACCGTCATGATGAGGGTAAGGGCGGTTAAGAACCTTTTCATGTTGACTCCTTCTTCTACCATTGGGGCTTTGGTTTCTTTAATCGTTGGTCGCATGAGTCAGCGAGATGTTACGCAGTTTTTTCAAAACTCAACCATTTAAATCCGAATGGAGGGGATTCTGTTTCGGTAAAACTATGCAGATCTCCGTAATTTTGATTTTTTCCCAGGAACGCAGGGGGAAAACGCGTTAGATTATGAGGGCCCAGGACATTAAAACGCAGAATAATGGATAATGCAGTATTGAGGACTCTATCTATGAAGACCACAACGAACATTTTGATCGCCGTTATCATTGGCATGTGGGTGGGTACGGTCACGGCTCAGGATTTGCCTGACAAGGCCGAGGTCCTGGCCCAGATGACTCTGGCCAACGACTATTTCATGGCCAAGTGGCCCGATCCTGGAGCACCCATTGTCCATCCGGACCGAACACGAACCAGCAATCTCTGGACGCGGGCAACCTATTATGAAGGCCTGATGGCCCTTTACGAGCTTGACTTGCAGGAGAGGTACTACGATTATGCCGTAGCATGGGGCCAGGGCAATGACTGGAGCCTGCGGTTTGGCCGTGATTCCAGGCATGCCGATCCTCAATGTGCGGGGCAGACCTATATCGACCTCTATCTGATCGATCCCCAACCTGAACGCATCGAGACCATCAAATACTGTATCGATCATATGGTCGATAACCGGGGTCGTGACGACTGGACCTGGATCGATGCCCTACAGATGGCCATGCCCGTTTTTGCTCGCTTGGGCACGATGTATTATGACGAAGATCCTAATCTTTACTATCAGCCTTTGTACGAGTTGTACAGTCATACCAAGACCCAAGAGGGCCGTAATGGCCTTTACAATAGCGAGGATCACCTCTGGTGGCGTGACGCGGACTTCGACCCGCCCTATACCTCACCCAATGGCGAAGACTGCTACTGGTCACGCGGTAATGGCTGGGTGCTGGCCGCCCTGGTGCGGGTGTTGGACATTATGCCCGAAGATGCCGTGGGCCGAGCCGATTATCTCCAGACCTTTCAAGAGATGTGTGCAGCCTTACTCGCCGTGCAACGCGAAGACGGTTTCTGGAACGTGAGCCTGCACGATCCCAACGAATATGGCGGACCCGAACTCTCGGGTACGGCCTTCTTTGCCTATGGTATGGCCTGGGGCCTACGTCAGGGCATTTTAGATGAAGAGGCCTATCTGCCTGCTGTAATCAAGGCCTGGGACGGGATGGTGACCCAAAGTCTGCACGACAACGGTTTCCTCGGCTATGTGCAGGGGACGGGCAAAGAGCCGGCGTCCAGTCAACCCGTGGGCTATGATACCGTGCCTAACTTCGAAGATTTCGGGCTTGGTGCCTTCCTGTTGGCAGGTAGCGAGGTCTACAAGCTGGCCTTGGCGTCTGAGCCCGTGGCCGATGTCAATGTGGCCCTGGCCAAGATGCGTTTGACCAATCAATACTTCATGGATAAATGGCCGGATCCCGGGGTTAACATCGTGACCAACCGCAGTCGGGCCAGTAACATCTGGACGCGGGCCACCTATTACGAAGGTCTCATGGCCCTTTATGGTATCGATCCTAACCAGGGCTATTACGACTATGCTGTCGAGTGGGGCGAAAGCCACGACTGGGACCTGCGTGACGGCAATACCTATACCCGTAATGCCGACAACCAGTGCTGCGGCCAGACCTACATCGACCTCTATCTCATCGATCCCAAGCCCGAACGTATTGCCAATATCAAGGCCTCGGTCGATGCCATGCTCGCCACCGACAAGATCGACGACTGGACCTGGATCGATGCCCTGCAGATGGCCATGCCCGTCTTTGCCCGCTTGGGCGTGGTCTATCAGAACGACGACTACTTTGACCGCTTGTACGAGATGTATACCTGTACCAAGACCCAACTCGGTGAGAGTGGTTTGTATAACACGGTCGATCACCTGTGGTGGCGTGACGCCGACTACGATCCACCCTATGTCGAACCCAGCGGTGAAGACTGCTATTGGTCACGCGGCAATGGCTGGGTCCTGGCGGCCTTGGTCCGTTGCCTGGAGATCATGCCCGAGGAGGCCGCCGGTCGCGACGACTACCTGCAGACCTTCCAGGAAATGGCCACGGCCTTGATCGAGGTGCAGAGACCGGATGGTTTCTGGTCCGTCAGCCTGCACGATCCCAACCACTATCCCGGCAGGGAGACCACCGGCACCGCCTTCTTTGCCTATGGTCTGGCCTGGGGGGTGAACCAGGGCATCCTGGATGCCGAGACAGTCAAGCCCGTGGCCCTCAAGGCCTGGAACGCCTTGATCTTGGATGCCGTCCAACCCAACGGTTTCCTGGGCTATGTCCAGGGCACCGGCAAAGAACCTTCAGCCGGCCAGCCCGTAACCTACATCAGTATGCCTGACTTCGAGGATTATGGCCTGGGAGCCTTCCTACTCGCCGGTAGCGAGATCTACAAGATGGGACGTTAACCCCATTCCAGACAATAAGGATGATCCAAGGCCGGTTCCATGAGAACCGGCCTTATTTTTGTATTTAGTTGAAAGTTTAGTCCGGCTCCAATAAGCCCAAGTCTGCCCCAAGCCCATCTTATAGTTCTCTATGATATGGTTCGGATTCAACTCCCAAGTGCAAATAAAAAGGCCTGACTCTTTATTACTCAGGGCGTGGAACTGCGGATTGGAGAACCGCCATGCCCACAGGAGGATATTGCAAATAGAGTAATGTGGGTACGGCGTTCGCTTGACAAAACGAAAACCATTGCTACTTCCCTCGGTTGTTCATTTGAATGTTCGTGGCGTGTACATGCAATAGAAAATCGGAAGCAGCGATTGATAGCGATTGTTGACTAACTCGGGAATGATGAGACCAATGAATAGGTAATAACAAGACTAAGCTTGAATTTAAGGAACTTTAGGAGCGGCTTGGCGTGAGGTAATGCATGCCTCTGGTGGTTTCTTCAACATCCTACATTCTCATGTGAGTTCCGACTACTTTTCTTTCCCGCACTTACAACTTCCACATCGATGTTGCTTTTTATTCTCGCTTTCAATCCCCTCTGAACAACAGCCCCCGCGTTTTTTGAATTGAGCGAAGTGTAGGGCGACTCCCATGATGATGAAGACCAGGGCCATTGCAGCGAAGGAGATGAGGTAGGGTTGAAGCATTTTTTGTCTTATTCCATCAACTTTGAACGATTGGTAACCTTTGGTTCACGGTTCAGGGGTTCAAAGGTTTACGGTTGATTGCTGTAACATTTCTTTTAACTGTGAACTTGGAACCGTGAACCTGTTCTTTTCTATTTCTTGTAACGCCATTCGTCGTAATACTTGAGGCTGACGATGTCACGCATGCGTTGGAGTTCGTCGGTTTGGTGTTGCAGGGCGGCTCGCATGACGTCACCGACTGAGAGCAGACCGATGTAACGGCCGTCGCGTTCGACCATGAGGTGACGCAGACGCAGGCCCAGGAACTTGTCGATGAGGCTGTAGATGCTCTCATCGTGTTGGGCTGTGATGAGTTTGGTCTGCATGTGGTTGCCGATTTTGGCGGTCTGGGGGACGAGGTTTTGGACGACCAGAGTCTTGAGCAGGTCGCGTTCAGTCCAGATTCCGAGGTATTGGTCCCCGTCTTTAATCAAGATGGAGCCGACGTTATGTTTGGTCATGAGGTTGATGGCTTCGGCCAGGGTGCTGTCCGGGCTGACGGCCAGAATGTCGCTGCCTTTTTCGTTGAGGATGTCCTCTGCGGTTTCGTATACGTCCATGGTCTTTCCTTTGTCTTTTCAGCCCCCAGCTTCGCTGGAGACTGCCACGCTAAATGCTTCGTTAGAAAAACACATACGTTATTTCGTCAACAGAGGTTCGTCTCGGTGTTAACGTGCTCTAGCCAAAATCATCAAAGAGTATGTTTTCGGGTTCCACACCCAGGTCGTCGAGCATCTTGGTCACCGCAGCATTCATCATGGGGGGGCCGCAGATGTAGTATTCGCAGTCTTCCGGGGCCGGGTGGTCCTTGAGGTAGTGGTCGTAGAGCACCTGGTGGATAAAGCCGGTGTAGCCCTCCCAGTTGTCCTCGGGCAGGGGATCGGACAGGGCGATATGCCAAGTGAAGTTCTCGTTCTCTTGGGCCAGGGTGTCGAAGTCCTCGACGTAGAACATTTCACGTAGGCTACGGGCCCCATACCAGAAGGTCATCTTGCGGTTGGAGTTGAGCCGTCGCAGTTGATCGAAGATATGCGACCGCATGGGGGCCATGCCGGCACCGCCGCCGATGAAGACCATTTCGTTATCCGTGTTTTTGGCAAAGAACTCGCCATAAGGACCGGAGATGGTGACCTGGTCGCCCGGTTTGAGATTGAAGATATAGGAGGACATCTGACCGGGCGGCACGTTGGGCTGCCTGGGCGGGGGCGAGGCGATACGCACGTTGAGCATGATGATGCCCTTTTCCTCGGGATAGTTAGCCATGGAGTAGGCCCGGATTACGTCTTCCTTGACGTGTGATTCGAATTGCCATTGGTTGTACTTATCCCAATCCCCGCGGTACTCCTCGGCCACGTCGAAGTCGCTATACTTGACGTGATGGGGCGGGGCCTCGATCTGGATGTAGCCGCCGGCACGGAAGTCAACGTGTTCGCCCTCGGGCAGTTGTAGCACGAGTTCCTTGATAAAGGTCGCGACATTGTCATTGGACTTGACTGTACATTGCCACTTCTTGACCTCCAGCATCTCGGGCGGGACATGGATACGCAGGTCTTCCTTGACGGACATCTGACAGGACAGACGATAGCCCTCGCGAATCTCCTTACGATTCAGTTTGGATCGTTCCGTGGGCAGGGCGTCACCGCCGCCCTCGGTGACCTGACACCGGCATTGGCCGCAGGTTCCGCCACCGCCACAGGCGGAGGAGAGAAAGATCTTATGTTCGGCCAGGCCCCCCAGCAGCTTGGAGCCCACCGGCACCTCCACGGTCTTGTCCGGGTCGTCGTTGATGAGGATCTTGACATTGCCGCTGGCCACCAGTCGTGACTTGGCCAACAGGATCACCGCCACCAACGCCAGCACGATGATGGTGAACATCAACACCCCTATACCGATCAAGCCGATATCCGACATGCGTATTCCTTCCATTTACAGATCACAGTTCTTAGTTCACAGATCACTGTTTTGGAACCGCATTCAACTGCGATCTGTGATCTGTCATCTGCGATCTAAATTACAACTGTATTCCCGAGAACAACATAAAGGCCATGGCCATGAGCCCGGCGGTAATAAAGGTGATCCCCAGTCCACGCAGGCCTGCGGGGATGTTACTGTATTGCAGGCGTTCGCGAATGCCTGCCAGTCCGATGATGGCCAGGGCCCAGCCTACGCCCGAACCGAAGCCGTAGACACAGCTTTCGCCAAAGGCATAGTCACGCTCGACCATAAAGAGGCTGCCGCCCAGGATGGCACAGTTCACCGTGATCAGGGGCAGGAAGATACCCAGAGCGTTGTAGAGCTTGGGCACGTATTTGTCCAGGGCCATCTCCAGGATCTGCACCATGGCGGCGATCACGCCGATGTAGGTGATCAGTCCCAGGAAGGTCAGGTCCACGTCCGGCAGTCCCGCCCAGGCCAGGGCTCCCTTTTTGAGTACGTGCTGGTAGATCAGGTTGTTGACCGGGATGGTGATGGTCTGGACCACGATTACGGCCAGGCCCAGTCCCGCGGCCGTGCTGACCTTCTTGGACACGGCCAGGTAGGTACACATGCCCAGGAAGAAGGACAGGGCCAGGTTTTCGATAAAGACGGACTTGAGAAAGATGCTCAGGTATTGTTCGAACATGGCTTACTCCTCCACCTGGTCGGATTTCCAGGTCCGCAGGGCCCAGATCAACAGGCCGATGATGATAAAGGCACTGGGTGCCAGCAGGAACAAACCGTTGGCCGGATACCAGCCGCCGTCCCGCGTGAGTTTGAAGATGGTAAAGCCCAACAACTTGCCTGTTCCGAAGAGTTCGCGAATGCCGCCCACGATCAGCAGCACCAGGCTGTAGCCCAGGCCGTTGCCGATGCCGTCGACCAGGCTCAGTAGGGGCGGGTTCTTGAGGGCGAATCCCTCGGTGCGGCCCAGCACGATACAGTTGGTGATGATCAGGCCCACGAACACCGAGAGCTGCTTGCTGATGTCGTAGAGAAAGGCCCGCAGGAACTGGTCCGCGATGATCACCAGGGACGCGATGATGGTCATCTGGGCGATGATGCGGATGCTGCTGGGCAGGTGGTTGCGAATCACGCTGACCAAGAAATTGGCCAGGGCTGTGACAAAGGTGACCGCCAGGGACATCACGATGGCGGTTTCCAGCTTGGTGGTCACGGCCAGGGCCGAACAGATGCCCAGGATCTGCAACCCGATGGGGTTGTTGTTGAAGATCGGGTCGATGAGGGCCTTGCGATAGGTACTCATGTTAGTTGGCCTCCCTGAGTTTGTTGAGATACGGGCCATAGCCATTCTCACCCAACCAGAACTGGATGAGGTTGTCGATGCCGCGGGTGGTGAGGGTCGCGCCGCTGAGCCCATCAATTTCGCGGTTGGCATGGGCCGAGCCGGGCACGACCTGTCCCTTGATCACCTTGATCACCAGGTCACCCTGGTCGTCGAAAGCCTGCTTGTCTTTCCAGCTGGCCTTCCAGTTGGGATTGTCTACTTCGCCACCCAAGCCGGGTGTCTCGCCGTGTTGGTAGAAAGTCAGGCCGCCCACGGTCTCCAAGTCACTCTCCAGGGCGATAAAGCCATACATGGTGGACCAGAGCCCCTTGCCGTGGATGGGCAGGATGATCTTTTCCAATTTGCTGCCCTGCATGAGTTGATACACGACCATGGCGTTGGGCACTCGTTGAATGCCGGCTAGGTCTTGACCGGGTTCCAAGGCGTGGCTGTAGTCGGGATTGTCGGATAGCGCCTTGAGGTCGAAACTCTTGGGATTGAGCTTGTCGTCGAACTGGTCCTCGCCCAGGGGCACTCCAGTGGCCAGATCGATGAGTATCGGTTGGATGCGGTCTTGGTAGACCTGTTCCGGATCGGCGTCGGTGCCGAGCAGGTCCGCAACCTGGAGGATGTTCTTGATCTTGTCGAGCCGCTTGTTCTTTTCCTGCATGGGCGTCAGCTTGACTGCCGCTACCGAGACGAACAGGGAGCAGAAGAGGCAGATCCCCGCGGCCACGCCGATGGTTTTTACCGTGCTATCCTGCGACATGTCTGAGTTGCCTCCGCTTGATGTTGCGATTTACAAAGATCTTGTCAATGGCCGGGGCGAACACGTTGCCAAAGAGAATGGCCAACATGATGCCCTCGGGAAAGGCCGGGTTGATCACCCGCACCAGGACCGAGAGGAAACCGATCAGGGCCCCGTAGATCCATTGACCCGGACGGGTGTGGGCGGCAGAGACCGGATCGGTGGCCATGAAGACCATGCCGAAGGCAAAACCACCCAGCACGAAGTGATCCCATGGGGTGACCCCGAACAGGAGATTGGAGTCGCTGCCGATCATAGTGAGCAGGCCGCTGGTAATGAACATGCCCAGGGTGGTGCTCAGCATGATACGCCAGGAGCCCACCTTGGCCAGGATAAGGATAGCTGCGCCGATCAGACAGGCCAGGGCCGAGGTCTCGCCCATGGAGCCCGGCATGAACCCGACAAAGGCGTCCCACCAGGTGACTCCGTATTCCTTGATACCGTTCGCTAGAGATCCGAGCGGGGTGGCCTGGGTGTAGCCATTGACCGCCACCCATACTGCGTCACCGGAGATCTCGGCCGGATAGGCAAAGTAGAGGAACACGCGACCGGTCAGGGCCGGGTTCATCACGTTCATGCCCACGCCGCCAAAAACCTCCTTGCCGATGACCACGCCAAAGGTGATGCCCAGTACCACCTGCCACCAGGGAATCGTCGGCGGCAGGATCAGGGGAAACAATAGACTGGTGACCAAGAAGCCTTCGTTGATGGGGTGACGTCGTACTGCACTGAAGATCACTTCCCAGATGCCGCCGGCTGCCAGTGTCACGATGTACACGGGCAGAAAGTAGAGCAGGCCCAACAGGAAATTGGCGTAGAGATTGTGCGAATCTGCTGGTGCACCCAGGGCCCGCGTCACCACACCACGCCAACCTTCGACTGCGGCGGGTTCCGAGGTGGCCTGTGCCATGGCTTCTAGCCCGAGGTGAGCTTGGAGTCCTGTATTGTAACAGGCGACCAGGCAGCAGGGGATCAGGGCGAAGAAGACCGTGATCATAAAACGCTTGAGGTCCAGGGTGTCACGCACGTGCGGGGCCCCATGTGTGGTTTCGCCGGAGGTATAGGCGAAGTTGTCGATGGCCTCGAAGAGGTAGTGCATCTTGGCGAACTTGCCGCCCTCGTCGAAGTGGGGCTCGATCTTGTCGAGTATGGAACGAAGTAGCTTCACCGATTACCCTTCTTTCTCGATAATGGTCAGGTTGCGTCGTAACATCGGTCCGAACTCCAGTTTGGAGGGACAGGCAAAAGCACAAAGAGACAAGTCCTCCTCGTCCAGTTCCAGGGCACCCAGGGCTTCGGCCTCTTCCACGTCGTCCACGGCCAGGGCCCGCATGAGGAACAGGGGCATGATGTCCATGGGCATGAGGTCTTCGAAGGTGCCGCTGGGGATGATGGCCCGTGTCTCGCCGTGCAGGGCGGTGCTGAAGTCGTAGCCCTTGGGCTTGAGCAGGCCCGAGGCCACCACGTTCTTGAGCGAGAAGAGCTTGAAGCCCGGTGACAGCCAGCCGAGGAAACGTCGTTGGCGATCCTCAGGCAGGATGCTGACTTGTTGATGGTAGCGTCCCAAAAAGCCCAGGGAATCTGTCGCTTCGAAACCCGAGAGGACCGAGCCAGAGATGATGCGGTTTTCGCCGTCTTTTAGGCGGTGTCCGGCAAGGATGTCACCGATGGCAGCGCCGATCTGCGTTTTCAACAGGCAGGGCTTCTCAACGCCAGGACCGGCCAAGGCGATGATGCGATCCGTATAGAGCTTGCCCGTGGTAAAAAGCTTGGCCACGGCGATCACATCCTGGAGACCGATATGCCAGACCGTTTTATTGCGTCCGACTGGATCTAGAAAGTGAATGTGGGTGCCCACATTGCCAGCTGGGTGGGGGCCCTCGAATTCCTCGACCAGGATAGAGTCACACCCTAGGCTTGGTAAGGTGTCACTCGGTGACTTGCACACATAGACCTTGCCGTCCGTGAGTTTGCTGATGATTTGAATGCCTTGAGTAAAGGCCTGTTCCTGTCCCTTGAGGACTGCGCCCATAGAAGGCGCCAGGGGATTGGTGTCCATGACCGTGACAAAGATCGAGTGGGGTACCTCGTCAGGATGGGCTACTTTGCTAAAGGGGCGTTGACGCAGGGCGGTCCATTGGCCGGATTCCAACAGTTGTTCGATGATTTGCTCGCGGGACAGTTTGCTTGAGATCTTGCTCGGCATGGGCCTTGAAGGTGATCTCATCCTGTCCCTCGACCTGAATGACCACGGACAAGAGAAACTCGTTTGTTGCCGCGATGAATGGCCGTGACTCGGCCACCCGCTGGGGCGGTGTAGCGAATGCGAGGGCACTTTTTTGTCGGTAAAGAGCACCTGGCCCTTTTTGGACCGAATCTGCCACACGCACGTCCATGCTGGGCTTCATCCCTACGTAATCGGGGCCCAAAACCGCCACCTGTTGGGGTGGACTGAGCCTCCTTGATCTCGGCTTGATCCGG
This sequence comes from Sedimentisphaerales bacterium, assembly GCA_963662565.2. GTDB lineage: Bacteria > Planctomycetota > Phycisphaerae > Sedimentisphaerales > Anaerobacaceae. The sequence continues at coordinate 75,298 of CAXXXG010000009.1, read as the reverse complement.
TGCCCCGGAGATGGGAATATCCAGCCCACGCTTGATTTTAATCATGTGACATCATCCTATTGGCGTTCTGCAACCTGACCTATGGTAACACCCCTTCTTTACGTCAAAATCCCCATGGGGGTTCCTGATAATCACGTAAGCTAATGAAGAAAATAGGCACTGTCAACTATGGATATTTTCGGTTTCAGGAGGGAATTCGCTTCAACAATTCAATCAAGACGAGTCTTTGCCAAATCTGGAGAAACAAATTTGAAAAAGAACCTAAGGGCATGACCAAAGAGAGGTTAGTGAAGAAAATAATATTTGTCATGATAGGTAAAGTTGAGGGGTTTCCTTGGGAGATGTGAGGTTTTAACCCCTTGCAGCTTGATTCTCTGCCCTTGATGATGTGGAGACACAAATCGAGAGGTGTACAGATGGTCTATCAATGGATGAGTCAGACCTGGACTGCATGGCCCCGTGGGATGCAATGGTCCGTGAGCTTGATCGTGGGAGCTGCCGTGGGCTTGGCCCTGGTGGTGGCCCGTATCTCCAATGCGGTTTCCTATCTTAGCGACAGCCCCGAAACCTGCATGAATTGCCATGTTATGACCGACGCCTATGCCACTTGGAAGCGAGGAAGTCATGCCCGGGTCACGGTTTGTGTGGATTGTCATGTGCCCCATGAAAATCCCGTTGCTAAATTGGCCTTTAAAGGGAAAGATGGGATGCGTCATTCCGCCGTCTTTACCCTTCGCACCGAACCTCAGGTGATGCAACTTTCAAAAGGCGCTGTGCCTGTGGTGCAGTCTAACTGTCTGCGCTGCCATGCGAACCAATTCGCCATGATTCGTTTGGCCGAGACCTCGGAGCGGGCCTGTTGGAACTGCCACGACAACATTCACGGTAAGGTGCGTAGTCTGTCCGCCTCGCCTGAGATCTTACGGCCCGCACTGCCCAGTGCGGGATTGGACTGGATGAAGAAATAGAAGGGGATATGCGATGACCGATCGAAAACCAGAAGCACCGCAAAAGACACCCTTGCCCATGTGGGCCGGAGGCTTGATTTTCATATTGGCTTTAGTGGCTGTTGTCCTCCTGGGCCTGCTGGCCACCAGTATTATGGAACGACGTTGGGAGGCCCAGCGTCCCAGCATGGTGCTCCAGCCCATTGCCGATTGGGAGCCGGACAATGCGGTCTGGGGACGCAACTATCCTCGTGAATACGAGACCTATGCCTTGACCGCGGATGACACCACCCGGACCAAATATGGAGGATCTTTTCCTCGCGATTATCTGGACGACGATCCTATGCAGGTGATCCTTTTTGCCGGTTATGGCTTTAGCAAGGACTATCTTCAGGCACGGGGCCATTACCATGCGGTCGAAGACGTCAAAAAGACGCTACGCATCAAACCCGATTTCATGGCCGGGACCTGTATGACCTGTAAGAGTACCGATGTCCCTCGGTTAATGAACGAAATGGGCGTGGCCGAGTTTTATGCCGCGAATTTCTATGACCATAAGCCCAATGTCAACCATCCCATCGGTTGCCAGGACTGTCACGATCCCAAGACCATGAACCTACGCATCACACGACCGGCCTTACGCGAGGGCTTTGCCGCCATGGGACGCGATATCGATCAGGCCACCCACCAGGAAATGCGGTCGCTGGTCTGTGCCCAGTGCCACTCGGAATATTATTTTGCCATGGAACCCAAAAAACTACCTGACCTTCCCCTGGCATAAGGGCACCACGGCCGAAGGGATGATCGCCTATTATGACGAGATCGATTTTGCCGACTATATCCATCCGATCTCCAAGACTCGTATCATCAAGCCACAACATCCGGATTGGGAGTTGTTTAGGACCGGTGTGCATGCCTATGCCGGACTGTCCTGTGCGGATTGTCACATGCCCTATCGGAGCGAAGGTGGAGTGAAGTTCACCAATCACCACGTGCAGAGTCCCTTGTTGGACATCAGTAACAGCTGTGCAGTCTGCCATCGTTGGAGTGAAGACCAGATTCGCCAACGGGTTGAAGGCATTCAGGACAAGGTGGCCCAGGCCTCCTTGGATGCCGAAGATGCCTTGGTCAAGGCCCACTTCGATATAGCTGCGGCCATGGAGGCCGGTTGTATAGATGAAGATTTGGCTTCGGCACGTCTACTCGTTCGCCATGGGCAGTTTCGTTGGGATTACTTGGCTGCAACCAATGGGGTTGGTTTTCACTCACCGCAGGAATCCATGCGTCTGTTAGGGGAAGCTGCTAATGAGGCCCAACAGGCTCGTCTGTTGATTGCACGGCTACTGGCAGGCAAGGGTATCGAGGTGGAGCCCAGCTATCCGGATATCTCTAATCGCGAAAAGGCCTGGGCCGTGGCTCAGGCCTTCACTGGAGCAACGGATGAGCCAGTGAAGTTATTACCTTAACAAAAATCAAGGCCGCACTATCAGGGGGGAGTGCGGCCTTGATTGCTTCTTTGTGAGTTGCAGATTGGGATTATTTGCTTTCGACCGAGATCTCACCATCTCCAACAGCGAGTGAGATATTGAAGGACAGGTCGTCACGCTGGATTTGTACGGTCCAGTTAGCACCGTCTTCCTCGTCATCGTCATCGTCATCGTCGCTGTCATCACAACTTCCATCATCGTGATCATGGTCGTCATCCGCATCATCGCTGGAGTAGGCGGTAAAGCCGGGTGGCAGCATGATGGCTGGGGCTACCAAGGCTATTTCTCCGTCTTCCAGGGTCACGCGGATGTCGCAAGAGATGGCTGCATCCGCTAAAATAAGATCTACTTCGCCGTCTTCCATGGTGATGTCTAGATTGCCGCTGATTTCCTCGGCATTGATTTCGCCATCTTCCTGTTGAATCGAACAGGAGGTAAATCGACCTTGCTGAAGATTAATCTCGCCGTCTTCCAACTGTATATTGCAAACACCCTCGATGTTTTTACAGGCAATTTCACCGTCCTCAAGGATCACACTTAGGGTACCAGAGGTATGAGAGGTGTCGATTTCGCCATCCTCTTGGATGATGTTGATCGTACCGGTCACACGATTAATACTGATTTCACCGTCTTCTAAAGTCAGATTAACCAACCCCTCGATGTTGTGGACGTTGATCTCCCCATCTTCTTGGATCAGATTCATGTTGGTTTGTTTGGGCACCTGCAGGGTGTAATCGATACTGATCCATAGGTTTTGTGCCAACTCCTTGGGTTGGGAGGCATTGATGGATAGCATCGATCCCTTGGCCTGAGTGTTAATGTTCACTTGCTTACTGAGGGCTTGTACTTCCTCTTGGTTGGTGGCGTTCAGGATTAATTTGGCCATGAGTTGGCAGGGGCCACCCTCGACACCCTGGACGGTAATGCCACCATCGGCATTGGCTAGATTCAATGTTGTCCCGGGTGTTATGGTCAGGGGATGAATTTCCGAACGGAGGATTTGCATGCTATCCTTGGTCTCGTTCATCTGCACAGAAACAATAATAGGCTTCTCTTCCTGCTTGGCCGAGCCTACCGCTTGGACGACAGTCGTGGTGGCTTGGATCGGCTGGGTAGAGGATGACGTGGGTTCCACCAAGGCTGGGGCCGTCTGGCTGATCATGGCTTCCAGCATAGCCCGTTGTTCTTCCAATTGACTCATCATCTCTTGCAGTTGGCGTTGTTGTTCAATGAGGTCTTGCATCTGGACCTGGATGGCAGCCTGTTGTTCGGCCATGATTTGGGCTTGATGCTGAGCATCACCACTCTGAGCCGAGGCGGATTGGGCCTGGGCCATGGGTAGGACAAATACGCTCATGCCGAGGACAACCAGGAGGATCAGGCTCCAACGCAGGCCCGAAAAACTCCAGGTATCACGTTTGAGCCAGTTGAGGCGGTTTTCCAGGCGGTTGGAATCTTCAAAGAGTCCCAGTAGGCCCAGGCCGGGGTGGTGGCTGGGCATGAGGGTTTGACGTGCGACTTCCAGTAGAGTACGGCGGTATTCCATGGTCTTCTCCTTTAAGAGGCCTGCCACGGTGGCGTCGCAACAGATTTCACGCAGGTGAAACAGACGGCGACCCACCCACCAGAGCAGGGGGTTGTACCAATACATAATTTGCAGGGACAGATAGATCGCATGCACGACCATGTCCCCACGTTTGAGGTGAGCGAATTCATGCAACAGCATGTGCTCGGTGTCCTTGCGGGACAGCTGTCTCAAGAAGCCGACGGGCATCAGCAGGACCGGTCGCCAGAGTCCCGTCACGGCCGGGCAGTTCAGCTCGGACGTAAGCAATACTACGGGGGTATATCGTAGTCCTACGCGTCGGGCGCACTGCCGGGCCATGAGGCCAAAGGATTCCGGTAAGGCATCGTCACTGGCAATGATTGCATTGCGACGTAGCCGTTGCAGCCGACGCATCAACCAAATACTCAACATCACCGAACCCAGTAACCATAATCCACCCAACCAGGCCTGCCAGCATAAATGGATGCGTTTCGGAAGGGAGGGCGTGGTTTGAACCGGGTGAGCTGCTACTGGGGTAGGTGACGCTGCAACACGAGGCGCAGAGGAGCTACGAGATACAGGAGCGTCTGACGTTTTCAATGAGCCCGTATGCCCAACGAGGGCACGAGGTGCGATTGTAGAAGGGGTTGTGGGCTCGTTGATAACGGTCGGCTGTACCTGAACCACGGAGTTCTGCATACGCGGTCGTATCTGGGTCACCAGACTGGTGTTGAGAGCTGCAGTGGGGGGGCATTACCAATTTGATTAAGACCATTAGCCACAGGGCATAACGGACCTGCGGCCAGATCCAGCGGCGGATCAGTAGATCCAGGCCGAAGATGATCGTAATCAGTAGGACGACCTGCCAGGTCATGGCTGTCATCCAGGCCCACCACCACTGAGCGAATTGATTGAGCGTATTCATGCCTGCCCTCCTTTATCCATATCCTCAGCGAGTAGATCCAGGAGCTGCTGTTGCTGCTTGGTGGTGAGTTTCTTCTCCTCCACCAGACAGTGCACCAGCGGCCCCATGGCCCCACCAAAGGCCTGATCCACCAACGACCGAAATGCACCCAAACGGGCCTTTTTCTGCGATAACAGGGGGCTGTATACACTGGCCTTGCCCTGTTTGGTCTCGCTGATCGCCTTTTTTTCGACTAAGCGGGTCAGCATGGTCTTGATCGTGGTGTAGGCCCAGTTTACCTGATTGGGTAGGCGGTCCGCAATAACGCGGGCCGTGGCAGGGTGATTTTGCCAGAGGGCATTCATGATTTGCCATTCTGCTTCTGTGAGCTTCATTTGAATTACTCCTTCTACAATCGTAGAAGATAGTTTACTACATCTGTAGAAGGTGTCAATCGAAAAGATTGGAGGATCTATGAAATAATTTGTTGTGATGGCATTGGTTGTTGTTATGTGAACGTGGATGGGGTATTGCGTTCTGTGCCCTAAAATCCCTACATTGGATCTGAGAATGCGGATTCCTCGGTTGACGGAGTTGAAGGAGTGGGATATGATCTCTAGCCCGAATCAATGCTGATTCTGTGAGATACCATGAAGTTGTGTTAAGGAACCGCTATGTTACTTGTCTGGGATGATAGTCTGAGTGTGGGGATAGAAGAAATTGACCTTGAGCATCGGGAGTTGGTCGATCTGGTCAATCAATTGCATCAATCCATACGAGACGACCAAGATCAAGCTCAGCAAATAGCCCTGATCGAACAGATCAAAGAGAGGGTTCAAGGGCATTTCGACACTGAGGAGCGGTGGTTTAAGGAACATGGCTTTCCAGAGGCCGAGGAACATATCGAGCGTCATCAGGAATTTCTGCAACGTATGAGCGATTTTCAAACTCAGATCGAGTTCAACCGATTTGGTGTGGGGGTTGAGATGACCTTGTTTCTCAGTGAATGGCTGGAGACTCATCTCAAGGATGAAGACCAACGCTACTCGAAATATTTTACCGAACAGGGTATTATTGCGGCATAATTATAGACTTTTTCAAGCTAACTGAGCAATACAGCCGCCTATATGTATATGAACAGTTGCGACGCCATGGCTATCAGGCCGTAGGCCTGCGTGATCCGGAATGGGCCGAGATGATGGTATTGAATCCGGCCCACGTGTTACCCTTGCACTCCATCACGGCCGAAGAGGCCTCCCAGTTATCCGTTGAGTTTCAGGATTAATGATAATCTCCCAACGGATCGCATAAACGGCCCTCAAAACAATTCGTAGAACTCGCTGGCCTTCTCCAATGCTTTGCTTTATGATAAAAAGCCGATTTGATAGCTTTCAAAAGGATATTGATTGATTTCATAAAGGAGCGAATCGATGAACGAGTACTTCCCCAAGGTCTCCAAGATCAAATACGAGGGCCCGGACTCCAAGAATCCCCTGGCCTTTAAGCACTACAATCCCCGCAAGAAGATCATGGGCAAGTCCATGTCCGAGCACCTGCGTTTCGCCGTATGTTACTGGCATACCTTCAAGGGGCTGGGCAGCGACCAGTTCGGTATGGACACCATTGTCCGTAACTACAACAAGTCCGATGACCCTATGGCCGTGGCCGAGATGACCATGGAGGCCGCCTTCGAATTCTTCACCAAGCTGGGTGTGGACTTCTGGTGCTTCCATGATCGTGACATCGCGCCCGAGGCCGATACCTTGGCCGAGACCAACAAGCGTCTGGACCAGATCGTCAAGCTGGCCAAGAAGCTGCAGCGTGACACCGGCGTCAAGCTGCTGTGGGGGACTTCGAACTGCTTCAGTCACCCACGTTTCATGGCCGGTGCCGGAACCAATCCCTCGCCTGCCGTGTTTGCCTATGCCGCCAGCCAGATCAAGAAGGCCATGGAAATCACCAAGGAACTCGGTGGGGCCGGCTATGTCTTCTGGGGTGGACGCGAAGGCTACGACACCCTGCTCAATACCGACATGGGGCGTGAACTCGACCACCTGGCGGCCCTGTTACACATGGCCGTGGACTACAAGCAGGAAATCAAGTTCAAGGGCCAGTTCTACATCGAACCCAAGCCCAAGGAACCCACCAAGCATCAATACGACTTCGACTCGGGCAACTGCCTGGCCTTCCTGCAGAAGTATGACCTGATCGACGACTTCAAGATGAACATCGAGGCCAACCACGCCACCCTGGCCGGTCACAGCTTCCAGCACGAACTGCAATTCTGCGTGGACAACAGTATCCTCGGTTCGGTCGATGCCAACCGCGGTGATCTCATGCTGGGTTGGGACACGGATCAGTTCCCCATGGACCTCTACGACACGGCCCTGGCCATGTACATCATCCTGCAGGGGGGCGGCTTTACCACGGGCGGCTTGAACTTCGACGCCCACGTGCGTCGTCAATCCATCGATCCCGAAGATCTGTTCTATGCCCATATCGGCGCCATGGACGCCTTTGCTCGTGGCCTGGTGATCGCCTCCAAGATGATCAGCGGCCGCAAGTTCGAAAAGGCCATCGCCAAACGCTACAGCGGTTGGGACACGGCCTTCGGCAAGAAGATCGAAAAGGGCAAGGCCACCCTGGGCCAGATGGAGGCCTACACCCTCAAGAACGGCGAGCCAGCCCTCCAAAGCGGCCGCCAGGAACTGCTGGAAAATATTCTCAACGAATACATTCGGTAGTTTTTGTTTCTCGCAAAGCGCTAAGGCCGCAAAGAAAAGGAATTAAAAGGGCTGGATCATTTGATTCAGCCTTTTTTGTGTCACAACTGATGAGGACTCCTGGACACAATATGAGTCCCCCTTTGTACATACGATGTATTGAGTATTAGATATTCTGTAGAGAACGGATTGTTTAGAATGACGTAATTCACTGGGTGATAGAGGTTTGTGGATACTCCTTAGTATGGCATGTCACTTGCATGGACACCTGTGAAACAGCGGTCTGGTTTGAGCCTATGAATCCTTGAGCTGTAAGGAGTATTGCGATGTTGATGTCCTTTCTGTGGTTCTGTGCAGCGGGGTATTCGTTTCCTATGGGAATTGGTTTTCTGTTAGGGGCTCTTCTGCTTACATTCCTGGGACGGACAAGGGTGTGTCGTTTTGTAGGTTGTCTGCTCTTGGGATTGGGCTGGATCTTAATAGGCTTGGCGGCAATGCCTTTCCCCCTGATTGTTTATGGAGTGATGTTCATCTTGACATTAGGGTGGGCGGTTGCTGTTGACTGGCTTAAGACACGTCACAAGGGTGTGCCTGGTGTCATGCTGAATCTCTTCATGTTGGTTGTCATGCTCTTGGGGTATAGCCACTATTCCAGAATACCTGTCTCCTCTAATTTGATTCCCAAGGTCACTGTGATAGGGGATTCAGTCAGTGCAGGGATTGGTGCCCTTGATGAGATGACATGGCCCCGTATTTTGGCTGAGAACGGACCTTATGAAGTGATCAATCTTGCCATGTCTGGGGCCACGGTCCAGACGGCATTACATAAACAGGTTCCTGATGTTTCCAGTGAACATCAACTTGTGCTGTTGGAAATTGGCGGTAATGATCTGTTTGGGCCGACTCCCATTGATGAATTTCAACGAGATCTCGATGCGATCATAAGCGAACTGATTCGTCAAGGACATACCGTAGCCATGTTTGAACTTCCCTTGTTGCCGTGGCAATGGCAATACGGTCGAGTTCAGCGAATCGTAGGTCAGCGGCATCATGTTCTTATGATTCCAAAACGTGTCCTGGTCAGTGTCTTTTCCAAGGAAGGGGCATCCAGTGACCTGGCGCATCTAACCCCTTATGGCCATCAGCTTATGGCTCAAACCGTTGAGAGGGTTTTAAAGGGGTCGTATTGATACCTGACTTAGATATAACCCTGTCCTGCTAAAAAATTAGCAGGACAGGATTTCGTTATGATTATGGTGATTGGGGTTAGGTAGGTCTCTTTACTGTTTTACCTTGAATTCGAGTTTTGCTCTCCAGTCGGTGTCATCATCGGTCCAACGGGCCAGGGTGAAACCCTCTTCGGTTTTTTGGTAGGCAAAGTCCTGTCCGGTGAAGGGGTCTTTAGGGAGTCCAGCGGGGAGTTCTGTTGGGACTGAACCGGAGCGGGCTGCCTCTAGATAAATTCCAATGGCCGCCTCATGCATTTTACGACCGGCTGTGCTACGGCCTCCCAGAAACAGGATTCTCTGTATTTGTCCAGGGGTCGTCCAACTGGCCGTAACAATGGTATGGAGATTGTCTTGGCTATCCTTACCGAGATGCTCGCCTAGTTCCACTAGTTGTGTCCATTTATCTTTGAGCAAGTCCGGGCTATCTAGGATGGTCTGTATCTTCTGGATATAGTTTTCAAGGTATCTGCGGCTGCCAGTCCAAAAAGAGGGATCCGGCTTTTTGATTTGCTCGATCCATTCTGGAGAGAGAGGATTGTATAGGCCTTGTGTCATGGCCTCGATTAAATGGTCAACATCTTCTTGTGCCAGTGTGTTTAAAATGAATTCCTTTTCGTTTTGTAGAGCATGGCTCAAGGAAGGCTCTTGACCTGACATGGTGGCGAGTTGTTGTTGGAGCCATAGCAATGTGGATTCATCGAGCGGCATTGATCCCAGCGTCTCTCTGATCATTTTATTGGCTGCGACATTACAACCTCCATTGGACAAGTAGGAAACGAAGTTTTCCTCTCCGATATGTTGGCCCATTTTGGCAACAACCAAACATCGTTCCAATGCGGGGCGATACTGTCCTTCGGCCACTAAGGAGTCAATGTCAGCCCCTAGGATGTAGACTAGTGATCGGCATTGAGCCACGTATGCCATGCTCATATGATGGCCTTGGGAGTAACGCAGTCCCCAATCACAATGCTTCAATTTAGAGGCCGCTACCGCAAATTCGATAGCAGGTTGGCATTGTGCGAGGTAATCAGGCAATTGATCGTTGGGATCTCCTTCTTTAGAAAGACTCCTGACATCGAGTCGTTCTGTGGGCAGTGAGATGAAGGCCTGGTAATAAAGCAGGGCCGCATTGTCAGGGTCTGCAGGATAGGCCTGGATGCAGGAAGTCACCGACAATAGAGCCATTAGTGACCAGACGATCCAATGTTTATTCTTGTATAGGTGCATATCATTGTCCTTTCATTTATTGAACAAATGTCTGTTAAAACAGATCGACCTCCAGAGGCACTGTGGGGCTGGGCCCGTAGATTTTGCTGGCCTGATCGAGTTGCCGTTCCAGGCCTGCGAGCCCTTCCTGACAGAAGGTTCGTTGCAGTGAACCGGCGGTATTGATCTGATACTGGGGGACGGCCATGGTCCGTCCTTTATGCGTTGGATTGGGTTGGGGGGTGTTCTGTGTGATTCTTAAAGTGAAAACGAGTAATAGGATCGCAGCCATAACCAGACCAGCGGTCCATCTGATTTTCAGTTGTCGGGATCGTAAGATGGGGCCGTTGATTGGCTGATGTTGGTCAAAAGCAGAGAGGATGTTTTCAAGTTGGTCCTGTGGATCGGACTTGGAGCGAATCCTCAACTTCTCAATGATTATTTCAATCTTTTCATTCTTCATCTTTCCAACTCCCCATTGAATAGGGTTCGGAGTTTTTTCAGCCCATAGCGGTAACGGCTTTGGGCGGTATTAATCGATATGTCCAGGTTAACAGCGATCTGGCGAAACTTGAGGCCGGCAATCAAATGCAGCACCACGACCTCACGCTGCTCGGCAGGTAATTGAGCCAGATGGGACCAGGCCAGTTGTAGACGCTCCTGTTGGCTGGCCATCCTCTCGGGCTGTTGCCCCTGGGGGACACGAAATTCCACTTCGTCCAGGGACACACTGCCTCGCCGACCTCGTCGCCGATCTTTAGCCCGGTTGGTCACGCAAACAACCAGAAAATTTCTCAGATGACCGTTTAGACGAATCTTATCTGGTGACTGAGCCAGAGACATAAAGACATCGTGAACCACGTCCTCAGCTCCTGCGACATCTCCCAGGATGGCTGCGGCAATTGTCAGTAGCATGGGTTCATACTTGCCGTAAATGCGTGCCATGGCCTGGCGTTCGCCTCGTTTCAGTTTCCATATTAATATTTTGTCTTCAACCATCTATTTTCTCTGTTGATGTGATCTACTCTTTATTACGATTGAGAGGGCAGGTTTAGTCTTTGTGCACCTAACAAAATATAGACGCTGCTGACTTCTGGGCTGTTAAATTGGAAATGTCACTGTTTTTGAATAAATTGTCCTCTAAATCCGAACCAGGAGCGGGCGAGATCCCACATGGTTAGTGATATGACAGAGCAAACCGACGCACAACTTGTTCAACAAGCCAGGCAGGGCGACTCTCAGGCCTTGGCCCAGTTGTTTCAACGCTATTGGCCAGCGGCCCGGGCAACGGCCTATGGGGTATTAGGTCAACTGCATCTTGTTGAGGATGCCGCGGCTGAGGCTATGGGGGTGGCCTTGCAGGGATTAAACGGACTCAAAGAGGCCGACAAGTTCGGGGCCTGGCTCCATACCATTGTGGTCCGTACCGCCCGACAGATGCTGAGTAACACCGTGCGGCAGCGTCGTGTTGAACAGGCCAAGCAACCGCCCGAAGATCTTCACACGGTACCTGATCAACTGGAGCAGCGTGAACTTGTGTGCCTGTTGCATGAAGCGGTAGAGCAGCTACCGGATTTGCAGCGTGAGGCAGTGACTCTGTACTATTTTGAAGGTTATACCGTCGAGCAAGCCGCAAATTTTGTAGACGTGCCTGTGGGGACGTTGAAACGCCGTCTCCATGAAGGTCGTCAGGACCTGCAAGGGGTGATTCAACAGATGAAGTCCGGAAGGAAGCCCATGGATGCCCATCGAGAGACCGTTCTCAAACAACTAGAGCAATTACTAAATCCTGATTTGGATGTCGATCGCAAACAGGTTCAACTGGTGATACAGCAGGCCATGAAGTTGCGCCCCTATCCACGCGAATTAATGACCAAGATTGCTAAGCAATATTTTGCCAAGCAGTATGGAACTCCTGAATCCCAGGCCCAAGCTGCTATGGTCATGAAGAAGATGATGAAGGTCTTGCGGGAATCCTCCCCTCGGTTGAACGATCCGAGTCATGCCCTGTGTCAGGTGGCTCAAGCCATTCAGGCAGCCTTGTCGACCTTCGAGCTGGTGGATTTGTGGGGCCCGGAAGAACAGACCGATGACCATATTCAACAGATGTTGAAGTCTCTATCCGGTCAAGGGGACATGGTGAGTCATTTGGCATCTACAGATCTGAGTTTATTTCTGTATCGCACTCGGACGATCTTTTTTCAAGATGACCAGGGGGGCTGGTACACGATGAGGGAATTGGCACAGTTGGATGAGACGCCACCGGATCTTTGGCAGCGTGCGGGGCTCAGTGATGCCTTTGTCCTGCACTGGAATGTGACTGAAGCCCTGGATTTACAGACTTTAGAGCAATGTCTGCGTGATTTGGCTAAGGCCGTAATCCCTAAGAGACCCTTTACCCTTCAACCCTATGATTCACCTCGGTACCGTAGTGCCTTACGTATGCAATTCAACGATTCAACGCTACCTGCGGCTATAGGTGGAATCCTCATGGCTAATCAAGATGACGAGAACGAACGTCAGCGAGCTTCGGTGATGTTGTGTTTGGAGGCCTGGGCGAGTGCCTTGAGTGGAGAATCTGTTGGATTGGAGGACGCCACCCCCTATAGAGATGCCATGACGCCCTAACGTTGCGGGCGGCTGATCTGTTCGAAGGGGATTTGCAGTTGCTTGCCATCCATCATGAGGGTTACGCTTTGTTTTTTACGGCGGATGCGTTCGACAATGGCTTCACAGCGGAAGGGCAGGACGTAGACGCGGTCGCCGCGTTTGAGGTCATCCACAAAGGCCTGATGTCGCGCGGCCAGAGGAGTGTCAGCGGCGATGGACAGCAGACGCTCGCAGACCGTATCGATGTCATCCCGCAAGGGCTTGGGGATTTGCTCGGTCTGTTGACGCAGGTCCTTGGTGACGTCACGCACCTCACGCATGGAGCGTTCGAGTTCGTGTTCGGCCCGTTCTCTCAGGCACTTCTCTTCGGCCCGCATCTTATCCAGCCGGTCCGCGGCTTCTTCGCGCATGTCACGAGCGTGGGCCAGCAGGGAGTCGGCCTGTTGGCGTTTATCCTCGGCCAGGGCCCGGGTCTGTTGCACCTGGTTGATCAGTTCACTGGTGCCGTCAGTTTCCTGTTGGGCCAGGGATTCGGCCTGTTTGATTACGGTCTTGGGCATGCCCAGTCTGCGGGCAATGGCCAGGGCATTGCTACTACCGGGCGTGCCGATGAAGAGCTGATAGGTGGGACGTAGGGTTTCGGTGTCGAACTGGACCGAGGCATTCTCCGCGCGGGCTCGGGCATAGGCAAAGGTCTTGAGTTGACCCAGGTGGGTGGTGGCCACGATATGGGATTGGTTGTTGAGCAGGGCGTCGAGGATGGCCGTGGACAGGCAGGCCCCTTCGGTCGGGTCCGTGCCGGCGCCGAGTTCGTCGAGCAGGACCAGGGTGTGGTCGTTGCTGCGTTGGATGATGTTGACGATCTGGGTCATATGGGCCGAGAAGGTGCTGAGGCTCTGTTGGATGCTCTGCTCGTCGCCGATGTCCGCGAAGATCTGGCGGTAGATGGGCACCACGGATCCGGACGCGGCCGGTATGTGCAGGCCGGTCTGGGCCATCAATGCACATAGGCCGATGGTCTTGAGCAGCACGGTCTTGCCGCCGGTGTTGGGCCCGGTGATCAGCAGCAGGTCGAAGTCATCGCCCAGGCGCGGGCTGATAGGCACGATTTTGTTCAAGGCTTGGTCGAGAGATTGACCCGCTTGGCGGGCTATGTGCAAGAGCAACAGGTGACGGGCCTGACGCAGGGATAGAGTGTGCTCGGTGTTGACATCCGGACAGGTCATGCCGTAGTCCACACTGAAACTGGCCTTGGCATAGGTCAGGTCGATCCAGGCCAGGGTCTTGACATTGCGACGAATGTCACTGGCTCGATTTAGCACGAAGTGGGTCAGTTCCCAGAGGATGCGGTCGACCTCTTTCTTTTCCTCGAACTTGGCGTCTTCCAGGTCGTTGCTCAATTCGAACAGTTCCTCGGGCTCGATGTAGAGGGTCGAGCCGCTGTTGGAGCGGTCCAGTACCGTGCCGCGCACATAGGAGCGGTAGTTGAGCTTGACCGCTAATACAGGGCGGCCATGACGAATGAGGAACTTGTCGTTTTCCAGAGCCACGCGGATGTTACGCTGGTGGACCATCTTACCGAAGCGTTCGCGGATCTCGTGTTCCAACCGGTCGATGGTGTGACGGATCTGTTGCAGGCGGTTGGAGGCGGTGTCCTTGAGGCGTTGATCGCTTTCTACGCAGCGATCGATGTCATCCACCAGGTCCGTGAAGTCCTCCAGGGGACTGGCCAGTTCTTGCAGATGTCCGGCCTTGTCCGGTTCGAGGGCCATGAAAAAGGAACGCAGACGGGTGCAGGCGGTCAGGGTGTCGGCAATGGCCAACAGTTGGTCGGGTTCGAGTAGGGTCTGTTTCTTACCCACGTGATTGATGATGGCGGTGATGTCTTTTAATCCGGCCAGGGGAATGCGAATATGCTGGTCCAGCAGGGCCCTCATCTCCGAGGTCTGGGCCAGTTGTTGCCTGATCCAGTTTACATCTGTGGATGGATAGAGCGCAAGGGCGGCGCTGCGACCGAGTTGGCTGGCCGCGAAGTCTGCCAGGACCTCGAGGACCTGCTGATATTCCAGGACCTGAAGCCCGTGTGGATCAATGGATCGTTTAGCCATTTATCTGCCTATGTTTATAGCGAAAAGCGACACTTTAACAAAACTGGGGAGAGAGTGAAATGAAAAATCGTTTTGGTTCAGAGTTCAAAGTTCAGAGTTATAAGTTGGTGGAATTTCTTTTTTTCTCTCTCGCAGAGATCGCAGAGGACGCAGAGATTTTTTTGAGTGCTTGATTACTCCTTTTCTCAGCGTGCTCTGCGTTCTCAAGTGAGCGACAGCGAACGGGCGAGAGGCAATCAAGGTGATGCGATGCTGATGGCGTCCAGGCGGATTTGGATACCCTCAAGGCTGTGGTGCTCGGCCACGACTTCGAAGTTGTCGATCTCGGTCCAGTCGAAGAGGCCTTGGGGATTGTACCAGCCATTGTCCCAGGAGCCATGCTCGCTGAAATCGGACAGGGGAATATGCAGGTGCTGCCAGGTGCCGTCCCAGGTGACAAGGGAGTCGTCAATGGTTTTACGCATACGCCAGGGGTGATCGGTCTCATCTAGTTTGGAATCGAGGAAACGAACATCGATTTTGGTGTCGGGGGTGTCCCCCTGAATCCAGAGATCCAGGCCATAGCCTTGCTCGACTAGGAGTGACAAGTCTTTGTCCGGTTTAAAGTTGAGTCGGATGGTGCCGTACTGATTGACTCCGGTCCAAGCCATACAGTATTGTCCCCAGGGGCCCCGGTCCGGGACCTGGGTGTCATAGTAATCCAGGCTGCCGGAATTGCTCCAGCTGGCCTCGTAAAGACCGTGGGCGATGTAGTCTTGATAGAGATCGAAGCCTATCGTCTCGGGCATTTTAACGTACTCGGTCTGGTCCGGGGTGTTGAGGTCCAGAGCGGCCAGCAAGGGGATATTGAGGTCGTGCTCGAAGAGGTCGTAGCCATTGGGTTCGAAGATGCCGAAGCCGCCGGTGTAGTCCCAGCAGGTCCAGGCGATGCCCTGTTGTTCCAAATAGGTACGCACCAGTTCGTACCAATTGACACGTTCGTTGGGGTCGCTGTTGGGGATGTAGACTCCAAACTCGCCACACAACAAGGGGACCTGCCGTTCATTTTGAAAGGTCACCGCCCGGTCGATCAGTTCCTTGACGCGTGCAGCCGTTCCTTCGGTGGCATAGCTGACATTCAAGGCACCTTCAGCCCAAGTGCCTTCCAAATCATTGGGGCAGGTGGGCATGAGGTTGGCGTCGTAGGGGAAGGGGACGCCTGCCAGGGGTGCCAAGGATGGATTGGTCCAGGTGGCCCCTTGGTGGGTAAAGAGGAACGGATCGTAAAAATGGAAGGTGTAGATCAGGTTTTCGTCACGCATACCTGGCATGTATTGCAGGTTGTTGTAACTGTTCCAATCGGCGGGCCCCACGATGATGGTGTGGTTGGGATCCTGGTGGCGGATGGCTTTGACCACCTCGACTTGAATGTCGTTCCAAGTCTCATCGTCGATGCCATGGGGCTCGTTGAGGATCTCGTAATAGAGCAGGTCGGTGCGATCGCGATAGTGTTGAGCCATCTGGGTCCAGACTGGAATCAGGATTTGACCGATGTTGGGATCCGTGGACGAGGAGGGATCGAAGGAGTGGTTGTCCAGGATCAGGTGGAGTTGAAGTTCCTCGCTCCAGTCGATGACCAGGTCCAGCATCTCCAGAAAGAGCGGATCCAGGGTGTAGTTGGGTTCGCCATCGGTCATGGCGTGCAGATTGAGGGGCAGACGGATGACATCACAGCCCAGGCTCTGGATATTAACCAGGTCCTGACGGGTGAACTGGGTGAATTGAATCTGACGGGCACTGGATTTCTGAAACCAACCGGTCAGGTTGACGCCCCGGGCAAAGGGGGCTTGGGTGCCGGCCCAGAGGGCGGGTGATATCAATAGAACCAGCCATAACCGTTGCATGGAAATCTCCTTCAGGTTGTACTTGGGCCAACAGAACCATTATAACGGTAAGTAGGTTTAATTCGTAGACAATTACACGCAATGTAGACCGATCACCAGTTACCGATAACCGATCACCCTAAAACTCACCCCGCCTCGTGCATGACCTCGGTGATGGCGTCGATGAGCATTTGTACGGAGATCATGATCAGGAGCATACCCATGAGGCGTTCCATGGCAATGGAACCGCGTTTGCCGAGCTTGATGAAAAGCACGGGTGAGAGCCAAAGAATCACCAGACTGACCAGGGAGGCCAGGGTTAAAGCGGTCAAGACATAAAGGATGGATTCGCGATGGGCCAAAAGGAAAATGATGGAGATGCTGCTGGGCCCGGCGATCAGGGGCATGGCAATGGGGACCACCAGGGGATCGGCAATGGCCTCGTGACTCATGACACTCTTGGCCGGAAAGACCATACCCAGGGCAATGATGAACAGGACGATGCCGCCCGAGATTTGCAGGGCGTGTTGTTCCAGTCCGAGGAGCTTCAGGAGGTGGGTGCCGACCAGAGCAGAGAAGACTAAAATGGCGTAGGCGATCAGGGATTCCCGCAGGATGATGGTCTGCTTGCGATGGCGATCATAATTGCCCAGCAGGCCGTTGATGGCCACCATGTTTCCAAAGGGATCCATGATGATGCACAACAAGAGAACGGTGGCTAATAGAGTCATGGGACGAACTTTCCAAAGGACTTTTGACTGAAGGTAACAAGCCGGGATGGCGGCTGTCAATCCGCCGATTGGGGTTCTGATCAGCGAATTATGGAGATGTGCGCGTTTTGTTTTGAGGGGTGACGAGCGGGCATGATTGGTCCTTTGCAGTGAGAAGTTTTTTGAGAGGGCTTGGCAAGGACCTGGGATTTCGATTAAGGTAGCGGGGCACAGTAACAATAACTTCAGCTACGGACGAGTATTGCATGGCAGAACAACGTGAACAATGGAACAGTCGAGCCTCCTTTATCCTGGCGGCCGTGGGATCGGCCGTGGGGCTGGGTAATGTCTGGCGGTTTCCCTATGTGGCCTATGAGAGCGGGGGTGGGGCCTTCTTGATTCCCTATTTTGTGGCCCTGTTTACCGCCGGGATACCCATGCTCATCCTGGAGATGGGGCTGGGCCAACGCATGCAGAAAGGCGCACCCCTGGCCTTTGGGGCCATTCGACCCAAGCTGCAATGGTTCGGCTGGTGGGCAGCCGGGCTCAGTGGGGCGATCGTGATCTACTATTCCACTATCCTGGCCTGGTCCTGGGTGTACCTATGGCACTCCTTCAAGCTCTCCTGGGGCGACCAGCCCGAGGCTTTTTTTATGGAGCAGGTGCTGCAACGCTCGGCCGGTCCGCACGAGATCGGGGCCCCGGTGTGGCCCTTGGTCATCGGTATGGCCCTGACCTGGTTGACGATTTACCTGATTCTACGCAAGGGCGTGCGTAGCGTCAGCAAGGTGGTGTGGGTGACCGTGCCCCTGCCCATGATCCTGCTGGTGATTCTGTTGATACGGGGTTTGACCCTGCCCGGTGCCATGGAGGGGATTCGTTATTACTTAACACCCGATTTCAGCAAACTAGGCGATATCAACATCTGGCTCAAGGCCTATGGCCAGATCTTCTTCTCCCTGAGCCTGGCCTCGGGCGTGATGATCGGTTATGGGTCCTACCTGGGCAAGAAGGCCGAGATCACCAACAGTGCCCTGATCACGGGCCTGGCCAATTGCGGAACCAGTTTTTTTGCCGGTTTCGTGGTCTTCTCCCTGCTGGGCTACCTGGCCCAGGTCCAGGGCCTGCCCGTACCCGAGGTGACCACTAGTGGAACGGGGCTCGCCTTTGTGGCCTTTCCTACAGCCATCAACCAACTGCCGGCCCTCAATACCTTCTTTGCCCTGGTTTTTTTCGTGACCCTATTGACCCTGGGCATCGATTCGGCCTTTGCCCTACAGGAGGCCTTTACCACCGGCTTTCATGACAAGTGGGGCATCTCACCGGAGAAGCTGGCCCGCACCTTTGTGTTGATCGCCTTTCCCGTGTCCCTGATCTTCGTGACGCGGGGCGGTTTCTACTGGTTCGACATTGTGGACAAGTGGGTCTGTGACTTCGGATTGGTGATTTCCGGACTCGTGCAGTGCGTGGCCGTGGGCTATCTCTATCCGGTGCGGGATTTTCGTGACTACCTCAATCAGCACTCCGAAGTACGTCTGGGCGTCTGGTGGATCTGGATGCTGCGTTACATCACCCCTGCGGTGTTGCTGGTGATCTTGGTTTTGAATCTCAAACAGGAACTGACCGTGGGCTATGAAAACTACCCCCGTTGGGCCACCCTTATCGGCGGTTGGGGTACAGTCGTATTCTGGGGCGTCCTGGGGGTTCTCCTCTGGAAACGTCCGCTTAAGAAAGGAGCCTGACCATGCCACTCTCTGCTTGGATTATGTTTGGATTCGGATGCCTGGTCCTCTACGGTGGCCTGGCCTGGTGTATCAGCGTAGCCTGCCGCAAACGCAAACAGTCGTCGCCAGACTAGCCCACGCAGTGGTGACAGGTAATAAAGCGACAGGCGTTCTGGAAGCGTTGATTACGCTGTTCTTCCCGGTCGTCCAGGGACTCGTCCGGATCCGTGATGGGACCGTGAGTCGAGAAAGACGATTCGTTATCGAACTGTTGCGAGATCTCTTCCAGTTCGTCGCCGTGTAGCCAGATACCGCCACAACTGGGGCATTCATCGACCAGGACGTCTTCCAGGACCCTGACAAACTGGCGGGTCATGGCCACGTTATTGCAGCAGGGGCAGACATAACGGCGGGTTTGGTCGACCTTCGTCCCAGAGCGGATCTTCGGTGGGGTTAGGCCTTCACAGGGTTCGTGGGGGGAATCGAATTGGGTGAGTACCTCTCTACTGAACCAGATGCCTCCGCAACCTCCATCACACACTTCGAGTTGAATCCCATCAATCGTTTCAGAAACAAGCTCACTTGCACAGGCCGGACATTGCATTGTGTCGGCTCCTCCAATAACAAGGTTGATCATCAATGGTTCACCCTTGCTATCGGTCAAGACACCGACCAGGATTACCTGAGACTGAAAAATGACAATAAAAAAAGGCCCCACCGCGTCAGCGGCAGGGCCTGGATTGTTACCGCATTCTCACTCTAGCGATTATTCACCGGAGAGGTAGAGGTAGAGGGTCTCTTGGGCCGTTAGGGCCTTGTTGTAGAGGCTGAAGCTGCCGATGGAACCGGCCCATTCGCCATCCACACTGTAGATACCCTTACCTAGGTAGATGTAGTCATTGTCCAGATCGCTGAGGCTGGTGTCACCCATTTCCGCAGTACCGGCCAAAGCACCGTCCACATAGTAGGCCAATTCGGTGGCATCGATGGTCAGCACATATTGGTGCATGATACCATCATTCATCTCCGGACTGGAGACGCCGATTTCGTCACCCCAAGGAGCGTCGTTGTCGGGGGTGATGGCAATGGCACCGCGGTTCATCTGGTCGCCACGGGCAGAGGTCACGTTGACATAGTTCTTGCCATAACCATTGTCCCAAGTAGAACCCATGCAGCTGGTCATGGTCCAGCTGTTGTCCACGGTCTGAGCACACCAAAGCACCATGGTCAGTGCTTCGTAAGAGTTGACATCCACGGCAGGACCGTCGATGTCCATGTAGTCATCGGTCCCGTCACAAACCAGGGCACCGTCAACGATGTTGGCATCGTAGTACAATACGCCATCAACGCCACCGACCAGGTCGGCCGTCGTGCCGTCTTCGAAGGTGTACTGATGGGTCAGGTTGTCGATGCCAGGATCGACCGGATTGAAGCCGATCATGTACTCGACGGCATTCAAGAAGACCTGGACACCGGTATCCGTGAGGTTCATGGCGCCTTGCGGATAATAAATCGGGTCGGTCTTGGTCTCTTGGGTTCCGGCCATGAACATCATACGCTTGCCACCGGCCATCTGACCGGCACCGTCATAGTACTCGTCGCCTGGGGTCCATTCGGCAATCCAGGGGTAGGTCATCAGGTGGGTTCCCAGAACCGTGGCATTGCCCATGTCCGTGGCCGCGAGGAAGGTGGTGCCTTGGTAGTCTTCACCGAAGATCAGGGTGTCGACCAGGGTGATATAGCCACCTTCTTCGAGGGTGACACCTTCGAAGAGGGGGTGGTTGGCGTCCGTGACCTGCATCATGGGCATGAGATTGTCATTGGCGATGCTGGTCGAATCAACCCAGACGAGCTTGGAGCTACGCACATGATAGGCACTCAGGCAGATCATGGGGGTCATGACCGAGTTCCAGTTGGCGATCTCGTTGGCATCGTTGGCATAGTTGCCACTACTGGACGAACGGCTGATGACGACCAGGTCCGCGGCGTTGAGTTCACCGAGGTAGTCGTTGGCGTCGTTGACGTCCTTTTGATCACCGAGAGTCAGGTAACGATCGGGCTCGGCCATGACGTAGTAGCCATTGGCGACGAGCAGGTCGACCCAATCCTGGTCGTCCTGAATGCCATCGGAATCGATGTCACGGGTTTCAGTGACCCAGACGACCTTGGGCTTGGCCACGAATTCGGCGATCAGGCTCAGGTCTCCGGTGACCTCAACGCTGGTCGCGGTCGCATTGGGATCGGCCACCAAGCCGGCATCGACAGCCGAACCGGTCCAGGCGACAAAGACGCTCATCTGATCGGCTTGAGCTTCCACATCGATCACGGTTCCCGCATCCAGGTCATAGCTGCCTTCACCCGGAGTGACTACAGAGCCACCTTCGGTGGAGCCGAGGGTCAGCAAGGATTGTGTGGTGAAGGTCTTGACCGGGGCCAGATCCGAACCTGATCCGTTGCGGACTTCAATCTGGAAACTGTACTCGGTATTGGGTAGGAGATCGCTCACCGAGGTGAAATCGATGTAGCGGATGGGGCTCCAATCCGTCGTAATCATTGCACTGCCCGTAGGCCCGTAGTGATATCGGCATTCACAGATTCCATAGCCGTCATACATCACCGCACCGGAAAGTGAAGCAGAGGTGGCGGTAATCTTTTTCGGGGCATGGGTACTGCAGGTGGGGGCTTCAGTAAAGGGTTGAAGAATCAGGTTGTCAAGCTCTAGCAGGGTATCGTGGAAACAGAACCACAGGTAGCGGTTGCCACCGACTTCTGCAATTGGGGTATGTTCCGTGGGACGATTGAGGGTCCAGATTGCGGTGCCTGCGCTATTGATGACTTCGAAGGTGACGTCAAGGGCAGGATCTGCATTGAGCCAGGTGATCTTAAAGGTGTACCATCCCGAAGCCGGGATGACGCCATAGGCGCCGCCATTTTCAGTATTGATGACATACTCGTTGTGTGTGAATGACGAATTGTTATTCGCATTGACCCGTAACTCGGAATCGATTTTGCCCACGTGGAAGATAAAGTCCTGAGCGTGGCTATTATTGGTTCTGTTGAGGGCCATGGACAGGTCAAAGCCATTGGCGTCCGGCATATTGATATCCAGATAGACATCGATTGAGGCCCAAAATCCGAGACCGAAGTCGGTGTTATATCCGCCCATGCGGCTGAATGCTCCGGGGTAGGTGTCGAAGTTGGGATCGATGCTACAGATGCCGTTAGCGATCGTTACCTCGCTTTCGTAGGAGATCATCGTCCCTAGATCGGAAGAGAAGTCATCTTGGAAGGGTTCTACTGCCAGGAGAGTTCCTGTAAGCAGCAGAGATAGCATTAGAATGAACCATTTCTTTTTCATCATACTCCTCATTTTTTTTTGCCAGTTGAATGTTCTATTTTCAAGTTTGGCGATGGAAAGTGTCGCTGGCTTCGATTCAAACCCACCATGACCAAAAATGACATATCACCCTTTATACGAAGGAATCGGGGCGAGTAAGCAATGTTATCGGTTGATCGGATAAAATCTTCTAGTCCTCAAAATCGCTTTTCAAATGTAGCCACTATTATACCATTATGCAAGCAAAATACCAAGCGTTTTGCCGGGGATTGTTAGCGGAGTGTTAGGAAATTAAAAAGGCCCTACCGTAATGACGGTAGGGCCTGGTTGTACCTAAATGATTCTCGCAGTGATTACTCACCGACGATGTAAAGGCACTTGACCTCATTTTCGGTCAGAGCCTTGTTGTAGAGGCTGAAGCTGTCAATCGAGCCTGCCCATTGGCCATCAACGCTATAGATACCCTTGCCAAGGTAGATGTAGTCGTTGTCTAGACCACTGAGGCTGGCTGTGCCCATTTCAGCGGTTCCAGCCAACATACCATCGACGTAGTAGGTCAGATCGGTGGCATTGATCGTCAGCACATAGTGGTGCATGATACCATCGTTCATCTCCGGACTGGAAACACCGACTTCGTCAAGCCAGGGTTGGTCATTGTCAGGGGTGATGGCAATGGCGCCACGGTTCATCTGATCGCCACGGGCAGAGGTCACGTTGACATAGTTCTTACCGAGACCATTGTCCCAAGTGCCACCCATGGAGCTGGTCATGGTCCAGCTGTTATCCACGGTTTGAGCACACCACAGCACGATGGTCAGTTCTTCATATGAGTTGACATCTACGGCAGGGCCGTTGATATCCATGTAGTCGTCGGTACCATCGAGAACGAGAAGGCCATCGACGATGTTGGCATCGTAATACAGCACACCATCAACACCACCTACGAGATCTGTAGCAGTACCATCCTCGAAGGTGTAACGATGGGTTAAGCCATCGATAACCAGCCCTTCATTTTCAACGGTCAAAGAGACTTCATCAAAGCCCATCCAGCTGCCACCTTCCGCCGTGACATGGTTGATCTCAACACCCACGGGCAGACCCATGAGGTCTGGGGTGTCACAGGCCGTGGCGGTGACGCTATAGGTTGCCATATCGTCGGTAAAGTTGGCATCCGCAATGGCCAGGGGTAGACGTACGCCGTTGGCATCTTCGACATAGAGGGTCAGCTCAACCGTGGTTCCAAGCCAGTTATTTTTGGCATTGACGCTTAAGGTCAAAACGTCGCCAATGGCGAGAATATGACCCGTGGTTTGCCAGACAGAGGGATCCGCGGCTTTGAGGAAGCCCGTCCAGATACCATCTGTAGCGCCCCAGCCTTGTTCGACGCCGGAATCCACCGGTAGGGTGTCACTTGACCAGGCAGGAACGCTTTCCCAGTTCTGCAGCTTTTCTGTGCCAGGCAGCTCGAAGCTGGCGTTCTGCACGATCGGAGCACCGGCCATCATATATTCGACCGCATTGAGGAAGAGGGTTTGACCGTCAGCGGTCAGGTTGTAGCCACCTTCGACGAGGTCATTCATGGTCTTGCCGGCAGCAACCCCCAAGAACATACGCGGCCCCGCAGGAATCTGACCGGAACCGTCATAGTATTCGATGCCAGGTTCCCAGGTCACGATCCAAGGATAGCCTTCATCGTGAACACCCAGCAACGTGCCGTTACCTGCAACCGTACCTTCATTCAGATTCGGTAGAGTAACCTGGGCATTGGGATCGACCAGATCCACATTGCCGTTGGGATCAATAGCGACACCCGCGAAGATGTCATGATCGTCGTAGGTCGACAGCATCAAACGCGGAGTCTTGTTTGAGGTACCGGTGGTGTTAAACCAACCCCACTTGCTGTAGGCGCGACAGACATGGGCACTCTGACTGATCATCGGGGTGCTGATGGCGTTCCACATCTCGGCTTCGTTGGCATCGTCATAGGTGCCACTGGAAACAACACGGCCGATGATGATTAAGTCTGCGGCTTCCAATTCAGCGATCTTGTTGGGATCGAGTTCACGCCAATAGAGCCAATCCGGATTCAGGGCGTTGTCATCGTTGCCGGGTTCATGTGGCATATATTCGCCCTTGAAATCGACATAGTACCCTTGATCTCTCAGTAACTGGACAAAACCGATACTGGAAGGTTCGTTGGTATCGAAGTTATACTTCAAGTTGTCGTCTACCCAGATGATGTAGGGCTTGGCGTCAAATTCTGCGACCAGAGTCAAATCGCTGCCGACGACCTCAACCGTGGTCGAGGCTGCATAGGGATCGGCGACCAGGCCTGCGTCAACCGCAGTACCGGTCCAACCGGCAAAGGTTCCCGTTTCTTCGGCAATGGCGATGATATCGATCACGGTGCCGTCCAGGATATCGTAGATCCCTTCACCCGGATAACTGACATAGCCATCGTCGGTAGAACTGATATCCAGGGCCCAAACCGGCAGGAAGTTGGCCACCAAGGTGGCATCGCCAGTGATCTCCAGTGTGGTTGAGGCGGCTTCGGGATCAGCGACCATGCCCGCATCCACAGCGGTTCCGGTCCAGCCGATGAATTGACAGCGGTCGTCAGCCACGGCAACGATGTCGATGACCGTGCCAGAGATAATGATATAGCTGCCTTCACCAGGATAGGTCACTACACCACAGTCAGAGGAACTGACGTCGAGGGTGTAGAGCGGCAGGAAGTTGGCCACTAGAGTCAGGTCACCGGTAATTTCAACGGTGGTCACCGCAGCTTCGGGATCGGCCACCAGGCCGGCGTCTACAGCAGAACCGCTCCAACCCACAAAGGCAAAGCCTTCATCGGCCACGGCGTTGATATCGATAACCGTACCACCGTCAGCAACGATGCTTTCTTCAACAGGATCAACCACAGAACCGCCCTCAGTGGAACTGATGGCAATGCGGGATTGCGTAAGGAAGCTCTTGGGGTAACTGACATAGGATCCCATGGAGTTACGAACTTCAAGAACGTAGCTGTAGATGGTATTGGGGATCAGATTGCTGATCGGGGTGTAATCGACAAAGCGAATGGACTTCCATTCCGTTGTTACCGTATCGCCACCCTCGGCCCAATAATGATAACGACATTCAGAAGCGAGGGTGCCGTTGTCAATGAGGCAACCGGATAGCAGTATTGAATCGGCCGTCAGTCTTTTATATTCGTGAGTACTACCAAAGGGAGCCGTTTGTTGCTCGAAGATTCGAATATGAAGACTGCCGCCATTGTCGGCATAGCTACCAGAAATTTCATTGATAAAGAAATGCACGGGTGCATCGAGGCCGGTGAAATCGAGAGTGTAAATATGGTTGGGATCTAGTGTGGCACCCCATTCGACTCCGGCACCATTGACCCATACCTCAAAATTGTCATCAACTTCCCAAGCCGGTTGACTAGGCCATATCAGAGTGTCAATCCAGCCCTGGCCGGGTTGATTTAGATATTCGGCATCACATTCCCAGGTCGTTCCACTTCCAGCAGCAAAATAAGTACCACTGACCTCAAATTGATATTGTTTCCCTGCCTCCAGAACGGCTGTAGAGGTTGTTCCTGTGGAGTTGATGGAATTAACATCCAGTTCTTCCAATAACGTCCATTGGGCTTGGGCTGGTATCGCCAAAGCCACAAGGGCCACAACGCTCCATAAAATCCAATTACTTCTCATTTTTGAAACCCCTTTCCTTCCTGTTAAATCTTTAATTTCGGTTGTGGCCATCAATGTCTGCCACTGAACCACCTTCAATATATCCACACGACTTACGAAGTCAGTATTTATTTCTCGTAAGGGTATTTGAGGAGTTGTATCTCTTCAGGTGTTTGTCTTAGGTGCTTCTCCTACACGTTTTAAGAGTATTTAGTGTACAGCAGGAGTGAAGGGTTTGGAAAGTTAAAAATGAATTAAATAGGTAATTTAGGAGGTATTGGCGTAAATATGACCAAGTAACTAGGAGTTGTCGGAAAAATATGGCACTAGCTAGGCAATTAAAAAGATATTGACGACTTCAATGCGAGTATGGTTTACCGACAGTGCTTAAAACTCTACTGGTGATTTTTGTGTGAAAGGCTATAATTCTCCTTTTGACAACCATTATGGAGACAGATATGGCTGCAACGATCATCGATGGCAAGCAGGTGGCCGCAGATATGCGGGCCGAACTCAAAGAAAAGGTGGCTGGACTCAAGGAAAAGGGCGTTATTCCTGGTTTGGGAGTCATTTTAGTGGGAGATGATCCTGCCTCACGCTCCTATGTGACCGCTAAGGAGCGGGCCTGCGAGGAAATCGGGATCTATTCGGATGACAATCGTCTTCCAGCCGATATTAGCCAGGATGAGTTGATGGCCTTGGTGCAAAAGATGAATCAGGATCCCAAGATCAATGGGATTCTGGTGCAACTGCCCCTGCCCAAGCACCTCAACGAGGACGAAGTGCTGCTCGCTATCGATCCGGACAAGGACGTGGATGGGTTTCATCCCATGAACGTCGGTCGTATGGTGGTGGGCCAGGATGCCTTTTTGCCCTGTACTCCCCATGGCGTACTGCATCTGCTCAAACGCAGCAACGTGGAGTTGTCCGGAGCCGAGGTGGTGATCGTGGGACGCAGTAACATCGTGGGCAAGCCGCTGGCCAACATGCTGGTGCAAAAAAGCGACATGGGTAACGCCACGGTAACGGTCTGCCACACCCGTACCAAGGATATTGCCGAACATTGCCGTCGTGCGGATATCATCATTGCCGCAGTGGGCTGGCCCAATACCGTGACCGCCGATATGGTCAAGGACGGGGCTGTGGTCATCGATGTGGGGGTCAATCGGGTGGAAGATGCCTCCAAGAAGCGGGGTTATCGTCTCGTGGGCGATGTTGATTTCGAGGGGATTAAGGAAAAGGCCTCATTGATTACCCCCGTACCCGGTGGTGTGGGCCCTATGACCATTACCATGCTGCTCTATAATACGGTGGAATCCGCCAAGCGAGCCGCGGGACTATCCTAAAGTAATCAAGACGAACCGCGGCGGCGACGTCGCGGTTCGGTTTTCCAACGACGATGCACCCACCAGTATTGGGTGGGATCCTCACGAACGATCATCTCTATGATTCGGGTGTATTCCTGTGTCACCCAATGCACGGGATCGTCCTGGTCCTGCCATTCATATGGCTCAATGATGCGTTTGCATCCGATCTCGAAGAAATAGCGATTGTCCACCCGGCGGCTGTAGCCCACGGCAATGGGGCGGTTTTGAGTAATGGCGAGCAGAGCGATGCTCTTGAAGGTGCTGGCAGGGCGTCCGAAGAAGTCGACGAACACACCCTTACGTCCGGCATCCT
This sequence comes from Sedimentisphaerales bacterium, assembly GCA_963662565.2. Lineage (GTDB taxonomy): Bacteria > Planctomycetota > Phycisphaerae > Sedimentisphaerales > Anaerobacaceae. The sequence continues at coordinate 47,530 of CAXXXG010000009.1, read as the reverse complement.
GGTCCGCGATCAATCCCAGTGACGCCCCGGTCTCGGCCACGGTGCCCATCAGGTCACTGGCCCCTCGTTTATCGATGATCTTCTGTCCCTTGCTTTCGCGAATGCCCCGAATGTAGCGATCCACAAAGCGGTTGTCCAAGGGGCGTGCCACACTATAGAGATTAAAGCCGAAGAGGCTCAGGATATAACCGAGGATCTCGAAGTTGCCGTAATGGCCCGTGACCAGTAGCAGTCCTTCGCCGGCATGCATACGCCACTTGAGGGGTTCGACGTTTTTATAGATCGCATAGGAGGTCCAGTTGTCCTGACGGGCCAGACGTGGCGTACTCAACACATCGATACCGAGCATGGCCAACTGTTCGAAGCTGCGTCGGCCGGTTTGCTCGATCCAGGCCTCGTTTTTTTCAGGAAAGCTGGCCTTCAAATTTACCAGGGCTCGCTCTCGACCGCGTCGATAGAAACGCCATAGGCCACGTCCAGTCCAACAGGCCACACGCAGATTCCACTCAACAGGAAACAGGGAGATCCAGACCACAAAGAGTCGTAGAGTGACATAAAGCAGCCAGTCCACCACCGGATTGGGTCGTTTCTTCTTGCGTTTCTTGGGTTTAGCGGAATCCATAGCCCGCGATTGTAGGCTTGTGAGCGGGGATGTCAAGCACGGCTTAGCGTTGACACCCTCAAGTCCCCGGCCTACAATGCCTTGAATAAGTGAAAGGAAAACACATGGACGAATATAACGATCAGCAACCACCCATGGATCAGGATGAGCCCCTCCAACCCGTGTCACCCCCGCCAGTCCCTCGGCCAGCACAGCCCTACAACCCTCAGCACTACCCTCCCAAGTCCCGTGGGGCGGGATGGCGAATTTTTTGGGGGATTCTGTTTTTCTTCTCCGTCTTGGCCAATATTGGGATGTTCTTGATGTTGATGGGGATGTTCGTCTTTGTGGCCACGGGCCATTCGAGTGGTCTCTATCAGGAAAAGGTGGTGCAAAAGGGGGCTCGCTCCAACAAGATCGTGGTGATCAATCTTACGGGGATCATTGACGACAAACAGTCCAAGAGCCTGATTGAACAACTCGAGATGGCCGCTAAGGACGAGGCCCTCTGTGGTGTGATCCTGCGGGTCAATTCACCGGGGGGAACGGTTTCGGCCAGTGACTTGATCCATCACGAACTGGTCAAATTCAAGGCCGAGACGGGCGTACCCATGGTGGCCTTTATGCAGGGAGTCGCGGCTTCGGGCGGATATTATGCCTCAGTGGCCTGTGACCAGATCGTGTCCGAGCCCACGGTGATTACGGGTTCTATCGGTGTGATCATGAGTCACTTTGTCATCGGCGATCTGCTCGAAGATAAACTGGGGGTCGTTCCCGTAGTAGTCAAGTCGGGCGAGAAGAAGGACTGGCCCAGCTCCTATCAGGCACCTACGGATGAACAGATGCAATATCTACAGGACCGCGTGGTGCAGCCCGCCTACAGCCGTTTCCTGGAGGTTGTGGTTGAGGGACGCAAGGATGTCTTGACTGAAGAAGAACTCAAACCCTTGGCCGATGGCGGGATCTACACGGCTCAGCAGGCCATGGACAATCATCTGATCGATCAAGTGGGGTATTTCGAAGATGGGGTGGATTGGGTTAAGGCCGAAGCACGCATTTTCAGTGCCCAGGTTGTGCAGTACGAAAATGCCTTCTCACTGTTTAATGGATTGCTCGGGGCTCAGAGCCCCATAGGACCCATCAATCAAAGCACTCTGCAAGAATGGGCCCAGCCCCAGGTGATGTATCTTTGGCGAGCCTATTGATAATTGAATGTAGAAAGTAGAAGGTAGAATATAGAAGAATGAAAACGAGGATGACATCACACTTCTGCATTCTACATTCTATATTCTATTTTCAACCAATCAGCGTTCCAAACAGCGTCAAAGGACTAACCTTGTCAATGGTCACTTCCGCGAAGTTTCCAGCTAGAGATTCGGGACCGTTGAAGACCACGATCCAATCGCCTGCGGTACGGGCAACCAGTTGGGGGTAACTCTTGCCCTCGGCGTTGTTGAGGTGGGGTTTTTTGCTAAGGCCCTCAACCAACACTCGCACGGTCTTGCCCATGAAGTCCTGGCTCAGTTCCCGGCTGACTTTTTCCTGCACGGCCAAAAGATCCACATTGCGTTGTTGTTTGACCTCGGGGGGGATGGTGTCTTCCAAGCGTTTAACCGAGGTAGTGCCCGGTCGGGGTGAGTATTTAAAGACAAAGCAATTTCGGTAGCGAGCCTGACGTACGAGTTCCTGGGTTTGAGCGAAGTCTTCGTCGGTCTCGCCTGGAAAGCCGACAATGAAGTCACCGGCTACGGAAAGATCCGGTACCAGGTCACGGGCTTGGGCCAACAGATCGAGGTACTGCTGGGCTGTATAGTGACGATTCATGGCCTTGAGGATGCGATCCGAGCCACTTTGGGCTGGCATGTGCAGGTAGCTGCAAACCTTGTCCAGCGATCCCATGGCTTGCATGATGGCTGTGAAATGTTTTTCGGCCGGGTAGCTGGTGACAAAGCGAATCCACTCCAATCCGTTGATGTCACTGAGTTGCTCCAGCAGGTCGGCCAGGTTGACGGTTTTGTCACCGACCGTGTATTCATAGGCATTGACGGTTTGGCCCAGCAGGGTGACCTGCTTGACACCGTTATCAACCAGTTTGGAGACTTGGTCCACAATGGCCTGGGGTGGACGATAGACCTCGGGACCGCGTACATAGGGGACAATGCAGTAGGTACAGAAGTAATTGCAACCCCGCATAACCCGCACAAAGGCCTGGCCTGGAATGCCCTGGTCGTCACTGTCGTGGATAGTCTCAAAGGCCTCCAATTCGAAATTGTCCGGGGAGGGTTGGCGGATCTTGTCCGTGACATCCAGCTGTTTGGCTCGTTCGGTTCGGGCTCGTTCGCAGAGTTCCAGGATATGCGGGATTTGAGCCGGGCCGCAGACCAGGTCGACTACGTCGTGCTCGAGTAGATCTTCCCCCATGCGTTGGGCCATGCAGCCCATGATCCCCACAACCAGGGGAGGTTTAGACTTCTTCAAATGCTTGAGATGCCCGAGGTGGGAGATGACGCGTTGTTCGGCATGGTCCCGTACCGAACAGGTGTTGATCAGCACGACATCGGCGTCCTTGACGTGATCGGTCAGGGCGTACCCGGCATCGGTCAGGGACGAGGTCACCAGGGCACTGTCCAGCTTGTTCATCTGGCAGCCGAAGCTCTTGATATGGACTTTTGGATTATTCATAGGGGCGGTAGAATATCGTATCCTACAGGAATATGCAATGACGACTAATCGGTCGATGTCAGCGTTTCGGTTAATGGGCCATCGGCTACCGGCTTGCCAAAGTTCGGCGTGCCGTCCGCATTCCAGGTAAACGGCTGGATACGGGTGTGGCGGTCAGGGTTGCGTAGGGGGTCACCGATAATTTTCATATAGTTCCGGGCGTGGTAGACCAGGATGTCGGTCTGACCGTCTTTGCTAGTCGTAAAGCTGTTGTGCCCGGGGCCGAACTGACTGTTGGCCTCACTAGTCCTAAAGACCGGTACTTCGGACTTGCTCCAGGAGCCGGGATCCATCAGGTCCGCATCCTGAGAGGTGGTCAGCATGCCCATGCAGTAGTTGTGATCCGTGCTGCTGGCCGAGTAGGTCAGGAAGATACGATCATTGCGGAACAGAACTGCGGCTCCCTCGTTGACGCGGAAGCGTTGGATTTCCCAGTCGTATTCGGGCATGGTAATCATCACGGCCTTGCCTTTAAGTGACCAGGGCGTGTCCATCTGGGAGATATAGAGGTTGGTGCCGCGGCCCATGTTGGGATCGCTCTGAGCCCAGACCAGGTAGTGTTCGCCTTTATTTTCGAAGTGAGTGGCGTCCAGGGAGAAGGAATCCCATTGTAACTTGATCTCACCCTTTTCAACCCATTCGCCTTGCATGGGATTGGCGGCTGTACATTCCAGGACATAGGGGCGGATATTCCAGATCTTATGGGCATCACCCGCGGCAAAATAGATATACCACTTGCCATCGATGTGGTGGAGTTCCGGGGCCCAGATATGGGCACCCATGGGACCTGAATCGTGTTTGGTCCAGATCACCTTGGCATCGGCCTGGGCCAGTCCAGCCAGGGTGTCGGCACTGCGGAGTTCAATCCGATCGTATTGAGGGACTGTGGCCGTGAAATAGTAATGGCCATCGGTATGGAGCATACACCAGGGATCGGCGCGTTTCTCGATCAGGGGGTTGGAGATACCTTCCAGGGCGGAGGTTGATGGGGCCGTCTCAACCGTCGTTGAATCCGACATATCTGCAGGGGATTGGCATCCCGAGACCATCAGTAGTCCGATCATAAGCAAGGGACCCATGGCCTTGCCATATAGAAGTCGGTACAAGCTGTAGGTCTTAACTTTCATGAACTGTCTCCTTGGTTTAAGGGTATTTCTAAAATAAGGCCGCCTATTGTAGGGGATATGATATGAAAAGCAACCGTGACCCTATTTTGCTCTACGACGACCAATGTGGCTTCTGTTCGTATTGGGTTGATTTTGTCATTCAACGGCAAAAAAGAGGAGGGGTGGATTTACTTTGTTTGGCCTTGGAATCAGAGCAGGCTCGGGATCTTCTTCATGGGCACGATTTGGATCCTCATGAGATCGATTCAGTGGTCTATATTACTGATGGGCGGGCGTTTATCTATTCCAGTGCGGTGGTGCGGATTTTACGAGACTGTCGGTTTCCCTGGTGTTGGTTGAGTGTACTCTGGTGCGTTCCCAAGGGGCTTAGGGACTGGGGGTATCGGTGGGTGGCACTTAGACGGCAACGTTCGAGTCGTTGCGTCCTCCACTGAGCGGTAATTCTTTACCTCAGATAGCCTTGTTATCGGCAGCGTTTGCGATGGGACAGTCCCAAAGCCATTTCCGCCAGCAGGAGGGTTTCCAGGGCGATGATCAGGGCAAAGGGGCCAAACAACAGGCTCCAGATACCCACCACCATCCGGTCGCGTTTGATCCAATGATGGTCCTCGCAAACAGTTGATGGCAAAGCGGTCCAGGAAATAGGCACAGAGGGCGGAAATAAGCCAAACGCAGGTCACTATAGATGCCATGATTCAAACCTCCAAAAGTCGTCATCATGTTTGCTTATATTATATCGTCTAGTTAAACATGGACATAACAATCTTTTGATAAAATTGGTTTAAGGGATTGACTGGAATGAGCAAGACGCTATCTTTCTGACAGTTTTTGTGTTTGATTGAGAATGGGTTGTCAGGAGGCCCCTTGATGTTGCGTAAAGAGCACAAAAAGAAATATCAGGTCGATCATGACAAGGATGATCGACAGGAACGTAAGGTCTATCGCAAGAATCGCGTTCGCGAGCGTACTCAACCTGAGAAGGAATCCGAGTCGTATAATGAGAAATAAAAAAAGACCCGGCCTGATGACCGGGTCTTAGAAATAGTCTGTGGTTTACCGTTAGGCATACAGATTTTCACCTGGATAAAGCATGTTGGCGGGCAGGGGCACTGCAATATCCGGGACACCCAGCATCTTGCAGGCCTCGAACAGCACCTTGCCGGCATGGTCAAAGGCCAGAGCCGTGTGGTGCGGATAACGCTTTTGGATCAGGACATGGCGATAGAATCGCCCCATTTCCTTGACCGCGATCACGCCGATGCCGCCGAACGATTGTGGATCGATATCCAATACCTCACCTTGAGCGATATAGCTCTTGAGTTGGGTGTCGGCGGTGGATTGCAGACGGAAGACCGTGGCCTTGCCCGGCTTGATCTGGCCTTCGAGTGTGCCGCGGGTGATGTCCGGATCCTTGCCCGGTTCCATCAGGCGGTGCATGATTAACTGGTATTTCATTTCGGGGTTGACCAGGCAACTCGAGCAGGTGTTGCCGCAGTGGAAGCCCATGAACATGTCGTTGGCCTTGTACCCGTCGGTCAGCTTGGCATTGGCCTTGACCATGTCGTAGGGGACGCTGTTGTTGATATCCAGGATGGTGGCGGGCTTTTGCGTGGCACAGATGGCCATGTACTCGCTCAGGGCACCGTAGATGTCTACTTCGCAGGACACGGGGATCCCTTGACCGGCCATGCGGCTGTTGACGTAGCACGGCACAAAGGTGAAGAACTTCTCAAAGGCCGGCCAGCATTTGTTGGCGAAGATGCCATACTGCGAAGCCCCTAGATTGTCGGTCATAAAGTTTTTGAGGGCCACCTCGTATTGGGCCAGTTTCTCCAGCATGTCGGGATAGTTGTTACCTGCACCGAGTTCGGCGGCCATCTCTTTAGCCACGGTTTTGACTTGCGGATCGGCCACGGCCTGTTGGGTGATATCCAGCAGGTCCAGTTCGCTGTTTTCCATGATCTCGACGCCCAGGTCATAGAGGGCCTTGATGGGGGCGTTGCAGGCCAGGAAGTCGTGGGGACGCGGGCCAAAGGCAAAGATCTTGAGGGAGGCCAGCCCCAGGATGATGCGGGCAATGTTGGAGAAGTCACCGATCATGTCCGCCACTTCGTCTGGTGTGCCTACAGGGTACTCAGGGATGTAGGGACGCAGCTTGCGCAGGCCACAGTTGTAGGAGCAGTTGAGCATGCCGCAGTAGGCGTCACCACGGCCGTTCATCAGGTCGGCCTGAGATTCCTCGGCTGCCGCCGCCACCATGGCCGGACCGGCGAACTTCTGCATCAACAGGGTGGTGGGGCCCTCGGGGCCGAAGTTGCCCAGGTAGACCACGATGGCGTTGACGTCGTTCTCTTGGATCTCGGCCAAGGCCTTGAGGGCATCCTTTTCGTTTTCGATCACAGTCTGGATCTCGGTGACCGCAATGTTCTTCTTGGCACAAGCGGCCACTACCGCGGCACGACGCTTTTTGCTCAGTTCCACAGGAAAGCAGTCGCGGCTGACCGCCACCACTCCGAGTTTGACTTGGGGGATATTCTTCATAACCTTTATTTCTCCTAAACGGGTGTGACTGGATTATGGTTCGTTATCTTCAATCCCCGTGACCGTGGCATTGAGTCCCAACAAGACCGCTCGGACAGCAGGATCGTTGAGGACCTCACTACGTCGCTCACTGGGACGTACGGTTTTTTCTTGTGTGGGTTGAATCTCCGCAGCTTCGGTGTCACCCAAGGTGAAGACGATGCGGACCTGGCCCCCCAGGATTTCACTGAGGGCCTGTTGGATCTGGTCAGGTCGACCGTTGGCTTCACACATCTGTTTTTGAAAACCTGCCTTGGCATCGAATTCCAAGGTCAAGGTGCCATTATCCAGACTGGCCGGTCGGGCACGATGTACCAGGCTTGAGGTCGCTTGGGAGGTTTTTTCGGCCAGGGCCGCAATAATGCTTTCCCATTGGCCTTGGATCTGGGTGAGGTCACCTGTGAAAGACCCCGAGACTGTTGGGGCTGGTGGTGTGGTTTGTTCCGGTGTTGTCGTGGGCGTTGATGCTACTGGAGCTGACCGAGCAGGAGGGGGTGTCACTGCCTGGGGTGGCCTAGCGGTAGGTTGTTTTTTTTTAACGTCACTGCCTGCCGCTTGAGCTCGGGCCAGGAGTTGTTCCACGCCCAGGAAATGCTCGCTTAAGGCGAAACGCAGGACCGAGGCCTCCAGCAGGGTGCGGGGTGTGTCACTGTTCTTGAGGGTCCAGCGTAGCTTTTCCAGGGCCGTGATGTTGTAGATGAAGGCGGCTGGATCGAATTTGCTGGCGATTTGCTGGGCCTGCTTACGTTGATCCTCGGTCAAGACCACCAGGTTGCTGTCGGCCCCGGCACTCTGGAGGACCATCAAATCTCTCATGCCGTCGATGAGGGCATCCACAATCTGGGCCTCGCTCAGGCCTGAGGTAATCAATTGATCGACCTGAGTCAGGGCCGCAGCCGCGTCACTGTCTCCCATGGCCTCGATCAGGGCATGGATGCGTTCGACATTGGGCACGCCCAGGTATTCCTCCAACAGGTCCACACTCAAGGGTTCGATGCCCACGCTGATCAGGCGATCCAGCAGACTCAGGCCGTCACGCATGGAGCCATTGGCCATCTTGGCCACGGACAGGATCAGGTCGTCCTCGAATTTGATCTTTTCGGATTTGAGTACGGTTTTGAGCTGCTTGGCGATATCCGGTGTGCTGATGTTGCGGAAGTCGAACCGTTGACATCGCGACTGGATGGTCGGTAGTACCTTGTTGGGCTCGGTGGTGGCAAAAATGAACTTGACGTGCTCGGGCGGCTCCTCCAGGATCTTGAGCAGGGCGTTGAAAGCCGCTACCGTAAGCATGTGGACCTCATCGATGATGTAGATCTTGAAGCGGCTGCGAGCCGGGCGATAGATAGCATTGTCACGTAGTTCTCGCACCTGGTCCACGCCGTTATTGCTGGCCCCGTCGATCTCGAGGACGTCGATGTCGTCGCCGGTATTGATGGCCAGGCAACTATCGCACTTGCAGCAGGGCTTGACCGTGGGGCCCTTGGATTTGAGGCAATTGAGGGCCTTGGCCAGGATACGGGCCATGGTCGTCTTACCCACGCCCCGCGTACCACTGAGCAGGTAGGCATGGGCCACACGCCCGCTCTCGATGGCGTTCTTGAGGGTCTTGGCGGCCGCGTCCTGACCGACCACGTCGTCGAAGGTCTGGGAGCGGTATTTTCTGGCTAATACAGTGTAGGACATTGGTTCAGATCGCAGTTCACAGTTTATAGATCACAGTTTACAGGTGTCAAAATAGCATGGATTTTAGCGGCTTTCAATTGGAATAATGGAATGTTGGAATTGTGGAATATTGGGGAGAGGATGTGGTTGTCGAGATCTGGGAAATTTTAATTCCTTGCCTTGCATTTTCGGGGATTTGCGGGTATATTGCCTCATTCGACATTTAGTGTGATCTCATGTTCATGAGACCAGACCTTGATGGCCGGGTCCCATGCAAGCTGAGGCCGTGAACCTGGTCAGGCGGGGAACCGAGCAGCCATAAGCGAATCCTTAGTTGTGCGTGGTCAACCCGGCCACCTTTATGCGCTCTCAAAAAAACTTACAAAACGTCTTGAACTTGCGTGACATTTTTCCGTATACTGGCACTATTACAATATATAGAGTGAATTAAACGGCGGAACTCAGTTCATTCATATTTAAGAAATGCTATCATATCAAGACCTTCATAACAGGTTCCCGCCTTTTGACAAGTTCACGGTTTGGTTGATGTCGGGAAGACGTGCATCATGAATTTTCGGTAAACTGCCCGACTCAAAGCTCGTTATTTAACAGAGCTAAAACCGGTCTGTCAAAAACACCCTCAATTTACCTTAGTTTTGTGGCTCTAGGTCTGTTTTGACCTGTTTGTGGCCCACACCTCGCGTTCAATCCGCAGGTTGATGCCTGCGGTTCATTGACATGACGTGGAATTAATATGCCATGTCGAAAGCAATAATGCTTTAATCAGAGAGGTGTACCATGGGAACGAAGCGATGGGTAAACACGAACTGGAGTGGTATGTGGGCTTGTTCACTTCTATTGATGTCAATGTTGGGTGCAGTACAGGCCAGAGAGAAAGTCTATTATGTTGATGCCCGTGTTGAAGAATCTGGTGATGGAAGTAGTTGGACCTTGGCCTATGCTGATTTACAGGATGCCTTATATTATAAGGCCAGGAATGGAGGAGAGGTCCGTGTTGCACAGGGAACCTATTATCCCTCGGAGTCTGGGCGTGATGGAAGGATTCGATCCCTTGATTCGGATACGCAAGATTACCATTTTGATATTGCAGAAGATACCATTGTCAAGGGAGGCTATGGGGGCATTTCCGAGTCCGATCCCAATGTAAGAGATCCGGAGAAATTTCCCACTATTCTGTCAGGTGATCATTTGCAAAATGATCCAGTCAATCCGACCACTCTGTCATTGACAACAAGCCCATATCGTGCCGACAACAGCAAGGTCATCGTAGACATGGGGCCGAAGGCAGTACTTGATGGCTTGATTATCGAGGGAGCAATCTATACCGGATGTACTGGCTATCACGACTATCCTATTACGTTTCGTAAATGCATCTTCCGTCATAATGGATCTATGGATAATGATGAATACGGGGGTGCCATCACAGGGGAAAACGAAACATTTATCCTGGAACATTGTATTTTTATTAACAATGCCAGTTTCATGGGCGGAGCGGTCCGGATGTGGGGAGGAGAGCTGCAGATTAGAGATTGTCGTTTTGAACGTAACTCCGCACAAGAAGCGGGGGGAGCTGTATACTGTTCGGGACCTTCTCTTTATTGCCTGGATTCGCTTTTTCTCAAGAATGAATCCCTTAACGCTGGAGTTTTCTACAGCGATGCAGACCAAGTGATGATCGATCGTTGTCGTTTTCTGGGAAATGCGGCCCAGGAGGATTCAGTCTGTCAGTTCAATGCAGGAAAAGTGATCCTCCGCAATTCACTTTTCTCCGGTAATTTAGTTGTTAATTCCGGTGAGGTCGTCACGGGAGACAATGTTCAGGGGATTGGGCTGACGTTTGTCAATAATCTAGCGCCATCCATTGCCGGTCTTGAAGCGGTTGTTCACAATTCGATCCTTTGGGATGAACAAATGAATCCTGATGAAGATTATGGACGAGGGCATGACGATTCTATCCCCACGCTGAATCACTGTAATTTAATGATTCCCTGGTCAGGTCCAGGACAAGGCAATATCAGTGCGGATCCCTGTTTTGTCGATGCCTTAGGAATGGATGGTCTTGCCGGTACCGAGGATGATGATTGTCGTCTCATGTCGGGCTCCCCCTGCATCAATGCAGGACGTTCTCAAGTCTCAACTTCTGAGTTCGATCTAGCCGGTGAACCCCGGGTCAATCACATCGTCGATATGGGCGCCTATGAACATTGGCAGGTTTGGCATGTCGATGCAGACAGTGGGGATGATTACAATGGTGGACGTGTGCCCAAGGATGCCCTGGAGACCATACAGGCAGCCATTGATCGCGCGCAGGATGGCGATACCATCCTGGTGCATCCCGCCATCTATCCCAATGATGTCGTCTTTAGGGGCAAAGCCGTTCATGTCAAGGGTTTGGTGGGACCGGCCGGATGCCCGATTCTGTCTCTCGGTCAGCGGGGTTGTGGGTGTAGACCTGAATATTATCCTCGCATTGTATTCGACGCCAATGAAGGACCGGACAGCATCCTGGAGCATTTTATTATAGAAGGATTGGATGTCGCGATCTCACTGACCGGGAGTAGCCCCACCTTACGTTATCTCACGGTCGTTTATAATCGCATCGGACTCGAGGCCAGTCGTTCCTGCTTCCCAGAGATCAAGCATTGTATCTTCTGGGACAATTCCACTCACGATCTGGTGGGTGTCACGCCCACCTACAGCTGTGTCGAACGTCCCCTGGAGGGAGACGGAGCCGGTTGCATTCACACAGATCCACTCTTTATCGATCCCAATCGCTATGACTATCACCTTCAATCTGTCGGTGGGCGTTATGATCCCAACTATGCCAATTGGGTTCAAGACACCCAAACCAGCCCCTGTATCGGCGCTGGCGATCCCAATACTCCTGTCACTCAACAATCCCTTTCCTACAGTACCCAAGTGAACCTCGGTGCCTACGGGCAGACGGCTCAAGCCAGTCGTCTGCCCAGGCAGGCCCCGATCGTAGCGTTCCTGGATCTGGAGGAGGGTGAGGTTGTCTCCCGTTCAGATACGATTAAAGTGACTGCCCATGATTGGGATGGTCAGGTCCTGGGTGTTGAATTCAAGGCCAATGGCCAATCCTTGGGATGGGATACCGATAGCACCGACGGCTGGACCACGCAATTAGACCAGGCCCCTGATCATGATCAGCTTCTCATCAGTGCCGGAGCCTTGGATAGCCATGGACTTATGGGACAGGCTCGTATCAATGTCGAGTTGTATACCGGTGGGCGAGGGGGGCGATAGTCAGACACCAATCCCCGTCCTACGCAGTGCAGCGGAGGGCACTGTGTTAGGACGGGTTATTTTTGAAAAGCAGATCGCAGTTTTCAGATCTCAGATAGAACCAAGGAGATAGACAATGTCACGATTGATGATGAGTTGTTTGCTGGTGGGGGTGTTGAGTGGAAGCGTAATGGCATATTCCTATTCCGGAGGGACGGGCGAATCCAACGCTCCCTACCAGATCGCCACGGCTGAGGATTTGATCGCCTTGGGTAATGAGCCCAATGATTATAACGACTGCTTTATCCTGACTGCGGATATAGATTTATCCAGTTATCACTTCGAACGGGCTGTGATTGCACCTTCTGTCAATGACTCCTATATTTTTCAAGGAACGGCTTTTACAGGAAGCTTTGATGGTCAAGGATATGCAATTAAGAATATGACCATCGATGGTAAATCTTATCTAGGCTTGTTTGGGTATGTGGATGGAAAGGCTTTGATTTCAAATGTGGTTCTGAATTCGGTGGATGTCAATGGACATGGGAGGGTTATTGGTGGGTTAGCTGGTTATATCAGAGGCGAGAGTATTGTTAGTTCAATTAAAGTAGATGGGTTTGTTAAAGGTTTAGATTTTGTAGGAGGAATGGTTGGAGCTTATTCAGGCGGATTTGTGTTAACGTGTATAAGTGATTGCATTGTGTCTGGTGAGAATTATGTAGGTGGACTTGTCAGTGTGAATGGACGGGCACCGAGGGGATATCTCAATGGCCCTGGTGCAATCGTGATTAACGGTATTAATATCGGGGATGTCTCTGGCAGCAGGTATGTTGGTGGGTTGATTGGTGATTGCTATCAAGGTGATGTTCTTGCTAGTCATAATAGTGGTTTGGTTGTCGGGAATGACGTTGTTGGAGGTCTCATTGGCAGTGCCACTAGAACTGATATTATGTCTAGTTATAACAGCGGGGGGGTATATGGTGATTATCAGGTTGGAGGCCTCGTCGGGGAGGTTTTTGAGAACTCATTAATCTCCAGCTACAGTTATGGCTCTGTGGATGGCAATGATAACACAGGAGGGTTTGTGGGGAGAAATCAATATGGTTTGAGTAGTTTTCGAAATTGTTTTTGGGATATGGAAGCCTCGGGACAAGAGGCTAGTGATGGTGGAATAGGATTACTTACGCTTGAGATGAGGGATCCTAATACCTATCTGTTGGCTGGCTGGGATTTTGTTGGTGAAGTTGCCAATGGGATCCATAATTTCTGGCAGATGCAGGCTGGCGAATATCCAAGCTTTGCGACTCCAGCAGAGCCCAATGGTTCGGGAAGTTTACATGATCCTTATCTGATTAACGATGTCAATGAGTTGGGGACCGTGTGGAGGAACCCTCTTGCCCACTATCGACTGGAGGGGGATAGTGATTTGACTGGAATAATCAATCCCATGGTCATTGTACCCTGGTTTGGAGGAGTTTTCGATGGTAACGGCTATCGTGTCAGGCATTATCATCTCAACGGAACGGACCGCTTGGGATTTTTTGGAGAATTGTTGACCGATTCTCAGGTCATGGATCTACGTCTGGAAGATGTAGACGTCAATGGCACTGGAGATGAAATTGGGGCCTTAGTGGGATACAATCAGGGAGTGGTTACATCCTGTTACTCTAGCGGACGAGTTCAAGGTGATGAGGTTGTGGGGGGGCTTGTCGGTAACAATGTAGGGCGTGTCTCTAGTAGTGTGGGTGCCTGTCATGTTATTGGTGATAAGATTGTTGGGGGATTGGTCGGTGAAAATTTTGGTGTGATATCGTCAAGCTATACCATGGGATCGGTCAGTGCCCAGAGGGGGATGGGAGCCTTAGTTGGGAGTAATTCAGATCTTATTATGTACTGCTACAGTGCTGCGCAACTCTTTAATGATGCTAGTAAAGGCCTGATTGGTGGACGTAATCAAGAGGTTGTTGCCTGTTTTTGGGATGCAGAAGTTGCAGGTGTCGATGCAAGTGGTAGCTGGAGCACATCTGAAATGCAGAACATCAACACATATCTGGATGCAGGCTGGGATTTTGTGGGTGAAACAGACAACGGAACAAATGACCTCTGGTGGATGCCGGAGAGTGATTATCCTCGTTTGTGGTGGGAAGAGTAAATACAGATCACAGATAAAAGCATGGAGAAGAACAATGTCACGCTTGATAATGAGTTGTTTGCTGGTGGGAGTGTTGAACGGAACCTTAATGGCTCATTCCTACTCAGGAGGCACGGGGGAACCCAATGATCCCTATCAGATCGCCACAGCCGAGGATTTGATTGCCTTGGGTAATGAGCCCAATGACTACAATGACTGCTTTATCCTGACAGCGGATATTGATTTGTCTGGTTATGAATTTGATCGTGCAGTGGTTTCACCTGATACAAAGATTTCTATTTCTTATAACGGTATAGCCTTTACTGGTTGTTTCGATGGCCAGGGGCATGTGATAAGGAATTTGTCCATTGATGGGAGTTCTTATCTCGGATTATTTGGCTATGTGGGCAGTGAGGCTGTGCTTTCAAATTTGATTTTGGAGTCCGTAGATGTCAATGGAAGCGATTTTGTTGGGGGGCTCGTAGGATATCTATGTGAAGGTCAAGTGGACTCCGTTGTGGTCGATGGAAGAATTGATGGAAGTCGATGTGTGGGTGGTTTGGTTGGTGGTTCTAGAGGGGGTACTCTTGGACTCTGTTGCTGTAACGTATCTTACGTGACAGGATCGTCTTATATTGGAGGCCTCGTTGGAGGGGATGGTCTTGCTGTGCGTGGTGGAGGTGGAAAGGGAGAATTAATAGGTGTCGAGGGTGCGACTGTCATTGTGTGTAGTGCTACTGGATATGTGCGTGGGAATAGTAGAGTCGGTGGTCTGATAGGCAACAAAGAAGATGGTTGTATCATATCATCTTATAGTACTGCTGAGGTTGCCGGGAATAATTATGTCGGTGGTTTAGTGGGGATCCTTTATGAAAGCGATATCATTTCAAACTATAGTAGCGGATGGGTGGATGGTAATGAAGACACGGGTGGGTTGGTGGGGAATTGTGATGATGATTGTGTTATTTTAAATTCTTTCTGGGATATAGAGGCTTCAGGACAAGAGTCCAGTGAAGGTGGAATTGGGCTGACGACTGTCCAGATGCAGGATCCTAATACCTACCTGTCGGTTGGTTGGGATTTTGTTGGAGAAGTTGCGAATGGAATTCATAATCTTTGGCAGATGCAGGGAGAGGGATATCCCAGCTTCGCGGTTGCAACAGAACCGAATGGATCGGGGATTTTACATGATCCGTACAGGATTACAGAAGCTAATGAGTTAGGAACCGTGTGGCGGAGTCCCTTCGCTCATTATTGTCTCGAATCGGATATTGATTTATCTGGGACGATCAGTTCCATGCCCATTGTGCCCTGGTTCAGAGGGGTTTTCGACGGCAATGGTTATTGTGTCAGTCATTATCGTGTTGACGGTACTGATTGCTTAGGATTCTTTGGGCGAATGTTACCGGAATCTCAGGTTATGAATCTTTGCTTGGAAACTGTGGATGTCAATGGGGCTGGGGATGAGATCGGAGCCTTGGTTGGATACAATCAGGGGACGGTAATGTCTTGCTACAGTAGCGGTAAAGTTAATGGAAAAGAGACTGTGGGAGGACTTGTAGGTCGCAATGGCGGAGAGGTTTTTTGTTGTGCCAGTGCCTGCCGGGTTAGAGGCAAGGAATTCATTGGAGGGTTGGTCGGTTCCAATTTCTCTATCGTTTCTTCCAGCTATAGTATTGGATTGGTCCGGGCTCAGGGACAATCCGGTTCTTTGGCAGGCAGCAACTCTGATAGCATTATGTATTGTTATAGCGCCGCTCAGATTGCCTCTAATTCTTCGAAAGGCTTAATTGGTTTTGACTGGAAACGTGATGAAGGTGTCGCGTGTTTCTGGGATGCTGAGGCTGCGGGTATTGACTCCAGGTACGGTTTGACGACGGCTGAAATGCTGGATGTCAATACCTACTTGGTTTCAGGTTGGGACTTCGTGGGCGAGGCAAATAATGGTACCGAGGACCTGTGGTTTATGCCGGAGGGCGGTTATCCTGAGTTGGTCTCACTGCAAGGAATCAGGCGATCATCCCTGGAGGGTGAAGGAACTCGGGCCTGTCCCTATCGCGTAACCAATGTCGATAATTTGATGGCAGTGCGAGAATATCCACAAGCTTGTTATATCCTGACAACGGATCTCGATCTGTCAGGGACAACCTTGAACTCGGCCGTGGTTCCATGGCTAAGCGGTGTGTTTGATGGCAATGAGCATGTGATCCGTGAACTGAAAATAAATCTTTATGAATATGCAAAGAATATTGGCCTCTTTGGTAGACTCCAGGCAGACGCACGTGTCATCAATTTGTCAGTGGAAGGAGTTGATGTTAACTGTGTTTATCAATATATGGGGTTCGTCTATGTCGGAGCACTCGTAGGATACAATGCTGGGGGAGTCATTTCAGACTGTTATAGCCGTATCGATATCAATTCTCGATATGGTGAGAGCATCGGAGGGCTTGTGGGCTACAATGATCATGGGACGATTGTCTCCTGCTCTAGTGAGAGTCGTTTTGTTGGGGGGGAGACAATTGGAGGGCTGGTGGGATACAATGATCATGGAATCATTCGCTCATGTCATAGTGATAGCATCATTGAGAGTGGAGAAGGTGGTGTCGGTGGATTGGTGGGATTTATTAAAGGGGGATCTGTTGACAGAAGCTACAGCGTTGGAAGTGTGAATGGCTATTGGTATGGAGTTGGGGGATTCGTGGGGATAAACGAGAATGGACAGATTGATATCTGTTATAGCACCTCTACGGTAAATGGAGAAAATAGTGTTGGTGGCTTAGTGGGTGTGAATAGTACCGGTACAATTACCTCAAGCTATTGCACTGGGGATGTTAGCGGAGAAGACTATGTGGGCGGTTTGGTCGGAGGTAATGGTGGTGGAAGTATCGCTTCTTGCTATAGCACTAGCCATGTGAGTGGGGAAAACAATGTTGGAGGATTGATTGGGAGCAGTTCTGAGGTAAATATTACTTCATGTTACAGTCGCGGGGCTGTAAGCGGGAAATACAATGTTGGCGGATTGATTGGATATAGTAAGAGTAATTATGTTGTATTGAGCCATAGCAATGGTGATGTGAGTGGTGATGATTATGTTGGTGGGTGGGTCGGGCTGAGTTCTGGTGATGTGATTATGTTTAGCTACAGTAGCGGAGATGTCCGGGGTGATTGTAATGTTGGTGGGTTTATCGGGAATACCGGTAGTACGGCCGTTTTCTCGAGTTATAGCCATAGTTTAGTTTGTGGTAGAAGAGATGTTGGCGGTTTAATAGGCGACTTAGGCGATGGTGCTACTTTACAGAGTTGTTATAGTAGTGGCGAAATTTTAGGGGAAGAGTCTGTGGGGGGATTGGTTGGAGATAGTGATGAAGCTACGGTTATTTCCTGTTTTTGGGACAAGAATAGTTCAGGTCAAACAGAAAGCGGTGTTGGGATCGGACTCAGTACAACTGAAATGAAGGACATCAATACCTATCTCAATGCAGGATGGGATTTTGAGAATGAAATTGCTAATGGTACTCGTAACTTATGGTGTTTGGAGGAAGGCGAATACCCGACTTTGAAGGCTCCTTCGGATCTTGAAGGAAGTGGAACTTTGGTGGATCCCTATAAAATTGCAGATGGTAATAACTTGGGGATGGTTTGCATCTACCCCCAAGCCCATTATCGCTTGATGGCTGATCTCGATTTGTCTGGTGTGAACTGGGATATGGCCGTAGTTCCACAATTTGGCGGTGTTTTTGATGGCAACGGCCATATAATACGCAACCTCCATATCGAGGGAAACGGTTATTTGGGATTATTTGGAACATTGATGTCTGAAGCGACCGTGTCATGTTTGGGATTAGAAAATGCCGATGTCAATGGGATAGGAGATTTAGTGGCGAGTCTAGTGGGTTGTAATAAGGGGAGGGTCGTCTACTGCTATGTCACTGGATTCGTTTCAGGTGATGACTATGTTGGCTCTCTAGTGGGATATAATTGTGATTCTATCCTTTCCTGTTATGCCACAGCGAATGTTTGTGGAAATTTTTTGGTGGGAGGCTTGGTCGGCAAAAATGGTGGGAATGTTTTGTCCTGCTATTGTACCGGAGCCATTACCTTTAGGGAATCGACTGATTCAAGATCTAGGTCAAGTGGTGTGGCAAGTAGAGACTATTATTGGGGAGGATTAATCGGATACGATACAGGAACCGTAGCTTCCTGCTTCTGGGATATCAATACCTCGGGCTACATCGATAGCGATGGTGGCACAGGCCTGACAACGGCCGAGATGCAGGACATCAACACCTACCTGGATGCAGGTTGGGATTTTGTGGGTGAAACAGACAACGGAACAGATGACCTCTGGTGGATGCCGGAGGGGGATTATCCCCGGCTGTGGTGGGAAGAGTAAAAAAAGTTCACAGTTCATGGTTTAGGGATTCACGGTTGGATGTTGTTTACTTTTTTACAACCTTGAACGGTGAACGTTGAACCGTGAACCATGAGATAAGGAGAAGAACAATGTCACGATTGATGATGAGTTGTTTGCTGGTGGGGGTAATGAGCGGGACATTAATGGCCTATTCCGGAGGTACGGGTGAACCGAACGATCCCTACCAGATCGCTACCGCTGAGGATCTGATTGCCTTGGGTAATGAACCCAATGACTACAATGACTGTTTTATCCTGACAGCGGATATCGATTTGTCTGGCTATGTCTTTGACCGGGCGGTGATTGCACCGGATGTGGATCATCTTTCCTATCGGTTCCAAGGGACTGCCTTTACTGGCATTTTTAATGGTCAAGGGCATTCCATTGAGAATCTGACCCTCAGTGGAGGTTCTTATCTAGGTTTGTTTGGTTATGTAAGTGGAGAGGCAGTGCTTTCAAATTTGATTTTGGAATCAGTGGATGTCAATGGAAGTGGAGACTATATAGGAGCCTTCGTGGGCGACCTTGATTACAACAGTGTTATTCGTTTTGTTGAGGTTCATGGGACTGTGATTGGCTGTAACTTTGTAGGAGGCCTTGGCGGATCTGCTAGTGGAGGCTGTGTCATCGGATGCATTGGAAACTGTAGTGTCAGTGGAGATAATTATATCGGTGGGCTGTTTGGAATCAATGGTACCTTGTATGGTAGGGACAAACTGCTCTGTGGAGGGACGTTGATTTTGGGGTGCTGCAATATGGGTTGCGTTCACGGAGACGATGGTGTTGGTGGACTCGTGGGCAGAAGTGGTGAAGGGGGGCTTGGTTTGAATACCAACATGGGGACTGTGACAGGGTGGTATTCTGTCGGCGGACTCGTTGGAAGGATTAATAAGACTGATGTTGTTTCGAGCTACAACTGTGGCTCAGTTCATGGAGATCATGCAGTCGGTGGTTTAGTGGGGGAAAATGATGGAAGCAATATAATTTCGAGCTATAGTTGCGGATGGATCGTTGGAGATTATAACACTGGCGGGTTGGTGGGCACTTGTCGTTATGAGGCTGTGGTTCTGGATTGTTTCTGGGATATTGAGGCCTCGGGACAAGAAATCAGTGAAGGCGGAACTGGTCTGACGACCAGCGAAATGCAGGATCCCAATACCTATCTGTCGGTCGGTTGGGATTTTGCTGGAGAGACTACCAATGGAATTCACAATCCCTGGCAAATGCAGGAAGGGGAGTATCCCAGCTTTGCAGTTGTAATCAAACCGAATGGGTCGGGAAGTTTAGATGATCCATTTCTGATAACCGATGTTAATGAGTTGGGGGGTATATGGCGACAGCCTCTTTCCTGTTATCGGTTGGAGACGGATATTGATTTGAGTGGAACGACTAACGCCATACCCCTTATTCCTTGGTTTGGGGGGATTTTCGATGGCAACGGCTTTTCTGTCAGTCATTATCATATCGATGGTGCAGATCGCTTGGGATTTTTTGGGGAACTGTTTCCTGAATCTCAGGTCATGAATCTTCGTCTGGAGTCTGTGGATGTCAATGGGATAGGTGATGAGATTGGAGCCTTAGTGGGATACAACCAGGGAGTGGTTACATCCTGTTACTCTAGCGGACGAGTTCAAGGTGATGAGGTTGTGGGGGGGCTTGTCGGTAACAATGTAGGGCGTGTCTCTAGTAGTGTTGGTGCCTGTCATGTTATTGGTGATAAGATTGTTGGGGGATTGGTTGGTGAAAACCAAGGTTCGATATCAACAAGCTATAGCATTGGATCGGTCAGTGCTCGAAAGCGAGTTGGAGCTTTGTCTGGAGGAAACTCTGGTGATATTCAGCACTGCTACAGTGCAGCTCAACTCTTTACTGATGCTAGTAAAGGCTTGATCGGTAGTGGCCGTTATGGAGAGGTTGTTGCATGCTTTTGGGATGCAGAAGCTGCCGGTAATGATGCGAGTGGTGGCTGGACTACAGCCGAGATGCAAGACATCAACACCTACCTGGATGCGGGCTGGGATTTTGTGGGTGAAACAGACAACGGAACAGATGACCTCTGGTGGATGCCGGAGAGTGATTATCCTCGTTTGTGGTGGGAAGAGTAAATCGAGATAACAGATAGCAGTTTTCAGATCACAGATAGAAGCAAGGAGATAGACAATGTTACGATTAATGATGAGTTGTTTATTGGTGGGTGTATTGAGTGTAATCGTTTTGGCTGGCTCCTATTCCGGAGGCACGGGGGAGCCCAACGATCCTTACCAGATCGCCTCGGCTGAGGATCTGGTTGCCCTGGGTAATGAACCCAATGACTATAACGATTGTTTTGTGTTGTCTGTGGATATTGATTTGTCAGGTTACACCTTTGATCGGGCTGTGATTGCGCCTGCATTTACCAAGACTGTTGATGGTCTATATAGATATATTGAGGGGCAGCCTTTTTGTGGTCGATTCGATGGCCAGGGATATACGATTAGCAATATGGTCATTGATGGAAACGAATATCTTGGTTTGTTTGGTTATGTGGGTGAAAATGCGGTGCTCAAGCATTTAACGCTGGCGTCTGTGGATGTCAATGGAACCGGAAATAACATCGGTGGATTGGTGGGACGTTTTACCGATAATACTGTGGTTGATTCGGTTGAAGTTAATGGAACCGTCATGGGACAGAATTATGTTGGAGGTCTGATTGGTTCGGGTTGGGGGGCGTGTGTTATTGGCTGTACAGGAAACTGTCGTGTGAGTGGAAATGTGATTGTTGGTGGACTTTTGGGAAGCAATTATCGAGTTGCCTCTAGAGTAGAGTACTATGAAGGATCTCCGATTATGGGGTGCTGTAATACAGGTCACGTCAGTGGAACGGTTTATGTGGGGGGGCTTGCTGGGTGTGGGGGGGGTAGCACTCTTTTTTTTAATGTCAATAGGGGGACCGTGACAGGGGAAAGACGTGTTGGTGGATTAATCGGAGAAGTCGGTAACAGTGACATTATTGCGTGCTTGAGTTATGGTTTGGTCGAGGGAGAGGATTACACCGGTGGTCTCGTTGGTTCCACTAAATCAGAAACAAACACCCTGGCCTGTTTCTGGGATATAGAGACCTCCGGACAACTGTCTAGTGACGAGGGCACGGGTTTGACAACTGCCCAGATGCAGGATCCCAACACCTATCTGTTGGCAGGCTGGGATTTGATCGATGAGACGACCAATGGGATTTGTGATGTCTGGCAGATGCAGGAGGGAGAGTATCCCAACTTGGCCGCTTCGCCAGAACCTAACGGCACGGGCAGTGTAGATGATCCCTATGTGATTTGGGATGCCAAAGAGTTAGGAACCGTGTGGCGGCGTCCCCTGGCTCATTATCGTCTGGAGAAGGTAATTGATTTAGAGGGGGTGGCTTGGTCTGTGTCTGTTGTGCCCTGGTTTGGAGGGGTGTTTAATGGCAACGACTATGGTGTCGATCATCTTCAGATCGATGGAGGAAATTGCTTGGGATTTTTTGGGGAACTCTCCGCCGATGCTCAAATCACGCACTTTTCTTTGAGGTTCGTGGACGTCAATGGTATGGGCCAAGAAGTGGGTGCCTTGGTTGGATACAATCAGGGGATTGTGACGGCTTGTTCTAGTCAGGGTCAGGTCAATGGGGATGACGTAGTCGGTGGTCTAGTCGCCACTAATGAAGGGGAGGTGTTCTGTTGTACGAGTAGTTGCCGGGTGGGAGGCGATAAGTATGTTGGATCCCTAGTGGGACGCAATATTGATTTAATCCGTTCAAGTTATGCGACAGGGCCAGCTTATGGCGATTGTTATACCGGAGGCTTGGTTGGCGCCAATACGGGTAGCCTCTTGTCCTGTTATAGTGTCGGGCCCATTATTTACCAGGAATCACCGGATTCAAGTTCTGACTTGCATGGAGTGGGGCTTGGTGGATTGGTTGGGACCAATCTTGGCACTGTCACTTCTAGCTTCTGGGATATTGAAACCTCTGGTTTATTACAGAGTGCGGGTGGTATTGGATTAGCCACTGCCCAGATGCAGGCTATCGATACCTACTTAGATGCAGGTTGGGATTTTATGGGTGAAACAGACAACGGAACAGATGACCTCTGGTGGATGCCGGAGAGCAGTTATCCCCGTTTGTGGTGGGAATAGAAATAGGGTTCACGGTTTATGGCATGAGAATCACGTTAGTTCAACTCTTACAGTCGTGAATCTTGTCTCCGAGGCGGATGAGCGGAGATGGCTGTGAGCCGTGAACCTTTTAATGAGTGTAGGTGGCTTTGTCATAAAGAGCCAGGGAACTTGTTGTTTCTGGCTCTTTAATTGCTAATAAAAATGGTGTGGTTTGGGCTAAATTCTGCTAGGATAAGGGTTCATTAGGAGTGGTTTTGATATCTATTGATTTGAGAAGGAGGCGTCGCCATGAGATTCCCTGTCATCGTCTGTATCATGATATTATTCGTTTGCACATTGACTTGTGAGGCAGGTCTGGCTAGTTTTCAGTTGCTTGGATCTGGGCCCTGTTCGGACGGATGGTTGACCGTAACGGCTGTTTCAGGGGATGGCTCCACCCTGGTGGGAACGACTGGAGGAAATTGCGACAAACCGTTTCTGTGGACGGCGACTGGAGGTGTTGAAATAGTCGGTACATGGCTAGGAGATGCTTCAGGAGAGGCCTCTGATGTTTCATGGGATGGGACGGTTGTCGTGGGGAATGCCTTTGAGCCAGATGGTTTTTTTTATTGGAATTCCATAAGTGGCAAAAGAGTGATTTCTGGTTATATGTGGGCACCTGTTTCTGTCTCAGCCGATGGTTTAGTGGTCGTTGGGAGTATTCACAATCAGCATTATGGAGATGAACCTTTTCGTTGGACGAAACAAACCGGGGTGCAAAGGCTAGGTTATCCCCCTAACGGAGGATCAAATGGCGCAGGATTGGCTATCTCAGCAGACGGTTCAGTTGTTGCCGGTGCTGTATATCCTAGGTGGGAAAATGATACGGTGGCATTTCGATGGACTGCTGCCAATGGTGTACAACTCATCACTGAGGAGCCATCTACAGTTGTGGATATATCCAACGATGGTTCGGTCATCATTGGTACTATAGATGGCCGAACGGTCTATCGGTGGACAGCTGAGACAGGGATGGTTGAGATTGGATCGGGTAGGGCTCAGGCGGCTTCGGCGGATGGTTATGTCATTGTTGGGGAAAAGTCGGATGCACCGGTCATTTGGGACGAGCGTTACGGTATGAGAAATATTCAAAGCCTGCTTACACAGGAGTATGGGGTGGACCTGGACGGCTGGAATCTGAGCGATGTTGTCGATATTTCTGATGATGGCTTGACCCTGGTAGGAAATTGCGAAAGGGAGAGTTGGGAGCATAGTGGTTGGATTGCGACACTGCCGGCTCCACCGTCTTTGACGGAGTTGGTCATTGTCGGACCCAATCATGTACCTGAACGAACTTCGCAATCATTTCATGCTGTCGCTCGTTATGATGATGGCTCAGAAGCCGATGTGAGTGAATCCGCTACCTGGTCGATTCAACCGGAAGGAATTGCCCAACTGGGGCCCCACGGACGGCTGACGATCGATCATTTGGATGAGTCCGTTGAGATGACCTTATTAGTGACTTATAACGAGGGGGCCAATACCTATGATGCACAGAAAATCGTTACCGGTGTACCGGTTTATACGGTTTATCATATCGATGGATCTAACGGCCATGATTACAACAGTGGCCTCACTCCTGCGACTGCATTCAAGACTATTCAAAAGGGAATCGACACCTGTGAGGATGGCGATACTGTATGGGTTCATCCAGGTGTTTACCAGGAACAGATTCGTTACGGCGGCAAGGCGATTACGGTGGAAAGTGCAGATGATGCGGCCGTGTTAGAGAATCCCACCGGGTTTGCCGCATTCTTTTACGATGGCGAAGGACGCTCCAGTGTATTAAAGAACTTTGTGATTCGCAACTGTTCCACCGGGATCTTTGTCTCCAGAAGCAGCCCCACCTTAAGGAATTTAACCCTTGTGCATAATGAACGTGGGATCGAATGCTTCAATGGGGATCCCAATGTCACCCATTGTATCCTGGCCTTAAATGATGAACTCGATATCTTCGGTTGTACCCCGGTTTATAGTTGGATTCAGTCTGATCCGAATAGTGTTTGGGGGAACGCAACTCATCCTGGTTTTGTTGATCTCAATCAAGGCGACTACCACCTCCAATCTCAAGCCGGGCATTGGGACCCGGATATGCAAGTATGGGTGGCCGATGCCGCAACCAGTGCCTGCATTGATGTCGGTGACATCACGGGTCCGATCGGTCTGGAGCCCTTCCCCAATGGCGGTGTGATCAATCTGGGGGCTTATGGCGGAACGTGTCGAGCCAGCAAGTCCTATTTTGACAAACCAGTCTGTAATACGATTTACGCCGGTGATATCAATGGTGATGGCCAAATCGATGACAAGGATTTAGACATTGTCATGCTGCAATGGACGGGAGAGCCCTTACCGGAATAAAAAAGGCCGACCCTTGTCTGGGTCGGCCTTGAATTCACTTAAGATGGTATGCTTAGCCGATCTCTGCGTCGATCCAACTGAGCAGGTCTTTGAGATCATCCATGCAGATGTCACCCATGTGGGCGATGCGGAAGGTCTCTTGTTTGAGCTTGCCGTAGCCGTTACCGAAGACGGTGTTGTGCTTTTCCTGCACGCCTTTGATCACAGCGGCCACGTCGATACCGCGGGTATTCCTGACCGTGGTCAAGGTGTCTGAGGCATACTGTGGTTCGCAGAACAGTTCGAATTTCTCAGTAGCCCAGGCACGGACGAACTCGGCCATGGCGGTGTGACGCTTCCACACGTTTTCCATGCCTTCCTTGACCAGCTTCTGGCATTGATAATTGACGGCCATGATGTGCTGGACACTGGGGGTCACTAGGGTTTGGTGCTTGGCGGCGTTCTTGGCCCACAACTCGAAGTTGAAGTAGTAGCCTCGGGCCGGGACGCTCTTGGATTTTTCCAGGGCACGGTTGCTGACCAGGGCCACGGCGAATCCCGGGGGAATGGCGAAGGCCTTTTGCACGGAGGCAAAGGTGATGTCCCAACCCAGGTCGTCGAACTTCAGGGGCAGACCGACCATGGCACTGACCGAGTCCA
The DNA here is from genome assembly GCA_963662565.2 of Sedimentisphaerales bacterium. Classification (GTDB taxonomy): domain Bacteria; phylum Planctomycetota; class Phycisphaerae; order Sedimentisphaerales; family Anaerobacaceae. Next base: position 21,857 of record CAXXXG010000009.1, on the reverse strand, counting down.
CGAAGACCAGGACGTCGGGGTACTTGGTCTTGAGCATCTCGCTGATTTCGTTGATCGGGTTGGTCAGGCCGGTACTGGTCTCGTTGTAGACCATGGTCAGGGCGGCATACTTGCCGGTGGCCAGCTTTTGATCGATCAATTCGGCGGTGGTGGCTTGGCCCCACTCGACCTCTAGGCGATCAACCTTGCGGCCGCAGTCTTCGACCACATCGGCCCACTTGTCACTGAAGGCACCACAGCAGCAGCTCAACACCGTCTCCTCCGGATGGACACAGTTGCGGATGGCGGCTTCCCAGATACCCGAGGCACTGGAGGTGGACAAAAAGACGTTTTGATCGGTAAAGAAGACCTGCTTGAGCAGATCCACAGTCTCTTCTTGCAATAGACTGTATTCCTTGCCGCGGTGTCCCAGGGTGGGACGGGCCATTTGTTGCAGTACATCCTCGTCGCACTTGACCGGACCGGGGATGAACAGGCGTGGGGGATTTTTCCAATCTGCCATATTGTTTTGCTCCTATTGTTAAAGGCCAATCATAAAGCCGTGTACTTACAGTTTCTGAATGGTCAAACCTGTGAACATTTTCGGATAGAAGAACGTGGACTTCTGCGGCATACGCTCGCCGGTGTCCGTAACCGCCACCAACTGTTCGATTTTGATGGGGTTGGTGAAGAAGGCTGCCTGTTGATCGCCCGCGTCGACCTGGGCGATGGAATCCTCGATGGCCATAGGGGTGTCCTTGACATAGCTGACGAATTCACCACCGGTCAGCTTGTCCTCGTCGATGCCGAGACGTTTCTCCAGGATCAGCTTGTGCAGGATCGAGACGTCCAGACCCCGCCAGGCCTCGCTCTTGTCCGGGACCATCTCGGCCATGGCCTCGGGCTTGATCAGGGTGGCGACATAGAAGACGCCGCTGCCGAAGTAGATGCCCGTGGCACTCTGATGATGTTCGAATAGGGTTCGCATCTGACTGAGCATGGCCTCCTTGGCCTCGGCCTTACCTTCATCGTTATTGAAGGTGTAGCGGTCGATGGTGAAGTGCTCCTTGAGAGATTCGATCAGAGCCGGCCCGTCAAATGACTCCAGCTTGTGGACCAGGCGATGGGTGGCCAGCACCAGCAAGCCCTCTTGGTGGGCATTGGCAAAGGCAATCATCTGGTGGGTCGCTGCGGGATTCTCACGCTTGAGAAAGAGGCCTGTGGTGTAGCGGTGGTGGCCATCGGCGATGATACAACTGCGCGAGGCCATCATCTTGACGATTTTCTGCTGGTCGGCCTCGTTGTCGACCGTAAAGAGACGATGACGCACATCCTGATCGTCCTTGAAATCAATCTTGGCCTCGGCAGCCATGGCCTTCTGGATGATCTGCTCGGCCACGTTCAAGGGATCCTCGTACAGCATGAAGACCAGGCCGAAGCGTGCACCCGTGGTTCGCTTGAGATTGAGACGGTCCTCCATGTGTTTTTTGAGGATCTCCTCGTGGGGCTTGACGATGGGACCGAAGTCTTCCAGCTTGGCCAGGGCCACGAAGCTGTAGCGTTCGAACGAGTTGGCTCCCACCGAAAAGTTCTGCACGTAGCCATAGATCTTTTCTTGATCGTCCTGCTTGAGGGCTCCCTTGTCGATCCAGTCCTGCAGGTGAGCGGCGGCACGGGTATAGGTGTTGTTTCGCTCGTTGTCCGTGGCCTCGGGTTTGTTACGGATGATCCGCACCATGTTGTAGGGATTTTGATCGTAGAGGGCCTGTTGCTTGGCCTCGTCAATGACATCATAAGGGGGAGAAATACAATTCCCAGTGTTACCCACCACCTCGCGATTGAAACGATACGCCTTGAAAGGCTTGATTTCCATGTTGTGTTAACTCCTGATCGAGGTCACTGACCCCAACACTGTTTATAAAGATTCCTTACGATTGAGCGGCCAAGTCCTCGTTGATGGCCGCTGCGGCGGTGCGTCCCTGTCCCATGGCCAGGATTACGGTGGCGGCACCGAGGACAATGTCACCCCCAGCGTACACCCCCTTCATGTTGGTGCGACATTGGTCGTCCACCTCGATATTGCCCCATTTGTTGAACGCCAGGCCGGGCGTGGTCTGTTGAATCATGGGATTGGCCCCGTTACCGATGGACATGATCACTGTGTCCACCTTCAGTTGGAACTCCGAACCCTCGACCGCCACGGGACGACGGCGTCCGGAATCGTCCGGTTCGCCCAATTCGAATTTGAGGCACTCGATGGCGGTGACACGGCAATCGTCATCACCGACGATTCGCTTGGGACTCTGCAGGAGCAGGAAGTCGATGCCCTCTTCCTTGGCATGGTGAATCTCTTCCAAACGGGCGGGCATCTCTTTTTCGGTACGGCGGTAGACCAGGTACACATTCTCGGCCCCCAGACGCACAGCAGTGCGAGCTGCGTCCATGGCCACGTTGCCGCCACCCACGACCGCCACGTTCTTGGATTGAGCGATGGGGGTGTCCGCGCCCTTGCCGAAGTCATAGGCCTTCATCAGGTTAGCTCGGGTCAGGTATTCGTTGGCACTGTAGACGCCCACCAGGCTCTCGCCCTCGATCCCCATAAAGCGGGGCAGGCCTGCGCCCACACCGATGTAGACAGCATCAAAGCCGTCTTCTTCTAGTAACTGCTGGACTGTGCGGGTGCGTCCCACGATGAAGTTGTTCACGATTTTGACACCCATCTCGGTCAGCACGTCGAGTTCCTGCTGTACAATGGCCTTGGGCAGACGGAACTCGGGAATACCATAGACCATCACGCCGCCGGGCTTGTGGAAGGCCTCGAACAGAGTGACATCGTGACCGGCACGCCGCGTGTCCGCAGCTGCCACGATCCCGCCGGGACCTGAACCGACAATGGCGACCTTCTTGCCGGTCGGGGGAGCGACCTTGGGGGGCTTGGCCGTTTTCATACCCCAGTCCGCCACAAAGCGTTCCAGGCGACCGATGTTCACGGCCTGGGTGGGGTCGTTGTATTTCTTGGCCAACACACAGGTCTGTTGACACTGCACCTCTTGGGGGCAGACCCGACCGCAGACCGCGGGCAGCAGGCTGGCCTCCTTGATGACGGCCAGGGCCTGATCAAAGTCGCCCTTGGCAATGTGGCCGATGAAGTCAGGGATGCGAATTTGTACGGGGCAGCCCTTCATGCAAAGCGGATTCTTACATTGCAGGCACCGCATGGCCTCGAGTCGGGCCTGGGCCTCAGTATAGCCCAGGGCCACTTCCTTGACCGTGCTACGTCGGGCCACCGGGTCCTGGTTGGGCATGTCCTGGGCCTCGATGGCGAAACGATCCTTGGCCTTGAGTTCGCCGGCCTGTTCCTTTTGTTGTAACTTTTTAAGTTCTTCGACTAGGGCTTTATCACTCACGTGTTCATGTCTCCTGGTGTGATGCGAGGATTACTTGGACTGATCCAGGCCAATACGGCAACGGTGTTCGCGGTAGTCGCTGTAGGCCTGTTGTTCCTGATCGCGGTAGGCGCTTTGACGTTTCATCATCAGGTCGAAGTCGACCAGGTGGCCGTTGAACTCGGGGCCGTCTACACACACGAACTGGGCCTTACCGCCCACGTCCACGCGGCAGCCACCGCACATACCGGTGCCGTCGATCATGATGGTGTTGAGCGAGACCTCGGTGGGCACCTCGTACTTTTGGGTGGTTTGGCAACAGAACTTCATCATGATGGCCGGACCGATGGCGTAGGCCTGTTGCGGGGACTGGCTCTGACAAACTTCCTCCAGCGGTTCGGTCACCAGGGCCTTGCGACCGTAGGAGCCGTCGTCCGTGGTTACGATCAGTTCGTCACTGATGGCTGCGAATTCGGATTCCAGGATCAACAGATCCTTGTTGCGGGCTCCCAGGATCGAGATAACCTTGTTGCCAGCCGCCTTCAAGGCCGTGGCAATAGGTAACAACGGGGCGTTGCCGATTCCACCGCCCACACAAACCACGGTACCGAACTTTTCGATATGAGTGGGTTGCCCCAGGGGGCCGGCGATGTTGGCGATGCTGTCACCTTCCTTGAGATCCGCCATCTCGGCCGTGCTCTTACCCAGTCGCTGCCAAATCAACTGGATGGTCCCGGCCTCGGCATCAGCGCCGGCAATGGTCAGGGGGATGCGTTCGGCATAGTCGTTGTTGAGACTGACGATGACGAATTGACCGGGTTGACGTGAGGCTGCAATCAAGGGGGCCTCGACCACCACGGCAAAGACATCGTCAGACAGTTGTGTTTTCTTTAGGATTTTGTGTGACATTCAACTCTTACTCTCTTTAGGTGTTCATCTGATGCGGTCAAGACATTCTCAGGGGTGATCCTGCCTGCGCAAGAAAAAACGACGTTGTTGTTCCAGGTTGTCAGTGGGTGGGGCTCAAAGCAGCTCATCGATGGCGGCGACCATATCGTTTTTGCTGGTGAGTCCGACCCATTTCTTCTGGACCTGTCCTCCCTTGAACAGGATGACCGTGGGGATGGCACTGATGCCGAATTCCACGGCACTGTCACGGGCTTCGTCCGTGTTGATCTTGCAAATCTTGGCCTTGTCGCCGTATTCTTCCGCAATTTCCTCGACAATGGGAGTCAGCATCTTACAGGGACCACACCAGGGGGCCCAAAAATCAACCAGAACCGGGACATCGCTGTTGTGGACGATCTCATCGAAGGTGGCGTCGGTCAATTCAGTTACATTTGCTGCCATGGATCCCATCCTTTCAATAGTCATTGAAAACGTCTGGGGCCAGCGGGTGTTTTCAGTGAAACAAACCGAACGAATCGTCCCAAACGATTTTTTGACGTAGAATCAATTCTACGGCGCTTTTTAAGCAGAACATTCTATGGCCGGGCCTGAGGAATGTCAATTTCTAATCAGCGGGGTGATTAGGGGATCGCTGGGGAGTTGCTGTCGTCGGAGAGGGGGATTTAATCTCCTGGATCTCGATCGGAGGTTCGGTAGGGGCTTGGGAGTCGGCTTGGGAGTCTTTTTCTTGAGCTTCCAGGTCTTCGATGGAGGCAACAATCGATTTTTGGACGGCAATTTCGGGGTTTTCGTCGGTCAAGGGGCGTACAAACAAATCGCCGGTGTCGGCCTGTTCGACCCAGGCAAGTTTCTTACGAATCAATTCGAGCAGGGCCAGAAAGCGGCCTACCAGCACCAGACGGTTGCGATGGCCGGTGAAAATCCTGCGGAAGGTGAGATTGCCTTCGTCTTGTAAGCTGTGAAGGATTTCCACCTCGTAGAGGTCGATGGGGGTGTCGTCCTTGATATTGGCGATGTCGCGGATCCGGCCCGTGGCCCGACAGATATCGTCGAAGGCCTCCAGCAGATCCCAGATACTGACTTGATCCAAGTCCACCTCGGTGTTGACCTCGGGATCGATCTTGCGGATCAGGTTGTCGGGACGGCCCAGGCGGTCCTGGTGACGCTCGGACGCGGCATCCAGGAGGTTGGCCGCATCCTTGAAGCGTTTGTATTCCAGCAGTTGACGCACCAGTTCGGCACGGGGATCGTTGGCCTCGCCCGATTCTACCTCCTCGTCCTCTGCCTGGGGCAAAAGCATAGCCGACTTGATTTCCATCAGGGTAGCCGCCATGACCAGGAAGTCGCCGATCAGATCGATGTCCAGGGTCTTGAGCATGTCGGTATATTGCAGGTATTGGTTTGTGATCTTGGCGATGGGGATGTCATAGACGTCCACCTCATCCTTGCGAACCAGGTAGAGCAACAGGTCCAAGGGACCGGCAAAGATATCTAGATTGACGCGATAGGGCGGCACCGATGATTCCTTATAGATCTAGCTTAGGCTACGCAGGCCCACAGCCTCGCGTGCTTCCTTGAGTGTCTCTGATGCAATGGCGCGGGCGCGAGTAGCGCCATCGGCCAGGACCTGACGGACATAATCCAGGTTGTTGGCCAGTTCTTCACGTTTTTGGCGGTGAGGCCCAAAGTGTTCCAACACCAGGGCCAAGAGGCGTTTCTTGACGTCACCATAGCCCATGCCGCCGGCACGGTAGCGTTCTTCCCATTCGGCCAGTTCAGACGGTTCGGCCACCAGCTTGAGTAGGGCAAAGACGTTGCAGGTCGCCGGATCCTTGGGATCTTCCATCGGCGTCGAGTCCGTGACGATCCGCATAATTTTCTTTTTGCAGGCCTTCTCGCTCTCGAAGATGCCGATGCAGTTGTCGTAGCTCTTGCTCATCTTGCGGCCGTCGATACCGGGTACCACAGCCACGGATTCGAGGATGCGATCCTCAGGCAGTTCGAAGATCTCGCCATAGGTATTGTTAAAGCGGGACGCAATGTCGCGGGTGACCTCGATATGTTGCTTCTGATCGGCTCCCACTGGCACCAGGTTGGACTTGAAGGCCAGGATGTCGGCGGCCTGCAATACGGGATAGGCAAAGAGCCCGTGGTTGGGTGTGAGGCCCTGGGCGACCTTGTCCTTGAAGCTGACACAACGTTGCAACAGTCCCATGGGCGTGACACAGGAGAACAGCCAGGCCAGTTCCACCACCTCGGGCACGTCGGATTGACGCCAGAACACCGTCTTTTGCGGGTCCAGCCCCAGGGCCAGGTAATCCAGGGCCACGTCCAGGGTAAATTCGGCCAGGACGGCAGGATCGGGATTACTGGTCAGGGCGTGGTAGTCGGCGATGAAATAGAAGCCGTCGTGCTCAGACTGAAGCAGTAGGTGTTGCTGCATGGCCCCAAAGTAGTTGCCGATGTGCAAGCGGCCGGATGGCTGGATACCGGACAGGACTCTCAAGGTTGCCTCCTGTAAGGATTTAATGACAATAAGGACAGTTCATAAACCCTAAATATTAGGAGGCAGGAGCGCAAAAGTCAAGCGCCTTGCTAACGTGCCAGAGGGATCACCCGGTAGGGGGATTTCAATTTTTGAGAAAATAACTCCCTACCGGCAAGGTTCTGTTTGTAAACTCGATCTGGCTTCGAGCGGCCCTTTTTTCGTCTGGCTGCGTCCGGCTGCATCGACGATACAAAAATATCGCATGGTTCGCCGTCCTTGCCAGTCAAAAAAAGCCGCGTTCTCGGGCCGACGATGGAGTTTCCAAAAAGAGCCTAACCCTGTGACAAGCCAACAAAAGCGCTTGTGAGCTTTTAATCATGGGGCGGGACTGGGGCGTCCCATCCCAACGGGTTCGGGTTAAGCGCGACCCAGTGTCTTCATGTACTTCTTGGACTTGCGTAGACCCATGCGTGAGGCTTTCTTCTTCACGGCTTCGGTCGGACGGCCCAGCTTGGAGGCGACATCGGCGGTCGCATTGCCGGGGAAGAGCTTCTTTAGAAGCTTGAGATCGTCCTTGGTCCAGAGTCCCTTGGTCATTTTCTTTTTAGCCATCTTGTGACCCCCTTAAATAAGGAACGTTAGTTGGACTGGTCCTTAACTCACTTGAGTGTATCCCAATCCTATCTAGAAACAAATGATTTTCTGTCCCTGGGGTAAAAATATTCTGGGACAGTCACGAGATCCAATTTGGACCGCCCAAATAGAATCTCGCATAAACTGTTCTACTTTTCGGTCGAAGTCACAAACCCCTAAAGTATTTTAGCCATTTTTAACAAAAAATGTCGCGACAGGTGGTGGCTTTTTCAAAAAATTAGATCGTTAGGCCCGAGAGCGAGCGGTTTTTCGCCTGGCAAGGACGGTGAAGCAGGCGATATTAAAAGTATCGTCGATGCAGCCGGACGCAGACCAGGCGGAAAATGAGCCGCTCGAAGCCAGAGGATTTTTTTGACAAAGCCTATGGTTTATAGCACTCATCAGGGCCCAAAGTGTCTCGATATTGTCCCTGTGACAGGAGGTCGCGACGTAGGTGGGTGCAGAGATGGCATTTGGAGGCCCAACCGTCGTCAGGAGCCGGTGACGATGCCAGGGACTCTAGACCCGCCGGGCCTTGTTTACAAAGCGTACCGATCACGGGGTGTATGAGGGGGCTAAAGTTACGCCAAAGCTCTTGGAGGGTTTGATGGGTGATATTGCCCACAATGATCCCGCTGCATGTCCCGCTAAAGACATTGCCGAAGGGGTCAATATGGACCCCCTTGGCCCCTAAAAAAGACTGGACGCAGCAGGCGGTTCGCAGTTCTTCCAGGCGGTGAGTTTGAGGCTGGTCAATGAGGTCATCTGCTGCCCGGCCGGTAAAACGACAGGGGTGATCCGCGGCGGCCTGATTGAGATACTGTGGGTCGTAGGCCTCGGAGCCTGCAGGGGGCAGGTCGTTAGCTTGCAGGTAGTCCTCCCAGCGGACTAAAACCCGCTCAGGGCCCAGCAGGTCACGGGCGACACGAACCAGGCGTTGCACATGACTGATGTCCACAAATTGTTGATGGAAGGGATCGCAGCTGACCTTGAGTCGTTGCATGCCCAGGTTATCGAGTTGCTTGAGACGCTGGGTAACCTGGGCATCGTCACTGGCCCAGAAGCCATTGGTCTCGACCATATCCACAGGGCCCAAGCTTTGGGCTTGGCCGGCCTCTAAGATCTCAATTAGACGATCCCAGTAAAGAAAGGGTTCGCCGCCGGTCAGGTGGATACGAGCTCGCTCGCCGGCCAGATCTTGCAGGGATTGCCAGGCGGACAGGGCCAGGTCCACTGGGATCAAACCGCCTTTATCCGGTCCGCAGTTGTAATAGCAGAAGGCACAACGGCAGTTACAGCGATAGGTCAACAGGATGCCTGCCGATTTCCACAGCTTCATCTTGGGTTGGTCGCGACGGATGGAGCGGTTGTAGACGTTGTCTTCCAGGCGTGTGGTCATGGTTCGGACCTGTGTTGACGTTTCTTGAGGTAGACCTGGATCACGGTGATGTCCGCTGGGGTAATCCCCCCAATGCGAGCGGCCTGGGCCAGGGTCTCGGGCCTAAAACACCCCAACTTTTCCTGGGCCTCGGCCCGTAGGTGATCGACTTGCTGATAGTCCAGGTCGGCGGGTAGGTGTTTGTTCTCCAGGTTTTTGAGGTTGGCCACCAGGCGTTCTTGTTTGCCCAGATAGCCCTCATACTTGGCGTCGATGGTCACGGCCTCCAGGGCGTCACGCGGGACATCCATGGCTGCGATGTTGGGATCCTGGCCCAAGGTTTCGGCCAGGGGGCTGTTGGGACGGCGTAACAAATCCCATAGGCTATGGCCCTCTTGGCGGGTGGCCATGAGGTGTACTTTGATGTGGTCAATGGCTTGAAGTTTGGCTTGATGGCGATCCCAGCGTTCATCCGTCACCAGGCCCAGGTCACGCCCCAATTGCGTTAAACGGCGGTCCGCGTTGTCACTGCGTAGGGTCAGGCGGTACTCGGCCCTGGAGGTAAACATACGGTAAGGCTCATCGATTTCCTTGGTCAGCAGGTCGTCGATCAGTACGCCAATATAGGCCTGGTCGCGTCCCAGGATCAAGGGCTCTTGTCCACGCAGTTTTTGCACGGCATTGATGCCGGCCAACAGGCCCTGTCCACCCGCCTCTTCGTAGCCGCTGGTGCCATTGACCTGGCCTGCTAGAAAGAGGCCGTCGATCATTTTGGTCTCCAGGTTACGCTTGAGTTGTAGAGGGGGGACATAGTCGTACTCGATGGCATAGGCATAGTGGATGACACGGGCCTTTTCCGTGCCGACCATGAGCTGAAGCATGCGGTCCTGGATGTCCCGAGGATAAGAGGTGCTGATGCCGTTGCAGTAGATGCTGGTCATGGCCTCGTCTTCAGGTTCCAGGTAGATCTGGTGGCGGTCCTTGTCTGAAAACCGTAAGATCTTGCTTTCGATACTGGGGCAGTAACGCGGCCCGGTCGATTTGATCTGACCGGTGTACATAGGGGCCCGGTCGAGGTTGTCTCGCAGCAACTGATGGATCTCGGGATTGGTGTAGGTGATCCAGCAGGGGATCTGCTGTTGCGCAATGCGATCGTTCATAAACGAAAATGGCACCGGCTCTTCGTCACCCTGTTGGATTTCCAAGCGGTCCAGGTCTACGGTGCTGGCATCCAGGCGGGGCGGTGTGCCGGTCTTGAGACGGCCCACGGTCAGGCCGAGTTCTTTCAAGCTGTCCGAGAGCTTGTTGCTGGCCCGTTCGTTCAAACGACCGCCTTCGAATTGCTCGTGACCGATGTGCATGATCCCGCGCATAAAGGTCCCGGCTGTGACGATTACGGTGGGGGCCTGGTAGGTCACGCCATCCTCGGCCAACACGCCAGTGATACGATCGTCTTCGGTTAAAAGCCGATCGACCATGGTCTCGATGATGCTCAGGTTTTCGGTCTGCTCCAGGGCCACACGAACCCAGTGGGCATAGCGGTACTTGTCGGCCTGGGCTCGGGGTGACTGTACGGCGGGGCCCTTGGAGCGGTTGAGGATGCGAAATTGGATGCCGGTTGCATCGATGGCCAGGCCCATGAGCCCGCCCAGGGCGTCAATTTCACGGACGATCTGTCCCTTGGCCAGTCCACCAATGGCCGGATTGCAACTCATCTGGGCGATGGTGTCCCGACTGAGGGTTATCAGGGCCGTGCGTGCCCCCAATCGTGCCGCTGCATGGGCCGCTTCGGCACCGGCATGGCCGCCGCCGATGACGATGCAATCAAAATTCAAGCTTTTCATATATTCGTTTAGTTTTTTGAACCGCAGAACAGATGAACAAGGAACTCAGAACGACGAAGTAGGCTGTCGCCGGAATGTGTTTCCTCACTTCTTCATTCATAATTCGACATTCTGCGGTTCGTTTTTATTTTTTCATGGTTCCGCCAGGGCCACCACCGAGGCAATGGCCAGGTCTGCGGCGTGGGTTACGCTGATGCTGATTTCGGCAATGCCCATGTTGTTGGCAATGCGTTGGGTCTCGCCCGTGAGGTTGACGCGGGGCTTACCGCTGGGATCGTTGACCACCTCGATGTCGGTCCAGGCCGTGCCTTGGCTCCAGCCCGTACCGATCAGCTTGAACACCGCCTCCTTGGCGGCAAAGCGGCCGGCCAGGCGTTCGGCGCGGTTGGGGTGACGTCCGGCATAGGCCTGCTCGGCCGGGGTGAACACGCGTTCGAGAAAGCGGTCGTCGTGACGCTCCAGCATGGTGCGGATACGTTTGCAATCGACCAGATCAATACCATGGGCAATCAGTTGCATAGCGTTATCGTCCTACAGGTAGGGGGCCGATGAAATCATCCCCTACCGGGTGATAGGTGGCGTAGATCTGCTGGAGGCAGGCCTTGATAAAACCGTCGATATCACCGACTTTGGCCTGTTGGGCCAAGTCTTCGTTGAGGGTCGTTCGAATTTCGGTTTTACGATCTTTTTCTATTTGTCCCTCGATAGTCGGTTGGACCTCGGCCAGGGGTTTGGTGCCATGGGATTCACGTTCTTCCAGCTTCATGATAAAAATGCGATCGGGCAAGATCACCGGGTCACTGACTTGTCCCGGTTGGAGACTGTTGGCGATATAGCCCAGTCGGTCGTAGGGTTCGGCCAGGGAGGCAGGATTACGCTTGACCCAAAGCCCGCCGAGGTGGGCCATATGGCCATGAGAATATTGCTGGGCGAGTTCTGCGAAGTTCGCTCCCTGGTCTAGCTTCTCTTTGACCTCCTCTGCCAGTTTGATGGCTGCGGCCATGCGATCGATGGGATCCTCTGGCCCTGTCATCTTGGCGGCCTGCAATTCTATGAGACGGAAGGTAATCTTTACTTCCTCGGCAAAGACGGTGTCCTTTTGCCGTTCGAAATAGGCCAGAATTTCCTTGTGCCCGATGGGCTGGTCTATGGAGATTTTGTTGGAGATGTAGTATTGGGTTAGGGCCCAGCGTTTACGACTCTCCTTGTATTTTTCTCGGGAGCTGTTTTGTGATCGCAACAGTTCTTCTGCCTCAGCGTCATTGCCATTGGCATTTTGCAGAACATAGTCACGCCAGTCCCGTTCGGCCATACTCTCCAGTCCTTCGTCCAACTTATCACCAGCCTCTCGTTTGAGCTTTTGATAGAGGAGAATCGAACTGACCTCTGTATCCACGGTGCGTTTTATATATAGGAGGGCTTGTTTTTCGAAGTCCTCATAACTGGGGAGTTCCTCGGCCATGGACACCAGGATGCCACCCAAAGGAGGCCCGGGAAGGCCGTAGTCGTTGGGTACGGTCAGGTCCATAACCTTTTCCAGGGTCAGGGTTTCTCCACTGACACTCAAACTGGTGGCAGGCAACCGCTTTTGCTTGGCCCGGTGACGAATCACCTCGTCTTCTTTGAGAGAGGCAGGCTTGTTGTCACCGCAACCGGCTCCGATCAGCAGGCATAGCAGCACCAGCCATCCATAGCGTTTCACCCCGTTTGTTGGTTCCTTTGATTGTTGCATAAATATTCCCCGGACAGATCCATCTCAAGGTTCTAATGCTTATTTCACAAGGGGTTACTCTAATCTGTTCAGAGGTGGATTTCAATTCTCAATTTTTTAGCAGGGGTGTAATATGGGTCTGGTTGGGTTCCACTATCACATTAGACGGCCGTAGTTTAGATAGAATCCAACGCATTTAAGGAGTGTAGCCATGCAAAAGAGTCATCAATGGAAATATCGTAGTTTGTTCATCGTGGTTTTAGTCGCCCTCATTCACATGCCGGTATGGGCTCAACGTCCCGAGGCGGGTAAACGACGCGTCATTGTACCTGGCGGAGGGCCGGTCAATCGATTGATCGTTCAGCTCAGGCGTCTGGACCTCAGCGAGGAACAGACCCAGGCCATCCGTCAATTGGTGCGTAAGGCCCAGTCACGGGGCGAAGAGGTGCAGGAGGCCGTCCGGGCTGCCCGACAGAAACTCGCGAAAAAGACCCTGCGTGGAGCCAACCAGGAGGCCCTGGCTGAGGCTGTTGATAAGCTGAGTGAGGCCTTGTTGGAACAGGCCGTATTCCAGGCCCGCGTGTGTAATGCCATTCGTAGTGAGTTGACCCAGGAGCAGAAGGCTCAACTCAAGGAGCAACAAGCCCCACCCAAGGAACGTGAGTCCCGACCGGCTCAACCCCAGCGACAACGCCGCGGTCGAATGCAAGAAAAAGACCCTCTCGACTTCTGACTCATATAAAGGATCAACGTCTAGGGTGAGGGAATTTTATTGCCTCGCCCTGGGCGTATTTGTACGGTAGCGGCATTGGCATTATGAATGTTGGACTCAGCAGGTGCGATCACAAGACTGGGATATCGTTCAGGAGATCTGTAAGGGCGACGCAGAACGCTATCGAGAACTTCTCACGCGTCACCAGGGCCAGGTCAACCGTTTGATGTGGCGGTTTAGTCGCGATCCGGGTATCCATGAGGAACTGGCCCAGGACGTCTGGGTGGAGGCCTATTGTCACCTGCATTCCTATCGCGGCCGAGCCCCCTTCGTTCACTGGCTCAGTCGTATTGCCGTACGTGTCGGTTATCGCTACTGGCGTCATCAGGCCCGTCACAGTCGCCAGCAATCGTTGAGCGCAGAGCAGTGGGGCAGACTCGATGCCGACCATCACGACCTGGAGACCCTGGAGGCCGCCGAGTTGGTTTACCACCTGTTGGCTTTGCTTTCGCCCCGTGATCGCTTGGTCCTGACCTGGCGTTACCTGGAGCAGTGTGATGTGGCCCAAACCGCGGCCCACCTGGGCTGGTCCCAGACCCTGGTACGTGTGCAGACCTTACGGGCCAAGCAACGTTTACAAAAGATACTCGATGAAAGGGGACGCTCATGAACTTCAATAGATTCGAAAATCTCTGTGAGTTGGCCCGGACTGAGTCATCGCCTCAACCCGAGGTCAATGCCGAGGTCATGGCCTGGGTGCAGGATGAGTCGATGGCCACCTTGCAGTGGGTGCAGCGGCCTATGTGGTGGTGTGCCGGGGTGGCTGCCACCGCGGCCATGATTGCCCTGGCCTGTGCCGTGTTCCAAGCCCACAGTGGGACGGATTCCTTACTTGAAGTGACAGAGACGATTGACTGGGTGCTGCAATGAAAAGCAATGATGATCTGACCCAACCCGTGGTCCTGCTCAAACGCATGCTCTATTGGCGTATGGCCTTCTTTTCCCTGATCCTCATGCTGGCCGGTATCGCAATTGGAGCCTCGGCCATGCACATGTGGATGGTCAAGCAACGCTCCAGGCCGCAACCGCGTCCGCCGGTCAACGTCGCACGCGTCATGCGACGGATCGAGTCTCAATTGAAGCTGACTCCGGAGCAGACTGAACAGGTCCGCCCGGTCATGCGCCGCTGCCTGGCCGATCTGGATCAAGTGCGTGCTGAGGCCCGGCCACAGATTCGCCAGCACCTCCGCGTCATGAACCGTGACGTCCAGGCCGTGCTCGATCCGCAGCAACAGCAGCAGTGGAAAAAGATCAGCCGCCGCCTCATGAACCTCCTGCAAGGCCGCTCCATGCAACGGCTTGGAGCGACTCCGGCAGGTAAGCCAGCCGGTCCTAGCCCAGGCTAATCCCGGTTTCGAGGTGGTATTACCGCCCTTGAAAGGCTATAATGGAAGGACCTGAAGAAAACCGGCTCATTTCGTGAAGCTGGACCATGGAGAAGCAACAATAAGGGCGTGATGATGATCGGCAACAATGGATGGATGCAACGTGTGGTGGTGGGGATTTTCTGGGGGGCAATTGTTTCGATCGCCGGAGCCGAGGTGGTCATCAATGAGTTCATGGCGGTCAATTCCACGTTGACGGATGTGCGTCCCACCCCTGCGGTCAATATCTATACCCTCATTGACGGTGAACCGGTCTATGCGGATTGGATCGAATTGTACAATGATTCCAGTTCACCGATCGATCTGGAGGGCTGGGCCCTGACCGACAATCCTGACGATCCGTTCAAATGGCTCTTTCCGGCCGGGGCCTCCATCTCCGCCCATGGCGATCTGCGGGTATGGGCCTCCAACAAGGATGAGGACAAGTATGGCTATCCCTTTGTGGATGACCAGGGCGATTGGCACACCAATTTCGAGTTGTCCCGTTCAGGGGAGTACCTCGCCCTGGTGAGACCTGATGGCGTGGTTGAACAGGAGTACAACGACTACCCCCGGCAATGCGGTTTGGTGTCCTATGGGATGGACACTGGAGGCCTAGAGGGCTATCTCAATGAGGTGACTCCCAAAGCCGCCAACAGTGGACGCTATAGTGGTTGGGTCGAACCCGTGCAGTTCGATCGGGACCATGGTTTCTTTGAACGATCCTTTAACCTGACGTTGAGTTGTGATACGTCTGGAGCTCAGATTCGTTATACCCTGGACCAGTCCTTGCCAACAGCAACGCATGGCACGGTCTATAGCGGTCCCATTCAGATCGAACAGACCACCTGTGTGCGGGCCGTGGCCATTAAGGAAAATTGGTTGTCATCGGAAGTCACCACCCAGACCTATCTCTTCCTGGAAGAGATAGTCACCCAGGCGACCCATGCGACCAATGGATCGCAGGTCACGCCGAGCGGTTACCCGAATCGTTGGACCGGTACGGATGGCGACTATCAAGTCGATCCGGACATCACCGATCCGGACGGTCTCTTTGGTGATGTCTATGCCGCGGGTTTTATCGACGACCTGCGGGACATCCCCTCGATTTCGGTGGTGGTTCCGATCGACGATCTGTTCGGCAGCACCGGCATCTATGTCAATCAATCCCAGGATGGCACCGAGCGGGCTGGTTCCGTTGAGCTGCTCGATCCCAATGGCCTGGAGTCCTTCACCCTTAACTGTGGTGTCCGCATGCAGGGCGGGGCCAGTGACGTCGAGGGTGGGACTACCTTAAATCGGTGGAAGTGCAAAAAACTCTCCCTGCGGCTGATGTTTCGCGGATTCTACGGCGGTCGGTTGGACCATGCCGTCTTCGGTTCTGACGCTGCCGACGCCTTCGATACCCTGGTGCTGGATTCACGCCCTCAGAACAGTTGGTTACATTCAGATCCCATTCAACGCATGCGGGGCGAGTATGTGCGTGACCAGGTGGCCTCCAATACGCAGTTGGCCCTGGGCAGCACTGCCTGCCACGGCCGTCCCTTTCACCTCTATCTCAATGGTCTCTACTGGGGGCTCTATTGGATGCACGAGCGTCCGGACGCCGCCTTTGCCGCTTCGTATCTCGGGGGTAACAAGGACGACTACGATGTAATCAAGCATGTCTGGTACAATGCTATCGATGGTGACAACAGTGACTACCTGGCCATGTTTGACATCTCACCGACGAGCCCAGACCCTGTCACCGCCTTTGAACGTTTGCAAGCCAAGCTGGATGTTCCGGACTTTATCGATTACATGATCACGAACTATTACCTGGGAAACGGTGACTGGGACCACAAGAACTGGTATGCCACACATAATCGGTTCGATCCCAATGGTCGCTGGCGTTGGCACATGTGGGACGGTGAGCACGTCATGGGCACCGATAAACCGGAAAGCAGTTGGTTTGCCCGTCCCGACAACACCGGCTATCGCATCACCTCCCGCGCTCCGACCGGTCTGCATTGGGATTGGATCGACAACGACGAATACCGCCTGCTCTTTGCCGATCGCGTGTATCAACACTGCTTTAACGACGGTCCTTTGACGCCGGAAAACTTTACGACCCTGTTCAATGACCTGACCGATCAGATCGACCGGGCCATTGTGGGCGAGTCGGCCCGTTGGGGGGACTATCGACGCAGCGTGCCCTATACCCGCGACCTCGACTGGCTTACCGAATGCAATCGACTGCGCACGGATTTCATTCCCGGCCGTCGTGACCTGGTGCTGGCTCAATTCATGGGCATCGCCGGTGACTATCCCAAGAACCCGGCCTGGTACCCGGACATCGATCCACCGGACTTCATGATTGATGGCGTGGTCCAGCATGGCGGCCAGGTCGCACTCGATGCGCAATTGAGCGTCAATCCCAAGGTCTACACCGTGGTCTTGATGACTCAGGATGGAACCGATCCTCGGTTGCCCGGTGGAGCCGTTAACAGTGACAGTGTGGAGGTCTATGTCAGGCCTATCACGCTGACCCATTCCGTGACGATCAAGGCCCGGACCTATACTTCAGGTGGCCAGTGGAGTCCCTTGCATGCCGCCACCTACGGCGTGACGCCCGTGACGGACAACCTCCGTATTACCGAGTTGATGTATCATCCGGCCGTGGACGATACCGAGTTCATCGAGTTACAGAATATTGGAAACCAGACCCTGGAGCTGACGAATGTTCGCCTGACCCGTGGAGTGGACTTCGACTTTACCGGTTGGGCCTTGGCTCCGGGCGAGGTTATGGTCATTGTCGAAGACGAAGCCGCCTTTGCCGCTCAATATCCCTATTTCAGCGGCATTCTGGCCGGAACCTACAGTGGTCGCCTCAGCAATGGAGGAGAAACCTTGGAGTTGCGTGACGCCTTAGACCAGGTCGTGCAGAGTTTTGCCTATGAAGACGACTGGATTCCGTCTACCGATGGTGATGGTTATTCCCTGGTCGTGGTTGATCCGACTGGCCCCTTGGACGATTGGAATCGAGCCTTGGGCTGGCAGGCCAGTAGCAATGTCGGTGGATCGCCGGGCGTGGTGGACTAGGTTGGGCCTTAGCGTTTAAAATATTGTATCAACCACATCGCCAGGGTCAGCAGGATCGACAGCAGTACGCAGGTCCCCAGCGGGGCATAGACACGCCAGTTCTTGCCTCCAAACTCCAGGTCACCAGGCAAGCGAAACAGTCCCAGTTTGCCCAGGGCCAGAAACAGCCCACCAGCCACGATCAGGACGATTCCTGCCGTAATGAGTACCTTGCCGATCTGTTGAGGCCCAATTTCCATCTGGTTTCTATCAATCTGACGTCGGCGTATTGACATCAGAGGTGGGTAAGTTCAGCTTGATGGCCTCGGTCCAGATGTCGGCCATCTTGTTATAACCGGACTCTGTCGGATGCAGGCCATCGGAGAGATCGTCCAGCGTAAAGCCTGCATACATGTCCACGAATTCGATGTTTTGCCCCAGTCCCTGCCGTGTGGCCACGATCGAAGCGATCCCGGCATTGTAATTGAGAATGGGTTCATGCAGATCGGTGTTCGGGGGGACATGCCGGTAGGCATTGTCGGAGTCGGCATCGAGTACGGACGCGATCAGCAGCCGGACATTGGGTAACAGGGTGAACAGACGGGTGATCAGCAGATCCAGGCGATCGGCCGCCCCGGTGACATCGTTTTTCTGATTGAGGTCATTGATACCGATCATCAACAGGATCATATCCGGTTTTTGATCCAGCTTATCGATCCATGCCTCCACTTCGTCATAGAGCCCGCTGTAGTTCCGGCCGGGGATGGTAAAGTCCGCGATCGCGTAACCGCTATGGCCATCGTGCCATTGTTGTCCGGCATTGGTGAGCTTAGTGGTCGAATTGCTATTGACCGTGCCGACAAACTTGAAGTCATAGCCCTGGGCGAAGAGATTCTCATAGAGCGGTTTACGATAACCGCCTGGAATGGATGACGGGGCCGCTGCTCCATAGGTAATCGAATCGCCCAATGGCCAGATATTGCCCAGGTGGGGCAGGCCGTAGCCGGCTTCATACAACCAGTGGGCACATTCGCCCGTCCAGGCATGGTAGTTCACCGTGTCCCCGGGATCGCTCCCCAGTCCAACACCTTGGACCGGGTCGGCTTTACGCCCGCGTCCACCTGAAGGTTGTTCGTATTCAAAGAGGTGGAATTCATAGGGGACCTCGTTAGCCTCCAGGGCCTCGGCAAAGAGTGACGAGTTCGCGACCGGTATATTGGGATCGGGCTCCGTGGTCATGATAAAGGCCGGGGGCGTGTTGGGCGAGACATGCAGCTCCGCGGACAGGTAGTCCAACAGGTTGACATCGGACACTTCGTCGCCGAGCAGGTGGTTGCGTGATCCCTCATGGGTATTGGGATCGTTCATGGAAATCACTGGATAACACAGTACTCCAAGGTCGGGCCGACTGCGTACCCGCTCGTTGGGATCGAGAGCGTTTGGATCTCCGTCATCGTAATGTACCAGGGTCAATGCCGCCAGATGGCCCCCGGCAGCGGCGCCGATGATTCCCACCCGGTTGGGATCGAGGTCCCAATCCAAGGCATGGGCACGCACCGTACGAATGGCCCGCTGGGCATCCAGTATCTGGCTGGGATAATGGTACCCATTCACACTCAGTCGGTATTTGAGCACAAAGGCCGAGATTCCCAATTCATTGAGCCATGCAGCAAAGGGTTCGCCTTCGTCCTCTGAGAGGTAGGCATAGTCGCCCCCCGGACAGACAATCATGGCCGCTCCGGTAGTATCGTTCGGTGACGAGGGGAAATAGGGCGTCAACGTCGAAATGTCCTCATAGGGTGTATTGATCTGGTTGGGCTCTACTCCGGTCCAAAGCTCGAATTCCACCGTGGGTCTGGCGGCCTGAACCGATGCTGCGAAAACGAGTGTCACCACAAGGGCGGTTACAAAAACAAGAACTCTGGACCTGATCATGGCTCTCTCCTTCAAGGTCAAGGGTGTTTGGATGATATTCCTACAAGATATCACATTCCCTATGGGAACGCAATGCCTGTTGTTCTCCGGAGAAAGGAGGATTTCTATGGGGACCTTTCATTTTACCATGTAAAGAGCGGTCTATAGTATTGTTCGATTTCGACGATCTCGATGATTTGTCCGTACATGTGAAAACTGCCCATTAGAGGTTGGGGACGGGCAATGACTCTGACTCTCAGGCCATCTCGTTTGAAATTATCGGGGAGATTGATGGGATCATAGGCCTGGCCGTCGTCACCTTCGATGGCATAAAAGCCCCCTTCAAGGCCAACGTAATCAATGGTGCCAATGATCAGAAATGTTTCTTTAGGCAGAAATTCCTCTGTGTCGATTTCTTCTTCCTGGCCGAACAGCAGATCTGCAATGGAACTTAGATTTATAGGGGAATAGGGCAGTAACGAAATATCCAGGGTAGAGCCGAATCCTCCGGATGTGTCGAATGAAAAGCTCCCAAAGGAACCTGGCAAGGCCGTCTCTGCAAAATCCAGCGTGGGCAGGGTCATGCTCGATGGGGTATTGAAGCTAAACCCGGAAGGAAGTTCCGCATACAGAGGACCTGCTACGATCCAGACAGTCAATAGCGATAAAACGATAGACGTGAACCACGACATGCTTTTCATCTTTTTCCTCCTTGAAAAAGAAAACCCGTTGTTGGTGAACACTCAAGTAAGGTCGCTCCATGTTGCTATTGTTGATTGATAGGGTAAGTGAGTGGTTTTGTCAAGAATGCATTTTGAGGGGCGTCAGTCTTGGCCGTTTCGGCGAATTGGGTTTTGCTGAACCATGAATAGCGTGAATCCTACGAAGAGCTGCCTCTGATGACCTAGTGATTTGCTGTGAAATGTGGTGGCCTTGGCGCTAATCTGCGACTAAGAACCGTGATCTGTGAACTAAAATAAGCCCTTGCCCATGTTCAGTATTTGGGTTATCTTCAGCTTCGCTTGATAGTTATCAACCTTGATGGAATAGCTAAACTCGTAGGGTGAGACCTTGCCCCATGTAGTATTCTCATAATCATATGTTAACCTCAAGGGAGTTTATGGGCGAAATGCAAAACAAATATAGTCCACATCGAAAGCTTCGTGCTCTTCTTTTACTAGTATTCTTGTTTGCTTTACCTGTTGTCTGTCAAGCGACAAAACCTTCAGCGGAAGAACAAATTCGCATTCTTAATGCGTCGAGAGTTATCCCGGATGAAGAGAATGCTGCGATTACGTATCTCCGGATTGCGGAATTGTATCCTGGACCCTGGCATCCCAACGAAGTAAGTGCCGATGATATGCGCACAACGAGCGATGAGCCTTGGTTGTCAGTCGATTATCCAGAGATTGCATCTTGGATTGAATCACATATGGCTATCGTCGATGAATTACGTTTGGCTACGGAAATTGAAAAATGTGTTTTTCCATTAACGCTTCCAGGCGACTCCAACTCAAATGAGCCCGAGGAATCATGGCAGGAGTCGTGGTCGTCTAAATTTCGAAGATGGGTATTATTTCTGGAGCGAGCAGCCTTCAATGATCTTGCAGAAGGAAAGATAAGCAATACCATCGATAAAATTCATATTTTAGAACGATTGTCAGAGCATTCACGCCAGCAACCTACATCTATTGGTTTCCTTGTATATGTATCCTGCCAAGCTGTTGCTGCCAATCTTCAAACGATATTAATCACCAGTGGTGATGTCTCTGATGTGAATCTTGACAACCTAAAAGCCAATATGCAATCCACAGAGAATACCTTTAATAAGTACTACAACGTAACATTAGACTATGAAAAACTTGTAGATGAGCTTTCGCCCCGCCAAAGATATCGCGGTGATTCTGGAGAACGCGAGGATGCCCACGTTAGGCGACACAGGGATCTGTATCTTCGGATGTTATCTACGCTTCGTGCTCAATATATTCTAATTGAACTACGACGATTTAAGAATAAAACTGGTAAGTGGCCTAATAGTTTGGAGCAAATAAAAAATACTATACCATCATCAGAAATTGTAGATCCCATAAGCAACAAGATTTACAAATATAAAACTACTGGTAATGAATTTATTCTTTATAGCATAGGCAGTAACGGAAGTGACGAAGGTGGACATTTTATATTGAATGGTGCAGATGATTGGCCAATCTATAATAGGTAAGGATTAACAAAGAACGAAAACGGTGTGCGCTACTTTTGTTGCGATGTGTTTCGTTCTTCTATTCCGATTGCCTGCGACAGACTGAGTTTGAATAGATCTCTTCCTTCTTCGCTTGCAGCTATGGCGGGACAGGCGGGCAAGCTCGGGATCACGTGGTCGGCATCAGATGCGAGTCTGTCATCTCGAACGACTGTGAGA